>CAJTXP010000007.1 GCA_910583615.1 uncultured Lachnospiraceae bacterium | reverse complement strand
TCAAAAGAATTTTCGAAGACTTTCAAAACACTGTTTAATTATCAAGGTTCATGTTCTACTGTCTTGTAACAGCTTATTTATACTATCACATCTTTCCGAATATGTCAACAACTTTTTTCTGATTTTTTCTAATCATTTTCTAAAATGTGATTTCATTCTCCAAAATGTGATCTGTTTTGCAGTCACTTCCGCAACCAGCTTTGTTATAATACCAGAGTTTTTCTCACATGTCAACCCTTATTTTTCAAAATTTTCAAGAGAATACGAACACAGGTGTTACTTTTCACACGTCAGCCAGTGTTCAGCCTGGTGGGGGCAGATAAGTCTTCCAGACCCATTGAAGGGCGCCGGTCCTTAGGGCGCGTGTTTTGCGCCCTTAGTACCGCTGCGTCCCTTCATTAAGCGCAAGCGGGGTCTGGAAGACTTGTCTGCCCCCAGCAGGCGTCCGGACGGCGTGGGTGTGAAAAGTAACACACAGGTTACTTTTTGCGGGACGGGGAAGCGGCGGGTCTGCGCCCTGGACCTGTGTACTCTGCAGCGCTGTATGGACTGGAGCGGACAGCGGAGTCGTTTTGTCCGTCACAGGCGAACGGAACTGTCCGAATGGGATGGACAAAACGGCTTCGGTGTCCGATACACTCCATACGAGCGCAGAGCACACAGGTCCACGACGCAGACCGCCGCTCCCCTCCCCCGCGAAAAGTAATATCCAATTTAAAAAAGAATTCTCTTTCCTGTAATAAAACTGTAATCATTTCCACCACAACCTGTGTTAAAATAAAATCTGTCCGCAAGGATTTATAATCCTTATGGAATATCAAAAATATGTATCGAGGAACCGATTATGAAAAAGACAATCTCCCACAAAACCATACTTTTCACTCTCCTGACGCTTACGGCTGCGATAACTGCCTGTGGAACACAGGCTTTCGATACCGCACCGGCGACGACAGAAGCCCCGGCACAGGAAGAAGAACCCGCTCCAACGGAAGAAGAACTTGCGGCCGTCCGTTATGATGAAGTCGTTGTTCCTGCACTCGCAGACGCCTCCGAACTGGCACAGGGATACTATTATGAAGAAGCGATTGCTCTGCTTCAGGAGATTCCTGAAGAATTTTCTCAGGATGAAGATGTTGTTTCTGCCATCAGCGCTTATACCGATGCCCTTGATTCCTTCGTTCCCTATGAACAGCCTGTACGTCATATTTTCTTTCATTCTCTGATCGTGGATACCTCGCTTGCCTTCGACGGAGATTACATGGAAAACGGATATAACTACTGGATGACGACTGCAGATGAATTCCGTGCCATTCTGGATCAGCTGTATGCAAATCAGTATATACTGATCGACATTCACGAACTGGCAGAGGAACAGACAGACGAAGACGGCAGCATCACGCTGACGGCGGCACAGCCTCTGGTACCTGAGGGAAAGATCCCGCTGGTACTGTCTGTGGATGATGTAAGCTACTATGATTATATGGAACATGACGGTTTTCCAAAAAAACTTGTTCTGGATGAAAACGGCGATGTAAAGAATCTCTACATTCATCCGGATGGTACAGAGAGTATCGGTGATTATGACGTAATGCCCATACTGGACACATTTGTAAAAGAACACCCTGATTTTTCCCTGCATGGGGCAAAAGGCATCATAGCCGCTACCGGATATGAGGGAACTCTTGGCTACCGCATCAATGACATGGAAAGCCCAACGCTGGAAGAAGACCGGCAGATGGTCCGCACGATCGCCGACCGTCTGAAAGAGACCGGATGGCTGTTTGCCTCCCATGGTTATGGGCACAAGCACACCGCTTCCATCTCTTACAATACTCTGGTCGAAGACACCGGCCGGTGGAAGGATGAAATTGCAGCGTATGTGGGAGACACTGATATCTACATCTATCCTTACGGAGAGGAGATCGACTACCCCAGTCAAAAACTGACTTATCTTCAGTCCGAAGGCTTTCGTTATTTCTGCGGAGTCTGGGCTTCCAAAGCTTTCGTCTCCGTCAAAGACGACTACGTCCGTCAGACCCGCTGCAATCTGGACGGATTTACCATGATCACGCGCCCACAGTCGGTTGCGGATCTGATCGATGCCTCCGGCATTGTAGATCCCACGCGCCCGGAATTAAAATAGCGCTGTACATAACAGGTTTCTGCAACTGCCGAAAACGGCAGGATCCGGCGCAGTATATGGACCGGTACTGGTACCATATCTGCCCGGGATCTGCCGTTTTGTCCCTTTGTTTCTTCCTTACATGACAACGTCTTCCAACAGATCGTCTCCGTCTGCCGCCGTAGTTGCCAGTTCGTCACACCGTTCGTTCTGCGGATGTCCGTCATGGCCTTTTACCCATATAAATTTCACCTGATGCGGTTCTTTCGCTTTTAGCAGCCTTTTCCACAGATCCGGGTTCTTGACCGGTTTCTTCTGGCTGTTCACCCAGTTTTTTTTAAGCCAGGAATCAATCCAGTGCTGATTAAATGCATCAACCAGATATTTGGAATCCGAATACAGTTCTACCTGGCAGGGACGTTTCAGCGCCTCCAGCCCTATGATTGCCGCCATCAGCTCCATGCGGTTATTCGTTGTCTTTTTATACCCCTGGGAGTACTCCCGGATATGTTCTTCCCCTCTGGAATCCACACAGGACAGAATCGTCCCGTATCCGCCCGGTCCGTCCGGATTTCCTCTTGCCGATCCGTCCGTATAAATTTTCACTAACATAAGATCCACTCCTGTCCCTGATATTCTACTGCATGATAATGTTCAAGAAGCCCCTGCATCTCCGTCTCTTTTAATACCTTTTGGCATGTCCCGTAATCTTCCCAGAAATGCATGGGAAATACATGTGCCGTATTTACCTGTTCCAGAAAATATTTCATTCCCCAGTCATATGCTCCGGCCAGTCTCGGATCCAGCGGCACAAACGCAGCATCAAAGAATGTTCCGATAAGCCTGTCCACCTCCCGCTTATAGTTTGCAGCCATATTATGATTCCACGCCCGGTCTTCGCCTTCCCAGTGCCACCAGTTCAGATCACCTGCATGATAGATCCTCTTCCCCTCTGCTTCCACTGCCCATGCCACTCCCTGGTCGGTAGAACGAAGCGTCTGTACATAAAGATCCCCGATCTCATATTCCGACCGTGCCTTCACACAGTGAATCCAGTCCTCCCGTTCTTCCGGCTGAAGCCTGATGTCTCTGGATAACAGATACTCCGCGCCCGGATACGTTTTATGAAGCCCAAGTATTTCCTTTTTAAAATGATCCGGATGCGCGTGGCTGTTCAGAAAATATATCCGGCTGTCTTCCGGTACTTCCGGTATCTTCCCGTCTCCGTAATAATCAAAGATCAGCACATGATTCTTGAGCTCCACGCAAAAACTGCTGTGGCATATAAATGTAATCTTCATAAATGATTTCCTTCCTGCATCAGAAAAAGCGGTTTCTTCTGCTACAGTATAGCAACAAGGAACCGCAAATTCAACAAAAATTCATTTCCTATATGATGATGCACACCAGACCGCCATTGGAGTCATTTACAATCTTCTGCATCGTATCCTGCAGTTTTACCTGGCTTTCCTCCCCGATCTGATACAGCTTGCTCCGGATCCCGTCCTCTACCAGTTCCTCTATCGTTTTTCCAAATATATTGATCTGCCAGATGCCCTCTTCCTGCTTTCTTCCGTCCTGGATATACTGGATCAGGTCTTTCGCCTGTTCTTCATTGCCGACGATCGGCGCAATTTCGGTTTCTATATTTGCGCGGATCATATGTACAGAAGGAGAGATCGAACGAAGCTTTACTCCGTATTTGCCGCCCTGATGAATCAGCACCGGATCATCCATCGTAATCTCGTCTTTTTCCGGCAGCACCATGCCGTATCCTTTCTGTCGTACTGCATCCATGGCTTTAATGACTTTTCCATATTCTTTCTGCATGGCGGACAGCTCCCGAAGCTGCTCCATCAGATCATATTCATCCTGCAGCTCCATTCCGGTCAGTTCACTGAGCATCTGATAATAGCAGCTCTCTTCCATATCAATTGAATAAACCGCCGAACCGGTATTAAGCGCCACCCGGTCCAGTTTCATGCGGCTGACGGACGGCCCTTCGCAATCTGTATTCGCCATACCAATGTCACGCAGCACATGAAACTCTTCCATCATCTCCCGGACTTTCGTAATGATTTCCTGCTTGACCGGATGCGTGACCGGCAGCATCTCCACCCAGCGGGGCATATGATATTCCACTTCTGTCAGCGGAAATTCCAGCAGCACCTGCTCCAGTATCATGGTGATATCTTCCTTTTTCAGCTGTTCACAGTTCACTGGAAGCACGGGAATCTGATACTTGTGAAACATCTCCTCTGACTGTTTCCGGACGGCATCACTGTATGGTCTTGTAGTATTCAAAAGGATCACAAACGGTTTGCCAAGCGTTTTCAATTCCGCAATGGTTCTCTCCTCGGATTCCTGATAATTTTCGGCGGGGATTTCTCCAAAGCTTCCGTCACAGGTCACAACGATTCCAATGGTAGAATGATCATGAATGACTTTATGTGTTCCAAGTTCCGCTGCTTTTGTAAAAGGTATCTCCTCTCCAAACCACGGGGTCTTCACCATGCGTTCCATGTCATTTTCCAGATGTCCGGTTGCACCTTCCACCATATACCCCACACAGTCAATCAGGCGGATCCTGACCGGAATCTTACCTCCCACACTGATCTCAACCGCCTCTTTGGGAACAAATTTGGGTTCGGTCGTCATAATCGTTTTTCCGGCTGCCGACTGAGGAAGTTCATCCGTCGCCCTTTCTCTTTCATGGGCATCTTCTATATTGGGAAGCACCAGAAGATCCATGAAACGTTTGATAAATGTGGATTTTCCGGTCCTGACCGGACCCACCACGCCGATATAGATCTCTCCTCCTGTCCGTTCTTTAATATCATTGTATAAGTGAAATTCTTTCTGATTCTGAATCAACTCCATAAAAAATCCCCTTCCCATATTTGTTCTAATATATGGGAAAGGGAATATTTTTATGCCTGAAAACAGCTTTTTCAGAGAAGCCCCTCAAGCTCCAGGCGGATCGCTTTGATAAAGTCACTGGAATTCAGAACGGTTACATCAGGAAGCGTTGTAATCAGCGCCAGATCCTTTGTCATCCTTCCGGATTCCATCACGTTCACAGACGCCTGCTCCAGCATTTCTGCAAAGCGGACCAGATCCGACAGGCCATCCAGTTCTCCGCGTTTCTTAAGAGCTCCTGTCCATGCAAAGATCGTCGCAACGGGATTCGTGGAAGTCTCCACCCCTTTCAAATACTGGTAATAGTGTCTCTGAACCGTTCCATGTGCCGCTTCATATTCATAGTAACCCTGCGGAGACACCAGTACGGAAGTCATCATCGCAAGAGATCCAAATGCGGTTGCCACCAGGTCACTCATTACATCACCGTCATAATTCTTGCATGCCCATATAAATCCGCCTTCTGATTTGATCACTCTGGCAATTGCATCATCGATCAAAGTGTAGAAGTAAGTAAGACCTGCCGTTTCAAATTCTGCCCGGAATTCCTTCTCATAGATTTCCTCAAATACATCTTTAAAATGATGATCATATTTTTTGGAAATTGTATCCTTTGCCGCAAACCACAGATCCTGCTTTGTATCCAGCGCATACTGGAAACAGCTCTTTGCAAAGCTTTCAATAGAGGTATCCAGGTTGTGCATGCCCTGCACGATCCCCGCGCCTTCGAACTGATGTACCAACTCTTTCGAACAGTTCCCATCCTTTGCCGTGTAGACCAGTTCTACTTTACCCGGTCCCGGAATGATCATCTCTGTCCCCTTATAGACATCGCCATATGCATGACGCGCCAAAGTGATCGGTTTTTTCCACGTCTTCACATAAGGTTCGATTCCTTTCACGATAATCGGCGCCCGAAATACCGTCCCGTCCAGAATGGCACGGATCGTTCCATTGGGACTTTTCCACATTTCTTTTAATTTGTATTCTTCCACACGGGCTGCATTGGGAGTGATCGTTGCGCATTTCACAGCAACTCCGTATTTTTTCGTTGCATTCGCAGAATCAACCGTCACCTGGTCTTCTGTCCGGTCTCTGTTCTCAAGTCCCAGATCATAATATTCTGTCTTCAGTTCCACGAACGGCATCAGCAGTTCCTCTTTGATCATCTGCCAGAGGACCCGGGTCATCTCATCCCCGTCCATCTCTACCAGCGGTGTTGTCATCCTGATCTTTTCCATCTTCTCGTCCTCCTTACATGCTCCTTTTTTCGGTTTAACAGGACCCTGTTACAGGATCTTCTCCAGACCATATCCCTGAATGCATTCTATGGTATGTTTCACATGTACTTTCGCCAGTTCCTCAGCCTTCCCGGCGTCTCTGGCACGCACTGCTTCAAAGATCGCCCGGTGCTCTTCTGTCGATTTGACCGAACGTCCCCGGGAAGCAAGTGTTACTTTTCTCACACGTTTTACATAATCATGAAAGTCAGACAGCACATGATTCAGGATCCGGCTGTTTGACGCACGGTACAGCTGTTCGTGAAACAGTCCGTCCAGCTCATACAGCTTTTCATAATTTTCCTTTTTTGTATGATATTCAGAGAGACAGAGGGTCTCCTCCAGATCCTCCAGCTGCTCCTTTGTAATATATTCTGTTGCCCATCTTGCACAGATTCCTTCCAGCATGGAACGGATAATATAAATATCCTGCACATCCTTTGCCGTGATCATATTCACATAAGCTCCGCGGTTGGGAATAATATTGACCAGCCCTTCCAGCTCCAGCTGCCGAAGCGCTTCCCTGACCGGAGTTCTGCTGACTCCCAGCTCCTCTCCGATCGCCACTTCTTTCAGCTCTGTATTCTGCTGATATCTGCCGCTTAAAATATCTTCGCGAATGCTTTCATACACACGCCCTCTCAGAGAATACTTATCCCGGCCTTTCTGGGAATCCTGTCTGTCTTCCATTACCCCTTTGCCTCCTGCACAATCTGCACTCCTGTCTTACTGCATGCATCCTGTATCACGTTCAGAAGCTCTTCATCGGTCAGAACCGTCACTCGTCCGCTTTCATATTCGTGGTCCACCCATGCCTTGACCATATGTATCAGTTCTGAATTCTTATCCAGTGCGCGCTCCTCTTTTAATCCAAAATAGGTATTGATCCAGTGGGCAATTCCCGCCAGCCCGGATGTATTGGAAACCGATACGAGAGCCGGACGCTTCAGAAATTTCTCCGTATCAAATATATTATAGATTTCTTCGTTTTTCAAAAGACCGTCCGCGTGAATACCCGCCCGGGTCACATTAAAGTTCCTGCCGACAAACGGGGTTCTTGACGGGATCTGATAGCCGATCTCCTTCTCATAATACTCCGCCAGATCTGTGATGACTGTTGTATCCATTCCGTCCAGCGTCCCCCTAAGCTGCGCATATTCAAATACCATCGCCTCCAGCGGCGTATTGCCGGTCCTTTCTCCAATGCCGAACAGGGAACAGTTCACGCCGGCAGCGCCATAAAGCCATGCAGTGGTAGAATTACTGACTGCCTTGTAAAAATCATTATGTCCATGCCATTCGATCAGCTCTGACGGGAAACCTGCATGCACCTGAATGCCGTAAATGATTCCCGGTACAGAACGCGGAATCACAGCCCCCGGATAATTGACTCCATATCCCATCGTATCGCAGCACCGCACCTTGATCGGAATATTATAATAGTCCATCATGTTTTTCAGTTCCAGACAGAACGGAATCACATAACCATAAATATCCGCTCTGGTGATATCTTCCAGATGACATCTGGGGCTGATCCCGATCTCCAGACATTCCCTTACAATATTCAGATAATGCTGCATGGCTTCCCGTCTGCTTTTCTTCATCTTGTAAAAGATGTGATAATCTGAACAGCTCACCAGAATACCGGTCTCCTTCATGCCCAGATCCTTCACCAGCTGAAAATCCTCTTTGCTTGCACGGATCCAGCTGGTTACCTCCGGAAATTTATAGCCTCTTTCCATACACTTATAAACCGCATCCCGATCCTTTTTGCTGTATAAAAAGAATTCAGACTGCCGAATCAGTCCTTTATGACCTCCAAGCTTATGTAGCTGATCGTATATATTCACAATCTGCTCTGTAGAATAAGGGGCACGGGACTGCTGCCCGTCCCGGAAAGTTGTATCTGTAATCCAGATCTCATCCGGCATATGATGCGGAACAATCCGATCATTAAATGCAATTTTGGGAATCTCCGTATAAGGATACAGATTCCGAAACGTATTCGGATGCTCCACATCCACCAGTGGATACATGTGTTCTTCCAGCTGCAGTAAATTCGTGTGTCTGTCAAAGTGAACCGCTCTGTTATTATCCATCTTTTTCTCCTCATCCAGGTTTCACCGCCGTCTATACCGGACCGGTACAACCGCAGTTAATTTTGTATTATTGTATACAATCACTTGTCGTATACATTTTAGCACGTTTTCTATGGATGTCAAGAAAAAACCGGGGATAGTCTGCGCCCCAGGCCTCTGTGCTCTGCAGCGCTGTGTGGACTGTAGCGGACGACGGAGCCGTTTTGTCCGTCACAGGCGAACAAACCTGTCCGAATGAGACGGACAAAACGGCTCCGGTGTCCGATACACTCCATACGAGCGCAGAGTACAGAGGCCCGGGGTGCAGACTCCACCACTCGCCCATGAACAGTAACTGCCGGAGTGAACGTCATCTACTCATCCCATCCGTCTGTAAACCGGATGTTTACACAGATATTCCGTACCACCTCTCCTTCCTCCAGCTCCAGATCCCTTACATCTGTGACAGCCGGAAGTTGTCCTTCATCCTCGGAAAGTTCCAGACTGATCCAGTCATACGCCGCCTCATTCGCCCGTTCCACAGCTTCCTCTATCGTATCGCCTTCTGCCATACAGCACTCCAGATCCGGAAATACTGCCTGCCAGCTCCCTTTTTCCGTCTTTTTGATAATCGCAGGATATGTGAATTTCATATAGAAACAACTCCTTTCTTATTTTTTCAGTAACAGTCCAATGCATCTCCCCGCTCACTGCACACATGATAACCGGCGCTCTCCACTCTGCGTACAAGACTTTCCCTGCATTCCGCCGCTTCTTCTCCTGTACAGGCCTTGTTATCATACAGGTCATACTGTTTTCGGTTTCTGAGCGGAGACAGATTGGGCATGACTACATTCGCACCTGCCTTAAGCCCTTTCTCCCGTCCCTGCGGATCCAGAGTGGCAAGTGCCGTAGTAGCCGGAAGCAGCGCTCCGGGAAGCAGGATGCGTATCACAGACAAAAGAAACAGTGTCAGTTCCACACTGCCTGCCCTTTCCTGCGCAAATCGGGTGTCGTGATGCGGAATAAAGGGTCCGATCCCCACCATATGAGGCTTAAGTTCTTTTAAAAACAGAAGATCCTTCGCCAGACAGTCTGACGTCTGTCCCGGAGAACCCACCATGAATCCGGCTCCCACCTGATAGCCGAGAAGCTTCAGATCATAGAGGCACAGCCTGCGTACCGCCAGACTCATCTCCGACGGATGCAGCTTTCCATAGTGTTCCTCATCCGCCGTTTCATGGCGCAGCAGATAACGGTCTGCCCCGGCTTCCTTAAACAGCCGATAGCTCTCATAGGATCGTTCTCCGATGGAAAGCGTAATCGCACAGTCCGGATAAGACGAGCGGATCGCCCGGATGATATCCGCCATCCGCTCGTCTGTAAACCATCTGTCTTCCCCGCCCTGCAGTACAAAAGTCCGAAAACCAAGCTCATACCCCCGTGCGCAGCATTCCAGTATCTCCTCCATGGTCAGACGGTACCGGCGGGCGTGGAGGTTTCCTCTGCGGATACCGCAGTAGTAGCAGTCGTTTCTGCAATAATTCGTAAACTCGATCAGGCCTCTGGTATAGACCTTGTCTCCATAATGCTCCTTTCGAATCCTCACAGCTTCCTGTGTCAGCATCTTTGCCGACTCCGGATCTTCTGCGCACGCAATCAGCATCCGGAATTCATCCTCTGTAAAATCCGTATTTTTGATAAACCTTTCTGCAATTTCCCTCACTGTATCTCTCCTGTATCTCTTCACTGTTTCAGGAAGGAGCGTATATTTTGTTACTGTTCACACGTCAGCCGGTGTTCAGCCTGGTGGGGGCGTCCGGACGGCGTGGGTGTGAAAAGTAACTATATTTTCTTTACCTTACAAACATCCTTACAAGCTTTTCTTTCATCGTATTGTACGGCTGATATCTCATGGGAAGATCCAGCCAGTTATATTTTTTTACCATGCTTTTTTCGTGGCTGAATGTCTCAAAACTCTTTCTTCCATGATAGGAACCCATGCCGCTGTTTCCCACGCCGCCAAATCCCATTTCTGACGTAGCAAGATGGATGACCGTATCATTTACGCATCCGCCGCCAAAAGATAATTCTCTCAGAAAACGTTCTTCTGTCTTTTTGTCACAGGTAAACAGATACAGCGCCAGAGGTTTCGGCCTTTTTTTTACAAATGTATAAGCCTCCTCCACAGAAGAGACCGTCAGAACCGGAAGAATCGGGCCGAAAATTTCTTCCTGCATCACCGCGTCTTCTTCTGTCACATCTCCCAGAACGGTCGGCGCAATCTGAAGCGTCTCTTCATCATACTCTCCGCCGCAGACCAGCTTATTCCGGTCAATCAGTCTTAACACACGGTCAAAATGCTTTCGATTGATCATCTTTCCATAGGAAGGATTTTGGAGCGGCTGCTCTTTGTACTGCCTTATGATCTCCTGACGGATACAATGCAGCAGCTCCTTCTGCACGCATTCCTCTACCAGCACATAGTCCGGCGCTACACAGGTCTGTCCACAGTTTAAATATTTCCCGAAAACCAGCCTTCTTGCAGCAATCCGGATATTCGCCGTATGATCAATGATGCATGGGCTCTTCCCGCCCAGTTCCAGCGTTACAGGCGTCAGATGTGCAGAAGCTTTCTCCATCACCAGCTTTCCCACCTTTACGCCTCCGGTAAAGAATATATAGTCAAATCTCTGTTCCAGAAGATCCTGATTCTCCTGTCTTCCGCCCTCCACTGCCGCCACATATCCCTCTTCAAATGCTTCTGACAGCATCCGGGCCAGTACATGAGAGGTTGCCGGAGCATATGCCGACGGCTTTACCACACAGCAGTTTCCAGCGGCAACTGCGCCAATCAGAGGTTCCAGTGTCAGAAGCACCGGATAATTCCAGGGAGACATAATCAGCACCACCCCGTAGGGCTCCTGTACCGTGAAGCTTCCTGCGTGAAACTGTGCCAGAGGCGTCCTCACCCGGCGGATGCGGCTGAACGATCGCATATGCTTTTTCATATACCGAAGTTCTGACAATGTAAGCCCTGTTTCGCACATGTAAGCTTCCGCCCTTGATTTTCCAAGGTCCTCCTGAAGCGCCGCATGCAGCCTTTCTTCATAAGCAAGCACTGCCTGTTCCAGCGCTTCCAGCGCCCTGATCCGAACGGAAATATCCAGAGTTTTTCCAGAGTCAAAAAAACTTCTCTGCTTTTCCATCAACGCTTCTGTCTGCATGAATTATCTTCCCTTCACTTCATAATAGATCTTCTCCAGTTCCTTTCGATCCATCAGTACCGGAACCGGGTACAGCGGATTTCCTTCTTTATCCGCATGACCAGCCATAACAGGAATATCCTCTTCCTGAATCTCCGGAAGATGACGGGGAATCTCCATGGAGTCGTTCATCTTCCGGATCCAGCCGATAAAACAGTCCGCCGCCTCCTGATCCTCCATTTCCCGGTCCACCACTCCTGCATTTCTTGCAAGCGCCGCCAGCTTCTTCCTGCACGCCGGACCATACATGTTAAGAACAATGGGCAGGATAACTGCATTGGCAAGTCCATGCGGCGTGCCATACTGCCCGCCCAGAGAATGGGCAACCGCATGAATATATCCTACATAGGATTTGGTAAATGCAACCCCCGCACAATATGCAGCTTTTAACATCCCGCTCCTTGCTTCCTTATTCCTGCCGTCATCGTATGCCGCCTTCAGATGCTGATAAATCAGATGCACTGCCTCTTCCGCCATCATCCGGGTCTCTTTTGTGGTAGAATGCCCGATATATGCTTCTACCGCATGAGTCAGAGCGTCCATGCCGGTAGTCGCCGTAATGCTTTTTGGAAGGTTCATCGTCTCATGATAATCCAGCACCGCATAACGGGGGATCAGACTGAAATCATTGATGGGATACTTATGATGCTTTTCACTGTCTGTGATGACTGCTGCAAGCGTTGTCTCACTTCCGGTTCCTGCCGTTGTCGGTATGGCAATCAGAAGAGGAAGCTTCTTATGTACCTTTAACAGCCCTTTCATCTGTCGTATGCTCTGATTCGGCTTCGCAATCCTCGCCCCTGCAGCCTTGGCACAGTCCATGGAAGAACCTCCGCCAAAGGCGATCAGCGCCTGTGCTCCATGTGCAAGATACAGATTCCTGGCTTCTTCCACGTTCTGGATCGTCGGATTCGCCACCGTCCCGTCATAAATACAATAAGAAATATCCGCTTCTGTCAGCGTCTTTTCCAGAAATCCGGTAAGCCCAAGCGCCCGGATTCCGCCATCCGTCACGATCATGACAGAATCCACCTTCTTTTTCCTGCATACATCTGCAACTCCTGCCGCAGATGGAATAATCTTCGGATTCCGATATGGCAGAAAAGGAAGCGCTGCCCGGAAGGCAGCCTGAAAAGTTCTGCAGTATATTTTTTTCACGATCCACATATGGTACTCATTCCTCCAGACTGTATGGTAAAAACTGTCACCCATGGCCTTTACTGTTTCCTCCGCCCGATGACAGGCTCAAACGTTTCTTTATTATACTCTGTTTTTTACCGCAGGACAACTGTTTATTTTAGTGCGGATCACAGAGCCTTCGGGTTTTCGAGAGTCCTTACCTTTTACGGGGTGAGCGGTCTGCGTCCCCCGTGAAAAGTAACGGGAACATCTGTATTTGCCAGAATTTCTCCCATATGGGTTGACTGCCTGTACAGAAAAATGATATAAATAGGTTAACTATTGCACACCAAAGACAGGAGGGTTTTATGTCCGATATTTTATCCTATGAAAATATCCTTCCCATCGCGCCTCTTAAAATAGCGGCGCTGGAAGGATGCCGCGATCTGGTGCAGCGTGTTGATCATTACCTGGTACGGTTTCGTCAGAAAAGCAACCAGAATTTCCAGAACACCCCCAATTTTCAGGGTTATCATGAGGATTCCTTCATGATCCGCAGCTCCTGTCCGCGTTTTGGAACCGGGGAGGCCAAGGGAATCCTGTATGATTCGGTCCGGGGAGCTGATCTGTTTATTCTGGCGGACGTCATGAACCACAGCCTGTCTTACACAGTATGCGGACATAAGCACTACATGTCTCCCGACGACCATTATCAGGATCTGAAACGAATCATCTCCGCTTCCAACGGAAAAGCACATCGCATCAATGTCATCATGCCATTTCTCTATGAAAGCAGACAGCACAAAAGGAGCCAGCGGGAATCCCTGGACTGCGCTTTCGCACTGCAGGAACTGGTTGACATGGGCGTCTCCAACATCATCACCTTCGACGCCCATGATCCAAGAGTATGCAATTCGATCCCTCTGTACGGATTTGACAGTTTCAATCCGCCCTACCAGTTCATCAAAGGCCTCATCAAGGCGGAGCCTGACCTGCAGTTCGACAAAGACCATCTGATGGTCATAAGTCCTGACGAAGGCGCCATGGAACGTGCCGTCTACTTTGCCGGCGTATTGGGCGTCGATATGGGCATGTTCTATAAACGCCGGGATTATTCTGTCATCGTCCATGGCAAGAATCCCATTGTTGCCCATGAATTTCTGGGAGACGACCTGTCCGGCAAGGATGTCATCATTATTGACGACATGATCTCTTCCGGGGAAAGCATGCTGGATGTAGCGCGTCAGATCAAAGAGCGCGGGGCAAAGCGGGTCTTTGTATGCGCCACCTTTGGACTCTTTACAGACGGGTTTGATAAATTTGACGATTATTATGAGAAAGGTTATATCAGTCATGTGGTAACAACAAATCTGAATTACCGGAATCCGGAGCTTCTCTCCAAACCTTACTATGTAGAAGCAACTATGACGAAATTTTTAGCTGCAATCATCGACTGCATTAATCACGACGTATCCACTGGACGGGTCAATGACCCTACCAGACGGATCCATAATCTGCTCGAAGAGATCGAGAGGGACGATGATCTGTAGTATCCCTCCATGCATAATAAAGGGGCTGTTACAATGCTTTTATTCTGTCTGTGCACTCAGCAACGCTGTGCAGACTGGATCAGACAAAAAACCGGCTCTGCCTCTCAAGCGGACTTGAAAAGTCCGAATGGGACAGGCAGAGCCGGTTTTTTATATTTTCTTTCCTTTCAGGATGACCTGTACCGTACTCAGGTCATCTTCCTTCAGAAGAACCATGTTGGCGGTCTTGCCCGGTGTAATGCTTCCATAAGAATCGTAGATTCCCACAGATCTGGCCGAATTAACCGCTGCACATTTCACTGCGCTTTCCAACGGAATTCCCATCTTCAGCACCGCTGTACGCAGACAGTCCATCAGATTCGTCGCGGAACCTGCCAGCGTGCCGTCCTCAAGTGTAGCATAATTACCTTTCTTAAACACTTTCTGTCCGCCCAGGGCATATTCCCCGTCCGGCATTCCCGTAGCTTCCATGGAATCACTGATCAGTATGATCCGGTCGTCTCCAAACATCTTAAAAGTCTGGCGTACAGTTACCGGATGTATATGAATCCCATCGCAGATCAGTTCCGCTTCTACCGCTTCATGATCTGCGGCCGCTCCTACTACTCCCGGAGAGCGGTGCGACAGCCCCGACATGGCATTATAGAGATGGGTCACATGATGAACCCCATTTTGAAAAGCTTTCGACGCAGTCTCATAATCCGCAGTCGTGTGTGCAACTGACAGAACCACTTCATCCTTCAGCTCCTCTATGCACTCCATCGCTCCTGGTTCTTCCGGTGCAATCGCCAGGATCTTCACCAGACCGCCGGAAGCCGCATTCAGCTCACGGAACAGATCTGCATCCGGCCTGTGTACATAATCTCCATTCTGTGCACCCTTTCTTGCCAGGGAAATGAACGGGCCTTCCATATTGATCCCGCAGAGAACCGCACCTTTTTCATTTTTATATGCAGCCGCCGCCCTGCATATCTTCTCCAGCGTATCCTTCCCAAGCGTCATTGTAGCTGGAACGATCGTCGTAACGCCCTGAGACGCCTCATATACTGCCATGGCTTCCATGGACTCCTGACTTCCGTCACAGAAATCACGACCTACGCATCCATGAAAATGAATGTCCGTGAGTCCTGGTATCAGATAGCAGCCGGAACCGTCCAGTACTTCTTCATCGTTTCCTGATACTGCAATCTTTTCTCCGTCTGTATATACATCTTTTGTCTGGAAGGTTCCATCCTCTGTATATACTTTCGCATTGATAATTTTCATACCCGCTGCCACCTGGCCTTATTCCGGAAGCGTACAAAGAGACAATGCCGCTTCATCTGCAACTACCGTTACATCCGGATGCATCTGAAGAATAGAACCCGGAACTTTCGGAGTTACCGGTCCAAAGAAACAGTTTTTCACTGCTTCTGCCTTATCCTCTCCGCTGACTACGACCAGAATCTTCTTCGCACTCATAATCGTCTGGATACCCATGCTGTATGCCTGTTTCGGAACATCATCTGCTGATGCAAAGAAACGTTTGTTTGCTTCAATGGTACTCGGATGCAGATCCACGCAATGGGTTCCTTTCTCAAAAAATTCTCCCGGCTCATTGAAACCGATATGGCCGTTGCGTCCCAGTCCCAGAAGCTGCAGATCCACGCCGCCCGTTGCACGAATCACTTCCTCATACCTTGCACATTCTGCATCCGGATCTTCATTCATTCCATCCGGAAGAAATGTCCGGTCGGGATTGATATTTACATAATCAAACAGATGGCTGTGCATAAAATAATAATAACTCTGGTCATTTTCCTTCGGAAGTCCCCGGTATTCATCCAGATTCACAGTAGTCACATCGCCAAAATCCAGATCTCCCTGGTTATACCATTCAACCAGCTTCTCATATGTCCCCTCCGGGGAAGAACCAGTCGCCAGTCCCAGCACACAGTTCGGCTTCATAATCACCTGTGATGCAATAACTCCGGCCGCTTTACGGCTCATCTCACTGTAATCCTTTGCCTTGATCATCTTCATAGTATTCACCCTCCTGAATTAAAACTGTTGTTTTCATTCTATCTGGAAAACCTTCTTTTGTCTAGACACTATCTTGTCCGGACTATGGAAAATATTCATTTATTCTCTGCACAGCCCCAAAAACGCTCCCATATTTCCCCTCTTTCCGCCGCTTGCACGATGGGAAAACAGAAGTTCTGGATTGCAGCAGGTACAAATCCCCGGCATTGCCAGATGCTCCGGCCTGATTCCTGCTTCCAGAAGGACGATCTCGTTGGCGCGCCAGAGATTCAGCTGATATTTGTGATTCGGCTTCCGGTAAAGCAGACGCTCATCCGCATGTGCACGAAATTCTTTTTTAAACACCAGCGCCACGTCTTCACTGACTTCATAACATTCCTGACAGATAGAGGGTCCGACCGCCGCACGCAGATGTTCCGGTTTTGTTCCAAATGCTTCTTTCATTCGTTCCACGGTCATCGCTCCAATGCGTCCTGCGGTCCCTTTCCAGCCCGAATGGGACAATCCGACGGCGCGGTGCACTGGATCCACAAAAAACAGAGGAACACAATCTGCATAAAAGGTGGCCAGCATCAGTCCTGGCACGTTCGTAATCATTCCGTCCACGTCCGTATATTCCAAAGGCTTCGTATATCCGCTTCCCCTGTCCGCTTCCGTCACCAGGCGTATATTCGTCGTATGTGTCTGACAGGACATGACCAGAGATTCCGGTTCAAAACCAATGGCTGCTCCTATACGGCGGAAATTTTCTCTGACATGCTCCGGATCATCGCCTCTTGTAAAACTCAGGTTCAATTCCGCAAGATAACCTTCACTGACTCCACCCAGCCGTGTAGAAAAACCATGGCGCACCAGTTTCGTATCCTCCAGATTCCGAAACACAAAATACGGTACGCCATGGCTCTCCCTTTTTATCATATCACGGTTTCCGCTTTTCATCTTCCATACCATAAACAAGCTCCTCCACAACAATACAACGCCAAAACCTTCCCCTGTTTTCAGCGCTGTATCAGATCAGTTCAAATGCATTTTTTACATGTTCTATCTCATTTCCCAGAATGCTGATTACGTCAAACCTGCACGCCTGGCTGTCCGAAATCCCGTGACTGTGACAATAATATACGGCGGCTCTGGCAATCCTCCTTTGCTTATATGTCCCGACTGCCTCCAGCGGATGTCCCGACTGTAAGTCACGACGATATTTTACCTCTATAAATACCAGATATCCGCCGTCTCTGGCGATCAGATCAATCTCCCCCTGCCTGCAGTAAAAATTCCGTTCCAGAATCTCATAGCCCTGGTCTGAAAGCCGCCGGGCAGCCAGTTCCTCATATGCTGTTCCTGTCTGTCGTCTGTTCATTGGCTGCTTCTCCATTTTTACCGCTCTGCTGACCGGTGAAGTTCCGTATAAAAGTTCTTCTGTGGATCTCACAGGGACCTTTTTCCCGGATCGCAGCTATATGCGCTGCCGAACCATACCCTTTATTGGACGCAAATCCGTATCCTGGATATTTTTGATCCATCTGAATCATCATACGATCTCTGGTCACCTTTGCTATCACACTCGCCGCAGCAATGGATACGCTTTTTGCATCCCCTTTTATGATCGGCACCTGTTTCAGTTCCACACCCGGTATGGTCACTGCATCATTCAGCAGTACATCCGGAACCATTCCAAGCTGTTCTATTGCCTGACGCATGGCCTCATAGGTCGCCTGAAGAATATTAATCTCATCAACCCTTTCATGGCTTACCACGCCGATGCCGACCGCCAGCGCTTTTTCCATGATCTCATCATAGAGCAGTTCCCTTCTTCCGGCAGTCAGTTTCTTGGAATCGTTCAGCCAGAGGATCTGACTGTCACGGGGCAGGATCACTGCTCCGGCAACCACCGGACCTGCAAGCGGACCTCTGCCGGCCTCATCAATCCCGCAGATCAGCCCGCAGGCCTCATATTTTCTCTCGAACACCTTCATGTTTTCAAGCCTGCCAAGCTCCGCCGCAAGCTTTTCCTGCTGCCTTTTCTGCCGTTCTTCTTTCTTTGTCATTATTGATGCTTTAACACTCCAATCTTATCCAGGGGCCAGATGCGAACCCACGCCCTTCCAATAATCTCATCTCTGTGTATTGCAGCCACATTCGGCTCACGGCTGTCCGTACTGTCATTCCGGTTATCGCCGAGCACGAAGTATTCATCTTCGCCCAGTGTGATCGGATCAGCCGCAAGCCCTGCGCTTTTCATCACTTCTCTGCCGTAGGATTCCTTAAGGACCTCTCCGTTGACATAAATCTCCCCGTCCTTAATCTGGACAGTCTCCCCCGGCAGACCAATGATCCTTTTGATATAATATACATTATCCTCATATCGAAATGGAAAAACAATGATATCATATCGTTTCGGATCTGAAAAACGGTATGTGATCTTGTCAACGATCAGATTATCTCCATGACTTAATGTATTCTCCATGGAACTTCCGCTTACATAGGTCCTCTGCCCCACAAAGGTAATAATAAAAAATGTGATCCCTACAACGATTCCCACATATACAAGAAATCCCAGGATCTCCCGAAAAATTCCCGGCTTTTTCTCTTCATAACTCTCTTCGTACTCGTATCTTCCCATCCTGCTACCTCATATTGTCCATGCTCTTATCATATTCCCCTTCCGGAGGAAATTCAAGTGTAATCTTCCCCAGACGCCCGCTTCGGAAATCATCCAGAAGAAAAACTGCCGCCCGTCCAAGATCAGGTTCCCCGCCCTTTGTCAGACAGGACCTTGTCTCGGCAACTTTTGTCAGAAGCTCCCTCTCTTCGGGCTCCTCTGGAAACTCTGTCCTGTAACGTTCCTCCAGACAGGAACGAAAGTATTTCTGCAGAAAACTGCCCAGTCTCCCGGCGAGTTCCTGTAGATTCAGGATCTCATCATTCACAG
Organism: uncultured Lachnospiraceae bacterium; assembly: GCA_910583615.1. Taxonomy (GTDB): domain Bacteria; phylum Bacillota; class Clostridia; order Lachnospirales; family Lachnospiraceae; genus Hominiventricola. The sequence continues at coordinate 112,151 of CAJTXP010000007.1, read as the reverse complement.
ACCCAAGAAACGCAAGACGGATTCCTGCTTCCTGGTCATCGAATCTGGGCCAGAGAATCCCCGGCGTATCCAGGAGTTCCACCTGCTTATTCAGACGGATCCACTGCGCCCCTTTCGTCACACCGGGTTTGTCTCCGGTTTTTGTGCACGCTCTGCCTGCAAAGCTGTTGATAAATGTAGACTTTCCCACATTGGGTATCCCTGCCACCATGGCTCGGACCGGCCGGTTTAAAATTCCCCTCCTGCGGTCCCTTTCTGTCTTTTCCCGGCACGCTTCCTTTATGGCGTTCTGAACCGCTTTCATTCCAGCTTTGCTTCTGGAATCCAGTCTGAGAACAAAATATCCTTTTGATCGAAACCATGCTTCCCACATGTCATTCCAGTATTCACTTGCCAGATCCGCCTTGTTTAAAAGTATCAGCCTCGCCTTACCCTTTCCCAGCTCATCAATGTCCGGATTGCGGCTGGAAAGCGGCGCCCGGGCATCCACAAGCTCTATAATCAGATCAATCAGCTTTATATTTTCCTGCATCATTCTCCGGGCCTTTGTCATATGCCCGGGGTACCACTGTATATTCATATATGCTCCTCCTGAACAGATCAGGTAATCTTTCCAAAATCATCCCATGGGTAACGGACAAACCATGCCATCCCATAGATATCCCGTCTTCTGACATTACCGATATCTGCATTCCGACTGTCCTCACTGGCATTCCGGTTATCTCCCAGTACAAAATATTCGTCTTTATCCAGTATGATCTCTTCTTCCGCCACACCCGCAAAATCCATCTGTTCATTTCCGGTCCCTGTCTCAAACAGTTCTCCGTTTACATAGACAAAACCTTCCAGAATCTGTACGGTATCGCCTGGCGTACCGATCACACGCCGCATATAGTAATGGGTATTCGCATTTCCGTTCGGTTTGAAAACAATCACATCACCCGCCTTCGGTGCTGCCAGAGAATAGATAAACCGGTTTACCAGAACCTGCGCCCCGCTGTTGACCGTAGGTTCCATCGCCTGTCCTACACAGGTCAGACTCGTCATAAAATAATACACCAGCACACATCCGATTGCAAAGGCAAGCAGACATTCTCCGACCCAGACAAATACGCTCTGAACCGCCGACGCCTGAATTACCCGCCTCTTCCTGTTAAAACTAAGCCCTTTTTTTCTCCTCATGCTCCTGTACCTTTATATGCATGCCGCCCATAATCGAAAAAAGGGACATCATACTTTCGTACATGTCCCTCCTGACAGCTATTTTACCAACTCTTTTACCTTTGCGGCCTTGCCGACGCGGTCTCTTAAGTAGTTCAGCTTTGCACGTCTTACTTTACCGCGGCGAACCACTTCGATCTTCTCAACGTTCGGAGAATGCAGCGGCCAGGTCTTCTCAACGCCGATTCCGTTGGAATTCTTTCTTACCGTGAAGGTCTCTCTGCTGCTTCCGCCCTGTCTCTTGAGTACCGTTCCCTCAAATATCTGAATTCTCTCACGGGTGCCCTCTTTGATCTTCGCATGCACTTTTACCGTATCACCCACATGGAAAACCGGCACCTCGGCCTTCAACTGTTCTGCCTCGATGTTCTTAATAATCTCGTTCATTGTGTTCCTCCTTCATCAATGGATGTTCTTAATACGTCTGGCGTAACAGAGGACCATCTCTTCTTTTCTCACAACGCATCTCATTCTATCATAGTTCCTCAAGCTTTGCAAGAAATTTTTTATCTTCTCCGGTAAGATTCGCCGTCGCAAGCAGGTCCGGACGTCTCTTACTTGTACGGAGCAGGGACTGCTCTCTTCTCCATTTCTCCACATTGGCATGGTGCCCGGACAGAAGGATCGGGGGGACTTTTTTACCTCTCCATTCTTCCGGCCGGCTGTACTGAGGATATTCCAGAAGATTATCATGAAAAGAATCAAATTCGGCAGATTCTTCATTATGCAGAACCCCGTCAAGAAGCCTGGAAACGGCATCCATAATGACCAGTGCAGGAAGCTCCCCTCCGGTCAGTACATAATCGCCTATGGACACTTCATCCGTCACAATTTCTTCAAGCACCCGTTCATCGATTCCTTCATAATGCCCGCACAGAAAGATCAGCTCTTCCTCCTGTGCCAGTTCCTCTGCCATCCTCTGGTTAAAAATCCTACCCTGCGGACTCATATAAAGTACACGGGGCTTTTTCGAAAGCTTTGCAGCCACAGACTCATAGGCAAGGCATACCGGCTCCGCCTGCATGACCATACCGGCTCCGCCGCCATAAGGATAATCATCTACCCGATTATGTTTATTCACTGAAAAGTCCCGGATATTGACCGTCTCCAGGGACAGGAGACCTTTTTCCACCGCTCTTCCGGTAATACTTGTCTGAAATCCGTCCCGGATCATATCCGGAAACAAGGTCAATACATGAAAATTCATCCGTCTAAAAGTCCTTCCAGCACATGCACCAGCATTTTCTTTTCTTCCACATTCACATCAAGGATGCAGTCCTGAATCGCCGGAAGCAGAATCTCCTTTTTCTGCGGCGTCTCCACTACATACACGTCATTGGCCCCGGTCTTCAGCACGTCGACCAGCGTCCCCAGCATCTCTCCAAGATCCGTCACTACTGTCATGTCAATCAGATCCACGATAAAATTCTCATTTTCTTCCAGAGGAACCGCATCTTTCCGGGAGACCAGAAGATCCATGCCTTTGTATTTTTCAATGTCGTTGATATTGTCATAGCCTTTGAACTTCAGGATTACCTGGTTTTTAAAAAACTTCACTCCTGTGATCTCCAGCTCTTTTTGCTCTTTCCCTGTATCCAAAAGCACTTTTTTAAGCGCCTCAAAACGCCTGGGATCATCCGTTGTAGGAAATACCTTGACTTCTCCTCTGATTCCATGCGTGGACGAAATGACTCCAACTCTTAAAAACTGTTCCATTCTCTGCCTCTCTGCAAATGCGTCAAACACGGTTTTCAATTTGTTCAAAGAAACAAAAAGCGGCGATCTCTCGCCGCATCCTGTTCATGACAATAGAAATATACTTTTACTGTACGATCTCCACAACCACTTTTTTATCATCCCTGGACGCCGCTGCTTTCACAAGCGAACGGATGGCTTTTGCAATACGGCCCTGTTTCCCGATCACTTTCCCCATGTCTGTTGGTGATACACGAAGCTCCACAATCGTTGTGTTGTCTTTCTCCGTCTCGGTGACAACCACTTCGTCCGGATGATCCACCAGTGCTTTTGCCAGCACTTCCACTAATTCTTTCATCATTCCACCTCCAAGGGGGTTCTACAGCAACATGTTTATTTGCTGATTCCTGCAAGTTTGAACAGTTTGCCGACTACTTCGGTCGGCTGTGCGCCATTTGCAAGCCATTTTTTAGCTGCTTCTTCATTGATATTGAAAGTACTCGGATCCGTGTTCGGATCATAAGTTCCGATCTCCTCAATGAATCTTCCGTCACGCGGAGAACGGGAATCAGCTACGATCACTCTATAAAAAGGAGCTTTTTTCTGACCCATTCTTCTTAATCTGATTTTTACTGCCATTTTTCTTTACCTCCATGAAAAGTTCCGCTTCAGCCCGCTCCGCATACGCTCTGGAGATTTGTTTTCAGCCGCTGAAAAGATGCGTCTGAAATCAAATCTGTATGCCGATCGGGCTTACGCTGTTTATTATATTTTGTAAACGGAATGTTAAAACGGCAGCTTGCCGAACATTCCCTTTTTACCAAATTTTCCTTTGCCCATCAGTCCGGGCATCTGCTTCATCATCTTTTTGGACTGTTCAAACTGTTTGACCAGACGGTTCACTTCACTGACATCCACGCCCGCGCCGCCTGCAATTCTGCGTTTTCTGGACGGATTCAGAAGTTCTGGATTCTGACGTTCTTTTACTGTCATGGAAAGGATGATTGCTTCAATCCGCGCCATCTTCTTCTCATCGACCGCATCCTCTATCTGCTTCATCTGGCTTCCGCCCATCCCCGGCAGCATACCCAGAAGCGCTCCGATTCCGCCCATTTTCTTCATCTGGTTCATACTTTCCAGATAATCTTCAAAGTCAAACTGGTTCTTCTTCATCTTCTGAACCATCTGTCGCGACTTCTCTTCATCCAAGGATTCCTGTGCTTTTTCAATCATGGTCAGCACATCGCCCATACCCAGAATCCTGGATGCCATGCGGTCCGGATAAAACTGTTCCAGGTCAGAAAGCTTCTCTCCCATTCCCACATACAGAATCGGTTTCCCCGTTACTGCACGAATGGACAGAGCCGCACCGCCTCTGGTATCGCCGTCCAGCTTCGTCAGAATCACGCCGTCTATTCCCACCTTCTCCGAGAAGGAAGAGGCCACATTGACTGCATCCTGTCCGGTCATGGAATCTACTACAAGAATTCTCTGAGCGATATCCACATTGTCCCGGATCTCAATCAGCTCGTTCATCATATCTTCATCAATATGAAGACGCCCTGCCGTATCAAGGATAACAACGCTCATGCCATGGCTTCTGGCATGTTCAACTGCAGCTTTGGCAATATTCACCGGCTTATGCTGATCGCCCATGGAAAAGACTTCCACACCCTGTTTTTCTCCGTTAACCTGCAGCTGTTTAATCGCCGCAGGACGATAGACATCACAGGCTGCAAGCAGAACCTTCCGGCCTTTTATTTTATACTTTCCTGCAAGTTTTGCAGCCGTCGTCGTTTTACCTGCGCCCTGAAGACCGGTCATCATAATGACTGTGATCTCGTTGGAAGGGCGCAGCTTAATCTCCGTTGTCTCGCTGCCCATGAGACTGATCATCTCCTCATGGACGATCTTGATCACGGTCTGCCCCGGCGTCAGACTCTCCAACACATCCGTGCCGACTGCCCGGGCTTCTACCGATTTGATAAACTGCTTAACTACTTTAAAACTTACATCTGCTTCCAGAAGCGCAAGCTTGACTTCCTTCAGAGCCGTTTTCACATCCGCTTCCGTAAGCCTGCCTTTGCTCCGCAGGTTCTTGAACACATTCTGTAATTTTTCCGATAAACTGTCAAATGCCATCTATAATTCCTCCAGAATGGTAGCTGCGATCCTTTCGATCTCTCTCATGGCAGGATTCTCTGTCTGACCCTCTGTGATCTTCCGGATCTGTCCGACCTGACTTCGGAGATTTACAAACCGCTCCACCAGGTGCAGCTTCTCCTCGTATCCCGCCAGCAGACGGTTGCAGCGCTTGATCATATCATGCACGCCCTGCCGGCTGATGCCCAGATTCTCTGCCACCTCGCTGAACGAACAGTCGTTCAGAACCACATCTTCATAGACTCTTTTCTGATGTCCGGTCAGCAGTTCTCCATAAAAATCATACAGAAGCGCCTGCTTTAGAATCTCTTCCATTTCGATCACCCCGGTTATCTTACACGAAAACAGTCAGGGTGTCAAGTGTTTTTTCTTGACGAAGTGGAAATGTCACGTTCCGTCTTTGTTTATCCTGCTGTTTTTCACCGTTTTCCGCAGCTCTGTAGATCTGTCATGTCCCTTCTTTTTCCTTGATTGTCACAAAATTTGTCACAGAAATTGTCACAAAATATGCCGGAGACACCTGCGTATGCAAGTGCCCCGAGTCATCATACCTCTATTTTCTTCCAAGTGTTTTAATTTCTTCCACAGACAGCAGCGGAACATATTCATGAATTTCTTCCGCAGAAAATTTCCCTGTTTTCAGCATCTTAAGCGCTGTTCCTGTCGATGTTTCTTTTGCTGCTTTTGTTGCTGCTTTTGTCGCTGCTTTTGTTGCTGCTTCATCTGCAATTTTACTGATTTCCGGTTCCATAATCTCCAACAATGCCTGACACATACTTTCATCTCCTCTCAATTCTCCTACTACCGCCTGATTCGCTTTCACACTTACTTCCAGAACGGCATCTGCAAGTTCTCTGTCAAATTTGTGTGTAAGATTATAAATTTTATCCAGCAGTTCCTTCATTTCCTGCTTTTCCAACTGGCTGGATAATGCTTTCAGCCATGTATGATCTTCTTTTCTCAGTTCTCTTGTCACAATGATCTGTGTTGGGAAAAGAACTGCGTCCAGTATATAATAGACTCCCTTATATGGACTGGTCATTCTGATTCCATGGCTTTTAAAATACCGAAACAATCCTTCCGGACGCGTTTCTCTGACAATAGAAACCGTAATATCATCTGCCGTCCGTTCATCTACCGTCTCTCCATAGGCTTTGTACAGACTGGCATATGCCCCTGTCTTATAAAAGGTATCAATATTCAGATGATCCTGAGGGGATTTATATTCCATGATATTATATCCTTGAAATATTTTTCCTATTTCATTGGCAAGCTGAAGATTTTTATCTTTTTTAATTACCAGAAGATCAATCTCCAGAGGTCTCAGATTCAGATTATATTCTTTTTCATAAATCAATTTATCTCTGTTATCTGCCAGTTCCAGATTCATGGCAGCCACAAAACCCGGATGCCATTGTATTTCCATATCGCTCATTTGCTTTCTCCTGTCCTTATCTGCATTATATCAGATTTCTGTATTTTTACAACAATATAGTCCCATTTCAGCTGACAGATACTCCTGTCAGCTGATCCAGATTCTATTGATCGCCTCCTCCTGTTCCTGTTTTTTATTGCCACGTAAATGCGTATAAACGTCTCTTGTCGTAGCCTCCGATGAATGTCCCAGACGGAATGCCACTTCCTTTTCGTCTATTCCGGCTTCATATGCCATTGTCGTGTATGTATGGCGTATCTGATGCGGCGTGAAATATTCCAGTTTTTTTCCATTTTCTCTTTCTACAGAATTATTCTGCTTTTTCACAATTCTGTGAATCAGGCTGATGATTGCCGGTTCATACCACGCATTCCCATTTACCTGCGTAAAAACCAGATTGTCAATTTCTCCAATCACACGCCCATAATCATCTACCCGTAAAATCCGACCTGCCGGACACAGGTTCTGCATCTGCAGCTGACGCTGTTTCTTTAATGCATTTATAACAGCTTCATTCACTGTTATTGTCCGGATACCTTTCCTGCTTTTTGTACTTCCTACAGCAAGCGTAAAGCCATATTCCTTTTTTCTGTATCTATTTAATGATTTGTCAATCGTAACCTGCGAGCGGAAAAAATCTACTGCATCCCACGTAAGCGCACAAGCCTCCCCCACTCTGCTTCCAAGATTAAACAGTACCACAAAAAATGGATAATATTCTGCAAACTCTTCATCCCGTTTCAAAAAATCCATCAACAGTCTGACCTGTTCTTCCGGAATAGCCTCTCTTTTTCCAGCATCCACATTGATAAACTTAATATTCTTACAGGGATTTTTTACAATCGCATCATCATCCTCCGCTGCCGAAAAAACAGCTGAGAGGCATCCTTTCATATTATTAAGTGTACTTTTCCTGCAACCATTCTCAATCATCTCATTAAACAGTTTCTGGCAGTGCATTCTCCGTATCTTTCCAATCTGCATCTGTCCTAATTCTGTTCCCAGCACATGCGCTTTATAATAAGCCTGATAATTCATGAGTGTAGTAGCTTTCCTAGAAGATTTTCCCGCATTTTTACACCAGCATTCATAATACTGATCAAGAGTCATTTCAGTCAATTTTCTGCCACTAAGACTGCCATTTTCAATTTCCACAATCAGGTTGGCAGCTTTTTTACGAAGAACTGCCAGATCGCCATCTGTAAGAGAATAACGTTTGCCATTTATCATCCTCCTGTATACATATCTGTCATTAACTTCATCATAATATTCTCCAACTCGCAGCTTACGTCCCTTTTTATCTTTTCTTGCCATAAAACAATCCACCTTTCTGTCAAAAATACAGGGCAGGAAAAAAATTCCTGCCCCACTAACGCTTTTCATATAACGACATATATGTATCAGCCTTCAAAACTGTCTATATATGCCAGAAAAACACTCCGTTTAATGCGAACAGATTTTCCTATTTTTCGACTGGCTTTGCATTCATTTGCCATCTTACGAACCGTATTTTTCCCAAGATTCGTTAATTGGCATGCCATATCCACAGTAATATATACGGCATTTATATCCTCATTTGTTCTTTTTTGCATGATAACCTCCTAAAATATAAACTCTGTACGGTCTTGAAACAAATATTTTCCAACGTATAACCTGTTTCAAAACCTCCCCAAGTAACTGCACTGCCTTGACAGATCCCTGCAGATCACACTAATTTTCCAACTCCGTATTTCCACATACTTCTACAAATCGGAAAGCCTCTGAAACTTCCCGGCGTGTCCCTACAAAATGCGGACCCATCATCAAACAGTGCCCTCTTGGAAACGTAATAAGCTTCTTATATATGGCTTTTTGAACTTGAACATCATATGCTATCTGCTTGCTGACATGTGCTGCCTCTTCTTCCGTCAAACGAAAGAAAAAGCGATAACCACCTTGTTTAAACTGGTTAATAACAGGTTCCGAAAAATTTCCTGCCAGAAACTGCGTAATCAAGATAAGACTAAGCCCATACTTTTGACCTTCGGTCAAACAAGTACCTAAAATAGACTTGCGATTCAGGTTAAGGTTCTGAAATTCATCAATAATCAGAAACATACCTTTATCACTATGTCGGTCTTTAAAAACCCACTTTCTTTGACACAAGAAGTGATAGGATAATAAATAGGCCATCATATGTACATAACTGTCATCTAAACCTGAAAGTTCCCAGATAATACTTGTTTTATAATAATCAGCATCTGTATCTACAGAAAATAAAACATTTGGAACTTCTCCGCAACTGTCAAAAAACTCATGCAACGTTATAAACCATTCTTTCTTAGCAGAAACTGTTTCCTGTTCATTCTCTAGCTTTGTTATAACATCCTCAAGCATAAAACAGCCATCATTATCTTCCAGAAGCTCCTTAAAAACACCCTTTAAAACCCTACTTCCTCTCATTGAACGACTCCCGAACGCACTTAAAATCTTATCTGCACATCCAAGCAGCTCCTCGTCTGATCGAAAAGTAAATAAATGGCCGGCGGTTTCCACAGAACGTTTCTCTGCACCCACATTTAACAGACGCATTTTATCACTGTCACTCCATTTCTCACCCAGATCAATCAAATGGACTATATATCCTGCCGTAATCAACTCAGCTGCTAAACCAGAAACAAAATACGTCTTACCCATACGGGAGCCACCCACAACCAACATGGATCTTTTCTCTGAATCTGGAATTTCCAAACCAATAGTCTGTTTTTCACAGCGTAATTTCATCATATCCCCTTCTTTCTTCAAGTGCTATACCTCCGATTTTGTTCCAGAACTGACGTTTAATTGCCAGACCGGACAATCTTTTTCGTTCTCCATTTAAACTGCATACCAGAAAATCGATTCCCAGATCTCTGTTACAGCTACTCCTGTTTTTATATAGCTTTATCAGATTCTGCTCCGCAAGCTGTTGTTTAATCAAAAGAAGAGTTTTGTAATCAATATTGGTCCGTTGACAAATAAAATTCAATACTTTTGAAGTAAAATAATAGAACTCATCATCATAGTAGATAACGCTGTCACTGGTTATGTATGAAATCTTATTTCTATCAATAAAATATATAATTTCCAGTCCAACCAGATCTTCTACCTTCTTCTGGAACACTTCAAGAAGCGTACTACTTCCTTTTTTTAATTGAGTAATAATATTGTCTTCTCCAGAATAAAGCAATTCTTCCAGTTTATTATAAGAATCCTCAGTTATTTTCCGGTTAAACATTTGAAGGACAACGTCAACAACCACCTGTACCAGAGGTAAAAATTTATTTTCGTCTTTGGATTCCAACTTCTCTTTCTTGTACATCCTTCTTAATTCGTGAACATAGTACGAACCTGCCATCTCCACATTTTTGATAATATAATTTTGTAACTGTGCAAACGCAGCTGCACTTCCTTTAGGAATTAGAATTTCATCAGCATCTAAAAGAACAATGTCATCCAGAGGATAGAATTTCGAAAATCTTTTCAGGCAGAATACAAATGGAATATCCACTTTTGATCCTTCTATATACCCTGATCTAAGCCAACTCATCACTCTCTGAAGACGATTCTGAGTAGATTTACTGTCCGGATCTGAAGTAACAAATATCGCAGGAGTATCCTGCAATAATTCAACCTGTTTCTGAATCTTTCCCATCCGATCTGCATCCAGATTGACAATATCTACATTATTGTGCATAGTTCTCAAAAACCCTTCTGCCACCTCCAATGATTTTTCACCGACAATGGCAACCCCGATCTCCAAGGGCAGATTGACTGTCAAACGTGCAAATATGGCACACAGGCGTAATATCAACAGCATACCTGCATACTCCTTGCAATCAGCAATCCCATCTGATATATTTTGGAAATCTGTCACTACATCTTCTGCGCATAATTCTGAAAATTTGTCAACATAAAATTTCTTTATCTGCTCACTCAGAAGCATTTTATCAGCACTTTTGGCGGTCCAAAAGCGCCAGCTTTCTTCCTTCTCAAACCATCCAGCCTTTAAAGGAAGTTTAATAATCTCAGATGTTTCTATCATTCGCAATAAATATCCCCGCATCCAAGTCCATGTCAAGGTATTATATTTTGTATCTCCTATGTTCTGATATTTCAATAGAATAGTCTTACGTAACTTACTGTTAGACTGCAAAATTCCACTTCCATATAATGGACTGAATACCTTCAAACCACTTACACCTTCAATCAAAATCAGCTGCCAGAAAATCTCGTCCAGGCCATCGCGTTGGTATCTCTTTATCTGTTCAATCCGACAACAGAACACCGGCTGTTGGGAAATCACAGTGTTTGTCCCATTAAGAATTTGCAGCCATATGTTATTTTCAACACAAAAGAAACGAGGCATACAATTCTTCATCTTCTGCTTTGTAAAACATTCATTTATCCTAAGGTTGCTTTTGTAAGCATCTCTCTCAAAAGCAAGTTTCTGGTCCGTTATTTTTTCAGGATGATGTAGTAGATCCTGTTGAATCGCCTCTTCCATTCTTATATCAAATTCTTGTGATGTCATTGGGAAATATCTGCCTCCCACATTTTGATAATTTTTATTCATATATATTTCCTTCTTTCATAATCTTTTATGCTACAACAATTTGTTGTTAATTTAAAATCAGCTGGCCAGCTTTATATATTTTTTTTAATACTTTTCACATATTCCCGACTTCTGAAAAAATCCTTAATGTACTTTTCTGAAAAATCATATACAATCGACTTATTTTCATAAAATATTTTCCAGACTTTCCAGTTAACGGGATTATCTTTTGATTATTTTAACTTTTTATCCGCATTATTTCGCTCCTTCCATTTTCGATTAGTGATTGTGCACTTTCACTATCTTTATCTTATCACACCTTTTTTCTCAATCCCTGACAACTTTCTCCACCAAAATCAATCCAAAAATTTTCACACAACTAGTTGATTTATTATTTTATTTATAGTATAATAAAGTTTTTATAATAGGAGGATCAAATGATTATCAATGACAATGTACCTATCATTAAAAAACAATATCTTTTACACTATTTATCAAACCATATGTATTGCGAGGAAGAAACAAGATATTCCGACGAGAAAATTATCGGTCTACTTAAATCACATCCAACCTGTTACTCCCCTAAAACATTTAAGAGGAATTTAAACTTCTTACTGCAAAATATGTTCCCTGGAAATCCTGCATATGTTTATTTTCCCAACTCAAAAAAGAACAGAACAAAAGACAAAACAATAAATTGTGAAGATCTTCTTTTACCCAAGAAAGAGAAAAAAACACATCTTCATACACAGGTATTTTATAGACTTTTGAAAAACTTGACGCTACCATCTGTCCATAGCGATTCCTTACTAAAACCAGTAATTTTGTCCAACAATAAGGATAAAAACTGTAATAACTGTGATAGGCTAAGTCTTGTTACAACAAAATCTTTTACTCCTATTTTCGTTAGTATTGTCTATAATTATAGGGAAGAGAAAAAAGAATGGAAATTTTTTAAAGAAACTATTCTTAAAGATTCAAAAATTATTATTGAAGAAATTTTTCATAACAAAATGGATTCATACGAATATACAGAGAGCGAATGGCTAAAAATATGGAATGAAACCGCAAAAAATTGGTTAGATTTGTTTTTGCCAGATGACCTATTTGAATTATGCAATAATATTCAACAATTCCAAGAAAGACATTTACTTTTTCCAACACCAGGTATGCTTGCGATGAATTTACAAACACTTGTAGATTTATTTTTCTCTGATCGCTTTTATACATTAACAGCTCAAAACAAATTTTATACCCACCTAAACCAACTCTTCGATAATAACTCTACAAATCATGAAAAAATTTTTATAAATAATATGCAGAAAATACAAGAGTTACATTCCTTATTATTAAAAGAGGATATAGATGGTTACCCCGCATCACTTCAAAAACCATATATAGATCATACAACAATTAGAAAAGCAATTCGTTTTATAAATAACGAAAAAGCGTATTAAGCATGTAAAAAACTCTTTTATTTTAAACATAATGTATTTTAATTTCTAACATGAGTATGTTGAGTTAAATATAAAAGATTTTAACCAGATAGTCATAACAGTTTTAAATTCCACAATCATTTATTAAATTTTTATGTAAACATGATATTTACAATAAAACAGGACTGCATTTAACAATGTTTTTAATCTCATAACATTTGTTAATACAGTCCTGTCATTATGGATACAATCTTTACCCAAATTACACTGTCTACAACATTTCTTCCTTAAGTTCTTTTCATAACTCCTCTGCATCATGTTGAGGATAACCTGGCATTACCACTATAATTTCCTCTATAGAATAGCCCTTTTTAATCATTAAATTTACGACTCCTGCAATTTATTTGTTGTTCTCTGTCTTGAATTCGGACCACAGGCCAGCTGCCAGTAACAACTGACATCCTCCCCGTCAGGGATCCTGCCCTCTTTCCAGTATTCCGAAGGTACAATCTCACGGTCATCATAGTCATCCACATCCAGAATGATTTCATCACGTTCCACTGCCTCCTCTACTTTCTGTACTGCTTCCTCAACGCTTTCTGCTTCTGCAATCACCGTCCTCTTCAGGATTTCCCTTACGCTGATTCCATATTTTGGCACAGTCTCTTCCTCCTTATTTTTCCGTGGCTATGTCCTGCGATATTCCAGCAGGATACATGGTTTTCATGTACGTTTTCCTGATCTTCTTTATTCCCGACCGGATACGCCTGCTCACATGGGACTGTGACAGACCGATCTGTTCCCCTGCTTCCTTCTGCGTCATCCCTCTGCACACCACCATCCAGACCGCCTTCTGCTCTTTTCCCGTCAGTTCCGATGCCGAAAACAGCGAAGGAATGAAATCCTTTTCCTCCACCCGTTCGAAACCGTTTTCCCGGCAGGCAATCCGATCTGCCCATACACCGATGTTTCCATCTTCTGTGGAACCTCTGATCTTCTCTTCCATGGAAACGCATCTTTGGTCTTTTCCCGCTTTCCGGAATTCTATCCGGACTGCATTGCGCATCACCGCAGAGGCATATGCCGGAAACGGCACTCCTCTGGATCTGTCAAATCCGTGTGCTGCCTTTACCAGCCCGTATAACGCCGCTGACTGCAGTTCTTCCTGTTCTATCCCGCGTCCATGGTATTCCCATGCGATTCTGTAGGCCAGTCCCATGTTTTTAAGGACCAGCTTCTGCATCTCTGCTTTTGTATTCATTTTCCTTCCTCCTGTATCCGGCACTGTCTGTTCTGCAGATGTAAACTTTTCTCCCGCAGACAGATTGTTTCCGCTCCGGTAACACACCGGAACTGCCGGAAGGAAGCCCATTGCATTGTAAGTCTCCTCCCGGTCCTGCCCTGTTTCATAATTCAGTTCGCCAACATATAGACGGACATAATTACATGTCGCAACAGAGTTCCACCTCTCCGGTATCCATATGACAGAAATACACATTGTCAGACAGAAACTCTTCCGGCAGCACTGCATCCAGATTGACTCCCTGCACAAGCAGATGCAGATCTGCCATATCGGATTTCAGACTGCTGGGAAGAGCAAGCAGTTCATGAACGCTGCTGGGAAGAATATAACAGTCCTCTCCGGCCTGTTCCATAAATTCCTTCATATGTTTCCGGCTGGTCATGATGCCGGCCCCGAATTCCCCGGTCCGGTTCCGGATCAGGTAAAGTCCGGAATCCGGAAAATCCGGAAGCAGCGGTCCCTCTTCCGGGAAAGCAGAACTCAGATACTCGTCCATGGACTGCATATGATACCCGTCTGCATTCATATTGATCTCCGCCTGTTTTGACAGTTCCGCTTCACTGATTCCCCATTCCTCCAGCATCCGGACATGAACCTCTCCGGTCCCGAAATCCTTTCTGTTCACCGGAATCCTCAGATAGTAAACTTCCGCAAGATCCAGATACCGCCTGTGTACCATACTGCATAAACGGTCTGCATTCCGCTCATAATTTACTGCTTTTCTGTATACCAGATGCCCTGCTTTTTCCCAGTTCAGAATACTCTCCCGGTCAATCAGTACCGGAAGCTCTTCCTCCGCCACCTGGCAGATATGGTCTGCTGCTTCTTCCCCGGTGCAGAACGCTGTTATGCTGTCCCAGTAGACGATCACCCCTTTCGGGTTCTCTTTTCCGAAGATCTGAAGCCCTCTTCTGCAGCATCCGTTATTTTTGCAGATCTCAACCGGACTGACTCCCACATCCGGCATTCTTTCCTTTACCATCTTTATAATCTGCTCTTCTCTTTCCTTTTCTGTAAACATGTGCTTCCTCCTATGCTTCTGTTTCCTGATAATTGCCTTCTACAATTTCCTGCCGGTTCCGGATCTCACTCATGTCAATGCTGATTTCGTTCTGGATGGCATTGTCCACGCTCATGGCACGTACAAAATCCGTTTTCAGCGGTGCATATTTCAGCACCCGTTTTATAACCGTCTTTTTTGCCATTTCTTCGTAATTGCTTTTCCATGGACTGTAAGAACTGTCAATTCCCTGCGAATAACGGGATGCATACGCATCCATGTCTCCTCTGCTCATGACTTCAAACCCGAAACCTCCGTTCTGCAGCCGGAACATGGCATAAACCGCAGTCAGCTCTCCCCGGTCCTGAAACGCCGGTTTATGATAAAGCTTCGGCTCCAGACCCAGTTCATAGGTGAAATCGTCATTTTTATATACACAGTGCGCCTGAATGGTCTGTACCATCTCATTGCGGTAGACCAGATCGATCATTCCCTTATAGCCGATCTGGAACTGACATTCCAGTACTCCTTTATTTTTATAGGGAATCAAGTATGCCTGTCCCAGTGAGGTATTGGGTTCCAGTCCCAGCTGTGCCGCATTCATCAGCGCCGCCAGAAAGCTCATCTGGGTGCATTCCTTCAATTTGGGACTGTTGTTCAGTGCGGAAAGCGCCATACGGGTAAAACGCTCCGGCGTCACCACCGAAGGCAGTGCCTTTCTGATCTCCGGCTCCATGGCGCGGATCAGGTCCGCAATGCTCATGTTCTTCGTCAGTGTCACTTCTTTATTATCTGCGGATCTGTTTTTTCCCACACTCCCGCTTCTTCCTGCCTGTTTTGCAAGTTCCTGTTTTACGTCCATTTTTCCTTCTCCCTGCTTTTCTGTTTGATCGTTTTTCTGTCTGTTTTCTCTCTGCTGTTCTCCGGCACTTTGATTTCTTCTGCCTCTTTTTTGTGCCACAGACTCCGTATCCATACAGCCTCGGCAGTCAAAAAAGACAGAAACGGCCGATCTATTCTCCAGATCCTGCCGTTTCTGTCTCTTTTTATTCACCGGTGCCACAGTTCGGCGCCTTCCTGATACTCCTGATGCTTTCTTTGAAGCTGCCTGGTCAGGCTGCGCCGATCTCCTTCAGCAGAGTCATACAGTCTTTAAATCCCTGCCTGTAGAGAAGCCTGCAGCAACAGGCATTCTCCGCATTGTAGGCAGAAAGCAGACGGTCTAACGCCCGGTTCTGTTTTCCGGTCAGCTTCTCCTTTTCCAGTTTCTGAAATCCTCTGTCAATTTCTCTGCCGATCTTCCGGTATTCCGCATTGTCATACAGAATCGCATCGAGACGCTGGTTCGAGTTCTCCACAATGATGTCCAGTATTCGTTCCGGCATATACGCTCCTTTCCTGTCCCGTTTTTCCGTTCTCTCCCATTTCTTTCTTCCTGCTTCTTTTCGTTTTTCTGCTGCTCCTGTTCCTTCCCGCCTTTGTCTAGGCTGCCTGTATGTTCAGACGGGAAGTTTTCTGCACTTTTGTATAGTCTTTGTAAATTTCCGGCTGTTCTTTTTTCAGGCGGTCGGCATCGACTCTGCGGGTTTCGTATTCGGTCCACGTAACACGATACCGGTCCGAGATCCCAGTCTGCGCCTCCGCATTTCCAAGATACATCTTCAGTTCCTGCTCGATGGTTTTCTGCTCCGCCTGCATCTTTTTGATCAGCCCGGCAAGCTCGTTCCGTCTGGTGATCTGTTCATCCATGCCGGTCATGCTGGTCACGGCCCCTTCCCTCCGATGGAAATATTTCTGAATCAGTTCATCCGCATTTTTCGAACCGTCCGGAGGCGGAAGTACCTTTGCCTGTATGTAATTCTCCCAGAAGTTTTTCTCGATGGATACCAGATCATTCAGCATCTCTTCGTCTCTTTCCAGATATGTATACTGAAAACCTTTTCCGAAAATCAGCACCGCCAGATACCATCCGTCCATTTCCAGTACCTTCATGTAATGCTGGCACTGCAGGTAATACCATTCCGGCACCCTGCCGTCTTTCCAGCGGTCTGCCGTATAGGGACTGGCGGTCTTGCACTCCAGCCCGGCACGTTCTCCCACGACCAGACGGTCCACATTTGCCATCATGAACGGATGGCTGTCGCTGACATACATGGCATTGCTCTTCCGAACTTTTTTCCCGGTCGCTTCCGCGAACCGTCCGGCAACGTAATCTTCCAGATCCCTGCCCAGACGCATGGCTTCATTATCTGTAACCTCGATATCCGGACCGGTCTTGTCCAGATAGACCTGCATGGCGCTTTTATACGGATTCATGCCGCAGACTGCCCCGGCGTCGGTTCCGGTCAGATAGGATTTCCGAATCCGAAGCCATTCTTCCTGATCGTTCTGACTGGTGAGTCTGTTTAAAATCATATGTTCTGTGCTCCTTTCTGTTTCATGCGGGCTTTGACTGCCCGCAGATGTTTTTCTTCTTTTTCCTGTTCTCATCTGCTCCGCCGTTTTTCCTGATACCGTCTCCCGTTATCCCGTCTTCTTCCGGCTCCGTTTCCGGCAGATGGATTTCCTGCCCGTATTTGATGCTGTATCCGTTCTGCAGATCGCCCATAATGATATGGTCCAGCAGCTGAATCCCCATGATCTCTGCCGCACGTTCCACCCGTTCCGTAACCGCCTTATCTTCTCCGGATGGTTCGATGCTTCCGGATGGATGGTTATGAAGCAGAAGAACCGACGGACAGTTGGACAGAATCGCCAGTTTCATGATCTCCGCCACATGCACCATACAGGAGTCCACACCTCCGGCAGCAATCATCCGGACCGCTGCGGGTTCCCCTCTTTTCGTCAGAGCAACCGCAAACAGCATTTCCACGCCCGCCCGGTCAAGCAGCTTTCCAAAAGCGGCAAGCGCATCCTCCGGCTTTTTTATGAACCTCCGGTCGGTATACAGAATCCCGGTCCTCTCCTGTCTGGCGCGGACGACAAAGACCGCTTTCTGCCGTTTTGATTCCACCATTTCGTGAAGCTCCTGTTCTTTCCCTGCACCGTACGCCGACGACGGCATGGCTGCCGCAGCTGTAAGAACCCGGGGCTCCGGCATTTCATGTTGTATTCTCATTGCTTCCTCTCCTTTCCTCCGGCCCCTACGCGGCCTTCACCATACGGTAGGCTTTGTCAATCAGCGCATTGCCGTCCATGGTGCGCATAAACAGGTTCTCCTTATAATTCGCCGTCTCCCGCAGCGGTCTGTTGTGGGTGGAAAAATCGCTGACTGCATTGACGAAACGATATGCGTTCCTCCCAACCTCCTGCAGATCCGGCGCATCAAAATATCTCCGCTTCAGGTCCTCCTGCAGGTTCCGGACATTCTTTTTCTGCTGAATCGTCATGTCGTCCTTCATGGGAAGGAGTTCTTTTACCGCCTCCATTACCTTTCTGTCCGGCATCTGTATTCTGCTGAGTTCCTCAAACTCTGCTCCAAGCGCTGTCATGTAAGTTTTCGCAAACAGAAGTGTTTCCCTCGCTTTATCCAGTTTTCCCGCAATATTTGTCGTATGCTTTGCCGACCAGCACCGCTTTGTCGTATGCAGCGCAAGATTCAGGGTATTGGAGCACACGACACGAACGGGAGTCATTGCCACCTTGATGGCACCGCTCCCGTCATGGGTATTGCTGAATACCAGATAGGGGCTGATCTGTTCTCCGAGGATAATATACTCGTTGGGAAGCTTCGCCAGCATCCAGACTCTCCGTCCGGACTGCAGGCTCCCGGCCGTCTCATAACGCACGCCTTCGCCCAAAAGGGCATCTGTAAAAGCAAAGGCGTCTTCGTTCTGTACGACCCGGTAGCGGTCGCTGACCACGCCGAGAAACTGATGATCCGAATCCCGGACGTTTGCCCGGTATCCATGGATGAGTTTCCGGTCTCCTGTATAAATCTTCTTCTGTATCACTTTCCAGTCCAGTCCCGCCAGTATCAGCGCTTCTCTGGAATCCGGCGCTTCCGCCACGATTGTTCCCAGCCCGTGCCACGGCTTCTCCCTTGTGCTGAACATGGTCTCTACATCTGCTGCCATAATGTTCTCCTTTCCGTTATCTGCAGACTCCTGTCTGCATTTATTCCTGTTAACTGTTACGGTCTCTGCCTGTCCTTCCGGATATCTCAGAGCTTTTCAGGTTCTGCCTGCAGTTTCCTGTGAAAGCTCCACTTCCCCGCTTTTCCATTTTTCCAGCAGCTGCCTTAAAATTTCCCATATATCTTCATCGGAACATCCTTTGGGAAAATATGTACGGATTTCGTCAGCCAGCTTCCGGAACCCTGTACTCCTGCCTGAATCGGATTTCTCCGGATATACTGCCGGATTCTCTTTCTTATCCAGCCTTTTCTGCTTCTTTGGACGTGTCCCGGAAAGGATCTGTTCAATCCGCTCCGGAGACAAACCTTCCGTTTCCGCAGACTGTCGGAGCTGCCCCGCCTGTTTTCTGGAGATACCATGCGGATTTTCCTGCAGATATCGAAAAAGCTCTTCCTGCTGCTCTGCGGACAGCCAGGACAGTTCCACTCCGGAGAGGAATGCCAGCTTCTTTTCATCCACCAGTTTCAGAAGTTCCGGAAGCAGGTAATTCAATCGGAGATACCTCTGCACCTGCCTTCCGCTGTCTCCTGCATCCGTTCCGATCTGCTCTGCGGTCTCCTTCTTCCACTTCCCGACAGGTTGTCGGGAAGTAGTCGGAAAAGCATCTGCTTCTTTCCTGTTCCCCTGCCTTGACAGGGCTTCCATTTTCATCCGGTAGGCTTTCGCTTTCTCACTGGGAAGAATGCAGGTTCTCTGGATATTGGAATCAATCATGCAGAGAACTGCCTCTTCTTCGGACATTTCCCGGATCACTGCAGGTACGCGGTCCATTCCCAGCTGCCTGCAGGCGGCACACCGGCGGTGCCCTGCAATTGTCTCATATCTGCCGTCCTGCTTTTTTCTGAGAATGACCGGAACGATCACTCCGGACTGCCCGATGCTCTCGATCAGCTTTTCCATGTCTTCATCCAGACGAACCTGAAAAGGATGTCCGGGAAATGCATCAATCCGGAAAAGTTCTATTTCCGTGCTCTCATCCTGCCCCAGCATTTCCTCAAAGGGAGTCAGTATCATATGGCTCCCCCTTCCGTATCTGCCTCACGGTCTGGCCCTGTGGCTTTCAGGACGATATCCACCAGCTGCCTGTACGCCGCTGCCACTTTTCCGTTCCGGTCCAGTTCATAGATGCTTTTCGCACCGGAACTGAGTTCTTTGGCCCGTACGGAATACGGGATCTGACAGGGCAGGATTCCGATACTGTTCCCATAAGTATCCTGAAGAAGCTGCAGGACTTTCCTGCTGTCCCGGGTTTTCGGATTCACCATGGACGGCAGAATCCCGAGAATTCCAAGGTCCGGATTTACCTTTCTGCGGATACGGACTATGGTCTGCAGAAGCTGTTCCAGTCCTTTTGCCGCCAGATACTCCGCCTGCGTGGGAATCAGCACCTGATCCGCCGCCGCAAGTGCATTGACCGTCACCATTCCAAGTGCGGGAGGACAGTCCAGCAGGATATAATCGTATGCATTTTCCACCAAAGCCAGAAAGCGTTTCAGAAACCGTTCCCCTCCTTCCGTCTGTGACAGTTCCTGTTCCACGAATACCATCTTCCGGTTTGCCGCAATGTAATGCAGATGTTCCGAATGAGACAGAATACCCCTGACAGCATCCGGACTGTCAGGGGCCTGCTTCATCATCTGAAAAATCTCCGCCATCGTAACCGGAAGCTTCTCCGGATAATCGCATCCAAGACTGATACCAAGGCTGCCCTGGGCATCCAGATCAGCCAGCAGCACTTTCTTTCCCCGGTCTGCCAGTCCGGTTCCCAGGCACAGTACGACCGTACTTTTGGATACTCCGCCTTTCTGGTTGACTACGCACAGTTTTTGTGCCATTTTTCCTCACCTCTTTCGTTTTTACGGACTTTTCCGCCCGGATCTCCCGTTCAAACCGTTCTTCCAGTTCAAACACGGATTTTCCCTTTCCCTTCATCGGTTCCGGGATCCTTCCCGGTCAGTCTTCATTTTCATCATGGTATCTGGCCACCTCCGTCACGATCACGGCGATTGTCGCCAGTATGCTGAGTATGATCTTCTCCATTTACGCCTCCTCCTTCCACGACAAAGCGGACAGAACCAATGTGGCTCTGCCCGCTGTATGCCCGTTTTCAGTTTTCATTTTTCCCTGCCGGATCTGTCAATGCCTCCTTTCCTGCCGGCGGGCTGGATGTTTGTTGATTATAAGGTTGGGAAAGGACAATGGGGCGTGCCATTGTCCTTTACATGGGTATAGTATATGATTACAAAATAATTTTTCCAAAACATTTCTGCTCGCATCAAAATCTCAAAAAATAAAAGAGTTTTTTCGAAAAAGATCCATCCCTTCATGAGAATCTAAAATACTATTTTCAATAATCAACTCTATACAACTTCCAAAACAAATATTAGATCCTGTAATAGAACAATTTTCAAATTTCAATATCATACGAAAATCTGAATTACGGATAAATTCTCCTTCCATATTCTTTATAATAGTACAATTTCGAAATTCCAGTACACAGTCTTCACGCCTTCCATAATCGAACCTACTACCTCTATTTTCAAGAAAATTTCCTGTTTTTATGAAGCAATTTTCAAAGTACATATTTTTACCATTTACCTTAATGAGACTATCATTCTCTTCATTGATAATAGCACAATTTCGAAATGTCAATGCCACCTGTTTATCCCAACCACTATACCATCCATCAATAATAGCATTTTTAATAATACAATTTTCAAAACCTAAATTTATATTTTCTCCGCATATATTAATGCATCCTTTTTCCATTACAAAGGAACAATTTCGAAATTCCAGTTTTGCATTCTCATTTACTTCTATACTTTCATCAAAAAACAGAATCTTATTTTCAAATACTTTTTTCTCGCCAGCAACAACTTTAATCTTTGTTGTAATTCTCTGTTCTTCCAATCTGCCTTGGGATCCATATTTTTTTGTATCATATTCCTCACTTTCATCAAATTTCGATTCCATCTCCTCTATATTATCTATTCCCGAGTTGTTCATAGCCATTCTTGTCCCACATTCCGGGCAAAACAATCCATCCGAAAATTTGGTTCCACACTTCTTGCAAATCATCATCCGTCTCCTTAATATGTATTCTTTTTACCACAGTAATTACAGAATTTTGCATTTCTTGCAATTTTCTTCCCACAGCCAGTGCAAAAAATAGTACTGCTTTTAGGTTTTTTTTGAATAATGCCACTTTCCAGTTTTTTATTATAATCAGCCCGTACTTCGTCATAGGTTGTCTGCGATTCTATTGTAAGTTTTCCTTCTTTCGATAACATCGGAACATCAATAACCGCTTTCACTGCGCCCGCGAGAGCCTTTGCAGCACGGGCCACATTCAGTTCTTCCTCTGTCAAATCTCCAGATCGGATTTTTCCCCCCTGCACCTCGCACATTTTTTTCTCAGTTATGCAGTCCAACCGCTTTGCAAAGTCAGAAAATATTTCATCCAATTCTACCAGTAGCTCACGAAACATATCTGCTCTTTCGGCTATGGCATTACACATAGTTTCAGAAACTTTCATTTTCTCAACTGCTGATTCAATCTCTGCCAGCTTTGCATTTGCCTTCTCCAAATTTTCATCAGCTTTTGAGCTTGCCGATATCGCGGTAAACAAAACAACCGGAGCTACAAACGCTGAAAGAGGAGTTAATGACATTCCCATAGATAAACTTGTACCAGCAATTGCAGCCGCGCCAGTCAGTTCACCGACGGCCAGAAAATTGCCAGCAATGGACAGACCTGTTCCTACCAAAGAAAGCGTACCATTCGCTGCCAGGCCAATCAAAGCACCTGTTGCCATTCCTGCAGCGCCACTTGACACCATTGAAGAATAAATATCTGACATTTTTCTCAGTTCAGTAATTCCCTGCTCATCAATTGCAAAATGAGAAACTTCATTCATACCTGTAGAGTCTCTTAACCTTACATCATCCTTTATTCTTTCAAATGCCTGTACAAACTGTTTTATAGAACCTTCTAATACATTCTTTTTTGCATAACCAAGTGCTGTCAAGGATTCTTCTGCATTGTATTTTGCGGTTTCCAAAGATAATCTTGCATCATGGTATACATTTTTTGCCCGTTCTACGATCATTTCCGCCTTTTCATTGGTTTCCTTTGCCGACAGATGTCCTCCTATACCAAGTAAACCAATCGCACCTGTTGCAATGATAAATGGTAATGGCATAAACAATCCTCCTGTTCAAAATTAAAATTTACAATACAAACGCTGAATCATCATCCAGAAAATCTCGAAATTCCTCCTCTGTCTCATAACAAACCTGACCACCCAGTTTTTCTGTAATTTTATTCGCACCGGCAATTATCCCCTCCGTATCACCTGTTTGACAGGCAAATCGAATTTCCGAAAGTGCTTCATCAAAACAGTCCTGGTATTCTTTAAAATACGCCGATAAGCAAGCCTCTAATTCTCTTCTATATGCTTTTGCCTGCTCCGCAGCCATATGACACTCTTTAATGATTCTCAAGCGTTCCTGATGTTCCAGTTCCTTTACTTTAAGTCGACCAATAAGCTGGTGATAACATTGACTCGTCAAAACAGAGCCTACCAGCGCTCCCACAGCAGCTCCTACAACGGGGATCGGAATCAACGTCTGACCTACTGCCATGGAATACGGCATTACGGCAAGATTAATTCCACTTGCCCCAAGCTCCATCAGACATTCCTCTGTTGTAATCTCTCCTGACCCATAACGTTTTAAAGTATTTCCAGTAACTATCACCGCAGTAACAATCTTTCCCGGAACATTTGATGCGTTTAATGCCTGTATAAATTTGGAAGACACATTAGATAATGTCTGAGAGATCGTGGTAAGACCATTTCCCATCATATAACCAGTAACTGTCGCTTTCCCCGTATCCGCCAAAACATCTACAACTGCATCTTCTGTATCTTTCTCCCCTTTTAAAACAGCAACTATATTTTGAATGGATGATATAACTGCAGTCATACTGCCTGCAGCCTTTGCTCCCTGTATTCCTGCTTCATTCCCAGTTCTAACAATATTTCCCATGGTGGATTTTTTCAACTGCCGGGCTATACTCTCTTCCGCCGCTTCTCCGTCTCTGAGCGCCGTTTGCTTCCCTTCTTCTGTAAGCGATATACCTTTATCCGCAAGGTATTCGGCTTCATTAAAAAAATCTTCGTTGGTTCTGCTGCGTTTTGCATTGTTAACTTTTCGTGATGTTACTACAATATTATCATCGCTGTTCGCAGCTGACTGTATATCATCATTGGTCAACCATGGATTTCCCCTCGTTTCTTCAAAAATCTTTTCAATCGGCTGAATATGATCACTTTCCGCCAAATGTCTTTGCCAGTTTTCTCCATATAGTGCCTTTGCTTCATTTACCGTCAGTGCTAATGCATCTCCTGTATAAGGATCTATAACGCTGATATTCTCCTGAAACAGTTTTATTTTTGCCTGTCTTTTAGCTGTTCCACTATCGTAAAGAAAACGGTTTCCCGTATAGCTATCTGGTCTGGAAAACTTCACTGCTGCTTGCTGTACAGAATTTCTTGCAGTTTCAGCAACAGCATAACCTGCAGCTATTTTCCCGGAATCATTTTTGTCATAAGTCTCTTCTATCTCATCAAAATCTCTCATATCAGAAATCTCCTTATTCTCCAGCTCCGTCATCGACCGGATCCGGTCCAAGCGATAGTAATTTCTCCTTCAACATTTGACATGCTTTGATATTCATTTTTACATACTCATCATAGCTCATCTGATCTTGAAACCAGACATAGCTTGCATTGATATTACATTTCTGCGGTCTGTTTTGGTAAATATTACATAGTCTGGTGGATTTATTGAAGTGTCGGCACACCCCGGTACCATTATCTAAATCCTGATAAAGTTCCAAACCAGACAAATGTTCACAACACAGTCCGCATTTGTCACATGGAAACTCCAGCATTTCCTCGTCTTCATCTTCTCTTCCTTCCCGACATAATACAAAATCGTATCATTCTCCTACCAGCGTTCCGATCTTCTCATACAGCTTTTTAAGTTCCGATATGTATACTTCGCATTTCCCCGGGAAATCTGCCCGCAGATCAAACGCAGTCCGAACCTGTTCAATCAATGTATATTCCTCATTCTCATAGTCATCTCCTGCGCAGGCAAGGCCCACCAGTTCAAACATAATCTGTTTTTTTATCGCATCCGGTTCTGCTGTGAATGCAACAATCGCCGTTTCCAGATTACCCTGCGTTTCGTCATAATCGGACGGCAGATTCATTTCCAGTTTGTACTGCGCCATCATGGCAAGTTCCCCTTCATCCAGAACTCCATCCACCGCAATTAATTTATACGCCAGTGTCATGAACGCATCCTTTTGAGTGTCATTCAGATTTGCAAGAAACATAGTTTTTCCTCCTGGTATAATAATATTTGATTTACTCAATTTCTCCGCCGGCAGAACAGGGGCAGATGTCTGAAGTTTCAAGCACAATCAAGTAAATAATTTCTGTCCTGATACAAAACATTTTCCGATCTCTTATGTAATAAGCGCACCAGTCTCAACTTATAATTTTCTTTTTCCATTGATTTTATCGTCACATATAATACGATTTCATCACCCTTAATTCGTTCTGTATGTCCTCCACTACATTATCTGGTTTCAGTACCCGAATCCAGCTTCCCTGAGACAACAGTTCCATAATCGTCCCACGGCTGTACTCCACACTTGCTGTCAATTCCACTTCCTCTTCATCCCTCCGAACAATTTCCGCTGTTGGAAACCTGTCCAGTATCGCTTCTATGGATGGACCTGTATAGACAAACCGGATCGTTATTCTCTTCCCCATAAACATATTCTGGCTATAGCGTTTTGCATCACTCAAGTCATACCGTCCATTTGTGCCAAAATAAGCCTTTTGATCCAGCTCCTTTATCGATTTTATCCGGTCCAGACGATAATAGATCACCAGCATATCATCCTTGTCCGCACGGCAGGCAAGCAGATAAAAATAATACTCTGAAAAGACGACCGAGACAGGATATAATTCTCTGTCTACCAGTTCATTATCAAGCCGTTCATAGCTGATCCTGATCGCGTTTCCCCTCCGTATCATCCCTTCCAGCTTCCACACCCGTTCAAACAGATCTGCGCTTCCGCCATCTCCAGCAGGGCGATATAATTTCATGTCATCTTTAAACAGATTTTTAAAGAATTCCCTGTCCTGACAGCTGTAACCCCGCATCAGCTTATCCAACAGTTCCTGCAGCTTCGCTTTATCCATGACCCGACTTCCGATCAATACCTTTATGACCAAAAGCAGCTCATCCGGCGACAGCAAATCTGTATGGTCTAAATAGTAGAACCCGTTTTCTTTAACCAGTTCCCGATTACCTGCCAATTCCCGGTTTTCTGAAAAAAATGAACGAACGACATTCAAATCCCGCTGAATACTTTTGCCGGAAACCTGATATTCCGATGCAAGCTTTCCAGTAGTTACTCTTTCTCCCATCAGTATCCTATATAATATTGATAATATCCTGTTTGTCTTATCCATTATTTTCTACCCCGAAATAAAGACTTATCATATTTTCAATTACATAAAGAATATCACATTTCCTTTCAAAAGTAAACATTTAGTGGTTTTATATGCATATATTTACTACCTATTTTTGACTACTTATTGATATTATTATGGTGGAGGGTTGTCATGTATGAATTAGGCGAACGTCTCAAAAAATTACGAAAGCTGCAAGGGTTGACTCAAGTCCAAGTCGCAGAAAGGCTTGGACTCTCAAAAGCGGTTATCTCTTCTTATGAGGTATCTTCCCGCCATCCTTCTTATGACATACTGATTAAAATGGCAACTCTTTATGGTGTAACTACAGACTATCTGCTTGGTTTGGATAACCGTCGTCTGATAGATGTAAGTTGGTTGACCCCCAATCAGCTTGCCGCCATTGAAGCGCTTTTGAAATCTTATAAAGACGGTTGAACTTTTATCTCTAAAATTTCATAATCTAAAGTCTGGTTTCTATACAACCATGACTCTTTCATCTGCTTTTCTGCACTCCACCACAAACCTGCTTCTATCAGCCATCAGGATTGTGAATGTATTCTGTCTGTCATCCGTTTTAATATCAGAAACATTCATTTCATTACTGTCACTGATCACATCGAACAGCAAATCTTTAAAGTAATTCAACTCCATCATTTTCTCCTTTTCCGTATTTCAAGACTACCTGTTATTCAATATTGCTCCAAAAGGCTCCGATCGCTGATATCCCTCATGGAAATTACCATCTCACTGCTGTAATAATCTTCATCCGATCCCAGCTCTCTTTCACTTATCAGTTCTTCCACAAGCTTTCCATCCGCCATGGTGAGCCTTGTAATCACTTCATAACCCATGCTTCCATAGACTGCATAAAGACCGTTTCCGTCCGGAGCCATATAAAAGGACTGTTCGCCGTAGATGTCTCCTGCTCCTGTAAGGCCGTTCTCTTCACTGACCGTCCAGACCTCATTCACATAATCTGCAGAACTTTCTCCATGACCCAAAATCAATTCATACACCCCATTACCATCCAGATCCCACAGACAATATGAACCATATTCAATATTGTCATTGATCTCGCCAAACGCATAATCATAAGCCATAGAATAGTCTATATTCTTTTCACCTGGCTGTACGGCAACTTCATTTGGACTTTCCGCCTGACCATTTTCAGAATCATCCTTTACCACAATCACGCAGTCGCCAAGTTCCATCTCGATTCTCTTCAGACTGTCGTAATTTGGACACTGTGCATACATTTTTCCACGGCTTTTGCGTCCCGGCGCAATTACTGCTCCTGATAATGGTTCTGCCTCAGAATCTGTCGGATATCCCGGTTCCAGCAGATAATCGTCTCCATAAAAGACCCCTTCATAATTGCTGAGCGTAATATCCGTATCCCCCTGATTCTCAACGTCAAGCTCCACATATATATAAGTATTTGATACATTTTCATGTCTGCCTGTGCTGAGAATGGTAATCACATGACCGCTTGGAAATTGAATCGTATCTCCTACGTAAAAATACTTTGGGGAATCCGTATCTTCTTCTGCGGATTCCGTATCTGATGTTTTCACATCCGGCATTTCTTCCGTCGTTTCAGACGAATTTTTCTCTGAAACATCAGAAATGTCCCCGCCTGTGTCCGGCGTAACCGACGATTCCTGACTGCCGCATGCACAGATACAGACCGCTCCCGCAATTACCAGTACAAATACCCGCAGTTTCTTTAACATATTTCTTTTCATGCCTGCCCCTTTCTAATCCTAGACTTTCACCAGCATCTCATAACAACTAACGAGAAACCGGCTTTGCCCTGTTCGTTTTTCCACAGACAGCGCACACCCATTCTCCGGCTGCCCGTTTATCGTTAAAAGCTCCGTATCTGATTACTCCTCCCTTCTTACAATATTGACACTCTTCTGTTTTAGAATATTTTGTCAAAACCCACGGCATCAGTAACATATTTCTCATCTCCTTTCCAATCCCATTTATTTGATTATACATTTTCACCCGGTCACACGTATGTCCCCATTTCTAAATTTCTACAATTTTTTTCATTTTCTTCAAATATCCTGTTATCTCTATCCACATTATACAATCTCTTCATTGTTTATGCAATATTTTACTTTGCAAATACACATTTTTATATTGTTTATTATTTCTATTGAAATGGATAGACTATGAAAAAGGAGGATTCCGATGAATACCAAACACGAGCGTGAATACAAGATGATCGGTCTGAACATCGCATATTACCGTAAGCTGAACGGCTTAAGCCAGATGCAGCTCGCAGAAGCATCCGGCATCAGCCGTACCCATATGAGCAATATAGAAGCGCCCAATATGCCCACTTCCATCTCTCTGGAAACTTTAATGGATATTGCGGATGTACTGCAGATACCTGTAAAAGATCTGCTGACTTTTAAAACCTAAATCTACACCATCCGTATTCCAGGCATACGCTAAACCGATTTTTCCTGAAGATAGTTTCCGGTTATAATTTCTGCCTGCTCACACGGAAATGCCGAAAAAACATAAACTGTACAGTTCTTTCGGAGCAGCCTTGCTCTTCCAATACACTGCTCCAGTTCACTTTCAAGAGAATAAAGCTGTATTTCCCGTAGTACAGGATCATGATACGTAGTCAGCAGAAAGCTGGTATTTTTATATACAACTCTTCTCCATCCGGGTCTGCTGTCCTGCCTTTTATTAACATCTGCCCCAAGATAACAGGCAATCAGTTTATATGCCTCCTCTACCTTATAGGGCGTTCCCACAATCCCCAGATCGCAGCCTGACAGCGAATTGATCCCCGTAGTATTTCCAAAATGAAGTCTTTTAGAATTCACCTCTGAAAGATCAGGCAGTTTTTCGTTTTCCTTAAAGGTAATAATTTCCAGTCCCGGATTCCCTGCCAGCTCTTCTGCAAATAA
Source organism: uncultured Lachnospiraceae bacterium (assembly GCA_910583615.1). GTDB lineage: Bacteria > Bacillota > Clostridia > Lachnospirales > Lachnospiraceae > Hominiventricola. The sequence continues at coordinate 82,697 of CAJTXP010000007.1, read as the reverse complement.
AAAAACCTGCCCTTTATCAGACAGATCGCTCCTTCCTAAAGAATGATAAGTATACTGTATCAGTTTTCCCTTATAAGCCGCTTTTTTCTCGGGATACATATAAACCTTCATATCACCCTCAAAATATGCCCGATATATTTTTTCATTGAGCGTTGCTGAAAGCACAATATATTTTAACGGTGGCAGCTTCTGTGGACAGAAGTATTTTATTTCCTCATTTCCCGTATATCTGTTCTTCAGCCTGACAAATGTTTTTGCATCCAACAGGTCATTTATATTATCATCTTTATCAAAGTATTCCAGTTTTTCCAGTTCTTCCTTCCTCATCGGATATCTGCGCAGAACATTTATTTTTCGGTATTGATTTAATTCTGCCTGAAGCATCTCCTTTGCCACATCACAGAATACGGGGATCCTTTTTTCGACCAGTTCTTCCAGGCATTCGATACTGACGCTGCAGATCCGGTTAAACAACTGCAGCTGCAGGATATCTTCATCAATAATGATTGTATACTGTTTCAAAAATTCCTCCGGCATCTGCAGAAAAAAAGCATGGGTGGTAACAACGACCCTTTCATCCTTCACCGCGCTTATACCCGCCAGTAATTTTTCATATTCTTCTATCAGCGCACACAGCCCACTGTTCTTTATCTCGTCATAACGGACCTTGAGAATCTTCTTTGTCTGATCATGGATTCCACATTTATGCATATCCTCTATCAATCTCCGTATATCATCCGGTATAAAACAGTTTCCCTTCACACTGGCCGTTACAAACACATCTTCTTTTAGCAGATTATAAGAAATCAGATCTTCAGCAACCTGTTCTTTTAAAATATTTGTCGGCAGAGCAATCAGAAACTTTTTTCCCGGATTGTTCCGAATCAAATTGATATATGCAGTTGTTTTTCCAAGTGCTGTCTGTGCTTTTATGAGATGGACCCCTGCCGAATGACATACAAAAGCTTTTTGAAGATTATCCACCAGACATTCCAGTGCTTCTTCACAGGAGTAATATCGTTCTTCTGTTCTGTAAACCTTTCTGTCCAAAGCCAGCGTATCTACGATAGTTCCCGCATTTTCACAGGAATCATAATAAAGGCAAAAACTACCGGAACACCGACAGGAATGATATCCTTTCATATATTTGACATCTCTCAGCCATTTATCATATTCCTTCTCTCCATAAAAAGTTTCTGTAACATCCATAAAAAGCTTCTGTCCACCAGATACGTGCAGAAGATTTGTAAGAATGGCAAATCTGGCTTCATGAGGCAACGTCACACCTCTTCGAAATTCATCCAGCAGACGACAGCTTCCTTTCCCATCATTTATTTTAATTCTTCTAATTTTCTCTTTGCACATAATGTTTGAGTGCATACCGTCTCTTTTTGCAATAAAAAATGGCGAATTTGCTGCATCTCCTGTTATATGTATAATAGCAGGATCAGCTTTTTCGCCAAAAACCTGATTCAGAACCGACATCTTTCCCATCATTGGAAGATCATTAAACAACAAAACACCTGTTTTTTGGGAAAAGCTCTGTATATTTCTTTTATAATGTCCACCTGTATCCATGGCATAAAGAAACGGAAGATGAAGCTGCACCAAAGCTATACGTGCTTCTGAATTTACATAAATCAGTTCCTTTCCCCCAAAAAACATACGATCAGGATTTTTACACTGACCATCGCATTCCGGAAAGATCTTCGTCAACATATATAAGATCACTCCTGCCACAAAAGCATCCTCAATCAAACACTCATAAGCAAATACGACCCGAAATCTTTCTTCTTCCACAGAAGAGCTGAATGTATGATATGCAAAAGATATGGAAATTCCAAAATATTCACATTTATTTTTTATCTCATCAAATTTACATCCATGATCAAAATCCAGTGCGAATAACTGTATCCCTTTAAAATTTCCGGATGCAATACCTCCTGCCAGATGTGCCGGCACCATCGTACATCCTTTATTTCCAACCAGATCTGCCAGTTCCTTTATATCCATCTCCTTCCATCCTGAAACCGCTCTGTATTTTATTTTTGGTATCTCTTTTTTTAAAGGTTTCTTATTATATGATTGATCATCCAGACTTACATATGCTTTCATGCGCTCCATCACTCTCCTTTTTGCTTCTGTCGGCTTCAACAGCATTGTTTTATTACAAAGTGATGTGAGTGATAACAAAATAATAATTTAAAAAAGCAGGAGGACAAAAGTATGTTTAATCAGTATCAGGACATTATGAGCGTCTATGATGTATCAGAAGCTTTATACATTGGTAAAAATCGCATATATAAATTATTGGAAAATGGAGATCTCAAAGGATTCCGTATTGGGAAAGTCTGGAAAATACCAAAAAGAAATCTGGAAGAATATGTTATGGATCAGTCCAGCAATTAGGCCCCAAAGAGTTTCCATATAACTTTTCCAGAGAAAAAAGCTGAAACTACGTCTCTGCAGTTTCAGCTTTCTCTTCAGCTCTTTTTCTTCAATACTCCGTGTCATAAAGATATGTTTCTTGAGGAAATCAGGAATCTGCCTGTAAATATTTTTCAGCTTCTTTCCATGACAAATGATATTTTTCCTGCAGACTTTTTAAAATCACATCATCCGACAGCCCCAAATCCCGACACATCGAAATCGCACCATAAATATGCCCTTTCTGCGCCTCATCTCTCTTGATTTTTTCAATCTCCGGCTCCATGATTTCCAACAATGCCTGACACATACTGTCATCTCCTCTCAATTCTTCTATTACCTGCTTATTGGCCCTGACGCTTACCTCCAATACGGAATCCGCAAGCTCCTTGTCAAATTTTTGTATTAATTTTCTCCGTACAACAAGGAAAGATTTTTAATATGGTTATCCGTATTTCCAACCAGATAATTAAACACATAGATATCCCACAGCTTTAACTGGTCCTCTAATGGCGAAGATGAATAATTTCTTATAATGTCAAACATCTTTTTCAAATATCCGTCCTGATTCTTTTCATACTTTTCTTCAGATGCAATTCCCAACGCCTGTGAAAAGTCTTCCTGATGCAATCTATACGGAACCGCTAAGCCATTCAACCGTCTGCAATCACATAAAATCTTCCTGTCATATCGTTTTGTTGCGAACAGTACCTCTTCTCCCTCCAGACTGTCTGTCTTTACGATAAAACTCTCGGGAATGTCTATACCAAGATTTTTTGCCGTCAGCAGGCACAGTTGTTCATTTGCCACAATTTTATCTGAACCATCAGCCTTCTCATTCTGCCATTATCTCCTTTCCACCAGAAGATCCAGCCCCAGAATGTTGATCAGGCGAATCGATTTTTCTATTTCGGCTGTTGGTTTTCCACGCTCCACATCGGAAATAAATGTAATGCTGAGTCCTGTAACCTCCGACAAACAGGCCTGTGTATAGCCCAATTCTTTTCTTCTGGACCGGATTGCCTGCCCTAACGTTCTTGAATCTGTAATCTTCATCTATCTCTCCATAATTTGCCGTACGGCTGTATTTAACTATCTGTCTTATATTTTTGCCGTACGGCATATTTTTTTACTGTTATTATAAATTTTGCTGTACGGCTATGTCAAGAAAATTATCAACCTCTCTGGCATTCTTTTAAATCTCTCCGCTTTAATTTGCCACAAAATTGTCACAAAAGGCACCCGCGGAGCACGCAGATGCCTTAAAATTCAGTGTTGTTCGTTTCACTTTGTCAAGTGTTTTTTCTTGACGAAGTGGAAATCAGTGCTTCCTTTCCTTTAAATGCAAATCCGTATCTGCGTATCCGCTCTTTGGGAAGTCCTTTTGCAGCCAAAACGGTGTCATACTTCATCTCTTCAATCTGCGTCAGCGCAGCCCTTACTGTCTCTTCCAGTTTCTTTTCCTTTTTCGGCTGAAATACTTTAAACTCTATAATAATCCCGTCATCGTGTTCCGGGTCCAGTTACTGTTCGCGGGACGGTGGTCTGCGCTCCGGGCCTCTGTGATCTGCAGCGCTGTGTGGGACGGTATCGTATAAAGAACCGTATCTCCTGTCTCAGGCGGACCTGCAATGTCCGAATAAGACAGGAGATACGGTTCTTTGTATATTTCAGATACTCTTTGTCTGTATTTACGCCACTGCCGAGAACGGACGTCTCTGCGCCTCGTCCGGCCCCGTATATTCTACCGGTTCCGGTCTGGACGCCGTCGTGGTCTTTGTGGTACCGCCGGAGATATAGACCTTGCCGCATTCCGGACAGATATCCGTATGAAGCGTCACGCTCTGGCTGATCACCTGACGATCTTCCCGTTCTGCCTTTGCGCGTTCTCTTGTAACATGCTCCTGCTCATGGCTGCGAACCATGGCGCCCGCAGCCTCCGGAGCGATTCTGGTCGGCGTCTTGAAAGACACTCCCATATCGTTGGATCCATCCTGATATTTACGCTGTTCACAGGTCTGGCATTTCTCGCCTTCCAGCGTCTCCGACGCCTCTTCTGATCCCGAAACCTCCTCCGGCGCTCCTGGAAGCCTGACTCCTTCCGGATCCAGATACTGGATACGCATCCGCACCGCATACTCTGCCGGATCAACGCCTTTCCGGATGAACAGATCCGGGACTTCACTCTTCCCGTTCCTCCAGGCTGACGCGTTTACTGATGGCACTGACCGGCCTGTTCCCGCCGGATCATTCGCTGCCCTGGAACCGGCATACGGATTCGGCGCGGACTGAGCCGCTGACACACCTGTATTCCCTGCCGCCTGCATCCCGCCCGCAGAAGAACCGCTGGAATACTCATAACGATACATGAAGAAATAAGAACCTGATCCAGAGATACTGCTGATCATATCACTCACCTCGTTTTCTCATTAAAATAGAAACTGCCTGCAATTTCCTTCTGTTAAGATATATTCTATCCAAACAGGAAGAAAATTACAAGCAGATTTTCAATTACCTGACCTGTAAATTCACCAACGGTTACTGTTCACACATCAGCCGGTGTTCAGCCTGATGGGGGCGTCCGGACGGCGTGGGTGTGAACAGTAACCACCAATGATTGCTTTTCACGCCAGTTCCAGTGCAATCTCCATCATCTTTCCAAAGCCGACCTGACGCTCCTCGGCGCTCAGCGCCTCTCCCGTATAGATATGGTCGGAAATCGTCAGCATGCAAAGCGCCTTCTTTCCGGCCTTCGCTGCGTTCATATAGAGTGCCGCTGCTTCCATCTCCACTGCCAGCACGCCCATGCTTCTCCACAGGTCATTGGCATCTTTGCACTGATTGTAGAAAATATCGGACGACAGTACGTTGCCGACCACCACATTCGTCCCCTGCTCTTTCGCCGCAGCGATGGCACGGCTCATGAGCTCATAGTCTGCAATGGGCGCAAATGTGCCCGGAAGTCCGTACTGGTATGCATAATTGGAATCCGTGCATGCACCCATGCCGATGACTACATCCATCACTTTAACATGATCCTGCAGCGCCCCCGCAGAACCAATACGGATAATCTGGTCCACCTCATAAAAATGGAACAGCTCATAGGAATAGATTCCAACGGACGGCATTCCCATCCCGCCACCCATGACGGAGATCTCCTTTCCATGATATTTTCCGGTATAGCCGAACATATTCCGCACAGATGTCACCTGTCTCGGATTCTCCAGATAGGTTTCTGCAATATACTTTGCCCGCAGTGGATCTCCCGGCATAAGCACGGTTTTGGCAAAATCTCCTTTCGCCGCATGGTTGTGCGCAGTTGGTGTGTTTGACATATTGATTTCTCCCTTCTTATTCTTCTGTCATATCATGTTTCTGTTTTCAGCCAGTATTTTTTTAACAATCCGGAAAAAAACTGGATCACCGGCCCTACTGCAAATGCAGTGATGATGGTCACCATCCCCAGTTTTCCACCAAGGATGGTCCCAATTACAATCATGGTAATGTCAAATCCGATCTTGACATATCGATATTCTTTCTTCAGCCTGTCCCTGATTACCAGCACGATGCCGGTAAAGGGATCCACTCCGATGTCCACTGTAATATAGACAGCCACTCCCAGACAGACCAGAGAACATCCAGTCACGCTGAACAGAATCCTCGCAGCAGTCCCCTCCGACCAGGCAAGCTGTCGGTACAGAAAGTTCCCCGCATCCACGCAGAAACCGTATGGCAGCAGATAGACGAACGTACCCACGCTCACATAGCGCCTGCCGATAAAAAACAACAGCGCCAGCAGCGACAGATTCACCACATTGGAAGCCATGCCAAGCTGTGCCTGATCCATGCCGCCTGCACTTCGAATTCCGTCATAGACGATCCCGATGGGATCATTTCCAAAACCGGCGCAGTTGTTGAACGCCACTCCGATTCCCACCAGCAGGACCCCGAATGCTGCGGCAAGAATACTTTTTCCTGTAATTTTTCCCTGTTTCATAAGCTTTTTGAGCTCCGTTATCTGGATTTCACGAAGATCTTTCCGTTGGCCGCCGGCGTATGAGCTTTTCCTACGAACAGCACCAGCGCCAGGATCGTCACGATGTACGGAATCATGGAGATCAGATTTGGTGATACGGTATTGCTCTGCCCGGCCAGTGTCTTGATCCCGCTGCACAGTCCGAACAGCAGACACGCCTTCGTCGCTCCCTCCGGAGAGAATTTTCCAAAGATCACTGCTGCGATAGCAATAAAGCCCTGACCCACGATGACGCTGGGGCGGAACTGATTGATCGTCGCCAGTGTCACGAAAGCTCCTCCAAGACCTGCCAGAAAGCCCGACAGAATCACGCAGCCATAACGCACTTTGTAGACATCGATGCCAAGAGACTCGCATGCCTCCGGATGCTCTCCCACTGCACGCAGATGGGCGCCGAATTTTGTCTTATAGAATACGAACCAGCATACGAACGCCAGTACGAATACCAGATACGCCACCGCATACACATTCAGCACGTTGCTCCAGAACGAGCCTGCCGGGAAGACGCCCTCGAACAGCTTCGGCAGCTTGCAGCTCGGATCCATGGCCGGGGTATCCGAGGAATTGTTGTACATGGCCTTGCACAGGAATACCGCAAGACCCGGGCCAAGGAAATTGATGGCGGTCCCGGCGATGGTCTGGTCCGCATGGAAGGAGATACATGCCAGAGCATGGATCGCCCCGAACAGCGCACCTGCCAGACCTGCACAGAGGAACGCAATCCATCCGTTCCCTGTGGTAAGCCCCATGACTGCGCCTGTAAAAGCTCCAATAGTCATCATGCCCTCAATTCCGATGTTGACCACTCCGCTTCTTTCCGAAAAACAGGAACCGAGCGCCGCCAGCAGAAGGGGCGGAGTAGCGATCAGCGTCGCGTTGATGAGAAGCCCGAGATTTTTAATGATCACATCCATTTTGTCATGCCTCCTTCTTTTTGCCAAACCGTGCGAACAGGATCCGGAATACCTGAGATATGGCGATGAACAGAATCACGCAGCCCATGATGATATCCACGACTTCCGAGGGCGCCTTGACAATGCTCAGTTTGGAACCGCCGTATTTCATGGCTCCGTAAAACAGCCCGGAAAAAATACATCCGACAGGGCTGGAAGAACCAATCAGAGCCACCGTAATTCCTTCAAATCCAAAACCTTCCTGGCCTGCGAACTGGCTGAGACGTCCGGACATGCCCAGGATCTGCACAGCTCCTCCAAGGCCTGCCAGCGCTCCGGAGATTCCAAGAGCCGTCAGCACAGAAGCATCCGCATTGATACCTGCATACAGAGCGCCGTTGCTGTTAAAGCCTACCGCTTTCAGTTTATAACCCAGCGTTGTCTTTTCAATGATGATATAGATCAGGACCGCAGCCAGCACGGCCAGTACGATGCCCCAGTTGGCCGCATTACAGTCCAGCGCACCCCGGAGACCTTCCGGAAACAGAAGTCTTGCAGACTCCAGCACATCTTTTGTGGCTTCTCCGCCGCCTTCCTTATGGATCGCTTCCAGATTCACCACATAATTGGACAGATAGAAAGCGATCCAGTTAAACATGATAAAGGAGAGCACTTCATGGATTCCCCTCTTTACTTTCAGGATCCCCACCACCAGCGACCATACCGCACCGGCCGCTGCCGCTGCAAAGACGCATACCAGGGCATGCAGTACCGGCGGAAGCTTCAGCGTGATTCCCAGCACGCAGGCGGCCAGGGACCCTACAACGAACTGGCCTTCCGCACCGATGTTGAACACGCCGGTCCGGAAGGAAAACGCCACGCTCAGTCCCGTAAAGATCAGAGGGCTGGCATAGATCAGCGTCCACACCAGATACTTGGGTTTTCCGAACACGCTGCTTAAAAGCTTCCCATAAGCTACTGCCGGACTGATCCCGGCAATCACCAGGAAGACCGCTCCGATTGCAAAGCCTGCTGCGATGGCGATCAGGGTATAGAATACATTACTTTCCAGAATACTCTTTTTCTTATTCATGTTTTTTACCTCCTGCCATCATAAAGCCCAGTTCTTTCTCATCTGCATCCTTTCCGGATACGCTTCCGGTGATCTGCCCATCGAAAATGACCTCGATCCGGTCGGACAGACTCATGATCTCATCCAGCTCGAAGGATACCAGAAGGACGGCGCGGTTTTTGTTCCGCTGTTCCACCAGATATTTATGTACGAATTCAATCGCACCCACATCCAGTCCTCTGGTGGGATTCACTGCAATCAGCAGTTCCCTGTCGTTGGTCACCTCTCTGGCGATAATGACCTTCTGCTGATTTCCTCCGGACAGAGTTCCCGACGGCGCCCCTTCGCTGCCCCTTGGCCTGACGTCGAATTTTTCCATAAGCTCCGTGGCATGCTCCCGGATAGCCTTCCGGTTCAGGAAACCTCCGGTAGAATAGGGTTCCTCTTCAAAATGCTGTAAAATCAGGTTGTCCTCATTGGAAAATTCCAGGATCAGTCCATGCTTCTGCCGGTCTGCCGGAATACTGGAAATACCGCTTTCAAAAGTTTTTTTCGGAGACTTGTTGAATACGTCCTTTCCAAGAAGCGTCACCGTTCCTGATTCTGCTTTTCGAAGCCCGGTAAGCACTTCCACCAGCTCCGTCTGTCCGTTGCCGTCCACACCTGCCAGCCCCACGATCTCCCCGCGCCTGACCTGAAGATTCAGGCCTTTCAGAATCTCCACGTCCCGGTAGTCCTTTGCATGAATATCACGAACTTCCAGTACGGTCTCTCCCGGCGTCATCTCTTTTTTCTCCACCTTGAAATTCACGTCCCGGCCCACCATCATGGCCGCCAGATCATTTTCGTTTACCTCATCCACCTTCACCGTCCGGATATATTTTCCCTGACGGATGATCGTGCACTGATCGGAAGAGGCCGTGATCTCTTTTAATTTATGGGTAATCAGAATCACGCTTTTGCCGTCTGCCGTCAGATTTTCAATGATCTCCATGAGACCTTCGATCTCCTGCGGCGTCAGAGAAGCCGTAGGTTCGTCCAGAATCAGGGTATCCGCCCCCCGATAGAGCACCTTCAGAATCTCTACCCTCTGCTGCATGCCCACGGAGATATCCTCGATCTTCGCATCAGGATCTACTTTCATCCCATAGCGTTCCGACAGCTCCAGCACTTTCTTTTTCGCCGTCTCTTTATCCACCACCAGTCCTTTCACCGGCTCCATGCCAAGAATGATGTTCTCGGTCACGGTAAAAGGCTGGATCAGCATGAAATGCTGGTGTACCATGCCGATGCCGATATCAATGGCATCCTTGGGACTTGAAAACTGTACTTCCTTTCCGTTGATGAAAATCTGTCCGCTGGTCGGCTTATACAGCCCGCAGAGCACATTCATCATGGTACTCTTTCCTGCGCCGTTCTCCCCCAGGATCGCATGTACCTCTCCTTTGTGCACTGTCAGATTGATGTGGTCATTGGCGGTAAAATCACCGAATTTTTTTACAATGTCCTTCATCTGGATCACAACCGTCCCCGGATCCATATGACTTACTCTTCCCACTCCCCCTGCCTCCTTTATATGATGATGATATTTTGAAATCCGCAGTCTCTTAAGATATCCGCCAGATGCTCCAGGTACTCCCGTCCGGGCACCTCATAGCAGGCGTATTCCCTGCGCACGCCCATGGGCCGGTAGGCGATCACTTTGATCCGAAACTCCCGGACCTTCAGATAAGGCGCAAGAAATGCTCCCATACTGCGTATACTGCGTTCTGTATCGTATAGTCCCGGAACGATCACTGCCCGCACCTCATACAGTTTGCCATGCTCCGCCAGCCAGGATGCATTGGCAAGTACCGTATCATTGGGCGCCCCCGTCACCGTCCGGTGTTCCCCGCAGTCAAAGGCCTTGATGTCCAGCATGACTCCGTCCGTAACTTCCATCAGGTCCGGATACTCCCAGAACGGAATCGTTCCGTTGCTGTCAATAAGCGTAGTCAGCCCGTCCGCCTTTGAAAGCCGGAACAGCTCCGTGAGAAATGCCGGCTGCAGCATGCACTCCCCTCCGGAGACGGAGATCCCGCGGATAAACGGAATCTGTCTGCGGACTCTCTCTTCCACTTCCTCCGGAGACAGTTTCTCCGTCCTTGGAGAACTGTCATGAGGACAGACATGAATGCATGTATCACACTGTACGCATTTTTCCGGATCATAATGAACCTGTCCGTTTTCCACGGACAGCGCGCCTGCCGGGCAGTTGTCCGCACAGACGCCGCAGTTCTGGCAGAACCCTCTCGTCTCCGGATTATGGCAGTATCTGCAGTCGATGTTACACCCCTGCAGAAAGACCGCCGTCCGGTTGCCGGGCCCGTCCACGCTGCTGAACGGAATGATCCGGTTTACTACCGCCTTCATCAATCCAGCTGATAGACGTCGCCGTAGGCCGCCTCAAACTCTTCCTTTGTGGCAGGAACCGTTACTTCTCCGTCTATGATTTTTTTCTTCACTTCTTCCACCGCACGGATCACTTCATCCGTCAGAAGATCCTGCGTGGGCGCAATATCCACTCCTCCTGCTGCCAGATCATAGGTATGGACCCCGCTTTCCAGCGTTCCGTCAAGCAACGCTTCTACCGCATCATAGACTGCGTTATCCACTCTCTTCATCGCTGATGTGATGATCGTATCCGGTGCGATGCCGGACTGATCGCTGTCCACGCCGATGGCGCGGATTCCTGCCTCCTGACACGCCTCGATCACCCCAAGGCCGGTGGCGCCTGCTGCATGAAAGACAATGTCCGCTCCATTTGTAATCGCAGTATTTGCATTGGTTTTTCCGGTTGCAGAATCCGCAAAGGAGTTGGCATTGTACTGCTGAACAGTAATGTCCGGATTGGCGTCCAGCGCGCCTGCGCAGTATCCGTAGCCAAACTTGTTCATGTTATCATTTGCCATGCCGATCACAAAACCTACATTGTCCGTCTCCGTCATCATGCCGGCCACATACCCCGCCAGGTAGGATCCCTGCTCATGTTTGAACATCAGACAGGTCACATTGTCCATCTCAATGGTATCATCGTCAATGATCGCAAACCTGCTGTCCGGATACGCCTCCGCCGCCGCCCTGGTGGCATCCGCCAGCATATAGCCCACGCTGATGATCAGATCATACTCTTCATCAATGAAGGTCTCCATATTGGGCACATAATCTGCATCCGTTGCCGATTCCAGATAATTTGCCTCAATCCCCAGTTCTTCCATGGCCCGCTGAAGTCCTTCCCATGCAGACTGGTTAAAGGACCCGTCATTAACGCCGCCCACATCCGTGATCAACCCGACTCTGACGCCTTCTCCGGAACCGGATGCCGCCGCATCCCCGCCCGCTGCATCCGACGAAGCCGGCGTATTCCCTCCGCCGCATGCAGTCAGTCCAAATGTCATGACTGCCGTCATCATAATCGCCGTTATTCGTTTCTTTCTCATGATATATCCACCTTTCTTTTTTCATATCGTGTCAATGCTGCCGCAGTTCCCCTGTTTGCCGTCTGCATCCGCCCTTAACTGTTTTAGGGACCGAATACCCGTTCAGGAACTGCATTTCACTCTTCAAATTCGTACAGTTTATCCTCTAAAAGTTCCCGGATCTTCCCGCACTGCCGTTCATCAATCCGGATCTTCCACCCTTCCCGGGTAATACACCCTTTCTCTTCCAGCAGCTTCAGGGTTCTGGTGACGGTCCGCTCCGACACGCCGGCCGTCTCCGTAAAATCTTTCCGGCTCATATAAAGGCTGCATGTTCCGTTCCGCTCATAGGACTGGTACATTTTATAAAGCACCAGATAGATCCGTTCCACTCCCTGGAGCAGCACATACAGGCGTTCTTTCCTGGCCTGCGCCAGAAGATACCTTCCCACCTTTTTGCATTCCATACGGTAGGCGCAGAAATCGTGCTCAAACCATTTTCCGAACTGTCTCCGGCTGGTCTTCAAAAAGACGCTCTCCGCCGTCGTTACAAGAGTGGTCCGGTATTCTTCCATCTCCAGCATCAGTTCCATGACCCCAAATACCTCGATGGGAAAGAAGCGGATAAAACCGTAAGTCATATCCTTGACCCTGTGCTCTTCTGCTACTACATTTCCCTCCAGAAGAATGTAAATATCCTCCGCCGGCTCTCCTTCCGTAATAAAGGTCCTGTTTTTCGGCATGCGTATCACCTGAAAGGCATCCATTAGCCAGAAAGGCGCGCCCGAAAAGTAAGTTTCCAGATAAATTCTGTTCTGCTTTTCCAGCTTCTGAATCTGTCTGACTGCTTCATTCATCTTTGCTCATCCCCGAAATATGGTTTTATACAAGCCTGTTCAAAAGAGAAGTCCCAATGGTTCCTTCCGGCATGGAGACTCCGAAATTATCTGCCGCTGTAGCGCCCACCACCGCAAAGGTGTCCGCTTCCGGAAGTTCTCCGTATCCCTGCATGGACGGGGACCAGGCAAGAAACGGTACTTTTTCCCTTGTATGGTCTGTTCCTGTATAAGTCGGATCATTGCCGTGATCTGCCGTAATCATCAGCAGATCATCTTCCTTCAGAAGGTCCATCAGTACGCCCAGATTCTGATCGAATTTTTCGATCTCACGAGCATATCCTTCCGGATTTCTCCGATGGCCCCACAAAGCGTCAAAATCTACCAGATTCACAAAGCACAGTCCGTGAAATTCTTCCTTCGCAACTTCGACGGTCTGTTCCATTCCATGAACCGAGCTTTTGGATTTCAGCGCCCGGGTGATGCCTTCTCCGTCAAAAATATCTTTGATCTTGCCGATGGAAATCACATCCACACCAGCCTCTTTCAATGCATCCAGCGCAGTTTTTCCAAAAGGCTTCAGAGCGTAGTCATGACGGTTGCTGGTTCGTTTGAACTCACCCCGCTTCTTTCCCACATAGGGCCTTGCGATGATTCTTCCTACTTTCCACTCGTCCTTCATGGTAATATCTCTTGCAATCTCACAGCAGCGGTAAAGCTCCTCCAGTCCGAAGGTCTCTTCGTTTCCACAAATCTGAAGCACGGAGTCTGCGGACGTATAGACGATCATATGTCCTGTGGCAATCTCTTCTTCTGCAAGCTCTTCCAGAATCTCGGTCCCGCTGGCGCTCTTATTACCGATCACTTTATGTCCGGTCCGCTCCTCCAGTTCCCGGATCAGCTCCGGCGGGAATCCGGTATCCGTAAAAGTCCGGAAAGGCTGCTTTCCTTCCAGCCCCATCATTTCCCAATGCCCCGTCATCGTATCCTTGCTGCAGCTTTTTTCATTCAGCTTCGTATAGTAGGCAAGAGGACGTTCTGCCGGAGCCACCTGTTTCAGACGGCACAGATTCGCCATTCCCAGCCTCTGAAGATTCGGAATATCAAATGCTTCCACCGACTGGGAGATATGTTCCATCGTATTCACGCCCACATCCCCGTACATTGCCGAATCTTTCATCTCTCCTACGCCAAGGGAATCCATGACAATGACAAATACACGATTATATTTCTGCATTTTTGTTCATCTCCTTATTCAAGTCCCGCGAACCGCTCACGGCATTTTTCTGCCCAGAGCCGTTTTCCTCCGCCTTCGCTTCTGAAAACAGCTCTGCATGCCATGCACGGTTCGCTGTTTTTCAAGTCCCGCGAACCGCTCACGGCATTTTTCTGCCCAGAGCCGTTTTCCTCCGCCTTCGCTTCTGAAAACAGCTCTGCATGCCATGCACGGTTCGCCGTTTTTTCAGTTCTGCGTCTCTGCCAGATTGCCCGGTCCAAAGCCCATGGGCAGAAGTTCTTTTAACCGAAACACCTGATAATGCTCTGTGTCTGTTGCAAGGACGATCTCAAATTCCTCCGGATCGCAGAATTCCATCATGACCTGGCGGCACACACCGCAGGGAGGCGTATACTCCGTCACTTCTCCATTCCTGCCGCCTACCACGCAGATGGCGGAAAATTCTTTGACGCCTTCACTGACCGCCTTGAAAAATGCCGTTCGTTCTGCACAGTTGGACGGCGTATAAGCCGCATTCTCAATATTGCATCCTCTGTAAACGGTTCCGTTCTTTGCCAGCAGCGCTGCCCCCACACGAAAATGAGAATATGGAACATAAGCATAGGCAAGCTGTTCCACGGCTGTACGGATCAGCTCCTGTATCTGTTTTTTATCCATTATTTCCCTCCCTGCCGGTCTTTCTTTATGAGTTTTCGAAGCGCTTCCACAGCCACCCGGATCGCCATATCCGTATCATGCACCACCGGATTGTCAAGCCCTTCCCGCTCCCGTTCCTGATTGGCCACTACCAGAAACGCCGAACCCACACGCACGTGCAGCGTGCTCGCCACAACAAACAATGCTGCTGATTCCATCTCGGATGCCAGGCATCCCAAGCGCTTCCATGCTTCCCACTTATTCAAAAGCTCATAGCTTACCGGCATAGCCTCAGGAGCATGCTGTCCGTAAAAAGCGTCTTTACACTGCACTATTCCCGCATGATATGCTTTTCCCATCTCTTCCGCCGATGCAGTCAATGCATTGACCACTCCAATGTCCGCTACAGCAGGGAATTCAATGGGCGCGTACTCTTTACTGGTGCCTTCCATGCGGATCGCCCCGGTGGCAATGACGATGTCTCCGCTCTTCACATCCAGCTGCATCCCGCCGCAGGTTCCAACACGGATAAATGTATCCGCTCCCGCTTTCACCAGCTCTTCCATGGCGATGGACGCCGAGGGTCCTCCGATTCCGGTAGAAGTAACACTGACCTTTGTACCGTCCAGATATCCGGTGTACGTTACATATTCCCGGCTGTCCGCCATGAGTTCTGCATCATCAAAATATTTCGCAATCTTCGCACACCGCTTGGGATCTCCGGGCAGAATCACATATTTTCCCACATCGCCCTCTCCCACCTGAATATGATATTGTCTGCCCGCGTCTTCTGAATAATTCATTGCTGTCCTCCATTCTCTGCAAAACAAGTCTCATGTCCTTTTTCATTCGTTATTTTGCCTGTTTTTGTTCCCTTATAACACTATATATATCACAAATTAACCGTAAATAAAAGGACAGCTGGCACTTTTATTATATTTTTTATCTATCTGTTTTCTGAGCATTTTACATAAAAAACCGCTGCAGACAGGTATCATACCATCACCATCTGCAGCGGTTTTTTCTATTGTCAGGTTATCTAACGGCAGATTTTTCTGATCAGCGGATCTTCCGTTCCAGAATATGCCCGTTTTTGGAAGCTCCCAGTCCCAGTCCCGTCGTATTCTGAAGCACGGCAAGACCGCTGTCCAGCTTTTCCATCTCTGAACGTTTCACCAGATAGCCGGTCACGCGGATCACGTCACTGTCGCTGGAGTAGAACGACAGGTATCTCAGATCCTGCCGGAAAGATCCCTTGATGATATCCAGCACAAACTCCGGATTCTTGTGCACCGTCATGTCAATGGGGAAGATATCCCCGGTTCCGGACGGAAAATACTTGTGGAACCTGTTCAGCACTTTCAGCTGATCGATCAGTTCCTTCGGTTCCTCACCGATGGGGATCCTGGTTCCCGGCGTTACATGCTCGTCTTCCGCAAGGCCAACCTGAGCATGCAGCAGATAATGGCCTCCGGTCACTTCACAATACGGAGCCTCATGATGCTCATTAAAGTGATTGATGATCTCCATAATCTCCACGCCCAGATCATTGGCAGCGCTGTCATGACCGAAACGGCCGGACTTTCCTTCTTTTTCCAGCAGAAGATTCACGCACTCTGCCAGACCTACCATGCCGAACATGGCAGTAAAGCGGTCTCTGTGCACGAATCCTTCCTTCACCAGAAAATGGTTTTCAAAAAATCCGCTCTCCTCTACTTCAAACCGTACTCTGGCATCCATGTAACGCGCCATAATATCAAGAACATACGGAAGTTCCCGATCCTTAAAATCCTGAATATTCTTCGCTCTTTTTGCAATATTTCCAAGAATCAGCCGGCACAGCGTATAACTTCCGCCGCCATACGGCAGTCCGTTGTAACAGCTGGCAATCACATAGTTCTCTGTCAGCTCGCTGCGGAACATGGAATGATTGGCAAAACTGGGCTTTGCACTGTGCAGCGCACAGTCAATGGCTTTCAGAGCGAACTCATCATCTGTCACCCCTTCTTCATATTTCATGGTGATATTCGGCACCGCATGCTCCAGCTCCGTCTCCACTTCCAGAAGCAGCCTCCCTGCCTTCGTCGCTTTCGGACCGATATTGGCATGAGAAAAAGAATCCAGGATCGTGCGGTCCATATGGATCATGAACATCCGAAGAAGCTTTTTCGCCTGGACTTCGTCCACCGTATCGATAAACGGCTCCAGAAGCTCGTCGAGCTGCCCCACGTAGACTGGATAGTTTGTGACGCTCGGCACATGCTTATAGAAAATCAGAAGACTGTTCAACGCCTCATACAGATCCGTCGGCGCCGGAAGCTGAAGGAATTTGCAGCCTTCCTTCATAAATTTCGCATAATCCGGCGCAATATAACGCGGACGAACCGGTGCATGGCCTTCCGAAAGATCGCAGATGCATTTCGTATCAATATCTGCATTCAGGAGTTCATCCAGTCCCTCCGGAAGATCCAGCACCTCCATCAGGGAATCAGCCTGATTGGCAAGGTTGGTCAGCTTCTGTTCATGGGTCAATACCGGGCTCTCAATGATTTCCAGTATTTTCTCTCTTGTTTCATTGACCCGTTCCATGGAAATGTCTCTCATACTCTTCCTCCTGTTCATAACCTGGCATCGGTTCTTTCGATGCTGTTTTATTTATTTTCCATGCTTCTTTTCAGAATATATTAAATTTATATCACATATTCACAAATTTGCAAAGGACAGATGGCCCTTTTCCTCCTTTATTCTGCACATATTTTCTCCCATAAACCAGAAAAAACTGCCATCATTCCCGACCGCAGTTTTTTCTGTAAAATCAAAGCAAAATTCTGCTCTATTTCGACCGCACAAAGATCTTTCCGTTGGCTGCCGGCGTATGCGCCTTTCCCACAAACAGCACCAGCGCCAGAATCGTCACAATATATGGAATCATGGAGATCAGATTCGGCGAAACGGTATTGCTCTGGCCTGCCAGCGTTTTGATTCCGCTGCACAGACCGAACAGCAGACATGCCTTTGTAGCTCCTTCCGGGGAAAATTTTCCGAAGATCACTGCCGCAATGGCGATAAATCCCTGTCCTACGATAACGCTTGGCCGAAACTGGTTGATAGTTGCCAGCGTTACAAAGGCTCCTCCAAGACCTGCCAGAAATCCCGACAGGATCACACAGCTGTAACGCACCCGATAGACATCAATTCCCAGGGATTCACATGCTTCCGG
Source organism: uncultured Lachnospiraceae bacterium (assembly GCA_910583615.1). Classification (GTDB taxonomy): domain Bacteria; phylum Bacillota; class Clostridia; order Lachnospirales; family Lachnospiraceae; genus Hominiventricola. The sequence goes on along the minus strand of CAJTXP010000007.1, from coordinate 64,882 downwards.
ATGCTCTCCCACTGCACGCAGGTGCGCTCCGAATTTCGTCTTATAGAACACGAACCAGCATACAAACGCCAGAAGAAACACCAGATATGCCACCGCATACACATTCAGCACATTACTCCAGAAAGAACCTGCCGGAAATACGCCTTCAAACAGCTTGGGAAGCTTGCTGCCCGGATCCATGGCCGGAGTATCCGAGGAATTGTTGTACATGGCCTTGCACAGGAATACTGCAAGACCCGGCCCCAGAAAATTGATGGCAGTTCCTGCGATGGTCTGGTCAGCATGGAAAGAAATACATGCCACAGCATGGATCGCTCCGAACAGAGCACCGGCCAGCCCTGCACACAGGAAGGCGAGCCAGCCGTTCCCGGTCGTCAGCCCCATGACTGCGCCCGTAAAGGCTCCAATGGTCATCATCCCTTCAATCCCGATATTAACCACGCCGCTTCGCTCCGAAAAACAGGATCCCAGCGCCGCCAGCAGAAGGGGCGGAGTCGCAATCAGCGTCGCATTGATGAGAAGTCCCAGATTTTTGATTATGACATCCATTTCGTTATACCTCCTTCTTTTTGTGGAATTTCGCGAACAGAATTCGGAACACCTGCGAGACAGCGATAAACAGGATCACACATCCCATGATGATGTCCACCACCTCTGACGGCGCTTTCACAATGCTCAGTTTGGAACCTCCGTATTTCATGGCTCCGTAAAAAAGTCCGGAAAAGATACAGCCGACAGGACTGGAAGATCCGATCAGCGCCACTGTGATTCCTTCAAATCCAAAGCCTTCCTGGCCTGCAAACTGGCTGAGGCGTCCGGACATGCCCAGAATCTGCACAGCTCCTCCAAGGCCTGCCAGCGCTCCGGAGATTCCAAGGGCAGTCAGCACGGAGCCGTCTGCATTGATCCCGGCATACAGCGCTCCGTTGCTGTTGAAACCTACTGCTTTCAGCTTATATCCCAGCGTTGTCTTTTCGATGATCACATAAATAAGGACGGCCGCCAGCACCGCCAGCACGATACCCCAGTTGGCTGCATTGCAGTCCAATGCGTTGCGCAGTCCTTCCGGAAATAAAATTCTTGCGGATTCCAGTACGTCTTTGGTAGCCTCTCCGCCGCCTTCCTTGTGGATTGCTTCCAGATTTACCACATAGTTGGACAGATAGAAAGCGATCCAGTTGAACATGATAAAGGACAGGACTTCATGAATTCCTCTTTTCACCTTCAGAACGCCTACAATCAGAGACCATACCGCACCGGCCGCTGCCGCTGCAAGAACACACACCAGGGCATGCAGCACCGGCGGAAGCTTCAGCATGATTCCCAGCACACAGGCGGCCAGGGCCCCTACTACGAACTGGCCTTCCGCACCGATGTTGAACACTCCGGTCCGGAAGGAAAATGCCACGCTTAAGCCGGTGAAGATCAGAGGACTTGCATAAATCAGCGTCCATACCAGATATTTTGGTTTTCCGAACACACTGCTCAAAAGCTTCCCGTAAGCCGTCGCCGGGCTGATCCCTGCAATCACCAGGAAGACAGCGCCGATCACAAAGCCTGCCGCGACAGCCACCAGAGTATAGAATACATTGCTTTCCAGAATACTCTTTTTCCTATTCATGTTTTTTACCTCCTGCCATCATAAAGCCAAGCTCTTTTTCGTCCGCATCTTTTCCGGACACGCTGCCGGTGATCCGTCCGTCAAAGATAACCTCGATGCGGTCTGACAGGCTCATAATCTCATCCAGTTCGAAAGACACAAGAAGGACGGCCCGGTTCCGGTTCCTCTGCTCCACCAGATATTTATGCACAAATTCGATCGCCCCTACGTCCAGCCCTCTGGTGGGATTCACTGCGATCAGAAGCTCCTTGTCATTGGTGACTTCTCTGGCGATAATGACCTTCTGCTGATTGCCTCCGGACAGGGTTCCTGCAGGCGCCCCTTCACTCCCTCTGGGCCTTACATCAAACTTTTCTGTCAGTTCCGTGGCATGCTCCCGAATGGCTTTCCGGTTTAAAATTCCTTTTGTAGAGTAGGGTTCCTCTTCAAAATGCTGAAGAATCAGATTATCCTCATTGGAAAAATCCAGAATCAGTCCATGCTTCTGCCGGTCCGCCGGAATGCTGGAGATGCCGCTCTCAAAAGTTTCCTTCGGGGATTTGTTGAATACATCCTTCCCAAGAAGCGTTACTTCACCGCTTTCCGCCTTCCGAAGCCCGGTGAGAACTTCCACCAGTTCCGTCTGTCCGTTGCCGTCCACGCCTGCCAGGCCTACGATCTCGCCTCTTCGCACCTTAAGATTCAGCCCTCTTAAGATCTCCACGTCCCGATAGTCTTTTGCATGGATGTTTTTTACGTCCAGCACCACTTCTCCAGGCGTCATATCTTTTTTCTCCACCTTGAAGTTCACATCCCGGCCCACCATCATGGCAGCCAGATCATTTTCATTGACTTCGTCCACCTTTACCGTCCGGATGTATTTTCCCTGACGGATAATGGTACAGCTGTCTGCACAGGCCGTAATCTCCTTCAGCTTATGCGTAATCAGGATCACGCTCTTGCCGTCCGCCGTCAGGTTCTCAATGATCTCCATCAGACCCTCAATTTCCTGCGGAGTCAGAGAGGCGGTGGGCTCGTCCAGAATCAGGGTATCCGCTCCCCGGTAGAGTACCTTCAGGATCTCCACTCTCTGCTGCATGCCAACTGAGATGTCCTCCACCTTCGCATCCGGATCCACCTTCATTCCATAGCGTTCTGAAAGCTCCACCACCTTTTCCCTTGCGGTCTTATGATCGATCATCAGGCCTTTGACCGGCTCCACGCCCAGAATAATGTTATCCGCAACAGTAAAAGGCTGGATCAGCATAAAATGCTGATGCACCATTCCGATGCCGATATCAATAGCATCCTTGGGACTGGAAAACTGCACCTCCTTTCCATTGATGCAGATCTGCCCGCTGGTAGGCTTATAAAGCCCGCAGAGTACATTCATCATCGTGCTCTTGCCGGCGCCGTTTTCCCCCAGTATCGCATGGACCTCTCCTTTGTGCACCGTCAGATTAATGTGGTCGTTGGCAGTAAAATCACCAAATTTCTTCACGATGTCCTTCATCTGGATGACAACCCTGCTTTCATCCATATGGCTCACTTTTCCCACTCCTCTGCCTCCTTTTTCTCAGTAATTTCGTAGTTTCCGGAAAAGTACGATAAACGGTATCAGAATTCGGACCGATGCCGTCTGTACCTGCCCTGAAAAAGAACAGGCGCCGATACTGCTTTCGTCTGAAAACCAAAAGCAGCTCTGGCGCCTGTTCAGAATCATTCAGCTTCTTTCGTGTCAGTCAAACCGACCTTACGGAAATCTTAATCCAACTGATACACATCACCGTGAGCAGCCTCGAACTCATCCTTCGTGGAAGGAACAACTACTTCACCGCTGATGATCTTTGTCTTTACTTCTTCTACTGCCGCAATCACTTCATCCGTGAGCAGATCCTGCGTCGGAGCAATGTCCACGCCGCCTGCCGGCAGGTCATATGTATGGATGCCGCTCTCCAGTGTTCCGTTAATCAGGGACTGCACCGTATCATACACTGCATTGTCCACTCTCTTCATTGCAGAAGTAATAATCGTATTCGGAGCAATGCTGGACTGATCACTGTCCACGCCGATGGCATAAACGCCTGCCTCCTGGCATGCTTCAATCACGCCAAGGCCCGTAGCGCCTGCTGCATGGAACACGATGTCCGCGCCGTTGGTAATTGCCGTGTTGGCATTGGTCTTGCCCGTTGCAGAATCTGCGAAGGAATTCGCATTAAACTGCTGAATCGTCACATCCGGATTCGCATCCAGAGCTCCTGCGCAGTAACCGTATCCGAACAGATTCATGTTGTCATTTGCCATGCCGATGACAAATCCGATATTATTGCTCTCAGTCATAAGACCTGCAACATAGCCTACCAGATAGGAAGCCTGCTCCTGCTTGAACATCAGGCAGCTCACATTGTCCAGCTCGATGGTCGCATCATCAATGATTGCAAACTTCACATCCGGATTCGCCTCTGCAGCTGCTTTTGTTGCATCTGCAAGCATGTAGCCGACACTGATAATCAGATCATATTCTTCATCAATAAAGGTCTCGATATTGGGTACATAATCTGCATCCGTCGCAGACTCCAGGTAATTCGCTTCTACACCCAGTTCTGCCATTGCCCTCTGAAGCCCTTCCCATGCGGACTGATTGAAGGAACCGTCGTTCACGCCTCCCACATCCGTAATCAGACCGATCTTGAAGTCCGCGCCGTTTCCTGCCGCATCTGCTGCCGGAGCCTCGGCTTCATCGTCTGCCACTTCCACTTCGCCTTCTGCCGCCGGAGCGTCCGCTGCCGGCTCTGATCCGGAACCGCCGTCAGAAGAACCGCCGCCGCAGGCTGTCAGCGCCGCTGTCATTGCTGCTGTCAGTAATGCTGCCAGAATTTTCTTTTTCATATTGTCTCTCTCCTTTTCCTTTTTTGGCTTTCGCCCAGAGGCCGCCAGGACAGGACTTCTCAGACCCTGTGCGCAGCATACATGCCGTGCTCCGGGACAACCTCCCGTTCCTATCATACCATCTTTGCATCAAAAAGAAAAGCGGGAATTTCAGTCTTCGTCATCGTCTGGAGCCTGCTCCAGAAGCGCATAGGCAATATTGGTCGCATGATCTGCCACACGCTCAAAACCGGATATCGCATCTGAGAAGATCATACCGGATGCCGCCGTACATTCATTCTTCGTCAGACGTTCCACATGGTGTCTCTGAAACTTCCGTTCCATCTCGTCAATTTCATTTTCCAAAGCCATGATATCCTGTATATGTTCTCTGGAGTTGTGAGCAAACATGTCAATGGAATATTCCAGGATCGTATTTACTTTGGTACTGATTGCTTTCAGTTCCTCCAGCCCCGCGCCGCTGAATGCAATATTATCCTTTATCCGGTTTCTTGCGGAATCCGCCAGGTTTTCTGCATGATCCCCGATCCGTTCAATGTCATTCACCACATGGAATAACGCGCCAATGCTCTTGCTGTCATCAATCGGCAGAGTCATCTGCCCGATTCTTACCAGGTAATTGGTAATTGCATGATTCAGGAAATTAATCTGCTTCTCCACTGCATATACCTTCTCAATCTTCCCTTCATCCAGATTGATCAGCGCATCCAGTGCACGATTCAGGTTTTCATAGGCGAGCGCTCCCATATGCTCCAGCTCCATGACTGCCTCAATCACTGCAGTAGTCGGAGAAAACATGGCCGTTTTTCCTATATAATACAGCTGATATTCCGTATCTTCCGTATTCTCTTCTCCTGGAACCGCCAGATAAGTCAGCTTCACGATCCACTTCGTAAACGGAAGCAGGACGATCACCTGACAGATCTTGAACAGCGTATGCGCATTCGCCACACAGCGTCCCGGATTAGATCCGGAAATCTTCATGATAATATCCAGCACCAGACCGCCGGCAACCGTCAGTACCACGTACATGATGATCGTACCGATGATATTGAAAAACAGGTGAATGAGCGCCGCTCTTTTGGCATCCTTTTTCCCGCTTAAGGAAGCCAGCATCGCAGACATGCACGCACCTATATTACATCCGAGAATGATATAAAAACAGATCGGAAGTTCCAGAAGTCCCTGCTGCGCCATCAGAAGAACAATACTGACGGTCACGGAAGAGCTCTGGATTACTGCAGTGATAACGGTTCCCATCAGAACACCGAGCAGCGGATTTTCAAGTCCGCCCAGAAGCCCTGCTACCTGCGGTGAATCCTTCAGACTGGACATGCTGCCTGACATGACGGAAAGCCCCATGAACAGAACGCCAAAGCCAAGTACGACTTCTCCTGTTTTCTTCACCCGGTCATTTTTCACAAACTGGGTCATCAATACACCCAGAAACAGAAACACCGGCGCATAGGCAGACAGATTAAAGGAAACCAGCTGGGAAGTTACCGTGGTACCGATATTGGCACCCATAATGACTCCTGCCGCCTGATACAATGTCATCATCCCGGCATTTACAAAACTGACCACCATGACGGTCGTTGCGCTGGATGACTGGATCACCGCACAGAACAGAATGCCTACCAGAGTGCCCAGAAGCCGGTTTGTCGTAACTGCCTCCAGAATACTTCGCATCTTGGCTCCTGCCGCCTTCTCCAGACCGTCGCTCATCTGCTTCATGCCCAGCAGAAAAAGCCCCAGGCCTCCCATCAGCGATACTATTACACTAATCTCCATATCCCTCTTACCTCATTGTCTTTTGTTTTCAGGTACACAACACACAAAAGCGTATGTTTTTCTACATACGCTTTACCTATACTTTACTCTAATTTCATATAACTTACAAGATATTCTTTAAGATTTTACATAAATTTTACTTTTTCCCCAGTGAACATCCGACAAAATCCGCGCTTTCAGCTCCTCCAGGGACTTGAATTTCTGCTCCGGACGTTCATATTCCAGGAATTCCACATTCAGGAACCGTCCATACAGGTCCCCTTCATAGTGAAACAGAAAGGTCTCCACTCCCTTGTGGGTTTCCCCGCCGACCGTCGGCTTATAACCGATATTTGTGATCCCGAAATACTCTTCTTCATCCAGCATCGTTCTGGTCAGATACACCCCGTTAGGCGGCAGAAGCTTGTCCGGAGGCGGCAGAAGATTCGTCGTAGGCAGTCCCAGAGTCCGCCCGATCTGTCTGCCGTGGAGCACTTCACCGCTGACAAAATACCGATAGCCCAGAAGTTCATTGGCAAGCGGAATATTCCCTTCATGAAGCGCCTCTCTTACATAGGTGCTGCTGATATCCCTGTTGTGGCTTTTTTCCTTTTCCACCAGTTCCACCTGAAAACCATATGTTTTCCCCATGCGTTCCAGCATCCGGAAGTCTCCTTTCCGCTGGTGTCCGAACCGGAAATCTTCCCCGACTGCCACAAAAGCCGCGTGGAGCTGTTCCACCAGAATCCTTTTTATAAAAACTTCCGGTTCCATAAGAGAAATTTCCGGAACAAAAGGACATTCCAGAAGATGATCCACTCCCGCTTCTTCCAGCAGGCTGCGGCGTTCTTCATTCGTCATAATGTTCTGTCCGGACAATCCCGAAAGCATCCGGGTCGGATTTTTTTCAAAAGTAAAAATGACCGCTGACAGTCCCTGTTCCCTTCTGGAAAGCACATGCCGAAGCAGTTTCTGATGACCTCTGTGAACCCCGTCAAATTTCCCAAGGCTCACTGCACAGGGACCTTCCATATGAAACTGCGTTTTTCCTGTCACATAATTCATACCTGTTCTCTCAATTTCATTTTCTGATAAAACATTTTTACCGGCCGGTACAGGCACTGTTCCGGACGCCAGACATAGATTCCAATAAAGATTCCGGCATGGTCATAAACGCGGATCTTCCCATCCTGAACATCCTGGATGTCAAAATCCGATTTCCGGACAGGATTCCCGTTATGCCCGAGACGGGAGCTTCCTTCCTTTAATACGGCCTTCGGAAATGCCGCAAGCACCTCATCCACCGGCAGTATCACCTCTGAAAGCCTCCCCTCATCCCTGAGCCGTTCTACCTCCGAGAGCCGGAGGCTGTCCTCCAAAAGGAACTGTCCCGCCTTCGTCCGCAGAAGCTTTTCCATGCATCCATGGCAGCCCAGCCGTTCTCCGATATCATGGCACAGAGTCCGGATGTAAGTACCCTTTGAGCAGGACACAGACATACGGACTCTTGGGATATCAATCTCCAGAATCTCTATCCTGTGGATGACAACCGGTCTTGCCTTCCTTTCCACTTCCCGGCCCGCCCTTGCCAGATCACACAGTTTCTTCCCATTTACTTTCAAAGCGGAATACATGGGCGGAATCTGTTCATAGTCGCCTGTAAAGCTTAAAACCGCTTCCCGTACCATTTCTTCCGTCACGGATACCTCCGCCCGTTCCAGAACCGTACCTGCTGCATCCTGCGTATCCGTGCTCTGTCCCAGCAGCAGTACAGCCTCATAAGTCTTGTCCCGGTCAGTCAGCATATCGCACAGCTTCGTCCCGCTGCCAAGGCAGACAGGAAGAACTCCCTCCGCATCCGGATCGAGAGTTCCCGTATGACCGATCTTTTTCTGTTTTAAGATCCCGCGCAGTTTTGCCACGACATCATGAGAGGTAAACCCCTGCTCTTTATAGATGTTGATAACTCCGTTTCTCACTGTTCCTTCTGCTCCATCAGCTGGTGTTCGATATGTAAAGTCAGATTGTTGACAATATCATGGAAAGTCCCTTTCATGGTCACGCCTGCCGCACGCACATGGCCGCCGCCGCCGAAATAGGATGCCACTTCATTTACATCTACAGTATCTTTGGAACGGAGGGATACCTTATATTCCAGATTATCTGTCTCATACAGAAAAATCGCCACTTCCACTCCTTCTGTCATTTTAAGCTGACTGACAATGCCATCCAGATCTACAGGCGTCACGCCAAAGAAAGCCAGCTCTTTTCTTCTCACCACGCTGACAATCCCTCTCCCGTCCAGAATCCGCATGCTTTCCAGAAGCGCTTTGCCCAGAATCTGATTCTGACGATAAGTTTTCTTATAGAAAGTTTCTTCCAGAATATGGCTGCACGGGATTCCTTTCTCCATCAGCATGGCCGCCATACGCATGGTATCCGGCGAAGTACAGCTGTACTGGAATACCCCTGTGTCATGGGCAATCCCTGTATAAAGCGCCGTTGCTGCTTCACTGGATATTTTTTCCGGATCCATCATCCTGCACAGAACTTCACAGGTAGAACTTGCATCTGCATCGATCACATTTATCCCGGCATAGCCTTCATTACTGATATGATGGTCCACGCAGATGGTCTTTCCGGCACAGTCAAAATATGCTGCCGCATCTCCGAGACGGTCATATGACGCACAGTCCACCGCCACGAACAGATCATATGCTTCCTTTTTCGCTCCTGCCTGACTGATTCTTTCATATCCGGAAAGAACGGAAAATTTTTCATCCGGCTTTTCCAGCCACATATCCGCCTGTATCTGTGGAAAATTATCTCTGATGTAATGCCACAGGCCAATGCAGGCTCCGACACTGTCTCCGTCAGGCCTGATATGGCCGGCAATGGCAACTGTACGGATCCCCTGCAACTCCTTATCAAACTGCATCCTTTTTCCCCCTGTTTGAATTCTGCATCCGTCCTTCATGAATCTCCGGATGGATGCCCTGTTCAGTTGTCTTCGTCACTGCCGATTACTTCGTCAATTCGTTTTGACATATTGATCCCATATTCGATGGACTGATCCAGAATAAATGTGATCTCCGGTGTATTCCGGAGGTTCAGTTCCCCGGCAAGCTGCCGGCGGATATACCCCATTGCACTCTGCAGGCCCTTCAGCGTATCCTTCTGGGCGTCTTCATCTCCCAGTACGCTGATATATGCCTTACAGGTTTTCAGATCCGGAGCCACCTGCACCTGCACTACCGACGTCATCGGGCTGATGCGCGGATCCTTGATCTCTCCCCGGATAATCTCCGACAGGACTTTCTGGACCTCCCCGTTTACACGGGTATTTTTAATGCTGTTTTTTCTCATTCTATCTTGGCACCTCTACCATTGTATAGGCTTCAACAATATCCAGCTCCTGGATCTCATTGAATTTTTCAAATACCAGACCACACTCGTAGCCGGCTTTTACTTCTTTTACGTCATCCTTGAACCGCTTCAGGGATGCCAGCTCGCCTTCGTAGATCTGCTTCCCTTCTCTCGTTATACGGATCTTGCAGCCTCTCTGGAAGACGCCGTCCAGCACATAGGAACCGGCAATATTACCCACGCCGGAAGCCTTGAAGATCTGGCGGATCTCCGCATGGCCCAGAACTTTCTCCTCAAAGATCGGGTCGAGCATTCCTTTCATTGCACGTTCTACATCCGCAATGGCATCGTAGATGACCCGGTACAGCCGCAGGTCCACTTTCTCCCTCTCAGCCGTATCCTTGGCTGCTGCATCCGGTTTTACATTAAAGCCGATGATGATCGCCTTGGACGCACTTGCCAGGATAATATCGGACTCATTGATGGCTCCTACGCCGCCATGAATACATTTTACTACTACTTCCTCATTGGAAAGCTTCAGAAGAGACTGTTTCACTGCCTCCACAGAACCTGCCACGTCTGCTTTAATGATCAGGTTCAGTTCCTTCAGATTACCTGTCTGAATCTGGGAATACAGATCATCCAGAGACATCTTGAGCTTTGTATCCTCCAGCATCTTCTCGCGGCTCTCTTTAATGAAGGTCTCCGCAAAATTTCTTGCTTCCCTGTCTGTCTGAGGAGATACGAAAATCTCTCCCGCCATCGGTACGTCATTCAGTCCAAGAATCTCCACCGGGGTCGACGGGCCTGCCTCCTTCACACGGCGTCCCTTGTCGTCCATCATGGCGCGGACTTTTCCATAAGAAGCGCCTGCTGCGATGAAGTCGCCCACATGCAGCGTACCTTTCTGTACCAGCACCGTTGCAACCGGTCCTTTTCCCTTATCCAACTCCGCCTCAATCACAAGGCCTCTTGCCTGTCGCTTCGGATTCGCTTTCAGTTCCAGCACGTCAGCTGTCAGAAGAACCATATCCAAAAGATCGCCAATGCCTTCTCCGGACTTTGCAGACACCGGCACGCAGATCGTGCTTCCACCCCAGTCCTCGGAGATCAGTCCGTATTCGGTCAGCTCCTGTTTTACTTTATCCACACTCGCACCCGGCTTATCAATCTTGTTGATTGCCACCACGATCTCTACCTCTGCCGCCCTGGCATGGTTGATCGCCTCGATGGTCTGCGGCTTCACACCGTCATCCGCCGCCACAACCAGAATGGCGATATCCGTAGAGCTTGCGCCGCGCATACGCATGGCGGTAAACGCCTCGTGTCCCGGAGTATCCAGGAACGTGATCTGCCTTCCGCCTGCACTCACCATATAAGCGCCGATGTGCTGTGTAATTCCACCTGCTTCCCGGTCTGTTACATTGGTATGGCGAATAGCATCCAGAAGAGAAGTCTTTCCGTGATCAACGTGTCCCATAACGCAGACGACCGGAGCCCTTTCGACCAGGGTATCTTCCGGATCTTCCTGATCCTCCAGCATTTTACCGATAACATCCTCTTTTACTTCCGGTTCCGGATCAAAATTATATTCCAGTGCGATTTCACCTGCTGATTCAAAATCCAGCTCCGAATTCACAGTCAGCATCTTGCCTTCCAGGAACAGCTTTTTGATAATAGCGGACGGCTGAATCTTCATACGTTCCGCCAGATCTGCAATGCTGATGCTCTCCGGAAGCGGAAGCTTCTTCGGCTCCAGGTTCTCCTTTTTCACAGCTGCAGGCCTGGTCTCCGGTCTTATAAATCTTCCCGGTTTATTCTTCAGTTTGGTAATATCCGCGTCTTTATACTGCTTTTCCTGCTTCTGATGGTTGCGGTTATCGTATCTTCTGCTCTCCGGCTTCGTCTCAACAGGCGTCTCAAACGCCTTGTTCATCTGGCGTCCAAGCGTATTCCTTCCGCCCTGCTGCCCGCCGCCGCGGCTGTCCGGACGTCCTCCCTGCGGACGGTCGCTGCGTCCACGATTGTTATAACCGCCCGGCCTTCCGTCCTGACGGTTCCCCTGCGGACGGTCCCCGCGGTTATAGTTTGGACGGTCTCCTCCGTTGTTATTCCTGTTATAACCCGGACGATCCGGTCTTCCGTCCTGACGGCTGCCCTGCGGACGGTCCCCGCGATTATAGCCCGGACGGTCTCCTCCTGGTCTTCCGTCCTGACGATTCCCCTGCGAACGGTCCCCGCGGTTATATCCCTGACGATTTCCGCCTGATCTTCCGCCCTGACGGTTTCCGCCCGGCCTTCCGTCCTGACGATTCCCCTGCGGACGGTCCCCGTTGTTCCTTCCGCCTTCCAGAGATCTTGCAGCCGGGCGGCTCTCCGTACGCGTTTCCATTCTTCTGGATTCCGGCTTCGCCTCAATCGTTCCTTCCGTTTTCGTTTCCGGCCTTGCCGCAGGCTTTGGTTCTGCCTTAACCGTAAGCGGTTTCACTTCCGGCTTTACTTTCATTTCCGGTTTTGCCGCCTGCCTTGCTTTCACTTCAGGCTTCGCTGCCGCCTCGCGCCGGGGCTGGGGACGTTCACCCTGAGGTTTTTTCGCCGGAATCCTGCGCTCCGGACTCTTTTTATCCCGACTGTTCTCCGGATTGTGTACTACAATAAATTTTTTCTTCTTCGGCGCCGGCTTTGCCTCCTGCGTCTGTGCTTCAGCAGGTGCCGCCTCCTGCTTTGGCGCCTGCTTTTCTTCTTTTGCCGGCTTGGACCCGCCGAGCTCCGCACGTACCATTGATACCTGATTCTCTTCCAGTGTTGCCATATGTGTTGTCACCTCAATATTTTTCTCTGCCAGTACGGCCATTACTTCTTTACTCGTTTTGTTCAGCTGTTTCGCAAGTTCATACACCCGGATATTTTTACTCGCCATACTTACTACCTCCAATACCTGATTCCTGTATTACGCGGATCGCCGCATCCGCCAGTCCTTCATCTTCTATCGCTGCAGACACCCTTGCCTCTTTCCCGCAGGCTGCCCCCAGTTCTTCCCGGCTTCCGAAGAAATACAACGGCACCTTATAGTAAGTACACAGGTTGCGAAAATTCTTTTTTGAAGTCTCTGAGGCATCTTCTGATACAATTACCAGCCTTGCCCTGTGCTGTCTTACTGACTTTTCCACACTAAACTCTCCGCTCGAGACTCTACCGGCTTTCGTAGCCAGGCCCAAATAGGACAGAATCTTACTTCTCTGCAAACTTTTCTATCTCCTTTTCCAGACTCTCATAGACTTCCGCAGGAATCATGGTCTTCAAGGATCTCTCCAGTCCTCTGGATTTCACCGCCTTCTGAAAACAGTCCGCACTCCTGCACAGATATGCGCCTCTTCCATTCTTCCTGCCTGTCGCATCCAGAATGATCTCATCCTCTGTTGTACGCAGAACACGCAGCATCTCACGTTTGCTCTTCATCTCGCCACACCCGATGCATCTGCGCATCGGCATCTTCCTTACTGATCCCACTCTGTCACTTCCCGCTCTTCCGCTTCCTCACAGGCCTCGCCTCCGGGTTCATATGGTTCTGTTTCCTCATAATCCTCATTTCCGGATTCATATGCTTCTGTTTCTCTGACGGCCTCGTCCTCAGGTTCATATGCTCCTGCTTCCTCATCGCTGTCATAAGCAGCATTCTCATCATACTCATCGGCATATTCTTCCCCGTATTCATCTTCGTCATCATCATAAAAGCCTTCATAAAAATCTTCGATGGCGTTTGCCTGGCTCTCGCTCTTGATATCGATCTTGAAACCGGTCAGCCTTGCTGCAAGCCTTGCATTCTGCCCCTCTTTTCCGATGGCAAGGGACAATTGATAATCCGGAACCACAACTTTTGCCGTCTTATCTTCCGGATCCGCCAGCACCACGACCACCTTTGCCGGGCTTAATGCATTCTCGATCAAAAGAGCCGGGTTTTCATTCCAGTTGATAATATCAATTTTCTCACCCTTCAGCTCATTCACAATGGCGTTCACGCGGGCACCGTTCATTCCGACGCACGCTCCCACCGGATCTACATCCGGATCGTTGGACCAGACTGCGATCTTTGTCCTTGAGCCTGCTTCTCTGGCAATGCTTTTGATCTCCACCGTACCGTCCCGAACTTCCGTAACCTCTGACTCAAAAAGTCGTTTTACCAGCTCCGGATGTGTTCTGGACACCAGCACTCTTGGTCCCTTGGTCGTGTCCTTTACTTCCAGAATATAAACCTTGATACGCTCGGTCGGTGTAAATACCTCGCCTTTCACCATCTCATTTTCATTCAGGATCGCATCCACTTTGCCCAGATTCACGCTCACATTCTTGCCGATATAGCGTTGAACCACTCCGGTGACCACATCCTTTTCTTTTCCGTAATACTGATTGTACAATACCTTCCGTTCTTCTTCACGGATCTTCTGAAGGATAACATTTCTTGCATTCTGGGTTGTGATACGCCCGAATTCCCTGGACTTTACCTCTTCCTGCACAATGTCACCCAGTTCGTATTTACTGTCGATCAGTTTCGCTGACGCCAGGCTGATCTCCGTCACATCATTCTCCGGTTCCTCCACGACCGTCTTCTCCACATATACATGAAAGTCAAATGTCTCCCGGTCGATCGTCACGCGAAAATTATCCGTATCCTTGCCAAAATGTCCTTTGCATGCAGTTATCAGGGAATTTTCAATGGCATCCAGCATCACTTCTTTACTGATATCTTTTTCTTTTTCCAGGATATCCAGCGCCATTTTTAATTCAGTGTTCATTTTCTATCTTATCCTCCTTAAAAATCGAATGCCAGACGAATCAGGGCGATGTTCGCCCTCTCAATCTTCAGCTCGGCACCGTCTTCAAATTCCAGCGTCACCGTCTCTTTGTCCCAGGCTTTCAGAATCCCCGTGAATTCCTTCTGTTTATCTATTGCGCGAAACAGCCTTACTTCCACGGATTCGCCCTGGCTTCTTACAAAATCTTTTTCTTTTTTAAGAGGCCTCCCGAGGCCTGGCGAACTCACTTCCAGTATATAGCTTTCCTCGATAAAGTTTTTTTCATCCAGCTGGTCCGACAATGCCCGACTGACCTTTTCACAATCATCGATCGTAATTCCGCCCGGCTTGTCAATGTAAGCTCTCAGAAACCATGTCCCCGCTTCTTTCACGAACTCCACATCCACAAGCTCGAACTGATGCTCTGTAAGCATCGGCATCAGAAGCGCTTCTGTCTTCTCTTCATAACTTTCCCGTCTTGCCAAGTATAAGTCCTCCTTTTCTCCCCGGTCAGCTCCTGCCGGACCGTATGCCCGACAGTTCTTTCACGCAGACAGACATATAAGAAGGAGTGGACTCTTGCCCACCCCTTTCTTCAGTCTACGTTATTAAGTTATTACCAGTATATCACAAATTCCGGCAAATGCAAGTGTTTTTTCGCAATTGTGTGAAAATCGCGCCTTAGATTCTGGCCACTCCGGTTCTTCTGGCGGCCTCCGCCACCGCAGCCGCCACCGCTTTACCCACTCTCGGGTCAAAAGCCTTCGGGATAATATATTCTTCGTTCAGCTCTTCCTCCCGGATCAGGTCCGCCAGCGCCTGTGCTGCCGCCAGCTTCATCTCATCGTTAATATCACTGGCTCTCACATCAAAGGCACCCCGAAAGATTCCCGGAAACGCAAGCACATTGTTGATCTGATTCGGAAAATCACTTCTTCCGGTCGACACGACTCTTGCTCCGCCTGCCTTCGCTTCCTCCGGAAAGATCTCCGGCGTCGGGTTTGCACAGGCAAAAATGACCGCATCTTTATTCATGGTCTTCACCATCTCTGTCGTAACCATCTTCGGCGCGCTTACTCCGATAAAAACGTCGGCGCCGACAAGCATATCCCCAAGCGACCCCTGTCTTTTTTCAAGATTCGTCAGTTTCGCCATCTCTTCCTTGACCGGGTTCATGCCGTTTATGCGTCCTTCATAGATCGCTCCGTTCCGGTCGCACAGAGCGATATGTTTAAATCCTGCCGTCAAAAGCAGCCTGGTGATGGAAATCGCCGCCGCTCCGGCGCCGTTTACCACTACCTGAACATCTTCTTTCTGCTTCTTCACTACTTTCAGAGCATTGGTCAGACCTGCCAGCGTAATGATCGCCGTACCGTGCTGATCGTCATGGAAGATCGGAATATCACACTTCTCCTTCAGTTTTTTCTCAATCTCAAAACATCTTGGTGCAGAAATATCTTCCAGGTTCACGCCCCCAAAGCTTCCGGAGATCATATAGATGGTATTGACGATCTCATCCACGTCTTTGCTTTTGATGCATAACGGAAATGCATCCACATCGCCAAACGCCTTGAAAAGGACACATTTTCCTTCCATAACCGGCATTCCTGCTTCCGGTCCAATATCTCCAAGTCCCAGCACCGCGCTTCCGTCGGTTACTACCAGACACATATTATGCCGCCTGGTCAAATCATAGCTCTTTTCTATATCTTTTTGAATCTCCAGACAGGGCTGTGCCACTCCCGGCGTATACGCCAGTGACAGATCATCCTTCGTCGCCACCGGTACCGTCGCAACTACCTCGATCTTACCCTTCCACTCTCCGTGAAGCCTTAGTGATTCTTTTGCATAATCCATGATCTCTTCCTCCTGTACATAGTTTCACTTCCAAAATCATACCGTTTTGTGGGAAAATGTCAATCCTTTTTCTTTTTTTACGTTACTTTTCACGGGGTAGATGGTCTGCGCCCTGGGCCTGTGTGCTCTGCAGCGCTGTGTAGACTGAAGCGGACAGCGGAGCCGTTTTGTCTGTCACAGGCGGACAGATCTGTCCGAATGGAACGGACAGCGGCATTTTTACCGCGTCACATCCTTAAGCCACACCTTCGACCGGTATCTCCACGCCGCAAAAGGCAGTTTGATAAATTCATCCAGCATCAGAAGTGCGAACACCGCCTTCACGGGCAGATGCAGGACGAAGGCTCCGATCCATCCCAGGAATATGGATCCCACCCACAGGGCGCTGCCTTCCAGGATCAGCCCGAACCTGGTATCTCCGCCTGCCCGCAGCACTCCTACAATGACCGGACATGTCACGGACTGGCACAGATTATAGACAGCCAGCACTGCCAGCATGAACATAAGATACTCTTTTGCCGTCGGGCCCAGCGTCAGCGCATCGGTAATCGTATGGCGGAGGGAAAACATCACCCCACTGGCGCAGGAGGTCATCACGATGCTGAGCATCACCATCCTTCCTGCATATGTCTTTGCCACATCCAGTTTTTTCTCTCCGATGGCCTTTCCCACCAGAACGCTGGTAGCAGCGGACAGTCCGATGCTCATGACCATCACCAGTTCCCGGATAACGCGGACCACGGAATTGGCAGCGGCAGCCGGGCTTCCCAGCTGTCCCAGAATCGCCGCATTAGCGGACATCCCCGCCCCCCAGAGCGTCTCATTCAGCACCACCGGAATTGACAGGACCAGAAAATCCTTCAAAAGCAGGCCGTTCCAGTGAAAAAAATATCCTTTTCTGATCCGCACCTGACGATTGATCTTCCACATGTAGAAGAGAACAATCACAAACTCCAGGCAACGGGACAAAAAGGTGGCCAGAGCTGCTCCGCGAACCCCCATGGCAGGCACGCCCAGAAGGCCGAAGATAAAGACTGCATTCATAAACACATTTGCCACAAGGGAGCATGCGAAGACAGCCGTCCCGATCTTCGCCCGCTCAATGCTGCGCATCAGATACAGATAACCGGTGCAGAACGCCGACAGCGGATAGCTGAAGGCCACGATCCGAAGATAGGCTGCCCCGCCCTCAATCACTTCCTGCTCGGAAGAAAAGATGTGCATGATATGCTCCGGAAAGAATTCCGACACAAGGAAAAAGAAAATGCCCGCCGTCAACGCAAAACAGAGAGTCATACTGAACACCTTTTCTATGGTCTTTATGTCCTTCTTTCCCCAGTACTGCGCCGTCAGCACGGACGCGCCGGAAGTCATCCCGAATATCATCAGGCTCATGACGAACTGCACCTGCCCCGCCAGTGAGCCACTGGAAAGCGCCGTCTCCCCGACCTTTCCGAGCATAACCACATCCGCTGTTGTCACTGCCGTGTTGATCAGATTCTGCAGTGCGATGGGAAATGCCAGCCCAAATACAATTTTCAAAAATTCTTTCATATGTTATATTCTTTTTGTCAATATACTGCAAAAAAACCAGAAGCGGATTTTCTAATAATTTCCGAGAATCTTGAAATTCACGGCCTCTTCCATAATCCCGCGGATGGCATTCTTCACTGCGCTGTCATTCAGATTACCGTCAAAGTCCACAAAAAAATGATACTCCCAGTTATGCTCCGGAATCGGTCTGGACTCGATCTTGCACATGTTCAGATCATTGTAAATGATATGGGACAGGATGTTGTAAAGGCTCCCGCTCCTGTGGGGCAGTTCAAAACAGATACTGACCTTCTTCGCATCCTTTTCATACATCTTCCGATTGGTAACGATAATGAAACGGGTGGAATTGAACCGGTTGTGGTTCAGAGGCATCTTCAGTATCTGAAGGCCGTGATGCTCCGCCGCCGCCGCGCTCCCGATGGCCGCCTGAGACTTATCCCTGTCCTCCGCCACCTTCCTTGCCGCCATGGCCGTATTGGCAACGCTCTCCTGCTTCCAGCCATGCTGCTGTTCCAGATAGACCGAACACTGCATCAGCGCCTGAGGATGGGAATAGACCGTCCGTATGTCAGACAGCTTCGCCCCCGGGACGCCAAGGAGCGCATGATTGATCTCCAGGATCTGCTCCCCCACAATATAATTCTCATACTCCTCCAGGAGATCATAGATATCGTTCACTTCTCCTGCAGAAGAATTTTCTATGGGCAGCACCGCATAATCCGCCATTCCTTCTTTGATAGCTTCCATACACCCTCTCCAGCTCTCCATATGGAAGATATTCACATCCTCACCGAAATATTTCAGGGCCGCCTGATGCTGATAGGCCCCTTCTACGCCCTGATAGACGACCCGGCAGTGCTTCCGGTCGATCCGGTCGATCCGGGTAAAAGGAAGATTTCCCGATACGCCTTCCTGCTCCAGCAGCTGGTACTGGAGTTTCCTACTCATGGACATGATCTGCTGGAACAGTTCCTGCACTCCATGCCTGTTAAAATCATTGTGGGCAAGCGCCCCCAGCGTATTCAGTTTCTCCAGTTCACGCCCGCGGTCCAGCACCTTTTTTCCGCTGGCAATCTTATATTCCGCCACCTGCCTGCAGATATCCATCCGGGCCTCAAACAACCGTACCATCTCCCGGTCGATCTCATCAATCCGGTCTCTCAGTTCCAGTAAATCCGTCATTTTCCTCTCTCCTCCGTATCGCTGTTTATGTCCGACGCTCCATCCCGGTCTGCCCCATGGTTCTGCACGGTCCGTACCAGTTCTCCCATCCAGGACAGCGAACCGAACGCCAGGATCACGTCGTCTTTTCCCGCCAGTTCATAAGCCCGGTTCACTGCCGCCTCGATACTCTCTGCCGCCTGCACATGGGGATTGTAAGCTGTCACGGCTTTTGCAAGTTCCTCTGCTGGAAGCGCCCTGACGTTGTCCGGCGTCATCACCGTAATGATCTCTGACGCATAACCGGCTGTCTTCTCGATCACCGCATCATATTCTTTATCCGCCAGCACGCCCATGATGTAGATCAACCGTTTTCCCTGCAGATAATTCTCGATACTTCCGGCAAGCTTCTCTGCCGCATCCCGGTTGTGCGCCCCGTCTACGATAAAATACGGTTCCTGCGCCACTACGCTGAACCGGCCGGTCCATACTGTTCTGCGAAATCCGGCTCTGACAGCTTCCTCCGAGACCGTATATCCTTTCTCCTTCAGCACATCAATCACTTCCAGCGCCAGCGCGGCATTTTCAAACTGATGTTCCCCGGACAGGGTAATCTCCATCTTTTCCCGTTCTTTGTAATCAAACGTCTGCAGAAACAACCCCCGCTTCCGGTTCACCACGCACTCCGGATCCGCTGTCACCACCGGACATCCGCATGCCCCGGCCTGCTTTAAAATCATACGCTCCGCCTCCGGCTTCTGCTTCAGGGCCACCACCTTGCAGCCCGGCTTGATGATCCCCGCTTTGTTTCCGGCAATCTCCTGCACCGTCGCCCCTAAAAATCCCATATGATCCATACTGATGGAAGCCAGCACCGCCGCCACTGTGCTGCGGATCACATTTGTGGCATCCGTCCTGCCGCCCATACCGCACTCCAGTACCACCAGATCGCATTTCTGCTCTGCAAAATACAGAAAAGCCAGCGCCGTCTCCGCCTCAAACATGGTCGGATGGGGCAGCCCCTCTGCCAGCATCTGATCCCCTGTTCTTTTGATCCGCTCTGTCAGGCGTACCAGATCCTCCCGGGATATATACTGTTCGTTTACCTGAATCCGCTCCCGATAACTGAAAATCGTGGGCGAAATATACCTGCCCACCCGGTATCCTGCTTCTTTTAAGACAGTTGATACATACGCCAGTACGGAACCCTTCCCGTTCGTTCCCGCAATGTGTACAAACGACAGTCCGTCCTGCGGATCTCCCAGGCGCCGCAGCATCTCCCTTAAAGGCTCCAGCGTCAATTCTCCCGCATACTGATTGCAGTCTTCCAGGTACTTCCTTGCTTCTTCATATGTCATGACTTTTCACATTTTCTCCCTTAATACTGCCCCCCATCATACCATATGAACGCAGTACTTTCAAGCGTGCGGTTTCGTTTCCCCTCCCATATTTCTCCATGAAATTTTACTTTTCACGGGGGGAGTGGTCTGCGCCCTGGACCTCTGTACTCTGCAGCGCTGTGTGGACTGGAGCGGACAGCGGAGACGTTTTGTCCGATACACTCCATACGAGCGCAGAGCACACAGGTCCAGGGCGCAGACCACCACCCACCCCGTGAAAAATAACCAAACAAAACTGAATAATTTTTCCCGCATATTCCATACTATCTCTTATGATAAGACAGAATTTTTTTCGATGCGGAATGATCGGCTGGGCGATGGAAATCCTCTGGACCAGCCTGCACGCCTTCCGCGTGCGCAACCTGAAGCTGACCGGGCGCTCTTCCCTCTGGATGTTCCCCATCTACGGAAGCGCCGCCTTCCTTACCCCTGTGATGCAGAAAATGAAGGATGCCCCGCTGCTGCGGCGGGGCCTTGTCTACATGTCCTGCATCTATCTCGGAGAGTATGTAAGCGGAACCCTTCTCAAGCGGAAAAACATGTGCCCCTGGGATTACAGCCGCACCCCTTACCATCTGGGCGGCGTCATCCGGCTGGACTACGCCCCCGTCTGGTTCCTGGTGGGACTTCTCTATGAACGGATCCTGCTGCGGAAGGCTTTGTAGAAAAAACCTTCCGTTGCTTTTCACACGTCGACCGGTGTTCAGCCTGGTGGGGCAGATAAGTCTTCCAGACCCAATGAAGGGCGCCGGTCCTTAGGGCGCGTGTTTTGCGCCCTTAGTACCGCTGCGTCCCTTGTGGTAAGGAGGGGCCCACGCAGTGGGAAGATCCCTTATCGCCTTCATTAAGCGCAAGCGGGATTTGCAATGAGGGGGGACCCACGCAGTGGGGAGAGTCCTGATTGCCTGTCTGGAAGACTTATCTGCCCCCAGCGGGCGTCCGGACGGGTGTGGGTGTGAAAAGCAACAACCTTCCGGCAGGTTCGTCATTTTCCACAGAAACAAGTTGAATTTTTTTCTCATATCGTGTATCCTGTTCATAGTGAAGCATCCAAAGTATATTAGGAGGTATGTATGAGACATTTGATGAGTCCCCTGGATTTCTCAGTCGAAGAGCTGGACCAGCTTCTTAACCTTGCCAACGACATCGAGAAATGCCCGGAGAAGTATGCACATGCGTGCGACGGCAAAAAGCTTGCCACCCTGTTCTATGAACCCAGCACAAGAACCCGTCTCAGTTTTGAAGCTGCCATGATGAATCTGGGCGGCAATATTTTTGGTTTTTCTTCCGCGGCCAGCAGTTCCGCCGCAAAAGGAGAAAGTGTTTCTGATACGATCCGCATGGTCTCCTGTTATGCAGATATCTGTGCCATGCGTCATCCCAAAGAAGGCGCCCCCATGGTGGCCAGCGCCGTTTCTTCCATTCCTGTGATCAATGCCGGCGACGGCGGACATCAGCATCCCACTCAGACGTTAACCGATCTTCTTACCATCCGCTCCCTGAAGGGGCGGCTTGATCATCTTGTCATCGGTCTGTGCGGTGATCTGAAATTCGGCCGGACAGTCCATTCTCTGGTCCGGGCTCTGGCGCGGTATGAGCATGTGACCTTTATCTTTATCTCTCCGGAAGAGCTGAAGGTTCCGGAGTATATCAAGGAAGATGTGCTGGAGGCGGAAAATATTCCCTACAGAGAAGTAGAACGGATCGAAGACGTGATGTCCGAACTGGATATCCTCTATATGACCCGTGTGCAGAGAGAACGGTTTTTCAATGAGGAAGACTATGTCCGTCTGAAAGATTTCTACATATTGAACAACAAAAAGATGAAGCTTGCCAAGGACGATATGATCGTCATGCACCCCCTTCCCAGAGTCAACGAAATCTCCGTGGAAGTGGACAACGATCCCAGAGCTGCCTATTTCCGTCAGGTGCAGTACGGCGTCTATGTGCGCATGGCCCTGATCCTTACTCTTCTGGAGGTGAAAGTATGTTAAATATCGGCGTACTGAATGAAGGCTTTGTGCTGGACCATATTGAAGCCGGCCGGAGCATGGAGATCTATCAATACCTGAATCTGGACAAATTCGACTGCTGTGTGGCCATTATTAAAAATGCCCGGAGCAGCAAGATGGGAAAAAAGGATATCATTAAGATTGAATGTTCCATCGATGCCATTGATCTGAACGCCCTGGGATTCATTGACCACAACATTACGGTCAATATCATCAAGGATGACCATATCGTAGAGAAAAAGCGTCTTTCTCTGCCAAAAGAGATTAAAAATGTGGCAAGATGCCACAACCCGCGCTGTATCACTTCCATCGAGCAGGAACTTGACCACATCTTCGTTCTGACGGATCCCGGAAAAGAAGTTTACCGCTGTAAATACTGCGAAGAAAAATATCGCAGAAAGAAAAAATAAGTTGCAGAAAGAAGCGGCTTTTGTCTGTCTCATTCGGACCTTTAAGGTCCGCCTGAGACAGACAGAGCCGCTTTTTTATCTGCTCCGATCCACACAGCGTTGCCGGATACGCAGGCAGGAACGCATTTTGCATCTTTTTATAAGAAGGCTTTCTCTGCGGCCTCCTTCTTCTCTTTCTTCAGCCTCTGCTTTTTCAGTCTGCCCAGCACCCATTCCCTCACAAGCTGGTAGAAAAATGCGAATACCGGCACGCCGATCACCATTCCGACAATTCCGAAAAGTCCGCCGAATAAAAGAATCGCAAACAATACCCAGAAACTGCTCAGATGCGTCGTATTGCCCAGGATCTTCGGTCCAAGAATGTTACCGTCGAACTGCTGAAGCACCAGAATGAAGATAATAAAATAGATGCATTTGACCGGACTGACCATAAGGATCAGCGCCGCAGTGGGAATCGCTCCGATAAACGGTCCGAAAAACGGAATAATATTCGTCACACCGATCACGACGCTCACCAGTACGGCATAGGGCATATTCACAAGACTGGTAAACACCATGCAGATCAGTCCGATAATCAGAGAATCCAGAAGTTTTCCCTTGATAAAGCCGCCCAGATAATCATTAATGATATCTGCTTCTTTCAGAATCCAGTCTGCAGGCTGCATCTGATCCTCTTTCAGATGTTCTCTCGGCGGAAAAAATGCATGAACCAGCATTTTTGCCTGACAGGCAAAAAGCCTTCGGCTGTTCATAAAATAAACCGCCACGATCAGTCCGATGACCAGATCTTTTGCCGTCATCAGGAAAGTCAAAAGGCTGATCGAGCCGCCGCTGATAATATCATTAATATTCGGAAGCAGCTGCGTCCTGGCAAAATCCTGCATTCCATACAGGATCTGCTCTGAATACTGCTCCACATAATTGATCATGAAAGTATCTTCTTTGACCAGATCTTCCAGCCATATGGTTGCTTTCAGGATGTATTCCGGCATCGCTTCCACCAGCATCCTGACGCTGCTGAATACCTGCGACACCACCATGGCTACCAGTACATAGATCACAAAACAGAACAGAAACAGACTCGCAAAAATACTGACACCGGCAAACAGCCTTTTTAATCTGCCTGCGGCTTCTTCCGGCCGTTTTTCCAGTTTTGCGGCTTTTGCCAGATAGCGTTCAAAGTGATTGCACAACGGAGAGAGCAGATAGGCAATGACCGCCCCGAATGCAAAGGGACGCAGTATCTTCATGATCATTTTCGCATAGGTCCGGATCTGGTCAAAACGAAAGATCAGGAAAAAGAACAGGATACACATGGCAACTGTCAGAAAAGCCGCCAGCCCTTTATGATAATAATCCTTCCAGTTTTCTTCCATAATGTGTTCGCCTCATTCTTATGTACAGATTTTCCAACAGGAGTATTGCCTCCTGACTGGGATTTATACCTAATTATAGTACAGTTTCTTTCATATTAAAAGCATATTTTCTGAACTGTTTCCAATTTTCTTCCAGCTCACGTCTCCGGTTTGGAAACTGACTGCGTCAAAAAAGCCGAAAGTATTGATTCTCTTCACACCTTCGGCTTTTCATACGTTTGTCCATCATACGATATGTTCTTTTATAAAGTTTTCCAATGCAACGGCTTCTTCCCGCTCCTTCTCCCCTTCCACCGTGATCTCCACTTCCTGTCCTGCCTTGATCGACAGCGTCAGGACATGAAAGATCAGCTTTGCATCGCCGCTTTTTTCTCCTTTTCGAATCGTCACCTTACTGCTGCACTTTATGGCTTCTTCTACCATCCGCCCTGCTGATTCTGTCCTAAGCCCTTCCGGGTCTTTGACTGTAAACCCAAACTTTACCATTGCTCTGTCCTCGCTATAATTTTTACAGGTACTGCTCCAATGCGTATGCGATCCCCGAGTCATTATTTGACCGGGTCACATAGTCGGCCGCTGCCTTTACATCTTCAATGGCATTTCCCATGGCAATGCCAACCCCTGCTTTTTGGATCATCGGAACATCCAGTTCCTGATCTCCAAAAGCGATCGTTTCCTCAAGTCTTATGTTAAGTTTTTCACAAACTGCTGCCAGTGCTTCTCCTTTTGTAACGCCTTTTGGAAAGATCTCAAGATAATGTTCGGAGGAACGCGCCATATCGACTTCCGGCAAATCCATCCACTTCATCTCTTCTTCGATCCGGCGGACCGTCTCCGGATCTCCGGCGATCAAAAGCTTGTTGGGACCGGTGCCCTCTTCTTCCCAGCTCTGCGCCAGCGCCTCCACATCTGCGATCTCCGGCTCATACTGGATAATCTCAATCTCCTGTTTCACATAGGTATCCATATCTGTCACGTACCATTTTCGGCCCTGGAAGATCCAGAGCGGAAGGCCGTTTTTCAAAGCGAACTCTGTATAGATCTCCCGCATAACCCTGGGAATCATGTACTCTGTATGAATGCACTGGTCCCCCAGAAGGATATAGGTTCCCGCACTGCATACTTTGATGCAGGGAACCGACAGTTCCCGCTCTGCCAGATCCGCTCCCGCGGGCATCCTCCCAGTCACCAGTGCGATCCGTATCCCCATACCGGATGCATTTTTCAGACTTTCCTTCACCAGCTCGGGTACCTTTTTTTCATCATTCAACAGCGTTCCGTCCACATCCACACAGATCAGTTTATATTTCATGTCATCTTTCTCCATCCAGAATATTCAGCATCTTTTCCACATTGCGCCTTCCGTTTTTCAGACCGAGGTTAAACACTGCCGCACTGACAAATCCGGCAAAAATCAAAAGGATACCAGGAATGCCGATGAAAAAATTCTTCTGCAGTCCTGCAAATCCTGCGTAAACCAGTGCCACGCCGACTGCGGATACAAAAAGCGCGGCCATCTTCCATCTGTTGATTCTGTCCAGCGCTTTCATCTGAAGCCCGGCCTCCTGCGATAATAGGTTTCTCTCTACAGCATTCATGATATCATCTCCTGAAACAGCTGCGCAGGACCAGTACGGCCCCGATCCTGCGCATATAAGCTGAAAATCTTAGTAAGCAAGTCCCGGATTAAAGAATCCAACCAGTACGCCAAGGAATGCCACGACTACCAGAAGCAGCATGACCTTGATCGGTGAGATCTGCTTTTTCGCCATCAGGAACCAGCAGACGATTACAAATACCGCCGTCAGCAGTCCCGGGAAAACGTCATTTAACTTATCCTGCAGTACCAGATACGGTTCGCCTGCATCATTGACCAGCTGAAGCGATGTCGTGACGCTGACCCAGGTGGCTGATACGGCGCCGATGACCATTCCGCCGAGGATGGACACGGATTCGCGGATCGCATCACCCTGTGCGCCGATCAGAAATTCCACGGCTTTTGTACCAAGGCTGTATCCTTTATAGTACAGGAATTTCATTCCAAAGTAAGCAAACAGGTTCCATACAAGGATATAGAAGATCGCGCCAAGGGGAGAACCTCCGGTAGACATGCCCATGGCGATACCCAGAAGAATCGGAATAACCGTGCCGACTACCAGTGAGTCGCCAATGCCTGCGATGGGTCCCATCAGGCCGGCGCGAAGGCCGTTGATGGTCTCATCATCCACATCGTCCACTCCGTTTGCCCGCGCCTCTTCCAGACCTGCCGTGATACCTACGATCACCGTACCAAGCTGAGGCTCTGTATTGAAGAACGCCGTATAGGTGTTCATTGCTTTTGCCTTATCATCTTCGTTATCATACAAGTCTTCCACCAGAGGAAGCATGGAACACAGATAGCCAAACGTCTGCATATGCTCCTGAGAAAAACAGGTCAAGTGCCCATAGTACCAGTTATGGAAAGACTTTGAAAGCGCTTTTTTTGATAATTTCTTTTCCATATCAGATATCCTCCTCTTCATCTTCATCGTAACCGCCCGCAACCGCCGGCCTGTTTACAGACAACATCTTGATCTTGTAGTTGATCACTGCAAACATTCCTGCAATAACCGTTGCAGATACCAGGTTGATCCCCAGAGATGCCGCCAGAGTAAATCCAAACAGATACGGGATAAAATCAGTTACCTGCTTTACGATCTGCTTTAACAGAATCGCAATACCTACGCAGGGAAGCAGAGAACCAACAGTGAACAGCGTCTTCATTGCCAGCCCATCCATCGGAAGCGTCGTCTTGATCAGCTCGACCACATTTGCTCCCATTTTGCACATGATGAGGGTCGGAATGAAAGAGCAGAGCAGATGGGAGATCCACGGAAGACCCATGTCTACCAGATACAGCTTGTGATAGTCTCTCTTCTCCACTGCCTGCCAGCCAATATGCTGCCATGCCAGATTGATCGTAGCAGTTCCGTAGAATAACACGGTTCCAAGCGTACCGACCATGGCGCCGAAAGAAGTTGCCAGCGCTGCGCCTTCCACAGAAGAAGCGTCCAGTCCGTAGCTCTTCAGAGCGACCATTGCCAGCGGAATGCCGATGTAGCTGACTGCACGGACATCCGCAGATACGGTTCCGCCCGGAGTGACCAGCGCGATGTAGATGACCTGCATGGCGCATCCGACCAGGATACCTGTCTGCAGGTCCCCAAGGATCAGACCGCAGACCAGACCGCCGATCAGGGGTCTTCCCAATGTATAGTTACCGATTGAAGTACCGCCCAGGCCGGGCATACTTGACAAACATGCAAACAGGCCGATGAGTGCTGCCTGTAACCAGCTGATTACCATAATGTTCCCTCCTTAGTTAAATCCAAACTGTCCTCTGAATTTCTTCCAGTTGCCGATCGCTTCTTCTTTTAGCAGAGCAAATTCCACTTCAAATCCTGCATTCATGATGTTCTCAAGCGCCTGCGCCTCTTCCTGCGTGATGGACTGGTTATTGCCCAGCTTCGTCGTTCCGGGCCTGTCGTTGCACGGTCCGATGATCACGGTATCAACGCCGCATTTGAGCCCCTGCCCTACCAGGATCTTCTCCATATCGATGGGATTTTTGGTGATCAGGAAGTAATTATCCTTACTCTTTAAAACCTTCTCTGTCTTCTCCTTGAACTCCTCTACGCCCCAGACAAACGTCTTTTTGCCGCTGGCGCTCTTGTACGCCGATTTCAGCACCGGGTTCTTTGCCGCCGCATCGTTGACTGCGATCAGCCCGTCGCACGGATACTCCAGCGCCCATCTGGTACAGGTCTGTCCGTGAATCATTCTGTCATCCACGCGAATAAATGAAATTGCCATAATCTTTTCCTCCTGCTGTTTTAAATTCTGCATCCGCCGTTCATACTGTCCGGCCAGATACCGTTTTCAGTTCTGATTTCAAATATCATCTTCGGATTCGCCTGTCTCTACGGTAAATTCCTGCAGCATTTCCCTGGATTCCGGAATCAGCATGTCGATCATCTCTCCTGTATCCATGGTGTCTTTTGTAACCGCTGCGCTTAAAACAAGCGGCAGGTTCATTCCTCCGATCATCCTCGTCCGATCCAGAAGCCCTTCCGATGCCAGCACGTCCGCCGTTGTCGTCAAAGGAGAACCTCCGATCAGGTCTGCGAATACCAGAAGTTCATCATCCTCTTTTACTGCCGATACACATTTACGCACATTTTCTGCAAATTCATCTGCTCCCATGCCGTTCTTCAGGCTTGTGGAAAGGATATCTTCTCTTCCTTCTCCTGCCAGCATTCCCAGTGCATTGTGCAGTCCCGGAGCCATCATCCCATGGCTCACCAGTAATATGTACTTCATTCTTTGTACCTCCCTCCGTGAGTGGTTTTGTTTTGTTGTGATTACAGTATATAAAAAAAGCGGCACATGTTCATCTTACATGTGTCACTCCTTCCATGTGCCATATGTCATAAGTCCATATGACATTTGTCACTTGTCATCATTTTTACTGTTTTGATTTCAAATACGTATTAACCTTCCTGTTCTGGATGATCGTCTCCATACTGATATTGGAACTGCTTTCCAAAATCGTCCGGACTGCACGGTCCACCTCCGCTACCGCTTCGTCATAATCATGAAATCCGGGAATCACCACTGCGCGCTCCACCGCCTCACTCAATACCTGCAGGCTCAGGGCATCGCCGGTATCCGTGCTTTCCCGAAAAAACTTTCGGGTTTTTTCCGACTCCACAACCTCCTTCAGTACAGAGACTCCCTCTGAATAATCAAAAATTTCCGACTGGATCCTTTCATCGCCGGTCAGAAATTTCATAAATTCCCATGCCTGCCGGGTGTGGACCGTTGACGCGCTCATGGCAATGGTCAGAGTATCCAGCCGGGAGATATTTTCCCCGTCAGGCCCCGCCGGCATGGTCAGACAGTCCCATTCAAATCCCGCATATTTTTTAATGCTCAATGGATAGGATTTATATGCACGGTACTCTGAGAACAGCATCGGCTGGAACGCCACATTTCCCAGAGCAAACTCTTTGCTTGTGACGCTGTAACCATTGTTCAGTCCCTCCATCCGGTCCATAAAAGAAATCGCTGTTCCCGCTTTTTTATCCGTCAGATAACATTCTGTTCCTTTTTCGTTAAACAGGCAGACGCCATTGGAATCAAAAGCATCTTCCCATGTATAACCCACCGTTCCAAACTGGTCGACAGTCCCGTTTCCATCCGTATCCCGGGTCACCTTCTGGCAGATCAGGTAGAAGTCCTCCCAGGTCCACCCTTTTGCCGGAAGGCCGATTCCTTCCGCTGTCAGAATACTTTTGTTCACAAACATCAGCTTTGGAGCACATTCATAGGGCAGCGCATACTGTATCCCTTCATAGGCCCCATATTCATAGGCAGATGCATAATATTTCTCAGGCAGAAATTCCTCGTCGTTTTCAATAAGACGGGTCAGGTCTTTCAGTGCTCCTGCCTCGGCAAAATCATTAAAATGCTCTCCAGGCACAAAAAAGACATCCGGAGCAGTTCCTTTCATGATCTCTTCCGACAGCCACTCAGAATAATCTGACTTTATAATACCGCTTACATATTCTATGCGGACATCCGGATGTTCTTCCTCAAACTGCGCAATCGCATCATCCAGAATCTGATACGAATAGCCATTCTGCACCTCCCAGTAACTGTCGCTGAACACCCCGATCCGGATGACATCCTCATGGCGCCAGGGAAGCTTTTTATAAGTATCGCTGACGATCATCCACAGGATGAACAGAAGCAGCACACAGGCTCCTCCCCGAATAATATATTTTTTCTCTGTTCTCTGTTCCATCATTCCTCATCTCTGAATACTTTATTGACGGCGCCGGTCTGAACCGCCCATATGGCAAGCTGCGTCCGGTCCCTTAAGTTCAGTTTACTCAGGATCGTACTGAGTCCGTTGCGGACTGTCCCTTCCGACAGGTTCAGTTTTGCCGCAATCTCCTTGTTCGACAGCCCGCTTCCTACCTGTACAATGATCTGCCACTCACTGTTTTTCAGATCTCTGGACTGCTGCTCGTCCACCTGGATCGTCATATTGGACTGAGCCATTCGGGAAAACAGACGGACCACCTTGGAAGCGATATCTTCATTGATCATGGCAGTCCCCTGATAGACCTTATGGATCGCTCCAGTCAGTTCCTTCATGGAGATTCCTTTCAGGAGATAACCGCTTGCACCGTATTTCAACGCATTGAACACATATTCATCATCATCGAAAGTTGTCAGGATGATGATCTTGATATCCGGATAATTCTCCTTGATGATCTGCGTGCATACGACTCCATCCATCTCCGGCATACGGATATCCATCAGGATCACATCCGGCCGTTCCTTTCTTATGCAGCGGATAACCTCCACTCCATTGGCTGCTGTATCCGTCACTTCAAAATCCGGTTCACTGTCCAAAATGATCTGAAGGCTTTGACGGATCAGCTCCTGGTCATCCGCAATCAATATCTTAATCATCACTCTCTTCCTCCGTTCCCCATCTGATCGGAATCTCCGCATCCACCACAAAACCGTCGTCTCCATGATACGACAGCGAACCATGAAGCATGCTCAGCCTCTCTTCCATATGATGCAGTCCAAAACCTTTCTGTATGTTGCTGCATCCGACTCCATTGTCTTTCAAATGAATCTTCAGCATGTTGAATGACCGGTCGATCCGGACCTGAACCCGATCCGCTTTTCCATGACGGATGGCATTGGTGATTGATTCCTGTACAATTCGATAGACCACATCCTCTTCATCTCTGTCAAGATGCTTTAGACCGGTTCGAATCTCGTATTGAACGTCCACACCGGTAGACCGTTTTGTTTCTTCCATCATCTGGATCAGTGCATGCTTCAGATCCAGAGTTTCCAGAGCGTCCGGCCGAAGCGCCTTCACAGAACGCCTCACATCCTTAACTCCCTGTCTCGCCACATTGGCAATGGCCTTCAGCTGTTCCCTGGTTGCCTCCGGCGCAATATCCACCAGCATAACGCATGCGTCAATGCCTGTGATGATCCCGGTCAGCGAATGCCCCAGCGTGTCGTGAATCTCTCTGGCAAGACGGTTGCGTTCTCTCGTCTCCGCCGCCTTTTCCGACTCTCTGGCATATTCCTCCAGCTTCCGGTTGACTTCCTTCAATTCCTGATTGGCCGCATGCAGCCGTTCATTCAGGCCCAGGACCCGCTCCTTTTCCTTCACCTCCGCCAGGATCAGAACAATGGCATAGATGATGAAAGCAAGTGTATTCAGAGAACTTAAGACATTCCGGATTCCCAGCAGGAGCGACTGGATATCTCTTTGATAATATTCCCAGCATACCTCAATGGAGATAATCGGGTACCGCACCGACAGAAGATCATAATCCAGCAGCAGATAAACGATGCAGACAGAGGCTACAAGCAGAAGTCTCCGTTTCATATCGGAAAAATAACTCATAGTATCCGCAATGATCAGGAGCACAATCCCCGTATAACTGAAATTCATCACATAACTTAAAAAAAATGCCACTCCCAGTTCTGCCACTGTTTTCCCCAAAAAACTTATGTTCTTTTTACAATGAATGGAAAGAAGCAGGAGCAGACATGCATACAGCCCCACTGCCAGCATGGGAAGTTTCCACGGAACTACGGATATCTGCTTTGCTTTTATGAGAAAATCCATGGCAGAGTTCTCATATATATATCCATTGAGGCTGTATGCGGTCACACCGGCCAGATACAGGATAATGACCATGTTCAGATGTTTCATGGAGCCGAGCACCAGACCCGGAAACTGATTTCTATCCATATATTCCCACCCTGACTACTGCCATCTGTCAACACTGTACTGTTCTACATTTTCTCTGGTCACCAGTTCCACCGGCACCAGTATGTTCCGTTCCACACGTTCTCCGTCCAGCAGCTGATAGATCACATCCGCTGCTGCCTGGCCAATACGGGACGGAAACTGCGCCGCCGAGGCGGACATCATCCCTTCTTTGATCAGAGCCTTGGCATCCGGGGAAGCGTCAACGCCATATACCTTCACACGGTCCAGCATCCCGCTGTCATCCAGCGCGGCGACCACCCCCACTCCTGCCAGATCATTGAGACAAAACACGCTGTCAAATGAAACGCCCTCTTCCATAGCATCCTGCATTTTCGGCATGGCGATCTCCAGCTGTCCGTCACAGTTGATCATTTTCACAATATGGATCCGGCTGCTCTGTTCTACTGCATCCAGAAATCCCCTGACCCGGTCCTGACCGGATTTTGCCGCATCATGAGTCATCACGATCAGATCTGCACTCTCATTTTCCTCCAGAAAATATTCTCCAACCATACGGCCTGCATTGTAATTATCCGACGTAATCGTACAGTCTGCCAGACTCTCATCCTCCAGATCAGAATCTACCACCACAATATAAATCCCCTGATCCTTTGCCTTCTTCAATACGCCTGACAGGCTCTTCCAGTCCACCGGAGTCACCACCAGCACCTCGATTCCCATCTGAATCATCTCATCAATCTGTTCGATCTGCCGTTCTGCGCTTAATGCCGGATCTCGTAAAATCACCCTGTCTTCCTCCAACTCCGCCCGATTGCTGATCTCTTCATTCAGGATTTTATAAAATTCATTATTCATTGTCATATAGCTCGCCCCAATCAGGCGGGAACCCTCTTTCTGATTCAGCGAATAATCCCTGCCGCCTCCATAGACAAACAACAGCAGCACCGCCAGAGGCAGATAGATCAGTATATTTGCCGCAGTAAATATTTTCCGGATATTTTTCTTCATCATTACCACCTGACCGTCCGTATCTTCCTTTTATGTTCATTATAGCACAATGTAATTTTGTTTTCATCTGTCTTTATTCACAAAAGGCTGCCGCAGACAATCTTTGTTACTTTTTACAGAAAGCCTTTTTTCTATCAGAATGAATTGCCAAAAGAGCATTCTTATGATACTAATAATAGTATCGGAAAAAATTCACAAAACAACAGAAAAGGAGTCTGATCATATGACAAATGTACGTCTTGGAAAAACAGGGATTACGGTCAATAAAAACGGCTTTGGCGCCCTCCCCATTCAGAGAGTGCCCATGAACGAAGCCGTCCGCCTGCTCCACAAAGCTTTTGACGGCGGAATCCGCTTCTACGATACTGCCCGCATGTATACCGACAGTGAAGAAAAATTAGGGCAGGCCTTCCTGGACCGCCGAAACCAGGTCTTTATCTCCTCCAAAACCGGAGCCTCAACTGCGGAGGGATTCTGGAAGGACCTTGACACCACCCTGACAAATCTGAAAACAGACCATCTGGACATCTATCAGTTTCACAATCCGGCCTTCTGTCCGAAACCCGGGGATGAAAGCGGTCTTTATGACGCAGCGCTGGAAGCGAAGAAAAAAGGGATGATCCTGCACATCGGCATCACCAACCACCGTCTGAACGTGGCACAGGAAGCCATCGACAGCGGCCTCTATGAAACGCTTCAGTTCCCGTTCTGCTACCTGTCCGGCGAGCCGGAGTTAAAGCTTCTGGAAGGATGCAAAAAGAAGGATATGGGATTCCTGTCCATGAAGGCGCTGTCCGGAGGTCTCATTACCAATGCGGCAGCTGCCTACGCATTCCAGGCACAGTTTCCGGAGACCCTGCCGCTGTGGGGCATCCAGAGAGCGGCCGAACTGGATCAGTTCCTGTCCTTTGTGTCGGATCCGCCTTCCATGAATGAAGAACTTTCCGCCGTCATCGAAAAAGACAGAAGCGAACTGCTGGGCGACTTCTGCCGCGGCTGCGGTTACTGTATGCCCTGCGCTGCGGGCATCGAGATCAATAACTGCGCCCGCATGTCGCTGCTCCTTCGCCGGGCCCCCTCCGCCGGTTATCTTACCCCGGAATGGCAGGAAAAGATGCGTAAGATCGAAGACTGCAAACACTGTAATTCCTGCAGGAAAAAATGTCCGTACGGACTGGATACGCCGGAACTTTTGAAAAAGAACTACGAAGATTATAAAGAAATACTGAACGGAAAGAAATTTTAACCGAAAGGAACCATCACAAAACGCCCCTGCCTGTGCGCTCAGCGTTTATATGGAATGGACCGGACAAAAAGCCGGCTCCAGTCCACGCAGCGCCGTAAAACACACCGACAGGGGCATATGTTGCAGTAGTCTCTTTTAAAGATTCCTTATGATTCGGAAACAGCACAGGAATACAATGCCGCTTACCATGGTTGCGGTCAGAAACATCGGCACTGAACCATAGACCACTTCCAGCAAGTCGCAGTCCTCCAGCAGCAGTACAAACAGATTTGCTGCCATATGCCCCACCATCGGAACCAGAATCCTCTGACTGTGTTCCATAAGCCAGGCAAAAAACAGTCCCACCAGAAATGCATAGACTCCCTGCACAATATTTCCGTGAAAGATCCCGAATGCCAGCGAACTCCACAGTATGGCAGCCGCCGGCCTCATCATGGTCCGAAGCCTCTGGTACAAAAGTCCCCGCATCACCAGTTCTTCCACTGCCGGACCGAAGAATGCCACAGCTGCAATCCGAACCCATACATTTCCGCTGTACAGCGTTTCGCTGACTTCTTCATAGCTGTCAGACCACTGTGCCAGCGGCAGAAGGCTGATCATGCCATTGCAGAACAGCGCCAGCGCCGCGCACCCAACCGCCGTCCAGAGCAGCATCCCCTCTGTAACAGGAAACCAGTCCTGGTTAAAACCCGCCCGTTTTTTCTTTTGTACATCACAGGAATACAGCCAGGCAAAAAGCGGGATCGACAAAAGCATGGACAAAAGAAGGATCGTCATCGTATGTTCCGCTGTACTGTCCAGAATGTAAGTTTCCATATCTGCATATCCTGTATCAAGGCACAGGGCTGATATGACCATTCCGACTGCATATATGACGCCGGCTCCCATCTGTATGCAAACGTATGCCAGCATCGGGTACACACTTCCCCAGACGCCCCCCGGCGTTACCTTTCCTCTGCGTTCCATCCCGTCCTACATCCTCTCCGGTGCTTCAAAGCCCAGCAGGTCGATACAGGTCTCCAGCACGCGCCTGGTCAGCGAAAGAAGCTGTATCCTGCCGCTCTTCTGCGCCTCATCCTCTGTTCCCAGGATACTGGTCTCATGGTAAAATTTATTGAACGCATTGGCAAGATCATAAATATATGCGCAGACCTTATGGGGCGCCAGCTCCTCATACGCATTATAAAGAACACCGTTCAGCCGCGTCAGCTCCAGCATCAGCGCCTTCTCGCTTTCATTGCCGTACGCTGTGATCACCGCGTCGTCCGCGCATCCGCCCTGCTCCTCATATTTTTTCAAAATAGACTTGATCCTGACGATCGTATACAGAATATAGGGCCCGGTATTTCCTTCGGAAGAAGTAAAACGGTCCACGTCGAAAATATAATCCTTGGACGCCTGATTGGACAGGTCTCCGTATTTTACCGCGGACAGTCCCACCACCTTCGCAATCTCACAGGCCTCCTCCTCGCTCATGGGACGGCTCTCCCGGATCTTCTTCAGCATCTCTTCATTGATGTCGGACAGAAGATACTCCAGGCGCATGACGCCGCCCTCACGGGTCTTGAACGGCTTTCCGTCCTTCCCGTTCATGGTGCCGAAGCCCAGGAACTTAAAAACGGTATCCTCTCCCGCCAGGCCGCATTTTTTCGCACAGCGGAACACCTGGATAAAATGCATCTCCTGTCGTTTGTCCACCACATAGATGATCTCGTCCGGCGCATAAAGCTTCATCCGTTCCACAATGGTAGCCAGATCCGTGGTCGTATAGAGCGACGCCCCGTCCGACTTCAGGAGCATGCAGGGCGGAACCTCCTTAGTGTCCGTCTCCTCTTTGATGTCAACCACCAGAGCGCCGTCGCTCATATGGGCAAACCCCTGCTCCTTCATCCTCTGTACCATATCCGGAATATAGGGCTGGGCGTCCGATTCGCCTTTCCACAGGTCAAACTCCACCTTCAGATTCTCATAATTACGCTTCAAATCCGTCACGGACACGTTCAGGATGTGCCGCAGAAGCGCCTGATAGCCTTTCCGCCCCTGCTGCAGCTCAAAGGTCGCCTGCATGGCCGCCTCTTTGTAAGCGGCGTCCTCCTTGGATCTTGCGCTGGCCATGGGATAGATCTCCTCCAGTTCCGCGATGGTAAAGGGCGGCTCCTTGGGATATTCTCCTTCATAAGCCGCGTCAAAATACGGCAGCTCCGGTTTCCGGTTCTTAAGTTCCATGATGATCAGTCCCATCTGCAGGCCCCAGTCGCCCAGATGCACGTCTCCGATCACTTTATGTCCGGCAAAACGGGCGATCCTCTTGATGCTCTCTCCTATGATCGCGGAACGAAGATGCCCCACATGCAGCGGCTTCGCCACATTTGGCCCGCCGTAGTCGATCATGATCGTCTTCGGCTGCGCCGCCTTCTCACAGCCCAGGCGGCTGTCCTCCTTCATCCCGTTCAGATAACCGCTCAGAAACTCCGCGCAGAGCTTCAGGTTGATAAACCCCGGCTTCACCGCCTGTATCTCCTCAAACAGCGAAGAGCCCTGAAGCGCGTCCACCACGCCTTCCGCGATCAGGACGGGCGCCTTATGGTATTCCTTTGCCGCCGCCATGGCGCCGTTGCACTGATACTCGCACAGATCCGGGCGATTGGACAGGGTCACCTTCGCATATTTCTCATCATATCCCGCTTTCCGAAACGCTTTTTCCATTTCTTCCGAGATTAGTTCCAGTATCTTTTTCAAATCGTCTTCCTCCTTCACATACCGTCCGGAGACATTACGCCGCCTTTGGCATATTCCATTTAAAATGATACGCCATCATGCGTACCGTCATCACAATGACAGCCCCTGCAAACATGGCATATTCCTTTTTGATCCATAAAAGCAGATAATCATAGCATGCGGCGCCCAGAAGGGATGCGCACGCATAGATATGTTTTCTCAATATGGCAGGCATAAGCCCCGCCAGAATGTCCCGGAGCATTCCGCCGCCCACACCAGTCAGCATCCCGAGAAACAGGACGAACCTGTGGCACTCTCCGTAACCTGCCTCAATCGCCACATTCACGCCCAGCACCGTGAAAAGCCCAAGCCCCACTGCATCCGTAAAATTCAGAATCCACTGAAACCTTCCCTCCGGAAGATACGGAATCATATGACGGTTCCAGCGAACGGCGAGAAAGGTATAAAAGGATGCCAGCAGTCCCACCGGAATCAGCATGGGGCTTTCGAACATGGACGGAGGCACAATCCCCAGCACCACATCCCGCATAAAACCGCCGCCTGACGCCGTCACAAGCCCCAGAAACAGGACGCCGAACAGATCCATCTTCCGGTCAATGGCAAGCATGGCGCCGGATATGGCAAACGCAACAGTCCCCAGAACCTCTATGATCAACTGTATGTTCATGACCGTCTCCTTTGAAAATTCAGTATAGAAAAAATGGAAGCGTTTGTCAAGTTCACAAAATAACCGTCACATCTGAATCATCCCGCCTGTTTCAGCGCCGCCCGTGTTCTCGCACCGCAGATTCCGTCCGGCTCGCTGCCGGAATAGGTTTTGGGATGATCTTTCTGAAACGCCCTCAGCGAAAGGTCCGTGGCCGGACCAAATTTCCCGTCAACCATAATATCATACCCTGCTTCTCTCAGTTCCCACTGAAGCCATTTCACATCTTCCCTTACGACTCCCGCCAGAAGACGCTGATACCGGAGGGATTTCACCGGTTCCCTGTAAGGATTTCCCTTTTTTACCGCCGAATCTGCATACCAGATATCAAGATCCACGTTTCCTGCAATTCCCGGAATTTTTCCTTTGCTGGAATACTGCCAGCCGGACTCTCCCACATGAGGCCGCCGGTTTTCCTTCAGCGTCCCGTCATCGGGATTCGGATACCGCGAAATCCAGTACATCGTATCCAGTCCGCCGCAGACATTTTTGTACCAGTCCATATTGCAGTAGATGCCGCACTCATATCCGCCTTCCCTGACGGTCTTCATCCATACATTCGCCAGCCTCTTTACCTTCTCTTTTCCAAGCGCCCGCTGCCTTTTCCACTCCAGATCCAGCCAGACACCCATCTCCAGCTTCCGTCCTGCAAGCTCTGTCAGAACCCCTTTTGCTTCCGCCCGTGCCTGGGCTTCGGTCAGCGCATAGCTGAAACGGTATACGCCCCTTAAGATACCTGCCTCCCTGCACCTGTCATAATTATACTCAAAAGAGGCGTCTTTTCCTCTGCTGTTCATAATCCGCAGGATGGCAAAGCGTACTCCATGTTCCTTTACCACTCCCCAGTCCGGTTTTTTCTGGTAACTGGATACGTCGATCCCGTACATACTCATAATCTTCACCTGCTCCTTTCTCCGGCATGGCCCGCCGGTATATGACAAAAAATCTTTGTTTTTTCTCTTTATGGATATGCGCAAAGTCAGATTATGTGCTTCCGTGTCGAGGTTCCCTTTGAAAAGCGTTCGCAAAACGCACCGTTACGCAAAAAGAAACTCATCTGAAACCGTTCATTTGAAATCCTGTGAATTTTCTTGCCAGATCCGCGTTCAAACGAGTATACTAAAGAAAACGCGCAGATAAAAAAACAGGGGTTCAAAAAACGCCTGAACTACAAAGGAGATGACTGTCATGTTAAAAATCGGTTCTCACGTGGGAATGAACGGGAAAAAAATGATGCTGGGCTCCGTGGAGGAAGCGCTTTCCTACGAAGCCAAC
The DNA here is from genome assembly GCA_910583615.1 of uncultured Lachnospiraceae bacterium. Classification (GTDB taxonomy): domain Bacteria; phylum Bacillota; class Clostridia; order Lachnospirales; family Lachnospiraceae; genus Hominiventricola. Next base: position 25,901 of record CAJTXP010000007.1, on the reverse strand, counting down.
ACCTTTATGCTTTATACCGGAGCGCCCCAGAACACAAGACGCAGGGAGATCGGCGAACTGAACATCGAAGCGGCCCAGGCGCTGATGAAAGAACACGGCATAACGGAATTCATCGTACACGCTCCCTACATCATCAATCTGGCCAATACGGTAAAGCCGGAGACCTACGAGCTTGCGGTCCGTTTTCTGAAGCTGGAACTGGCCCGCGCCTCCGCCATGGGAAGCCGGGTTCTGGTCGTCCACCCGGGCGCGCATGTGGGCGCGGGCGCGGAAGCCGGCATCGCATCCATCGTCAAAGGGCTCAATGAAGTACTGGCTGACGACAGCGACTGCCTGATCGCTCTGGAGACCATGGCCGGAAAGGGCTCTGAGATCGGACGTACCTTCGAAGAACTGGCCCGGATCTATGACGGCGTGGCAAAAAAAGACCGCCTGCGGGTCTGCTTTGATACCTGCCATACTCACGACAGCGGCTATGATATCGTAAACGATCCCGAAGGCGTCCTTAATCAGTTCGACCGGATTCTGGGAAAAGATCAGATTGCCGTCTTCCATATCAACGACAGTAAAAATCCCTGCGGCGCCGCCAAAGACCGGCATGAGAATCTTGGGAAGGGATGCATCGGCTTTGACGCCCTGAACCGCATCGTACATCATCCTGATTTCGCGGATGTTCCGAAGATCCTGGAAACTCCATGGGTCCCCATAGACGGTGATCCCAAAAATACACGGGCTCCTTATAAGGAAGAGATCGCCATGCTGCGGGAACATGCGCCCGCATAGCCTGTCTATGACTGCCTTCTGTTTTTTTCCGGCAGCTGCGCCAGAATAATCGCCCCGAACATCAGCACGCATCCGAACAGCTCTTTTCCGCTCAGCTTCTGCCCCAGGATCACCCAGCCGGCCAGCACGGAAAAGACGGACTCCAGGCTCAGAAGCAGGGAAGCCACCGTGGGGTCCGCATTCTTCTGGCCCAGGATCTGGAGCGTATACGCCACGCCGCAGGACATGACGCCCGCATACAGCACCGGCATCCACGCCGCCAGAAGATCCGCCATATGGGGATTCTCCCAGACAAACATGGGCACCGCGCAGACGATTCCCGCCGTCAGGAACTGGATCGCCGACATGCGGACGCCGTCCACCAGCGGAGAGAAATGATCAATGACCAGAATATGTACGGAGAAAACCAGCGCGCAGAGCAGTACCAGAAAATCCCCGATACCCAGCGAAAGCTTCTCGGTCATACACAGAAAATACAACCCGAGGACCGCCATAAAAACACACAGGAGAATCAGCGGCCGGATCTTTTTCCCAAGGAAAATCCCCAGAATCGGAACCAGGACAATATACATGGCCGTGATGAACCCTGCCTTCCCCACCGTGGTAAACAGGATGCCGAACTGCTGCAGGCTGCTGGCCGCTGCCAGAACCACGCCGCAGCAGATGCCCCCGGTCAGGAGCGTCTTTTTGTCTCCCCGCTCTTTTTTCATCTCTTCTTCGCTCATGCCGCTCTTCCTCTTCCAACTGTCCATCAGAAAGATCACCGGCAGCAGAACAACGCTCCCCACCATGCACCGGACCGAGTTAAAGGTAAAGGGCCCTACGTAATCCATGCCTACGCTCTGCGCCACAAACGCGCAGCCCCAGATCAGCGCCGTCAACAGCAGCAGAAGGTTGTTTTTTATCTGTTTCATCTCATCATGCCTCCTCGTACATTTTTTCAACAGCTGCCCTCATTTAAAATCTTCAGAAGCTGCTCCCCGTACTTTGCACACTTCACTTCTGCAATTCCCCGTATTTTCAAAAGCTCCGCCTGGTTTCTCGGCTGCCGGATACACAGTTCCATTAACGTCTCATTCTGAAATACCCGGAAAGGACGTATCTTTTCCGCTTTTGCCGCCTCATTCCTGAATGTTCTCAGACTTTCATACAGCCGCTTCTGCCCCGGAGTCAGATCTTCAGCAGAATATTCCTTTTTCTTCCGTGCAGACGCCTTCTCTTCACGAAAACCATATTCTGCAGGATCTGCGAACACGCTCTCTCCCGCCACGTCCCTGATGATATTTACAATGGACCGAAGATAGCCGTCCTGATCCGTCTCCTCAGGATAATAATGATTCTCACTGACTCCCACACGTTCCAGCAGCTTCAGGGTCATCTCATGGCACATCCTTTTGTTCAGCCGTTTTCCCTTGTACCAGCTCTTAAGCTCCCGAAACCCCTTCCTTTTTTCATCTGTCAGCTCCTCAAATGTCTCATCGAACAGAGCTTTTTCTTTGCCGGCCATTGCATTTCTGCTCCCATCCTCAAACTGGTCTGTTCCCAGCCCCGTATCCTGTCTTCCCTCACTGTTATCGGGGTTTTTCAAAGGCCCGTACAAGTTGACCGGCACAACGGGAAGCCCCTTTCGTTCCTGCTTTCCGCCTATGGAAGCCAGATCCGTCTGGCTGTACATGAATTCCAGCAGCGTGGCATAGCTCCTCGCATATTTATCGTCCAGAAACATCAGCACCGCCTTGCATCCTGGATCCTCCATGTTTTCCGGAAACTGCTCGATCCACGTCTCATTGTGATCGTCAAAACTTCCGTCAAAATAGATTCTCAATCCATATTCTGTCATCAGTTTATATACCAGATCATGAAGCACCAGTTTCCAGTCATCGCTCTTATAGCTGATGAATACGTAGTCTTTTCCTTCGCTGTATGTTGTAATATTTTCCATAATGAACCGAACGTGCGGATCATTTTTACGTTCCATCTGCTCTTTCGGACTTAAACCCATCTCAGCGTTCCTTCTTCCCTTCTTTTCTTCTGTAAACGCGCAGGATGGCTCCTGAAAAAACCGGAGCCTTCCCGCCTCTACTGAATTTACAGGAATTTGGAAATGATGTCAAGTGTTCTGAAGCACCTCATACAGTTCCCCGGTATCCGCCGCCGTATATACCGCTCCCAGGCTTAAGAGCAGCTCCCGGCTGCGGAATCCCCAGGTCACGGATACGCAGGGAATCCCGCAGTTTTCTGCAGTTTTTAGATCCACCTCCGAATCCCCCACATAGACGCAGTCCTCAAGGCGGACTCCCAGCTGCTTTGCCGCCTGCTCCACCGTGTCCGGCGCCGGTTTTCTGCGGACCCGTTCCGATTCTCCGATGGCGACGGCGATCAGTCCGCCAAAATACCGTTCGTTCAGATCCCGGACCGCAAAATCCGGTTTATTGGAAACAATGGCCATGGGAACGCCTTCATTGGAAAGCCGTTCAAGCAGCTCAGGAATCCCCTCATAAGGCCCTGTATGGTCGTTCAGATGCTCTCCGTAGTATTCCTTAAAGGTTTGCAGGCATTCCTCAAAATGCGGGTCCTCCTCGCCCCTGGGAATCGCCTGGCGCATCAGATTCCTGGCGGCGTTTCCCACAAACTGCCGTACTTCCTCCAGCGTCCTTTCCGGAAATCCGTATTTCGTAAGCGCTGCGTTGGTACTCAGGTACAGATCCTCCAGCGTGTCCAGCAGCGTCCCGTCCATATCAAAGATAATCGCTTTTTTCATGATGCTTCAAATGCTCCTGTATACAACTGATAGTATTTTCCCTTCTCTTCCAGAAGAGACTCATGGTTTCCGCGCTCAATGATGCGTCCCTGCTCCAGAACCATGATCACATCGGAATTCTTGATGGTGGACAGCCGGTGGGCGATGACGAATACCGTCCTGCCTTTCATCAGCTGGTCCATGCCGCTCTGGACGATGGTCTCTGTCCGGGTGTCAATACTGGAAGTCGCCTCATCCAGAATCAGCACCGGCGGGTCCGCGATGGCTGCCCGGGCGATGGCGAGAAGCTGCCGTTCTCCCTGAGACAGGCTGGTCCCGTCTCCGCTCAGCATGGTATCATAACCGTCCGGAAGCTTTGTGATAAAGTAATGGGCGTTGGCAAGCTTTGCCGCCGCCACGACCTCTTCGTCCGTGGCGTTCAGCTTCCCGTACCGGATATTGTCCGCAATGGTGCCGGTGAACAGATGGGTATCCTGCAGCACCATTCCCAGAGACCGGCGAAGATCCGGCTTTTTGATCTTGTTGATGTTGATGCCGTCGTACCGGACCTTTCCGTCCTGAATATCGTAGAACCGGTTGATCAGGTTGGTGATCGTCGTCTTTCCCGCTCCGGTGGCGCCCACAAACGCAACTTTCTCTCCCGGATTGGCGTACATCTTAATGTCATGCAGTACGATTTTGTCGTCCGTATACCCAAAATCCACGCCGTCCAGCACCACATCGCCTTCCAGCTTCTTGTACGTGATGGTCCCCTCCGCCTTATGGGGATGCTTCCACGCCCAGATCCCGGTCCGTTCCTTTGATTCCTTTAATGTACCGTCCGGCTCCTCCGTCACATTGACCAGCGTCACATAGCCATTGTCCACTTCCTCCTTCTCATCCAGAAGATCAAAGATCCGCTCTGCTCCCGCCAGCGCCATGATGATGGAGTTGAACTGCTGGGACACCTGGGTAATGGGCATGTTAAAACTTCTGGTAAGCTGCAGAAACGACGCCAGCGCTCCCAGCGTCAGCCCTCCGACGCCGTTTATGGCAAAGACGGCCCCCACCCCAAGCGTCAGTACATAGTTGATGTTTCCCAGGTTGGCCATGACCGGCATGAGGATATTGGCGAAGGTATTGGCATTTCTGGCGCTGTCAAACAGCTCGCCGTTCAACTGATTGAACTTTTCCCTGGATTCCGACTCATGGCAGAAAACCTTGACTACCTTCTGGCCCTCCATCATTTCCTCGATATAGCCGTTCAGAGCGCCGAGGGATTTCTGCTGACGCAGAAAATACATGCCGCTCTTTCCTCCGATAAACCGAACCGCCTTCACCATAACCACCACCATGAGAACGATCAGCGCCGTCAGAGGCACGCTTAAAATCAGCATGGACACAAACGTGCTGACAATGGTGATGGAGGAACTGAGCATCTGCGGGATGCTCTGGCTGATCATCTGGCGCAGCGTATCCGTATCGTTGGTGTAACAGCTCATGATATCTCCATGGGCATGGGTATCAAAATATTTGATGGGCAGGCGTTCCATGTGGGTGAACATCTCATCCCGGATGTCTTTCAGCGTCCCCTGGGTGATGACAATCATAATTCTTGCGTAAAGAAACGTGGCGATGGTACCGGCATAATAGATGCAGGCCATTACCATCATCGCATGGAGCAGCGGAGTAAAGCTGGGGTCCTTCGCCCCCAGAAACGGCAGAATATAGTCGTCGATCAGTTTTTGGAGAAACAGATTGCCCATAACCGCCGTCAGAGAGCTGACCGCGATGCTGACGGTCACCACGACGCAGTGAAGCTTATAATCCTTCCATATATAGGCAAGAAGGCGTTTCAGGGTCTTTCCAGGATTCCGGCTTCCCTGCCCGCCGCGCATGCCCCGGGCGCCTGGTCCTTTCATCATCCTTGGATTACTCATCAAAATCCGCTCCTTTCTGCTGCAGTTCATAGATATCGCGATAAATGTCGTTGTCTTTCAACAGCTCTTCGTGAGTTCCAAAGCCCACGACCGCTCCCTGATCCAGCACCAGGATCCGGTCCGCATCCTGAACGGATGAGATCCTCTGGGCAATGATCAGTTTCGTCGTATCCGGTATTTCTTCCGCAAATGCTTTCCGGATCAGGGAATCTGTCTTCGTGTCCACTGCACTGGTGGAGTCATCCAGAATCAGGATCTTCGGTTTTTTCAGAAGCGCTCTGGCGATACAGAGCCTCTGCTTCTGGCCGCCGGATACGTTGGTCCCGCCCTGCTCGATATAGGTCTGATAACCGTCCGGCATTTTCTCAATGAATTCATGGGCCTGAGCCAGCTCGCAGGCATGGCGGCACTGTTCCTCCGTGGCCTCTTTGTCGCCCCACCGGAGGTTCTCCAGAATCGTGCCGGAAAAGAGGACATTTTTCTGCAGGACCATGGACACTGCGTTCCGGAGCGTCTCGATCCGGTATTCCCTCACATCGTGTCCTCCCACCATAACGGAACCGTCCAGCACGTCATAAAGTCTGGGAATCAGCTGCACCAGCGTGGATTTGGAACTTCCGGTCCCGCCGATGATGCCGATGGTCTCCCCGGAATGAATCGTAAGGTCGATATCCCGGAGCACGCATTTCTCCTGATCGTCGCTGTAGGAAAAATTCACATGGTCAAACCGGATGGAACTGTCCTCCACTTCAGGCACGGGATGCTCCGGGTCCTGAAGGCTGCTCTTCTCGTCCAGCACCTCCACGATACGTTCCGCGGAGGAACGCGCCATGGTCGTCATGACAAAGATCATGGAGATCATCATCAGGCTCATCAGAATCTGCATGGTATACGTGAAAAGGCTCATGAGCTGCCCGGTGGTCATGGTCCCGTCCACGACGATCAGCTTTGCCCCGAACCAGGATACCAGCATGATACAGCTATAGACCGTAAACTGCATGACCGGCTGGTTCATGACCACCAGACGCTCTGCGTGAACGCTCAGATCCTTCAGGTTTCCGGTGGCTCCGCGGAATTTCTCCTTTTCATAATCTTCCCTCACATAGGCCTTCACCACCCTGATCCCGGTCAGGTTCTCCTGCACGCTGGCGTTGAGCCGGTCATATCCCTTGAACATCTCATCAAAGATGGGAAACGCCCGGGTAATGACAAACGCCAGTACGCAGCCCAGAAAAATCAGCGCCGCCAGAAAGATCAGCGACAGCCTGGGACTGATGGATACGCACATGAACAGCGCCGAGATCATCATGATGGGCGCCCGCACGAACATTCTTATAATCATCTGAAACGCATTCTGCACGTTGGTCACATCCGTGGTCATACGGGTCACCAGCCCTGCCGTGGAAAAACGGTCAATATTCCGGAACGAAAAATCCTGTATATTGTCATACATTGCTTTTCTTAAATTCCGGCCAAATCCCATGGACGCCCTTGCCGCAAAGACGCCCGACATGGTCCCCGCCAGAAGGGAGAGCATGGCGACCGCCAGCATGACAACTCCCATCTTCACCACATAATTCATATTTCCTGCTTCCACGCCCCGGTCGATGACCGAAGCCATCAGAACCGGCAGCAGGACCTCCAGGATTACCTCCAGGATCACGCTCACCGGAGCCATCAGCGTATCTCTTTTAAATTCCCCGATGTGCGCGGTCAGTCTTCTAATCATATTCTGCCTCCTCAAGTCTTGCCTCTATTTTACGGATACATGAAAACCAGAGTTTTCGTTCCTCTTCGCCAAGCGCCTGGTTTGCCATGTCCTCCAGGCGGTTCAGCCGTTCCAGCACGGTTTCCTGAACTGCGATTCCCTGTTCTGTCAGCACCAGTTCCTTTTTCCGGGCGTCTCCGGGGACGCCGATCCTGCGGACCAGCCCTTTTTTCTCCAGGATCTGGATCACGCTGGTGACGGAGGATTTCCGTATCTTAAACTCCTCCTCCAGTTCCCTCTGGAACACCTTTTTCTCCTGACGGCGCTGAAAATAGACATATCCCAGCATCCGGCTCTGGATCGAAGTCAGCCCCAGATCCGACATCCTCTTCTCGATCATCCGATGCCAGATACAGTTCAGATTCACCATCTCACGCATCGGATAGCCTTCATCCTTCACAGCTTTTCCTCCTCTCCTGTTTGTTAGAAGTCTAACTGATTATAAGTTAGACTTCTAACAATGTCAAGTGGGAATCTGTGAAAATTCTGCGAACATTTTGTGAAAAACATGTTGCCATATAGAACGCAGAGAAGGAAGCTGTCCCCAGCTTCCTGTCTTAAAAAATAATTCTGTTTTTGATCAAACACCTTATTCTCACAGCCTTTTATGCGGAGCAGAAATCAGAACATACAGCGCAAACCACGAAACACAGTGAACTGCGAGAATACCGGCATCTTTTACCGCCGTCCCCATGTTCCCGTCAGACAGAGCCATAATGCCGTCAAAGGCAGGCCGGGACGGAACGATGCTGCAAATGGCCGCCGGCAGCCCGTTCACTCCGAGCAGAGCGCATACAATGGGGACTGCGATGAACACAAGCATAACGATCTTGATATAGACCACGCCGGTCATCAGCCCCTCGGAGAACCTGCCGATGAACAGGCCCATCAGCGCCGCCACAAAGGACGACAGAACGATCAGCACCAGCATGATCCACAAATTCTGCCAGGACAGCCGAAAACAAATACATGCCGTTATGACAGACGATAAACTGCCAAAGAGAAACCCTGTCACGACTTTCTGAAAAATGTACCGGCCTGGCGTCATGGGCAGGATTTCGTTGATAAAAGCCACGCCGTCATCTTTTTCGGAGATGATGTTCACGGCGTTGAACGTACAGCCCATGAACATGGCGACAATCAGCACGGCAGGAATGAAAATGCCTTGAAAGTTTTCCAGAATATCGGGCCGCTCCAGCACCTGGACTTCTGCCTGTTCCGCGTCCTTCCGCTGTTCATAGAGGACCGGGAGGGTTGCCGCCGCCTGCTGAAAAATGTCCAGCTCGTCCCCGCTGACCGCCGTTTTCAGGCTTTCGCCATCCGCTTTTACGCCAATCACATTGGTAGACGGCTCGTTAACAGCGTCGGCCAGTTCTTCCTGTGTCCCATAGGCAGTCACCGGGCCGTACCGCTCCAGCCATGTGACCGTCTGTGGGGGCAGGTCGTTTTCCAGTACGCCAAAATGCAGCTCCCCCAGGGTGGACAGGTCAATGGAACCCATAAAATTCAGCGCCGCAGCCGCCAGGATGGGCAGCAGGAACGTCATCAGGCAGAATTTATCCCGCAGAACGCTTTTCAACTGATATTGCAAACCTTTCACGCCTCACCCCTCCTTTCCGATTTCCCGGTAGAATGCAGGCCGCACCATCAGGAACAGCAGCACGATCGCACCGGCAGCACCGATATCATAGACCGGCGAAACTGCCATTCCAAAGTAAGCGTTTTTCAGGCCCATATAGACGTGATAGAACGGGTGCAGGCCGATCCAGTCAAACTTGACCGATGTGTTGGCGGACAGAAAGACCGGCGTCGCGGCAAAGATGGCGATCACCAGATAGGCCAGCGTAAACTGCCGGAAATCCTTCAGCAGCAGGGCGCAGAGCAAACCTGCCAGAGCCATGATCAACGACAGGACCGCCGTCTGGAGCAGTACAGCCGGCAGTACCGCCGCTCCGTCCCCAACCCCCAGATTCAGCAGGGTAAGCAGTAGCGCAAAGGCCAGATCGGAGAGCAGGAATATCGCCAGCTTGGACAGAAGAAACAGTTCTTTGTGCACCGGGAGAACGGCGTGGACGCGGATGACCCCCATGTCCTTTTCCTTGAACAGCACGGCGGCGATTCCCAAAAATCCCACAGCGGCCAGCTCGAAAAACAGCAGCTCGCAGGTGATCTCTTTCCTCGCTTTCTGCTCCGGCGTATTTGTGCCGAGTATCTCCGGAGCAGATCCGGCCGAGGGCTGCAGCAGCGACAGGGCGTAATCCGACCGGTGGTGATCGATGTGCTCCGCTCCCGCATAAAGCACCACCCGCACGTCCCCGCTGCCGGCGTCCAGCCCCACGCCGTTGGCGTCGGAGAGCAGGGCGGCGTCCATGGCCTTCAAGGACGGAACATTCTGCACCAGAGAGGATGTTTCCGTCTGTGTCCCGGCAGGATCGTACAGATACACATGGTAGGGCGGCATCTGCATAAAGCGGACATAACCCAGATTCACATACGCTGTATAAAGGACGAGAAAGCCGGCTGCCATCAGGAAAAACCTGCCTGACACCAGCATCCGTAAGTCCTTTTTGAACAGGGCGCAAAAGTCTTTTCCCATCAGGACAGCCCCCTTCCTGTGTATTGGATGAACATATCCTCCAAAGTCGGCTCCTGAGAGTGGATGCTGATGATCTCGTCATGGGCAAAGGGAATGCCTGCTTCCAGATCCGGCGCCTCTATGGTTTTTGTTTCCCGCCTGCCTTGATACAGGTAATCGATCGCCACCCGGCGGCGGCTGTTTTTCTCTTTCAGACGCCCGGGCGTGTCCAGGGCGACGATGTTTCCGCCCGCGATGAACGCCACCCGGTCGCACAGCAAATCGGCGTCCACCATATTATGGGTAGTGACAAACACCGTCGTTCCCTTCTGGCGTTCCTGCTCAATGATCTTTCGGAACAGCACTGCGCCGGAGGGATCAAGGCCGCTGGTAGGTTCGTCCAGAAACAGCAGCCGGGGGTTACTCACCAGCGCCCGCGCCATGCTCACCCGCTGGCGCATCCCCTTGGAGCAGGAGGACACCGGCTTTTTCCAAAATTCCGGTTTCAATTCCAGCGCGTCCAGCAGCTCCCCCACATCCCGCCGCTGCTCCCTGGGATAGAAGGAAGCGAAGTAGTTCAGATTGTCCACGGCACTCAAATTGGCGTACAAGTAGGGAAATTCAAACAGGACGCCGATCTTCCGGAAAAATTCCCGGTCGCGGGCGGAGGAAATGTCCTGCCCAAACACAGAGACTTTTCCGCCGTGACCCTTCAAAATCCCGGTCAGAATTTTTTGAGTCGTGGACTTTCCGGAGCCGTTGGGCCCCAGAAAGCCGAAGATCTCTCCGTCCTCCACGGCAAAGTCCAGGCCGTGGAGGGCCTGCCTGTCTTTGCCGTAGGAAAATGTCATGCTTTTGACCTCGATCACTCGTCGTCACCCCACTTTCCCCGCCGGCTGTCCTTCTCCTGCTGTCGTTTCCTCCACCACTTCATACATTTGATCTTGAAGGGAATGGAGGCCAGTACCGCCATGATCACCAGCCACCAGTACCATGCCAACCCAAAGAACATAAAAAAACCTCCTTATTTGTGATAAGGAGAGTTTAGATATGCGGTGTGAAGTTAATGTGAGGCCGCCGTGAAATCCGTGTGAAATTATTCGGTGACAGGGATGGAAAAATAGAACCGCACCCCGTCCTTTCGGTTTTCCGCGCCATAGGGCAGCTGCTGCATGGACAGGATTTGCGCCACAATGGACAGGCCCAGCCCGGAGCCGCTGTATTCCGCGCCGCTGTCCCGATAGAATTTTGTCCATATTCTGGACAGGCCGTCTTCCGAAATGAGCCGGCCCTGATTGAAGACAGAGAAATGCAGCGTTCCCTTGTCCACTGTCAGTACCAGCCGCAGAACGCCGCCGGGAACTACGTTTTTTCTGGCATTGACGATCAGATTGTCCAAAACCTGCTCCATGCGCCGCCGGTCTGTCCGCACAAAAACGGTTTGCTCCGGCAGCTCATACTGCAGTTCAAAATCGGTATCCGGGGCGTCGATCAGAAGCCGCCCGGCCACCGTTTCCGCCAGCTCTACAAAGTCGAACCGGGAAATGTCCAAGCCGGCGGCCCCGCTCTCCAGTGCCGACAAATCCAGCAGGGTCACGATCAGTTCGTTCATGCGCTCCGCTTCGGAGACGATCACCCGGGCGTATTTCAGCTTTTTGGCTTCCTCTGTTTCATCCAGCAGTCCCTCGGCATAGGCCCGGATGATACCCAGCGGGGTTTTCATCTCATGGGACAGGCTGTCCACCAAATCTTTTCGCTCGGCCAGAAGGAGCCGTTCCCTTTCCACATCCTTTTCAAGCCGGGTGTTTGCATCCTCCAGGCAGGCAAGGGCCCGCTGCAGATTTTCCGCCATCGTGTTCAGGCTGGCGGACAGCTCCCCAAATTCATCGGCGGAGGCAAGGTCGCAGGGAACGGAAAAGTCCAGTCCCGCCATGCGTTTCGCGGAAGCATTCAGCCTGTCAATCGGTTTCGTGATAAAGCAGCCCATAAAAAAGTCGATGCCCAGGACCAGCAGCAGGACAAATCCCAGCCAGAGCAGAAAAGAAACGTCCTCGCCGACTGGCAGACCGGTGGAGAGAACGTAGGAAAAAATCAGCGCGATTCCCGCCAGCTTGGAGAGCATCAAAATCTTTTTCCGAACAGTACGGAGAGAAAACAGTTCTTTCATACCGTCACCTCAAATTTATAACCGGAACGGATCAGCGTGACAATATGCCTGCCCTCGTCCCCCAGCTTTTGCCGCAGGGTTTTGATGTGGGTGTCCACGGTTCGAGTCGTTCCCTCGAAGTCATAGCCCCAGACACGGTTCAGAAGCTGCTCCCGGTTGAATATCTGCCCGGGATTTGCCATCAGAAAGGCGAGCAGTTCATACTCCTTATGAGTCAGGGCGAGCTCCTGCCCGTCCAGACAGACCTTGTGTGCGTTGGGCTGGAGCATGATTTTTCCGGCGGTGACCGCTCCGGCAGAGACGGGGAAAGACCGGCGCAGGAGGGCGTTCACCTTTGCCAGCAGCACCCTGGGGCTGAACGGCTTGGTCATATAGTCGTCCGCGCCGTAATCATAGCCTTTCAGTTCATCATCCTCCGCGCTTCTGGCAGTCAGCATGATAATGGGCATATCGCCCATTTCCCGCGCCATCCTGCAGACGGAGAAGCCGTCCAGATGGGGCATCATCACATCCAGGATCATCAGATCCACAGGATGGTTTTTCAGCGTGACAAGGGCGTCTATCCCGTCGTCGGCCGTAAAGCAGGTGTGTCCGCCCTTCCGCATATAGTCCGCGATAATGTCCTGCATGGCCTTTTCATCTTCGACGATCAAAATATCCGGCATAGACGACACCCCATCCTTTCTCTACTGTTTTTCACCGCCGCCGGAACCGGTTCATCCGCTCCCGAAGCTCCGCCGCATCCGGAAGGTCCGCCATAAAACGGAAGCCCGGGTTCCCTGCCAGCAGCCTGTCCGCCTTTCGGATCATCTTTTCCCTCAGCTGCTCCTGCCTCTCCTGAAGCTGGCTGATCTCCTCTTCCAGCTTCTGCAGAATCTGCTCCTTCGACTGTTCCGCGCGTTCTTTCTGTTCCTCCAGGCGTTCCTCCACCGCCGCCTTTGCAAACGTCACCGTCGCTTCCAGAAGCCGCCTTTTCTCCGCCGCCCGTTTTTCAAGCTCCCCGCAGAGCAGCTCCGCCTGGATCAGCAGTTCCCGAAGATCCATGGCCTTCCGGAACGCGTTGCTGAAATCGTACACGATACAGACGGTGATCCCGAAAGTCAGCACCGACACCACTTCCTCATGCATCCAGAAGATAAACTGTTCCACCGGCTTATGTACCGCATAGACCATCAAAAGGCTTAGAAATCCCCAGGCGATGGTAGAACTCAGGCAGATATGCCCCCGGTACTGGAATTTCTGACTGCTGTAATCCCAGTACCGGACCTTGAACAGCCGGACCATGGCCTCGCCGGTCACATATTCCAGCACGGTCGCTCCAATGGCTCCCACCACATAGACCAGCGCCGGCGTCTCCTGAAAAGGAAGCGTCAGCCACAGCACCAGGATCGCACCGCTCCCATAGAGCGGAAGCCAGGGGCCTCTTAAAAATCCCCGATTGGTCAGATGCCGGTCCTTCACCGACACATAGGTCGATTCAAAACACCAGCCGAAGATGCAGTAAAAGTAAAAAAAGGACAACCACTCCCGAAAATGATAACTGTACATAAAGAGTCCTCCCGCACACATGGAATTCACCATATCCGCATGTCTTCCGCCATCTCCGGTTTCCCATGCAGTATCCTATACGTTGATATCCGCCTTCATGCCCAGCAGCTCTTTATTCGCATTCAGGATCGGCGACACCACATTTTTCAGGAAGGCCTCCACCTGAACGGCACTGCGGCCCACGTAACGGGACGGTTCCATACATGCCTGAAGTTCTTCCATGGACATATTGAATGCAGGATCCGCTGCAATCAGTTCCAGAAGGTTGTTCTCTCTTCCTTCCACTTTCACATTCTTTCCCGCTTCCATGGAGAGGATGCGAATCTTCTCATGCAGCTCCTGACGGTCTCCGCCTGCTTTTACCGCATCCATCATGATGTTTTCCGTTGCCATAAACGGAAGCTCGCTCATAAGACGTTTCTCAATGACTTTTGGATACACCACCAGACCGTCCACCACGTTCAGGCACAGATCCAGGATCCCGTCAATGGCAAGAAAACCTTCCGGAACGGACAGGCGCTTGTTGGCAGAATCATCCAGCGTGCGCTCAAACCACTGAGTTGCGGAGGTGATGGCCGGATTCAGCGCATCAATCATCACATATCTGGAAAGAGAGGCAATCCGCTCGCTCCGCATGGGATTCCTCTTATATGCCATGGCGGAAGAACCGATCTGAGATTTTTCGAAAGGCTCCTCCACCTCCTTCAAATGCTGCAGAAGGCGGATGTCATTGGACATCTTGTGAGCGCTTGCCGCAATCCCGGCCAGAACATTCAGAACTCTGGTATCCGTCTTGCGGGAATAGGTCTGTCCGGACACCGGCACACACTCTTTAAAGCCCATTTTTTCTGCAATCATGGGATCAATCCTGTCAATGGTTTCCTGATCTCCCTCAAAAAGCTCCTGAAAGCTTGCCTGCGTTCCTGTGGTTCCCTTGGATCCCAGAAGTTTCATGGTTCCAAGAACATATTCCACATCTTCCAGATCCATGCAGAACTCCTGCAGCCACAAAGACGCTCTCTTTCCTACCGTTGTAGGCTGAGCCGGCTGAAAGTGGGTAAACGCCAGTGTCGGCAGAGCTTTATGATCATCTGCAAATTTGGCCAGTTCTGCAATCACATTGACCAGCTTCTTTCGAACAAGACGAAGCGCTTCCGTCATAACGATAATATCGGTATTATCTCCCACATAGCAGGAAGTCGCCCCAAGATGGATGATTCCTTTTGCCTTTGGGCACTGTACCCCATAGGCATATACGTGGGACATGACGTCATGGCGCACTTCCTTTTCCCGCGCCCTTGCCACATCATAATTGATATCTTCTGCATGGGCCTTTAATTCATCGATCTGCTCCTGCGTAATGGGAAGGCCCAGCTCTTTCTCTGTCTCCGCCAGTGCGATCCATAATCTCCTCCAGGTGCGGAATTTTTTGTCCGGCGAAAAAATGTACTGCATCTCCCTGCTGGCGTAACGCTCGGATAACGGGCTTTGATATCTGTCTGTGCTCATACTGCAATCCTTTCTGTAATCAAACGAAATATTATATTTTAAAAAACGCCGGAAACCGGGAACAACACTTCCTGATGCCATCCCCGGTCCCGCGTTTTTATTTATGAAAGACCCAGTCTCCTGAATACTTCCTGATATGCTTCTTCCACGTTTCCAAGATCTCTGCGGAAACGGTCTTTATCCAGTTTTTCATGGGTCTTGGAATCCCACAGCCTGCAGGTATCCGGAGAAGTCTCATCTGCCAGAATGATCTCTCCTTTACAACGGCCGAACTCAATCTTGAAATCAATCAGATCAATCCCCAGCTGTGCAAAATATGCCTTGTACACATCGTTGACCTTGAACGCATATTCCGTGATCTTATCAATCTCTTCCCTTGTGGCAAGATTCAGCGCAATCGCAAAGTAATCATTGATCAGCGGATCGCCCAGCTCATCGTTTTTGTAGCTGAATTCCAGAGTGGGCGCAGTAAACGGAGTCCCTTCCGGCACGCCAAGCCTCCTGGAGAAGCTTCCTGCCGCCACATTGCGGACAATCACTTCCAGCGGAACGATCTCCACCTTCTTCACTGCAGTCTCACGATCATTCAGTTCTTCAATCAGATGAGTCGGAACGCCGGCCTTTTCCACCAGCCTGAACACATGGTTGCTCATGCGGTTGTTGATGGCGCCTTTTCCTACGATCGTTCCTTTCTTCTCTCCATTAAATGCGGTCGCATCATCCTTATAGGATACGATCAGTACACCCGGATCTTCCGTAGTATATACTTTCTTTGCCTTTCCCTCATACAGAAGTTCTTTCTTTTCCATAACGATCTGCCCGTCCTTTTCTAAAAAGTGTCTTCATTATAACAATAAGTTGCCAAGGTGTAAAGTCTTTCTTTACCCCTGCGTAAACCGTGACAGAAACTGCCTCGTGCGTTCCTCATGGGAGTTCTCAAATACCTGCTTCGGCGTACCCTGCTCCAGAATATAGCCGTCATCCATGAAAATCACATGACTTGCCACATCTCTGGCAAACGCCATCTCATGGGTTACAATGATCATCGTCGTCTTCTGATCCGCCAGCTCCTTCATAACCTTTAAAACCTCTCCGGTCAGCTCCGGGTCCAGCGCCGAGGTCGGTTCGTCAAAGCAGAGAATGTCCGGTTTTAACGCCAGGGCACGGGCAATCGCCACACGCTGGCACTGTCCGCCGGAAAGCTGATGGGGATAATTGCTCATCCGGTCCGAGAGTCCCATCTGCCTTAAAAGTTCTTCTGCCAATACCCGGATCTCCTCGTGGATCTCCCTCTTTCTCGCTTTATAATCCGGCTGTTCCTTTGCCAGAAGCTCCTTTGCCAACATTACGTTTTCCAGAGCCGTATACTGGGGAAACAGGTTAAACGACTGGAACACAAGACCAAAGTGAAGCCTTTTTTTCCGGGTTTCCGCATCCCGCATAACGGAAGGATTCCTGCCGTCATACAAGGTCTCTCCGCACACGCGGATGATACCGCTGTCCGGACGCTCCAGAAAATTCAGGCATCGAAGCAGCGTGGTCTTACCGCTTCCGGAGGAACCGATGATGGAGAGCACCTGTCCTTCTTCCAGTGAAAAGCTGATATCCTTCAGCACTTCCGTTTTTTCAAATGTTTTACAGATATGTTCTACTTCCAGTATCGCCATCTTATATTCCCCCTTACCTGAAATAATCCAGCTTTTTCTCCAGCCGCCCAAGAAGCACTGTCAGGATTCCGCTGAAGATCAGATAATATACCGCCGTAAAGAACAGAGGCCAGATGGCGCCTGAGATCCCCTGAGAACCTTTCATGAAGGCCTGACCTGCCCAGATAATCTCCTGCAGAGCAATAATACGCGCCAGCGAGGTATCCTTTACCAGGGTAATGATCTCATTGGACATGGGCGGCACGATCCGTTTAATCATCTGCAGAAGCGTGACTTTAAAAAAGATCTGGCTTCTGGTCATACCCAGCACAAGTCCCGCTTCCTCCTGCCCCACCGGAACACTCTGGATCCCTCCCCGGTAAATCTCTGAAAAATAACAGGCGTAATTAAAGATAAAGGAAACAGACGCCGCCAGAAAACGTCCGGCTTCCCCGCCGCCCCAGATGGGATTTTTCAGCACAAGACCCGGAAAATAATAGATAATCAGAAGCTGTATCATCAGCGGAGTCCCGCGTATGATCCAGACAATGATTTTGGTCACATAAGCAAGCGGCCGAAAACGCGACATGGACCCAAAAGCAATCACAAGGCCCAGAGGAACCGCTCCCAGCAGCGTTACCGCAAAAAGCTTCAAAGTCTGCAAAAATCCCACATTCAATGACCGAATAACAATCGGCATCTGTTCCAGCATCAATTCCATACGCTTATCCTGCTTTCCTTCCCTGAATCAGGCAGGGATATATCCTCTGCCTGCCGCATAAGGCGTATACCGCAAAGCCGGTACGCCCCATACACAAAAACAGAGGGCGAAAAGGCTCCGCCCTCTGCAGTGCTGCATATATTTATTTCTGTTCAATCACCGCCGCCTGTACGCCGTAAGTCTCCGCCGCTGCAAGCATGCTGCCGTCCTGATAGCTTGTTACAAAGAATTCATTCAGCGCTGCCGCCAGATCAGAACCTTTGCGGAAGCCAACGCCGTACTCTTCGCTGTTCAGACCCACCGTATAAGTCAGATCTGCATAGCCGGTACCCTCTCCGACCATGGCCGCCGCCATCAGAGAATCGATCACAGCCGCATCAGAAGTACCTGCCGCCACTTCCATCAGAGCATCGGACTGTGCTTTCACCGGAGTAAAGGCAAGGCCCAGAGCGTCTACCTGCTCCTCTCCTGCGCTTCCTGCCTCCACGGCAAAGTTCAGATCCGAAAGGCTGTCCACATCCTGATACTGCTCTGCCTTGTCAGCAGGCACGATCACGATCTGCGCATTGTTGCAGTATGCATTGGAACACTCCATGGCGCTCTTCACTTCATCGGTCAGGGTCATGCCGTTCCATACACAGTCAATGGTCCTGCCGTCCAGCTCCATGATCTTGTTGTCCCAGTCGATTTCCACGAACTCCACGCTCACGCCCAGGCTCTCTGCAAACGCGCCTGCCATATCCGCATCGAATCCAATCCAGTTTCCGTCTTCGCCCTTATAATCCATCGGCTCAAAATCCGTGATGCCAACGACCAGAGTACCCTTGTCTTTCACATACGCCAGATCGCTCTCATCAGAAGCTGCTTCTGCCTCCTCCGGCGCCGTCTCTGCATCTTCGTCTGCATCCGTCTCTGCCGGGGTCTCCTCGACAGGAGTCTCCGTCTCTGCCGGTGCATCCGCCGGAGTATCTGCGTTTCCTCCGCCGCATCCTGTTACCATCGCCGCAGTCATCACGCCCGCCAGCATTACAGCCATTAACTTTTTCATCTTCATTTCCTCCTCTGATTTCCATATGCTAACACTCTACCACAGCAGAGTATTCATGCAACACCAAAATCATAGCAGGTACGGCCCCTGTTGTCAAGATTTTTATTCATAAACTGATTACTGCGCAGACACCAGGTTACTTTTCATGGGGTGAGACAGCCTGCGCCCTGGGACTCTGTGCTCTGCAGCGCCGTGTGGACTGGAGCGGACGGCGGAGCCTTTCTGTCTGTTTCAGGCGAACAAACCTGTCCGAATGAGACAGACAGAAAAGCTTCGGTGTCCGATACACTCCATACGAGCGCAGAGCACAGAGTCCCAGGGCGCAGCCCCAACCCCGTGAAAAACAACCGAACGTTAAATCCTCAGTGCTTCCCCTTCCTTTCTCAGTTCCCATGCAATTCTTGCACTCTCTTCCAGTTCTTCCAGCCCATAGAAAGCATCCAGAAGACCCGCACCCCCTGTCACAGGTCCATGATGCGCCAGCAGATAACCATTTCCCTCCCCCATCCTCTCTCTGAAAGCGGAAAACAGTTCTTCACTGCCCGGCTTTGCATAGGGAACCAGTCGGACTTTTCCCAGTTTCATGCCCAGATAAGGCGTGTAGGAGGGAATCACATCATCCCTGTCTTCCTCATGAGGAAGACAGGACCACAATGTCGCATAAAAACTGTGCACATGAATGACTGCCGCAACCGGATTGCCCGGCTTTTGATACATTGCAAGATGTAACGGAAGCTCCTTGCTTGGCTTTCTGTCATTCTGCACCGCCCCATCCAGATCAGTAACTGCAAAGGAATCCGCCGTCAGCCTTCCAAAGCATCCGCCGCCGGCCGTGATATAGATATGATCCTGATACCGAAAGCTCATATTGGCAGAAGAGCCTGACGTCTTATTCCTTTCAAAAAGACTTTTTCCGATCCAGCAGGCGTCTGAAAGCATCTGCTGTAACTCTGCCGGTACATTCCTGTTTTCTTCCATCGTCATCTCTCCTCCTGTTTTGTCATGAACAGAGCCTTTTCAAAAAAATCATCCTGTCCGAAATTGCCGGATTTCAACGCAAGCCGGACCTTTGGATCCTGCAGAGGAACCAGCACAGGAACTCCGGGTGCGATACTTTCCCCTATAATAAATCCATCAAAGCCAAGAGCCAGCGCCACCGCTCCCGATGTCTCGCCTCCTCCGACTATGATACGGGTATATCCATGATCATATGCCCTCCGGCCGAGCTCGGCCATGGTTTTTTCCAGCACTGCTGATGCTTTTTCTGCTTCTTCTCTGCTTTTGTAACTCCGGCTTTTTGGATCCGTTGCCCCTGCACTGTAGATCAGATACTCTTCATCCGGATTCGCAGCCACCTGCTCCCATACCTCATCTACCGTACAGGGTTTTTCCAGAAGCCCGGACGGATACAGAACCACCGCAGAATGTTTTTTCTCATAGTCCCTGCACTGGCGCCCGGAAGCTGTACTGCAGCTTCCGCACAGAGCGATCCCTTTTCCCACTGTCCAGGAAAGAATTTCTTCTTCACAAAAGCAGTCATATCTTTCCCTGCAGCGGTCGGCCAGGTGCTTCAGAAGTCCGGATCCGCCTGTTAAAAGCCTGCTGCTTCCAAAAATTTCAACAATTTTTTTCCCCTGTTCCTCGGTCGTATAGTCTGGAACGATATAAAAATGTTCCTTATCTTTTCCAAAGGCTTCCACTTCTGCCAGCACCGCCTCCGCAGGCTTCGAAAGAAGCTCTTCTCCCAGAATCATACAGGGGTATTTTCCCTGTGGTTCCATAAGCTTCTCAATTCTGGAATCCCAGATTGGATTCAGCGGGTGTTCCGCCATATGTCCCTCTGCTACCGGCCGGCCATCCACGATCAGAATGCCGTCCTTTACAATTCTCTTATTAACCGGAAGGGACGGACATAAAAGAGTATACGGAATCCCATACTGTTCCAGCGCCGCATCGATATCCGGTCCGATATTCCCTTTCGGCGTGGAGTCAAACGTCGAACAGTATTTAATATAAAACTGCTCCGTATGGTGGGAATCCAGCCATTTCAGGGCTTCCAGCGTGTCACGCACCGCATCTTCCGCCGGAATGCTTCTGGTCTTCAATGCTATGACAACTGCCGCACAGTCCAAAATGACTTCCGTCTCCTTCGGAATACCGTTGAACAGCAGCGTCCGGATGCCCTGTCCAGCCAGAAACGAAGCCGCATCACTGGCTCCGGTAAAATCATCCGCAACACAGCCGATCAGAATATGATTCTGTTGTTTTTTCAATGTACCTGCCCCCTTTTCTGCATCATCTTAATAAGCCCAGCCGGTAAATGCCGGAACATAAGTGACCAGCATCAGTACGGCCAGCATGATCCCGATAAACGGCAGCAGCGCCTTACTGATTTTTGGAATCGGCACTCCTGAAACGTTCGACCCCACATACATGGCAGTGCCTACGGGCGGCGTTAAAAGTCCGATCGTCAGGTTGATAACCATGACAAGCCCGAACTGAACCATGCTCACTCCCAGGCTGGCCGCTACCGGACACAGAATCGGAGCCAGAAGCATAATCGCCGGACCGCTGTCAATGAACATACCCGTAATCAGAAGAAGCACATTGATGAGCAGAAGCAGAAGAAACCGGTTATCCGTCAGTCCGATCATCCAGTTGGTAATCTTCATGGGAATCTGCTCACTGGTCAAAAGCCAGCTGAACAGCGTCGTCGTCGCTATAATCGTCCCGATCGTCGCACTGCTCTGTGCCGCCTCCAGAAGAACCACCGGAAGATCCTTCAGTCTGATCTCCTTATACACGAACATTCCAACGACCAGCCCGTATACAGAAATGACTGCACCGCCCTCTGTAGCCGTGAAAATTCCGCCCCGGATCCCGAATACGATCAGAAGAGGCATGAGAAGAGCCCAGGCCGCCTCCTTAAACCGCCTGAAGGTCTCGGCGCGGCTGACCGGCTCCTCCTTCGGATACCCTTTCTTCCTTGCAATCAGGTAGCAGTATATCAGAAAACCGATTCCGATGCAGATTCCCGGCGCATAGGCCGCCATAAAAAGATCTCCAATGGAAACATTCGCCGTACATCCATAGATAATAATGGCAATCGACGGCGGAATAATCAGGCCGATGGAACCGCAGCAGGCACACAGCGCTCCTGAAAACGGGCGCTCATATTTTCTTCCTGTCATCTCCGGAACCATGATCGCTCCAATGGCTGCCGCGTCAGCCACGCCGGAGCCGGAGATTCCTCCCATGATGATTCCGGTAATCGCCACTACCATGGCGAGCCCGCCCCGGATGGGACCTACAAAACAGAGTGCAAAATCAATGATCCGTTTTGTGATACCTCCGTGGCTCATCAATGCCCCCGCCAGCATGAAAAGAGGAATTGCCATCAGTGGAAAAGAATCCACAGCCGTAAACATTCTCTGCGCCATGACGCTGATCGGATAGTCTGCATAGTTCATACCTGCCAGGGAGCTTACGCCCAGTGCAAAACCCACCGGAAGTCCCAGAAACAGGAGAATAAAAAATGCTGCAAAAAGAATAATGCCAATCATACTGCCTTTTCCTCCTTTTTATAGAGACGATACAGCTTCAGTACCAGAAAGAAAATCGAGAGAATCCCACAGACCGGTATGCACAGATAGATATAATTCATGGGAATTCTCATGGTAGCGCTTTTCTGCCGTGCGCCCACTTCACAAAGGGCGATTCCTGCCCGGGTAACCGAAAAGAAAAAGAACATGCAGAGCAGGTCGATCACTGTCTTCAGCATTCTGCCCGCATTTCCCTTCAGCGCATGCGGCAGAAGGTCCAGAGCGACGTGTTTGTCTTCGGCAACACATCTTGCCATGCCGATGAACACGATCCAGACAAAGAGATAGCGGCCCAGTTCTTCAGAAAAATTCAGTGCCGTGTGCAGGACATACCGTACAATGACTGCAGCGAAAATATCCATTGTCATAATAAAGATCAGAATGGAAAGGAACCATCCCATAAGTTTCAAAATTACTTTTTCTACTTTATCCATAAGCAGTTCTCCTTATAAACAAAGGCGGAGCTTTCAGACCGGCCGCTCCGCCCCTGACAGTACAATTACTAACGGCCCAGCGCTTCCTGAATCTTATTGTACAGATCCAGCTGGCCAATGCTCTCTGCGTATTCCGGAGCAACCTCATCTGCAATTGCAATAAAGCCGGAAGTGTCAGGCTCTGTCACCGTGACCTCGTAGTTATCCACCATATCCTTCAGATTCTCTTCTGTTACTCTACTGGTCTCTTCATTCTCATACTCCGTTGCCGCTTTTGCCGCCTGCATGATGATATTCTGCTGTTCCTCTGTCAGCCCGGAATAAACGGCATCTGACATTGCTATGGTTACATACTCGTATTTATGATTGGTTCTGGCAATATACTTGTTTACCTCATAGATCGAACCGGAATAGAAGAATGGAATCGGATTCTCCTGCGCTTCGATTACACCCTGCTGCAGTCCCGGATACACCTCGGACCAGCTCATTGTGGTCGCAGCAGCTCCCCACGCACTGAATACCTTCTCCATGGCGCTGATCTCCGGAATCCGGATCTTCAGTCCCTTCATATCCTCCACACTGTTGATCGGCCTGCTGGAGGTGATAAGACGCGGTCCTCTCTCCCACCAGTCCAGAATCCGAATGCCGGAAGACGAAAGGACATGATCCGCAATCTCCTGTCCAACCTCTCCATAAACAATCGTTTCAAACTCCTCATCACTGCGGAACAGATAAGGAATCTCCAGAATCGAGATCGAATCATCAAAATTGCTGAGGACACCTGCAATCAACGCAATATCCACGGTCCCCATCATCATTCCTTCCGCCATATCCCGGTCTCCGCCAAGTGTGCTGTTGGGATAGATATCCACCTTTATCTCTCCGCCTGAGAGTTCAGACACCGTATCCGCAAATTTCTGCGCGCCCAGATGCCAGAGATCAGACTCCGACTGAATGTGTCCCAGCTTTAGTACAATTGTGTCTCCACCTGCATTCCCGGTCTCAGCAGGCGCCTGCGTTTCCTCCGTCGTGCCGGCAGAGCTGTTGTCCTGCACAGGCTGCTCCTCTCCAGCAGAATTGCCGCATGCAGCCAGCATTCCTGTCATCACGAGTGTCATCAGACAAGCCAACATTCTTTTTTTCATGTAAATGATCCTCCTTTTTCCTGTTTCCCGAACAATCTGTATATCATCTGACAGACTCAGTCAGCAATTTTAATCAGTACCTTAACCACATTTTCCTTCTTCTGACTCAGGATATCCAGGCCTTCCTGCGTCTTTTCGATCCCTTCCATCTCATGCGTCACATAATCGCCAAGATCCAGACCTCCGTTAATCAGATCCATGGCTTCGGCAAAATCCCCCGGCTCATAACACATGGCGCCATACACACGAATCTCATTAAATACGACCGCATAACAGTAGAACGGAATCTTCTTCGTGATCATGGCAACAATGCCGATCTCTCCGCATTTGTGGACGCATTCACAGGCCTGGTCCAGGATATTGTCGGCTCCCGCAGCTATAATTGCCAGGTCCGCCCCCCGTCCGTCCGTCAGTTCCTTCACTCTTGCAGGAACATCTTCTGTAATGGGATCGAGCGCAGAGTCCGCTCCATGCTTCACGGCAAATTCACGGTTGAAAGGCGCTGTATCCGTTACAATGATCGGACTGTATCCTTTTTTCTTTGCAAAGGCCAGCGCAAGCTGTCCGATGGTCCCGCCTCCAAGGATGACCAGAGCTCCCGATTTCACAGTCGCATGATTCAGTGTATGTACGGCAACTGCCAGCGGCTCTGCCAGTGTTCCCATCTCATAGTCTGTCTCATCCGCCAGTTTATATACGATTGCTTCCTCCGCATTAAAATATTCTGAAAAAGCACCGATCCATTTTGGTGTTCCGGGAACCTTTTTATCCGGGCAGAGACTGACATAACCTCTCCTGCACATTTCACAGGTCCCGCAGCCAACCTGCGGCTCCACGGTCACACGGTCACCCGGCCGGAACCTGGTCACCTTTTTTCCCACCTCAACCACGTCGCCGGCGATTTCATGGCCCAGAATGGCGGGCGCATGACGGAACGGATGCGTTCCCCTGAACAGATGGAGATCGGAACCGCAGACCCCCACGGTTTTTGCACGGATCAGTACCTCCGTATCAGAAATGGAAGGTCTCTCAATTTCTTTCACCTCTACGGTCTCAATATCTGTAACAAATGCTGCTTTCAAAAAATCCCTCCTCTGCTGTATTTGAATTGTTTTTTCCCAATCGCGCGATTTTGTCTCTTTACGCGCTCATTATAGCATCAAAAATAACCAGTTAAAACGTCATTTTCGCAATATTTTTGTATTATTTTGATACAATTCGATTTTTTTCATCTTTTCTTTTTGTGCTTTTCTTGACATTTCTCTCTGTTTTTCATATAATTGTATCAAATTAATACAATTTTAAAGGAGATTTATAAATGAAAGAAATCTGCAGACCTGTAAAAATCCTGCTGATCTCCCCTTATATAGGCCTTATCAAGCTTTTTGAAGAAGCGGTCAGCAGGCGGAAAAACATCGAATTGACCGCCTACGAAGCAGATACCTCCGATGCAGTCCCTTTAATCCAGACACTGCCGGTAGAAAATTATGATATTATTATTTCACGCGGATATACCTGTGACATGATTCACCAGGTATGCAGCCGTCATGTACTGGATGTGGGAATATCCATTTATGACGTATTAAGAACGATCCGGCTGGCACAGAACTATAATGGGCGTTTTGCCATTGTAGGCTTTTACAGCATCATTCATTATGCCATTATTCTGAAGGATATTCTTCCTTATGATTTTGATATTTTTATTATTGAAACAGTAGAAGAAATCAAAGAAAAGCTGGAACAGCTGAAAGAAACCGGTTACACGATGATTGTAGGCGACGTGATCACAACCCAGACCGCAAAAGCCATCGGTCTTCAGACCATCCTGATCACTACCAGTCCGGAAAGTGTTGACACCACTCTGGATAACAGTATCTCTCTTCATAAAGAGCTGCTTTCACTGAAAAAAGAACGGGATTTTTACCGGGAACTTGCCTGCGGCGCAGCAGAAGGAATTGCCGTATACAGCCAGAATGCCGAACTTGTTTTCTCAAACCGGCTGGAACCGGAAGCTCTGAAAAAGATACTGAAGAAGAATGTCCCGGTCCTTTTTGAAAAATCTGAGATCCGTTTTGCCAAAACGCTGGAAACGTGGCAGTTTATGGTACATGGAAGAATCACCTCGGACGGCTCCATGGCCGTATTTTATTTTAAGGGTACGGACAGGGGGAAAAGAGGGAACCATCTGATCCGCTTTCACGATAAAGAGGATATCGCCATATTGTCGGACGGCGAATTGAGGGAGACGCAAATGACGAATTATTTTTCCAACCTT
>CAJTXP010000006.1 GCA_910583615.1 uncultured Lachnospiraceae bacterium | reverse complement strand
ATGAGACGGACAAAACGGCTTCGGTGTCCGATACACTCCATACGAGCGCAGATCAAAGAAGCCCAGGGCGCAGACCACCCCGCCACCCGTGAAAAATAAACTTTACTATATTCCTGAACCCTGTGGGATGCTCTTTCTTCTTTACAAAAATACTCCTATATAGTATAATCTGATACAGGAGGAAATGATCATGAACCTAAAAGCAGGCCATACGATCTCACAGATCCGTCAGGTCAGCAATCGGATTTTCGAGCGGATTCTTTCCGAACGGAAGATCGACGCGTTCAACGGGGCGCAGGGACGGATTCTCTATGTGCTGTGGCAGGAAGAGCATATCGCTCTTCGGGAAATTGCCGATCGAACCGGACTTGCCGCTACCACGCTCACCAGCATGATCGACCGTATGGAAGCGGCCGGACTGGTCCGGCGTCTTCCGGATCCGGACGACCGCCGGAAGACGCTGCTGACGCTGACGGAAAAGGCGAAGAAACTAAAGCCGGATTACACGGCTGTATCTTCACAGATGAATGATATCTTTTATCAGGGATTTTCAGAAGAAGAGATCCGGCTGTGCGAGTCCATGCTTGAAAGAATCCATGAGAATCTGAAGCAGCATGATCAGATATTCCAGAACACGAAGACAGCCAAAGCCCAAAAAGCATACAAAACCACGCATTTTGAAGGCTGAAGCAGAATGCAAACCGGAGGTAAACGATGAATCAGAATGTAAGAGATTTTGTAACCGAAAAAGTAAACGAACTGTTAAATGCTCCTTCCTGCTGCGCAGAAGCAAAAGCTGCCGCACAGAACTGGCTGGATGCAGTCGGCACCGATAAGGAAGCGGATGCGTCCCGCAGCCTGATCGAAGAACTTGAGATGGATATCATGCCTGTCGACGGCCTGATCGCCTTTGCCGACTCAGAAGCCGGAGCAAAGGTATTCGGTGCGGAAACCGCCAAAAAGGCCGCCGCCCATGGACGGGAGTTAAAAGCCGCAGGCGCAAAATACTGTGACTGCCCGGCCTGCGCTGCTTCCGAAGCTATTCTGAAAAAGAAGACCGAAATTCTCTAAGACTTCGCTTCTCATAACGAAAACCATACCGCCCGCCCGGGCGGCATGGCTTCCGAATGTCTTACACGGTCACATCCACGTATGCCCCGGCGGATGGATCAGACGGACCTGCGGCCGGTGCGCCAGGCTCCTCTGCCTCTTTGTCCTTCTCTTCCTTTTTCTTCAGCTGTTCGATCTGACGTTTCACATTCTGGATCTGCTGTTCCAGCTTCCTTACCTTATCCTCGTCCCTGCTCTCCTCAGCCTTTTTCTTCTCCTGAGTCAGCTGCTGAAGCTTCTGCTCCAGCGCCTTCAGACGGGGATTGCTCCCGCCTCCGGAAGGACCGGCCATATCCACAGCCGGAGCGCCAAAACCAACTGCATTTACTCCCATACTCTGTTTCCTCCTGTCTGAATTTTATATAGAACTGTCATTTCTCTTTCTATATCGTCATTTTCATCTGTCAGAGTATGGGATTGATGTGAAATGTTCTTTTTCTGTTGCAGGTCTACTCTTCCTTTCCTCCCAGCAGCGCCAGCGGTTCCTTCTTCAGATTTCCGTATATCATAAAGAACGACAAAAGTACCGCCCCTGTCAGAACGCCGATTCCGGAGACTGCCGCAACCGCACCATTTACAGGAGCATCCACCGCAATCTCCTCCGGCTCATTTCCTTCCACCGCAATGGCTCCCTTACTGTACCGTGTACTGTAATGCCCTCCGGTCTCCATCCTGCCCACCGTCTCTTCAGTCAGCCTGTAACCTGCCATGCTTCCCAGAATGCATCCTGCCGCGCAGAGCAGCAGAAGACCTGTCAACAGGGATATGATACACGACTTCGCCCCCATTCCCATGGAACGCTCAATAGCTGTCCGCCTGCACTGTCTCGTAATGAACAGATGACAGAAAAAGACCAGTACCAGCAGCACGGTCACGATTCCAGCAGCGAGAAGGGTAATGGAAATCCGGCGAAGTCCGGTCAGGCTCTCCTGGAGTTCCGTATAGCCACGATCGTAGAATCGAAGTTCCACTCCGTCCACCCCATGCTCTTCCCACAGTTCCTGATAGTCTTTCATGCTCCCGTTTGGAATGCAAAAAGAGGTATTGGCCGCTCTCATGGGACCATACGCCGCAATATTGTCTTCGGGGTCTCCCGTAATCGCCCCCGCCGGGATCAGCACCTCGTTGCGGCCCAGGGCATAGTCGCTTTCTCTGGAACTTCCCGGGGACCAGTCATAGATACCGATCACCTCATAGTCGTCTTCCTCAAACGGTTCATAGGCTTTTCCCTCAGCATTCAAAAAGCTGTAATCTGCCCCGTACAAATGGGAAACATCTGAAGACGTGGTGCCCCGATAGCTGGCAAGTACCAGGGAAAGCTTCAGGTCGTCGCCCACTTTAAGCCCGTTATTCTGGGCAAAATACCGGGAGATCAGGCAGACTTTCCGTTCTTCCTCATAGTCTGCTTCTTCAAAAGCTTTTCCTTCGATCAGCCATGCATCTCCTCTGTAAAAAGGCAGAATCAGGTTCAGATCGCTGACCGGCGTCACCGGGACAGAGTGATAAACCCAGTCCAGCGCCCTGGCAAGCTCCAGCCATCTCTTTCCCCGCTCTGTCTCATAAAATCCTTCGGTCACCTCCTCGTAATACAGTTCCGGAAGGTCAGTATGCAGCGGATTTCCTGCAGAATCGGTCTGGTCCGTGCCCAGCACTCCCGCCGGGATCCATTCATACGGCCCGTCCGCTCCCATCCGCCATCCATGGGGCGGACAGTCTGCCAGGTACATAACATAGGTTTTCCCCGCTTCCAGCCGTTCAGGTTCCGGATTCTGATGATCGCAGAAGTAGAATTCCAGCTGGTTGCCAATCGGATAATAGCTGTATAATACTTTCTTCTGGCGCATTCTGAGCGGCCCCGCCGGGATCCCGTCTTCATACGGCTCCGCCTCCAGAATCACGTTGGAGCCAAATCCGGTCTGCTCATTTGCAAGACGGTAAGACGGATCATAGGATACATAGTAGGGTCTTCGCTCCGGTCCCGACAGATAGTCCGCCTGCGGAAGCGTAATGTCAGACAGAGAAACCAGATCCCCATAATTTCTTACTGTCCGGAACCGGTATCCCTCAATCTCCGCATCCCAGACCTTCTCTCTTGCAACGGACACCGGAACCTGTTCTGCTGTACCAATGGTTACAAAAAGCGCTTCCATCCGTTCCATATTTTCCGAAACCAGTCCGTACATACTGCTTCCCAAAGTTAAAAGCAGCACTGCGAAGGTCAGAAACAGTACAAAAAGAATACAGGTGCGCTTCATCCGCCAAAGCTGCTTCAGGCTGTATCGAATCATTACCATACGCTCACCTCAATCCTTCTGTGTAAGAATCTGCATCACGCTTCCCTGTCCCATGGAAATCAGCGCCGCCGCAGTCCCGGGAAGACAGCATCCCAGAAAGACCGCCGCCGCAGTCAGAGACTGGCGCCATCCGCCCTGCATTCCTGCCTGCATACACAGGATTCCGACGCCGCATCCGCCTGCTGCCAGCAGAAAATATTCCAGAAAAAACACAAGATACCCCCAGACTTTCCCCAGACCCACGGAACGCAGAGTCGCATACTCCTGCCTCCGGTTCCTCACGAAAAGATGTGCGGTCAGATACCCGACACCCGCCGTGATGGCGGCGATCAGCGGAAAAAATCCCTTTAGCAGCGTCAGATTCTCCTCAATCCGTTCCGCTGCCCTGATAAACGTCTCGTCTTCCACCACCAGCGCATTCCCTTCATAGTGGAGCTCCGACCCTGCAGATACCGGGAGCAGGCCAAAACGGTGCATCTCTTCCTTAAACGCATTTAATTCCAGCGGATTTTTTACCAGAAAGGAAAAAGAGTCCGCCAGAAAGGGAATCCCCGCCCGCCGATAACTGTTCTCCACTGCTTTTATGGGCAGAAGCAGCTCCGGATAGACGCCTCCGGTTCCTCCCGGCGCATCCACCGTTCCGGCAATCTCATACTCACACTGTTCCAGCGGCTCGCAGAAAATCTGATGATAATCTCCGTAACGATAATAATAAATCGTTATGGGAATCGTATCTCCCGTCTTATAACCGTTTGCCTCCATCAAAGAACGGTCTATCAGACATTTCTGTTCGTCATCTGCAAGAAAATCCGGAGAGATTCCTTCTGGAAGCGTAATGTGTTCCGGCTTAAGCCCCACTCCGTCCAGACTGTTCACCCCTTTGGTCTGTATGGTTAAATGCGTCTGCCATTCTTCCGGAGAGAAAAATCCGAATCCTGCCAGAAGCTGTACGGTCACCGCCGGCTCCGCCACATGATCGGATGACAGAAGATTTGACACCAGCTCCGCTTCGATCTTCAGACCCTGATCCATGCTGCCGTCCAGATTGCTGATCTTTGCAGACACTTCCATGGCTTCCGGCAGCTTTTTAAGCGTCTGCCCAAGATCCTCGATATTTCTCATATAAAGGCCGAGAAGCAGCGTGGCAAAAGCACAGATCAGCATGCACAGAACGCTTTTATATCCGCTGCGTCTCAGATTCCGCACTGCCACAGGAAGAAGATATATATTATGGTTCCTCCTCTTTTTTGATCTGCACATAACAGTTGTCATACTCCCGGGTCATTTCCAGAATAACACGGTCCACCTCATTGCGGTCTTCATCCAGGATCTTGATATACATGGAAGCGGACATCACATCCGGTAATCCGGTTTCCTCTTTCCAGGGAAGCCAGACAATTGTCTTTCCCTCGAAGAAAATGCTGTCCAGTCCAAGCGTAATGATCTGTTTTTCATAGTAATAATGATCCGGCAGATCCAGCTCCATGATATATCGTTCTTTTTTCGGAATCAGTTCCAGAAGCACCCTGGCTCCGGGTTCCAGAGAAAGCCACTGGGCTTCGTCCGCTTCTCTTGCATAAGCCGTGATCTTCCATTCCGGCGCCTGACCGTCTCCTTTTGGAAAAAAGGAAAGCGTTAACACTGTCAAAAACACCATGCATACAGCCAGCAGATTCCTTTTGATTATCCTGATCTGATGCCGTTTCTTCTTTTTTTTCTCCAGGTTCAGTATCCTTCTCCTGCTCTCCTCCGTCAATGTGATCTGTTCCACTGCTTCTTTCAGCCGTTTATCCATCATGCTTCGTCACCCCTTCCTGCTCCATGATTTCCCGGAACTTTTTCCGCCCCCGCTCCAGCCTCTTCTTTGCCGCCGCCTCTGTCGTCCGCAGAAGCTGCGCCGTTTCCCGAAGACTGTATCCCATCACATAATAAAGAAGCAGCACCGCCCGGTAAGTAAAGGACAGCTTCATGAGACATTCCATCAGATGGCCGTCCGCCTTTTCCTCACTGTATCCGGCCAGCTCTGATAATTCCACCTGCGGATGCCTTCCGGCAAACAGAAGACGGTTTTTGCACAGATTTACCGTTACCCGGACCAGCCAGGCTTTTTCATGGGATTTATCCTGAAAGGCTTTTCGGTGTTCCATATATCGGATCAATGTATCCTGCACCACATCCTCCGCATCATAGCTGCTGCCCAGCATGACGACGGCGATCCGGTAAAGCATGTCTCCGTATCGGAAAAAAATATCCTCCGCATCTTTGCCGCCTTGATCGTAAGGTTTCATAGTAATTCACTCCCTGTATATAAAACAAATCAGGACCCGAAAAGGTGACAGGAAAGGATAAAAAACTTTTGAATTTTTATGATAAATTTCCAATGAGCAGTTGGAGCCGGTAGAGACCGTCGGCAACTGTATTTTCCACTGTACCTTGATTTTTTTCTGCAACCGCTCTGATATTGGACAGGCCGGTCCCGTCCTTCGGCACT
Organism: uncultured Lachnospiraceae bacterium; assembly: GCA_910583615.1. Lineage (GTDB taxonomy): Bacteria > Bacillota > Clostridia > Lachnospirales > Lachnospiraceae > Hominiventricola. The sequence continues at coordinate 126,525 of CAJTXP010000006.1, read as the reverse complement.
TCCTTCAGTTCCTTTCTGCAGCTGTTTTCCACGGTAAGCAGGTAAAAATTCCCCTTCTTCCGGCTGGACAGATGGATAAACCGGTCCTCTTCTGGAATCTCCTGACAGGCTCTGATGGCATTATCCAGCGCATTGGACAGAAGAATGCACCAGTCCATATCCTCCATCCGGCTCCGGTCAGGGATCTCCAGCTCCTGCCGGATCCGGATCCCCTTTTGTTCTGCCGCGGAAAATTTGCTTCCCAGAAGGGCGTCCGCCGCCCCGTTGCCGGTCCGGACCGTGCAGGACAGTTCCGCTGCCGACTGTTCCAGCCTGGACAGATATTCGCAGGCCCGGTCTGTCCGGCCCTCTTTCAGAAGCTCCGCCAGCACGGTCAGGTGATTTTTAATGTCATGACGGAAGGCACGGGTTTTTTGGTCACGAAGAATCGCCTCCTGGATATAGATCTCCTGCTCCGCCTTCTGCTGCTCCAGAAGCCGGACCTTCTGTTCTGCCTGCAGAATATGCAGGATCTTCTGATATGCTGACAATGTCATCAGCAGACAGCCGCAGGCAAACAGCTGTAAAAGCAGCAGTTCCGTATGATTGATGTGCAGTACGGCCAGCGGCACGCCCGTTCCCAGATCCACCTGAACATCATCCCCATAGACCGAAGTCTGGATAATCCTTACCACCAGTGATATGAAAAAGACGGGGATCGTCAGATGCATCAGCGTCTGACGGCTGGTTTTCGCGATGCTCTGACTAAAATGATTCAGCACAAAGACGGACAATCCGCAGATCAGCAGCAGGCGAAAGCTCTCCCGGATCGTATCCGAGGGGTGGACCCAGGATTGATGCTCCAGAATAAACGGCAGGATCACCCGATATCCGATCCAGCTGTCAATCCCGCTGCTTACGGTCAACACTGACAGAATCAGCACCGACATGGTCAGCGCTTCCACCCGTTTCCGTTTCAGCAAAATACAGCCGCACAGCGTGAGCAGCAGAATCTCCACCAGAAGCCTCGAACTTCCCGGCAGGCGGCACCGAACCTCCCACACACAGACAAAGGCGTAAAACAACATATAACAGACTCCCGGCAGCCATCGGAACGAAATCTGGCAGTATCTGCAGAAAAAATAGAAGGTGATCAGAGGAAGCAGGATATATGCCAGCAGACCGGGAACGATCATATACCACTGAAAACGCATCGGAAGGTCCGGAAGGAACCAGTTCAGCCATTCCATTCTCTTTCACTCCTTTCCCATATATTCCATCACTTTTTTCATAAACAGCGCGTGGCAGTTTTTGGAAACCGGCACCCGTTCCCCATTTTCCAGAACCGCCTGTCCGTCCCTGTATTCGGACAGATGATCCGGATTGACCAGAAAGCTTCGGTGGCACCTTATAAAATCCGGCGCGGTCTGCTGCTCCACTTCCCGGATCCTCCCATAATACTCCAGCACCCCGTCTCTGGTATGCAGATAAATTTTCCGGTTCACTACCTCACAGTAATAGATATCCTTAAGCTTCACGTTCCTGCACCAGTTCATGGTATGAATCGTCAGGTATCGTTCCTCCTTCCGTTTCAGGCGTTTCAGGCTGCGCTCCAGTGCGCGCTCCAGACGATGTTCATCCACAGGTTTGCACAGATAGTCCATAGCCTCCACTTCAAAGGCATCCGGCATGTATTCTTCCAGCACCGTCACAAAAATCATCACACCTTCAAAGCCCTTCTCACGGAGCCGTTTTGCCAGCTCGATCCCGTTCAGGTTCGGCATCTGAATGTCCAGAAAGACCAGATCATAATCCAGAGGGCCATAGAAAAACTGTACGGCATTTGTGCAGCAGGTGATCCGGAACGTTTCGTTCCTTTGTTCCAGCCTCAATGCAATCATTTGTTCCAGCCGCCCGCACATGACCGGCTCATCGTCGCAGACCGCAATTTTTATCATTCAGGATACCTCCTTGTCTTCCCCCTCTTCTCCATATGGCAGCTTCTGATCTTTTTCATTTATCTGCTTTCCGGGAACACTTTAAAATTATATCATAAGGAAGCTCGCTGATGCTCGCGCAGGTCATCAGCTTCCGCTTCGCTCCAGTTGGTGACATTATATCATAAATCGTCTTTTTTCACCTTTCTCAAAAGCATCCTGCTGTAAAAAGACTGATAAATGTCGCAGAAAACTGTCTTTCTGAAGCTACGCCTTATCTGGTTTTTCTCTTCCGGGGAATGAATGCCGTTTGTTTTTGTGGCGCAAAAAAAGACAGCCCACAAGACTGCCTTTAGAATTTAAAAAGTTATCCGGCAGGCGTCGCGGCTCCTGCCTGTGTTCACAGTTCTTTTTCATCTGCAAATATTCTGGCAATCTCCAGATCTTCCGGTGTTGTAATCTTCAGATTTGCGTAAGATCCTTCCACCAGACGTACCGGGCAGCCGCAGACATTTTCCACCACCATCGCGTCATCGGTGATCTGAATGCCCTGGGAAAGAAGTTCCTGCTCTTTTTCGATCACTTCCCGGTAGGCCGGAATAATCAGCTCCTCTGCAAACACCTGCGGAGTCTGGATCTGCCACACCAGACTCCGGTTGGGCGTCATATGGATGCAGCCTTTTTCATCCGCAATCTTGATCGTGTCCTTCACCGGCATCCCCACCACGCAGGCACGGCTTTTACAAACCTCCTCATAGGAACGTTCCAGTATTTCCTCGTTGATGAAAGGACGCGCGCCGTCATGAATAAATACATAACCGCCTTTTTTGTTCTCTTTTTCCAGAACACGCAGCCCTTCCCATACCGAATGGTAACGTTCTGCACCGCCCTCTACAATGGCCTTTACTTTCTGAAAACCGTATTTTTCAACAATTTCCCGACGGCAGTAGGGGATCTGCCCTTTTCCAGCCACCAGAACCACTTCGTCAATCACTCCGGATTTTTCAAATACGTCCAGCGAATAATACAGGACCGGCTTATCCTGAATCAGCAGATACATCTTGGACTGAGCCGTCCCCATGCGTTTTCCCCGGCCCCCTGCCAGCAGGATCGCTGTACAATGTGCTTTTCCCATACTCTCTCCTATCGTTCTCCCAGTTTCAGATTCGGGACTGCATTCAGGTCCAAGCCATGCCGAACCCCTTTCCGGTATTCATAATACGCAGCCGCGCCGATCATCGCCGCATTGTCCGTGCATAAGATCGGAGACGGATAATACAAAGGGATCTTTTCCTTTCTGCACGCCTCTTCCATCATGGAGCGAAGAGCAGAATTCGACGCAACGCCTCCGGCAAGGGCAAGCTTCGGCATATGATAATCTTTTGCCGCCTCGACTGCATGCGATACCAGAACGTCACAGACCGCTTTCTGAAAGGACGCCGCAATATCCGCCTGGCAGATCTCTTCCCCCTTCATCCTGCATCCGTTGATATGATTTAATACCGCTGATTTCACGCCGCTGAAACTGAAATCGTAAGGCGCGCCCTCAACCTTTGCCCGGGGAAAATGCACGGCATCCGGATTTCCTTCTTTTGAGACCCGGTCGATCTTCGGCCCTCCGGGATAACCAAGGCCGATGGCACGGGCCACTTTGTCAAACGCCTCTCCCGCTGCATCATCTCTGGTCCGTCCTATGATCTCATATTCCCCATAATCGCGTACAATCACCAGGTGCGTATGTCCTCCTGATACCACAAGACATGCAAACGGCGGTTCCAGATCCTTATGTTCAATGTAATTGGCCGATATATGACCTTCGATATGATGTACTCCGATCAGAGGAAGCTTTGCCGCATAGCTGATCGCCTTTGCTTCTGCCACTCCAACCAGAAGGGCGCCTACCAGGCCGGGGCCATAGGTTACCCCGATGGCATCAAGATCCTTCAGCGTCACATTTGCCTGATCCAGCGCTTCCTGAATCACATAGTTGATCCTCTCGATATGTTTTCGGGAAGCAATCTCCGGAACGACCCCGCCGTACAAAGTATGCAGGTCGATCTGGGAAGATATGACATTGGACAGGACTTCCCTGCCGTTTTTTACAACGGCGGCCGCGGTTTCGTCACAGGAACTTTCGATTGCCAGTATTAATATTTCTTTTTTCTCTTCCATCGTTCACCGCTCACTCTTCCTTTTCAAAATCCAGTTCCACGGACATTCTGTCCTTTCCTGCCTTTGCAGCGGGGAAAATGCCCCGCACTTCTTCCATATATTCCTCCGGGCGCGTCAGCGACGGACTGTAATGCGTCAGCCACATCTCTTTTACTTCCGCGGACTTTGCCAGTCCCGCCGCCTCATAAAAGGTCATGTGCTTATGTTCTCTGGCTTTTGCCTCTTTTTCCTTTTCTCCGTACATCCCTTCACAGATAAACAGATCAGAATGACGGGCGTTTTCCACGATTGCAGGAACCGGCCTGGTATCTGTACAGTACGTAAGCTTGATTCCTTTTCTTGGCTTTCCAAGAACCATATCCGGCGTAAAGGTTCCCTCCTCGGCTGCGATCGTCTCACCCTTTTGAAGCCTGCTCCAGTATTTCTTCGGAATGTCCAGCCGGAGCGCCTCCTCCAGCTGAAAACGGCCTGCCCGGTCCAGTTCCAGCGTATATCCGTAACACAGCACGTTATGATTTACTTTAAATGCCTTCAGACGATAGCCGTTCAGGCAAAATTCCTCTTCCGCTCCGTTTATTTCCCTGAACTGAATGGGAAACGGCAGTTCGGGCGCAATGACCCGCAGGGAATTCACCACCCGTTCCAGGCCTTTCGGCCCGATCAGCGTCAGCGGGTCTGTCCGGTCCGCATTTCCCATGGTCAGCAGAAGTCCCGGAAGCCCGCTGATATGATCTCCGTGATAATGTGTAAAGCAGATCACATCAATGGGCTTAAAGCTCCATCCTTTTTCCTTAATGGCAATCTGCGTCCCTTCTCCACAGTCCACCAGGAGACTGCTGCCATTATAACGTACCATCAAAGAAGTCAACCAGCGATAGGGAAGCGGCATCATGCCTCCGCTCCCCAGCAGACAGATATCAAGCATAATTTCTCCTATTTAAAGTTCCGCATCGGCCAGAACCGCATCGGCTGCCCAGAGCAGTTCCTGCAGATGCTGTTTTACAAAAGTTCCGTTTCTTCTTCTACTGTAACAGGAATCAGAAAGTTCCGGATCAGACGCTCATAACACGTCTCACACAGATCAAACTGATGTTTTTCTCCGTCTCTCTCAGAAAAGTATCCCCAACGGGCATCCCCTGAGAACACTCCTTCCTGCACGATTCCGTTTTCCAGTTTCAATTCCCGTCCGCACTGATTACAGACGATCTTTTTTAAAATTTTTTCTTCTGTTCCCATATACTGGCGCATATTTTTATCCTCCCCGTATCACAGCTTTTTTGCTTACATGGAGATTATATATTGCCTCCAGCTTTAAAGAAACAGGGAACTGCTGCCATCTCTCTTCCACATGATCCATGCATCTTCCGTCGGCTTCTCATAGAATCGCTTCCGGACGCCTTCCTTTACAAATCCCAAAGCTTCATAGACATGGATCGCCGGGGTATTGCTGACTCTTACCTCCAGCGTAAAGTCCCGGATCCCGCGTCGCTTTCCTTCTTCCAGCAGAGTCCTTACCAGCAGTTTCCCAAATCCCCGGCCCCGGCATTCCTCCGCCAGCACCACATTGGTAATATCGCCCTCGTCCCCGGCTCTGACAAGGCCTGCATAGCCGGCAATCTTCCCTTCCAGCTCCAGGACCAGGAACAGATAATCCGGATTCTCAAGGCTTTCCCGCAGCTGCTTTTCGGACCAGGGCATGGAAAAATACTGTCTTTCCAGCTCTGACACATCAGAAAGATCCGCTTCGAGCATCCTGCGTATCATACAGGATTCCCCTTTTTCTCCTGCTCCTTTGCCGCACGCTCCCGCTCTGCCTGAGACAGTCTGAAATAATCCGGACGATGCTCCGCCGCCGTCTCCGTCTTTCCTTCCCGGATGTACGAGAGCGCCAGCATTCCTGCGGAACCGGCTCTCTGCCTGCTCAAGTGGGCAGGCGCACAGCAGTGTTTCCTTCCTTCCTGTGTAAGCTCTGCAAGCAGGACTTCCGTCAGTCTGTGACGGTATACGGGAACCCCGTCTCCCAGAAAGATCACATCTCTTTGGAACGCACACAGCTTTTCTGCGACTTCCGCGATATCCACTGCCGCAGGCTCCATGAGTCTTTGCAGCCGTCCCTGACGGAACTCGTAGATTCCGGTATAAACCTGGTTTCTTCGGGCATCCATCAAGGGGCAGATCAGTCCTTCCACACCATACAGGTTGTATGCCAGCGCATCCAGCGTCGGCACCGCCACCAACGGCTTCTGAAGCGCAAGGCCCAGTCCTTTTGCCGTAGCCGATCCGATCCGAAGTCCCGTAAAGGATCCCGGTCCTGCCGTCACCGCTATGGCATCCACACTTTCCAGATCAAATTCCGTCATTTTCACGATTTCATCCAGCATGGGAAGCAGCGTCTGAGAGTGCGTCTTTTTATAATTTACCGTATACTCGGCCCGCAGCGTATTTTCAAATCCGTCGCCCTCCACAAGAGCAACAGAAGCGACCAGCCCGGAACTGTCCAGCGCCAGAACCTTCCAAAGCTTTTCCTCTTTCAAATCCTCTGCACCTCCAGTCCTTCCAGGGTAATCCGTCGATAATCAAAGCCTTTTTCCAGATCCTTCTCAATCGTAATCCGGCATACATCCTCCGGAAGCAGCTCTTTGATCAAATCCGCCCATTCCACCAGGCAGACTCCATCCCCGTAAAAGCAGTCTTCATAGCCGATCTCATCCATTTCTTCCATATCGCCGATCCGGTATACGTCAAAATGATAAAACGGAAGACGACCTCCGTCATAAATCTGCACAATCGTAAAAGTAGGGCTGTTGACCGCCTCCTCAATGCCGAGTCCGGCAGCCACTCCCTGCGTAAAAACCGTCTTGCCGGCGCCCAGATCCCCGGTCAGCGACAAAACCATACCCGGATGCGCAGTCTCTCCTATTCTCCTGCCAAGCGCAAAGGTTTCCTCTGCACCATATGTCTCCGTTACCATATCTCACTCCTGCGTCTTTCAGACATTCAGTATATCCAGCTCCCGATATCGTCCTGTCCGCTCTGTCACCGCCTGAGCATCAGGATCCTCCTTTACAAACTCAAAATCGGACCAGATGCGTTTTACCTCTTCCTGGATCTGAGCAATTTCGTGAAGATCTCCTTCCTCATTGCGGAGATAATAGTCAATCATCAATGTCCCCGGAATAAAATCCAGCTCCATCGGCTCTCCAAAATCCGCCATATGAAATCCGGACTCCAGAATATAAGCACATTTATCCAGGAAGAGGTGAAGGCAGGTGAGCGTAGAATTACCGTTCAGATCAAATACCTGCAAAGTCCGGCCATTTTCCAGTGATACCTGATTTGTTTCACGGACAAATGCTTCTGAATTGTCAAAATCATAAAAACGGTTGACATAATCCTGAAGATATCCCAGTTCCTCTGAAGTCGTCGTCTGTTCCACGCCATGGCACAGAACATCCAGCACCCGTCCCGTCTCCTTGAGAATCCCGCACTCCTCACATCCGGAAAGCTTTTGAAAGATTTTCTGCAGTCTTGCAAAGCTTAAGATCCCCCAGATATAGCTCTGTCTGTTCGTCAGTTCTTCCGCCTTCTCTTCCACCTGCTCCAGAATCTCATTATAGAGCAGTTCTTCATCTTCGAGCATCCCGACCTGCTCGTCACAGTCATACATAAAGGACTCGCATTCATCATAAACCTGGTCAAAATTGCTGTATATGGTGGACGCACGTTCCAGATACAATCGGGCGCGTTCCAGATCGCCTTTCAGCTGATATTCCTTTCCCATCCGGTAATATTTTTCCGACAGCTTTGACAATTCTGTCACCTCCCTGCGGGGAGACGACTGCGGCGGTACGTCTGCTTCTTTGTCTGATTTCTTTGAAAATAATCCTTTTAAAAATCCTGCCATATGTTTCTACTCCAGTCCTTCACTTTCTATCCCGTTTCCTCGATATAGGAAATCGTATCACACTTTCATGGTCAGCGCAATCCGCTTTTTCACCGGATCCACGCTGATCACCTTCACTTCCACAATGTCGCCGACCTTCACTACTTCAAGAGGATGTTTGATATAGCGGTCACACATCTGGGAAATATGAACCAGCCCGTCCTGATGGACGCCGATATCCACAAATGCGCCAAAGTCTATGATATTGCGCACCGTCCCTTTCAATACCATCCCCGGCGTCAGATCCTTCATATCCAGCACGTCGCTTCGAAGCACCGGACGGGGCATCTCGTCCCTCGGATCCCTGGCCGGTTTCTCCAGCTCTGCAACAATATCCTTCAGCGTCAGTTCCCCGACTCCAAGCTCCTGCGCCATCTGCTTCGGCTTACTGACCTTTCTGGAGATTCCCTTTAATCCGCCGTTTACGATATCCTCTGCTGAATATCCCAGAGAAGTCAAAAGCTTCATGGCGGCCTCATAGCTCTCCGGATGTACGCTGGTCGTATCCAGCGGATTGGTCCCGCCTGCGATGCGCAGGAATCCGGCGCACTGCTCGTATGCCTTCGGCCCCAGCTTCGGCACCTTCAGCAGCTGGCGGCGGTCTGCAAAACGGCCGTTCTGCTCCCGGTACGCCACAATATTTTTCGCCAGCGTCTTTGTAATGCCGGAAATATATTCCAGAAGAGGCGCCGACGCCGTATTCAGGTCCACGCCCACCTTATTGACGGAATCTTCCACCACGCCGCCCAGCGCCTCGCTCAGACGCTTCTGGTTCATATCGTGCTGATACTGCCCCACGCCGATGGCTTTGGGGTCAATCTTCACCAGTTCCGCCAGTGGATCCTGAAGCCTTCTCGCAATGGACGCCGCGCTTCTCTGTCCCACGTCAAAATTCGGAAATTCCTCGGTCGCCAGCTTACTGGCTGAATAGACCGACGCGCCCGCCTCGCTGACGATCACATACTGCACTTTCTGAGGGATCTCCTTAAACAGTTCCACAATGACCTGCTCGGATTCTCTGGACGCGGTTCCGTTTCCAAGGGAAATCAATGTGATGTTGTATTTCTCAATCAGCTTTTTTAAGGTCGCTTTCGCTTCTTTTACTTTATTCTGGGGCGCCGTCGGATAGATGACCACTGTATCCAATACCTTGCCCGTAGGATCTACAACCGCCAGCTTACAGCCGGTACGAAACGCCGGATCCCAGCCCAGGACCGTCTGTCCTGCGATGGGCGGCTGCATCAGAAGCTGCTCCAGATTTTTTCCGAAAACCTGAATCGCCCCTTCCTCCGCCTGCTCTGTCAGAAGATTCCGGATTTCCCGCTCGATGGCGGGAGCAATCAGACGGCGGTAGCTGTCTTCGATGGTCTCTTTCAATGCTCCGGAAGTATACGGGTTGTCCCTGGTGATCACCTGCTTCTCCAGATAACGCAGAATCTTCTCTTCCGGCGCTTCAATCTTCACCGTCAGGATCTTCTCCGCCTCTCCCCGGTTCAGGGCAAGCGTCCGATGTCCCATCATCTTATTCAGCGGCTGGCTGAAATGATAATAGGTCTCATAGACAGATTCCTGCTTTTCGTCCTTCGCTTCTGAGGTAATCGTTCCCTCTTTTAAAGTAGTGTTACGAATATAAGTGCGGTAATCCGCTTCATCTGAGATATTTTCCGCAATGATGTCCCTGGCTCCCGCCAGCGCTTCCTCGACGGTCGGCACGCCTTTTTCCTCCGACAGATAACTTTTCGCCTCTTCTTCCAGAGGATTCTTTGTCAGCTGCAGGAGAATGATGTTCGCCAGTCCTTCCAGCCCTTTTTCTTTTGCCATGGTGGCACGGGTCCGGCGTTTGGGACGGTATGGCCGGTACAGGTCGTCCACCGCCACCTGAGTCTGAGCCGCCTCGATCTGGGCGCGCAGTTCTTCTGTCAGCTTTCCCTGTTCCTCAATGCTGGACAGGACCTGCGCTTTCTTATCCTCCAGATTCCGCAGATAGGTCAGACGCTCGTCCAGCTTCCGAAGCTGCTCGTCATTCAAAGCTCCGGTGGCCTCCTTCCGGTAGCGGGAGATAAAAGGAATCGTATTCCCCTCGTCGATCAGATTCACGGCAGCTTCCACCTGCCACTTTTTCACCTGTAGTTCTTCGGTCAGTTTCTGTAAAATATCCATGTTGCTCCTTTATATTTTTATATTTTCATCTGTCTACTGACTATTTTATCCAATTCCGTCTTTTAAAGCAAGGAGTATTTATCGGCGGATGAAACCCTTTCTACTGTACGTAATCTGTTCAACAAACCTTTCAGCCTTCTTTCAGTACTCTGTCCAGATTATGTGACGGACTTGGAATCACTTTGTCACAATTTTTTATGGAAGGGGATAAATTCGCAGATCTTTCAAGTGAACTTGAGAAATGATTACAGCACTGCATCGCAAAAGTTTCATTTGTACAATGGAATGCGGCATGATACAATAAAACAGACAGACGGCGGGCGCCACTTGGAAACAGTTTCAGAAAAGAAAGGAGCATATGTAATATGAAGGTAAAACTGCCCTTAGGAGTGGACAGTTTCCAAAAACTCCGCACCAATAACTGTTACTATATCGATAAAACCGGATTTATTGAAGAACTTCTGGAAGAAACATTTTCCGTGAATCTGATCACACGTCCCAGACGTTTCGGCAAAACGCTGACCATGAGCATGCTTTCCGAGTTTTTTGACCTTCGAAAGGACAGCCGGCCCATTTTCGAAGGCCTGGAGATCACCGCGTGCACCGACCTGTGCAGGCAATGGATGAATCAGTGGCCGGTCTTATTTCTGACCTTGAAGGATATTCAGGGCAGCACCTTCGAAGAAGCCTTCGATCTGCTTCAGTTTGCCGTTTCTTCTCTCTGTATGGAACATGATTATCTGGAAAACAGCGATCAGGTAAAAAACGCCGACAAAAAAATATTTGCCCGGCTTTTGAATCAGGAAGGAACCCGCGCCGACATTAAGACCGCTCTTGTCGTCCTTACACGCATGATGGAAGCCCATTATGGAAAACCTGTCATCCTGCTGATCAATGAATATGACGTACCGCTCGCCAAGGCAGGCGACAACGGATATTATGAACCAATGTTGAACATCATACGCAGCTTTCTCGGTATGGCATGGAAGACGAATCCTTCTCTGCAGTTTGCCGTCATCACCGGCTGCCTGCGCATTGCAAAAGAAAGTATCTTCACCGGAGCCAACAATTTTGTATCCAGATCCATATCAGACATCTGGTACAACCGATATTTTGGTTTTTCAGAGCAGGAGGTCGCCTGCCTGCTGCAGCACATCCAGCCGGAAAAACCGCTGGATGAATCCAAAGCGCTCTCTGATATCAAACGTTGGTATAACGGCTACCTCTTTGGCGGCAGAGAGGTCTACTGCCCCTGGGATGTAATCAATCACGTCAATCTGCTGCAGAAGGATCCATGCGCATCTCCTTCCGGTTACTGGAAGGATACCAGCCATAATCAGATCATCCGCCGTTTTATCGACCGGAAAGATATATCCGTCAATGACAAGTTTGAACTGCTTTTGTCGGGAAACATCATACAGGAATCCGTATCCGAAGATCTGACCTATGATTTCGATCAGTCCTCCGAGAAAAACCTGTGGAGCATCCTGTACCTGACCGGGTATCTGACACAGGCTTCTCCCAGGCTTCTTCCAGAACATTTTCATCCAAAAGAAGGAACGACCGCTCTTCGCATCCCCAACGAAGAGGTAAAAGCCATCTTTGCCGAAACCGTAGCCAAATGGTTTACGGATTCTGTCACATCCCATGACCGGACGGAGCTCTTTCAGGCCTGGTGGAGCGGCAACGAAGAAAAGCTGACTCAGGAACTCACGGATATTCTATTTACAACGATCAGTTATTTTGATTACAGAGAAGATTATTACCACGCTTTTACCGCCGGACTTTTTGCGGGGGCAGGTTATGAGGTTACCTCCAACTCGGAACAGGGAACCGGCCGGGCAGATCTCTTGATCAAGGACCGGCAAAACCGCCGCGCCATCATCATCGAAACCAAACGCTCCAAAAAGGAATCACTGCTGGAGACAGACTGCCGGCAGGCGCTGGAACAGATCCGGCAGCGGCAGTACGCCGGCCGCCTTTTGAAAGGCTACCGGACGATCCTCTGCTATGGAGCCGCCTTTTTTGAGAAAAAATGCCTGATCAAACTTGAAGCTTCTGAACCGCGATAAAAGGGACTGTCCTGCTGTGACAGTCCCTCTCTATCTGTTCTCATTTCAGCACGCCTTTAATCGCCGCCAGAAATTCATCAAATTCTTCAAATGCCGGAATGTCCGGATTGTCCTTCTTGATCTGCTCCGTGCTCCGGAACAGGAATCCTGCCCTTCCTGCTTTGATCATCCCCAGGTCGTTGAAGCTGTCCCCGGCAGCGATCGTCTCAAATCCCGCCGACTGCAGCGCTTTCACCGTGGTCAGCTTGGAATTTTCGATCCGCATCCGGTAGCCGGTGATCTCCCCGTCCGGCGCCACGTCCAGGCTGTTGCAGAACAGCGTGGGCCATCCCAGCTTTTCCATCAGAGGCTTTGCAAATTCGGTAAACGTATCGCTCAAGATCAGCACCTGGGTCAGTGTCCGGAGCTCATCCAGAAATTCCTTCGCTCCGGGAAGGGGATCGATCCCTGCGATGGTTTTCTGGATCTCCTTCAGCCCCAGATGGTGTTCTTTTAAAATATTCAGCCGGTAGTTCATCAGTTTGTCATAATCCGGCTCATCCCGTGTGGTCCGCTTCAGCTCCGGTATTCCGGTGGCCTCAGAAAAGGCGATCCAGATCTCCGGCACCAGCACGCCTTCCAGATCCAAACATACGATATCCATCCTTACGCCTCCGTCTCTAGCCTTCCACCCGGATCATGCTGATAATTTCGGCATCCTTCGCCTTTTCGGCATATTCCGCCTCCGTCATCACCGGCGTGATAAATCCGATCTCTCCTGAGATCCCCGCGTGGATCCGTTCTCCGTCGCCGAACAGCTTCTCCGGCTCCGCATCCGATTTCATCCGGACAAAGAACCGTCTGGTCATCTGTTCCATGGGCGCAAGCGTCAGCTTTTCCGGCTCCCAGAACAGGGTGATGATTTTACCCAGATGCCTTGCCGCATCCACCATATCACCGGCCACCGCGCTGGCTGTGGGCAGCTTGCCCGCTCCGCTTCCGTAGAACATGGAATTGCCCAGCATATTGCCTTTGACGAAAACGGCGTTAAACACGTCATTGACCACATAGAGCGGGTGCTCCCTGTGGACCAGCGCCGGACTCACCATGGCGCAGTAGGTATCCCCCACCTTCCTGCTGATGGCCAGCAGCTTGATGGAACGGTTCAGCTTCTTCGCATACAGGAAATCCTCCGAGGTGATCTTCGTGATCCCCTCCGTATAGATATCGTGGAAATCCACCTGATTGCCGCTGGCCAGCGAGGTCAGAATCGCAATCTTGCGGCAGGCGTCCCAGCCCTCCACGTCCGCTTCCGGATGGAGTTCCGCATAACCTTTGTCCTGCGCTTCCTTGAGCACATCCATATAATCCAGGCCTTCCCGGTCCATCTTGGTCAGCATGTAGTTGGTCGTTCCGTTGAGGATGCCGGACACCTCCAGGATCACATCTGCCGTCAGCGAGGAATTCAGCGGACGGATAATCGGAATGCCGCCGCCCACGCTCGCCTCGAACAGATAATTCACCTGATGCTCTTTGGCGATCTGGATCAGCTCCGCGCCGTGCTCCGCCACCAGCTCCTTGTTGGAGGTACATACGCTCTTTCCCGCCTCCAGGCAGCGTTTGGTAAATTCATACGCCGGATGCAGCCCGCCCATGACCTCCGCCACGATACGGACTTCCTCATCGCCTATAATGTCCTCAAAATCGTGCGTCAGCACCTCCATGACCGGATCTCCCGGAAACTCCCTCAAATCCAGTACATATTTAATGCGAAGCTCCTGCCCCACCTTTTTATCGATACTCTTTTCGTTGGTCCGGATCACTTCATATACTCCGGAACCAACCGTACCGTATCCCATAATCGCTACTTTTATCATTCGGTATTACTCCCTGCCTAATATTTTAAGATAATGAACGCCCTTCTGCTCCTCAATCTTCTGGATCATGGAAGAGACGTCTCCGGTTGTCGGTAACACTTCGATGCTCAGCGTCAGAGACGCCACGCCGTTGATCGGTATACTCTGGTGGATCGTCAGAATATTCGCTCCGAATTCCGCCACACTATTCAGTACCAGAGACAAAAGCCCCGGTTCATCCTCCATCTGCAGGACGAAGGTGACGGTCTTCCCCTTCGCCTCGTCATGAAACGGAAAAATATCATTCTGATATTTGTAAAAGGAACTCCTGCTGATGCCAACCCGGTCCACCGCTTCCTGCACGGATGGGACACGCTCTGAATCCAGAAGCCGTTTCGCTTCCACGACCTTCAGCAGTACTTCCGGCACCGCTTTTTCCCTGATCACAAAATATTTGCTCTTTTCCGCCATTTTCACTCCTCCGGCGTCAGATTGATCCATTTCAGATATGCGTTGATAAACGGATCGATCTTCCCGTCCATGACCCCGTCCACATTGCTGACTTCCGCACTGGTCCGGTGATCCTTCACCATCGTATACGGCTGCATGACATAGGAACGGATCTGATTGCCCCAGGCGATATCGCTCACTTCCCCGCGGATGCCGGACAGCTTCTCCGCCTGCTTCTGCTGCTCCAGAAGATACAGCTTCGCCTTCAGCATCTGCATGGCCTTATCCTTGTTCTGGTGCTGAGACCGCTCATTCTGGCACTGCACCACGATTCCCGTAGGAATATGGGTGATCCGGATGGCGGATGACGTCTTATTGATATGCTGTCCGCCGGCGCCGCTGGAACGATACGTGTCCACGCGCAGATCATCCGGATTGATCTCAATATCAATATCATCTTCGATATCCGGCATGACGTCCAGAGAAACAAAGGACGTCTGTCTTTTTCCCTGTGCATTGAAGGGCGAAATCCTCACCAGGCGGTGCACACCCTTTTCGGACTTCAGATAGCCATAGGCATTCTCCCCGTTGACCTGGAAGGTCACCGATTTGATGCCGGCCTCATCCCCGTCCAGATAGTCAAGGACTTCCACAGAAAATCCTTTCCGCTCCGCCCAGCGGGTATACATCCGGTACAGCATGCCCGCCCAGTCGCAGCTTTCCGTTCCTCCGGCCCCTGCGTTGAGCTTCAGGATCGCATTATTTCCGTCGTATTCCCCGGACAGCAGCGTCCGGATACGCATGGCTTCCAGCTTTTCCACAAAGCTGTCCAGTTCTTCCTGGATCTCCGGGATCAGGGAAGCGTCATTCTCCTCATATCCCATCTCCAGCAGGGTCTCGATATCCTCGTACTGCCCCTGCAGGCTCTCAAAACTCTCTTTTTCTTCCTTGAGGCTGTTTAACTCCTTCATACCCGCCTGGGAACGCTCTACATCATCCCAGTAGCCGGGCGCCTCCATCTCTTTTTCCAGTTCTTCAATCCTGAGCGTCTTTCCAGCCAGGTTAAAGTGAATCCCTTAATTCTGTCAAGGGCTGTGCATAGTTGTTCAGTGTATATTTGAACTGATCCAGTTCTACCACAACGACACCTTCTTTCTTATTTTAGTTCCGCATATGCCCTTCCAGCTCACGGATGGGAGATCGATTTTCATCCACATTCGTGTCTGAAAACCGATCTGTGCGCTGTTCGGGCATATGCTGTTTTAGTTACTTTTCACACGTCAGCCAGTGTTCAGCCTGGTGGGGGCAGATAAGTCTTCCAGACCCATTGAAGGGCGCCGGTCCTTAGGGCGCGTGTTTTGCGCCCTTAGTACCGCTGCGTCCCTTCATTAAGCGCAAGCGGGGTCTGGAAGACTTGTCTGCCCCCAGCAGGCGTCCGGACGGCGTGGGTGTGAAAAGTAACCTGTTTTATTTTCGACCGCAGCACTGTTTGTATTTTTTGCCGCTGCCGCAGGGGCACGGGTCATTGGGATAGACCTTCTGCGCCACTCTCTGAACCGGTTTCTTTCCAAGGGAATCGTCCTTGTTGGTGCCGGTTACCTTCGCTACTTCTTCGCGCTCCGCCTTCTCTTCCACGCGAATATGCATCAGGATGCGAACCGTGTCCTCCTGAATACTGCTGGTCATAGCCTCGAACATCTCATATCCGCTCATCTTGTATTCCACCAGCGGATCTCTCTGTCCATAGGCCTGCAGGCCGATTCCCTGACGAAGCTGCTCCATATCATCAATATGGTTCATCCATTTTCTGTCTATGGTCTTCAGAAGGAACACGCGTTCCAGCTCGCGGATCAGCTCCGCGTTGGGGAATTCCGCCTCCTTCGCTTCATAGAGCCTGGTTGCCTCCTGCTTCAGAGCGTGCTTCAATTCCGCCTTATTTTTGCAGCCAAGACGTTCCGCTGTGATATTTTCCACCGGTATAACCGGTATCAGCGTCTCATTGAGTCCGGTCAGATCCCATTCTTCCGGCTCCTGATCGTCTCCGATGAACGTATCCACTGCGTTTTCTACGATATCGGACAGCATTTTGTAGATGGAATCTCTCATGCTCTCCCCATCCAGCACCCGGCGGCGCTCCGCATAAATCACTTCCCGCTGCTCGTTCATAACCTGATCGTATTCCAGCAGGTTTTTACGGATACCGAAATTGTTGTGTTCGATTTTCATCTGTGCCTTCTCGATGGCATCCGTCAGCATCTTATGCTCGATCTCTTCATTTTCCGGCACTCCCAGAGCATTGAACATGCTCATGAGCCGCTCGGAACCGAAGAGACGCATCAGATCATCCTCCAGAGAGATGTAGAAACGGGACTCGCCCGGATCTCCCTGACGGCCGGAACGTCCGCGAAGCTGATTGTCGATCCGTCTTGCCTCATGGCGCTCCGTACCGATGATCTTCAGTCCGCCTGCCACTCTTGCTTCCTCATCCAGCTGGATATCCGTACCGCGGCCCGCCATGTTGGTTGCGATGGTCACCGCGCCGTGCTGTCCTGCAAGAGCCACGATCTCCGCCTCACGCTCATGGAACTTGGCATTCAGCACCTCATGCTGGATTCCCCGCTTCGTGAGCATCCGGCTCAGCTCCTCGGACGCCTCGATGGTAATTGTTCCCACCAGCACCGGCTGCTCTTTGGCGTGCGCCGCCTCGATGGCGTTGCAGACCGCAAACAGCTTTTCCTTACGGGTCTTGTACACCGCGTCCTGCAGGTCCTTACGCTGCACCGGACGGTTGGTGGGAATCTCGATAACATCCATACCATAGATGGCCCGAAACTCCTTCTCCTCCGTCAGCGCCGTACCGGTCATGCCGCACTTCTTGGCATATTTGTTAAAGAAGTTCTGGAAAGTAATGTTGGCAAGCGTCTTGCTCTCCCTCTTGACCTTCACATGCTCCTTTGCCTCAATGGCCTGATGCAGGCCGTCCGAATAACGCCGACCCGGCATGATGCGCCCGGTAAACTCATCCACAATGAAGATCTGGTCGTCTTTCACCACATAGTCCTGATCGCGGAACATCAGATTATTGGCGCGCAGTGCCAGCTCCATATTGTGCTGGATCTCCAGATTCTCCGGATCCGCCAGGTTCTCGATCTTGAAATACTGTTCTACTTTTTTAATGCCGTCCGCCGTCAAATGGACGATCTTGTCCTTCTCATTGACAATGAAATCGCCGGTCTCCTCGATTTCTTCTCCCATGATGGCATCCATTTTGGAAAATTCCTTGCTGGCTTCTCCGCGTTTTAACGTATGCGCCACATAGTCGCAGAGCTCATACAGCTTCGTGGATTTGCCGCTCTGGCCGGAGATAATCAGCGGCGTGCGGGCTTCGTCAATCAGGATCGAGTCGATCTCATCGATAATGGCGTAATGCAGATCCCTCTGCACCAGCTGGTTTTTGTAGATGACCATGTTGTCACGCAGATAGTCAAAACCCAGCTCGTTGTTTGTGATGTAGGTAATATCGCAGCCATATGCCGCACGGCGCTCCTCCTTGGTGGAGCTGTTCAGCACCACGCCCACGGTCAGGCCCAGGAACTCGTGTACCTTTCCCATCCACTCCGCGTCACGGTTCGCCAGATAATCATTAACCGTGACCACATGGACGCCCTTGCCTTCCAGCGCGTTCAGATAAGCCGGAAGCGTGGATACCAGCGTCTTTCCTTCGCCGGTACGCATCTCCGCGATACGCCCCTGATGCAGGATCATGCCGCCGATGAGCTGCACCCGGTAATGCTCCATCCCCAATACACGCCTCGCCGCCTCCCGGACCGTTGCAAATGCTTCCGGAAGCAGGTCGTCCAGAGATGTCCCTTCCGAGAGCCTCTGCCTGTATTCTTTTGTCTTGTCCCGCAGTTCCTCGTCGCCAAGCGCCTGCATGGCGGGACGCAGTTCCTCAATCCGGTCAATGACCGGGTTGATCAGCTTCAGCTCCCGTTCGCTGTGAGTCCCGAACAGTTTGTCAAATATCTTCATGCTATTCTCCTATCCAATGTTCAATGGACTGCCTTTTTCAGGCAACATATCTGTTATTATAGCACAAATATGGGATTTGGCAAATGTCAAATCCCATACACGGTTTCCAAACCGTCATTTTTATGCATTTTTTACAAATCAGGTTCCAGAATTCCGTAGGTGCCGCCTTTTCTTCTGTACACTACATTGATCTCATCGGTCTCTGCATTCACAAAGGCAAAAAAGGCATGTCCCAAAAGCTCCATCTGTACGCAGGCATCCTCCGGATACATGGGCTTGATGTCAAATTTCTTGCTCCGGATGATCTTAACCTCCTGATCCTCCGAATCCTTCTCCATAAATTCCTTCTGGAAATTTCCGCCCCCCTGCTGTCTTGCTATCAGCTTGTTCTTGTACTTCCGAAGCTGACGTTCGATCACTTCCTCCACCAGATCAATGGACACATACATGTCTGTACTTGACTGCTCTGACCGGATAATGTTCCTCTTTACCGGAATCGTCACTTCGATCTTCTGACGCTCCTTCTCCACGCTCAAAGTCACATGTACTTCCGTATCAGGAGTAAAATAGCGCTCCAGCTTTTTCAGTTTGTCCGTCACCGCCGACCGAAGGCCGTCCGTAATGTCAATGTTTTTTCCGCTGATAATGTAACGCATAGAACCACTCCTTTGCTTTTTATTCTGCATCCCTGCGCTTCTTTTTCGATACCCCCGCACATATAGATGCCTGTCTTTATCATACCATCATTTCGCCGATCCTGCAACGAATTTCACAACCTCTTCGTAATTCATTTCTCCGCCGAACAGGTCCAGCGCGCTGCCGATCGTTACATTCAGCCGCCCCCGGCCGAGTTCTTTCAGTTTCTTCAGATCTGCAAAACTTCCGACGCCGCCCGCATAGGTGACGGGAATCCCGTTCCAGTCCCCAAGCATCTGCACCAGAGGCTCCTCGATCCCCCGCGCCTTTCCCTCCACATCCACCGCATGGACCAGAAATTCCGCGCAATATCCGGCCAGATCGTCCAGCACGGCCGCTGACAGCGCCACATCTGTGAATTTCTGCCACCGGTCTGTCACAATATAGTAATTTTCTCCCTTTCTGCGGCAGCTCAGATCCAGCACCAGACGTTCTCTGCCTGCCTCCTTTCTGATCCTGCGAAGACAGTCCCAGTCCACCGCTCCGTCCCGGAATACACAGGATGTGACGATCACATGGCTGGCCCCTGCCTCCAGATATTCTGCTGCATTGTCGTCGCGGATGCCTCCCCCCACCTGCAGGCCCCCCGGATATTCTGCAAGAGCCAGAAGCGCCTGGCTCTTCGTCGCCTCGTAAAACTCCGATCCTTCTTTGTTCAGCAGGATGATGTGTCCGCCCCGGATACCGCTCTCCCGGTAAAACCGTGCATAAAACGCCGCATCCTGCTCCGACACAAAGTTTTCTTCCGCCTGGCTGCCCGCATCTTTCAGGCTCCCCCCAACGATCTGCTTTACCTTTCCATTATGTATATCAATACATGGCCGAAATTCCATATAGTCTCCTCCAGTACCAATTTCCATGCAGCAGACGGCATCGGTACTTTTATACATTCCATGCAAACGCCAGAAAACACAGGCAGGGGGCGTTTTACAACACCCCCTGTTTTTTGTTACGGCAGGTCTGTCCCGGCCCCGTCGCCCACGGTTCCTGTTCCGTCTACCGTCCCGTTATTGTTTACATTTCCGTCTACCATCGTGTCGTCTCCGGTCACATCATTGATCAGATCGTCCACCACGTCGTTGGAATCATTCCCGATCTCCTCCAGAAGACCGTCTCCATCCACATCCGTATGGTCATAGACGCCATCTCCGTCGGTATCGAACAGAATGTCGTCCACGTTCGTTCCGGTTCCGGAGCCGGTTCCGTTCTCACCGTCCGTTACCGTTCCGTTATCTCCGGCAGCTCCATTGTTATCTGTGGTAGCTCCGTTGTTCGCTCTGCCGCACGCTGTGACCAGAACAAGTGTCGCCAGCAACAGCATGCCAATACAATACTTCCTGAACTGTTTCATAAATGTCTCTCCTTTTAATTAAAATTAAAGATGAAAAACAGTATTTGACCTGCTGTTAGTAATATGGACAACTCTCTGATTTTTATACATTATAAAATTTTTTATGACTGTGCCTCGATCACATGGCTCATCTCATAGTGTCCTGCCGGTTTCCCTGCAAGGAATTTTGCAGCCTGAACGGCGCCCTTCCCAAAAATGGCACGGGAATATGCCGTATGGCTGAAAGTGATGACTTCATCCGTCCCGGCAAAGATCACGTCATGGTCTCCCACAATCGTACCGCCCCGGACCGCAGAAATGCCGATCTCTTTTTTGTCTCTCTTTTCCCTTGTCCGGCTCCTGTCAAACTTGTACTCGTAGACATTCCCCAGAGACTCGTTGATGGAATCCGCCAGCGCCAGAGCCGTTCCGCTGGGTGCGTCCACTTTCCGGTTGTGATGCTTCTCCACGATCTCGATGTCGAAGCCTGCAGGAGCAAGAATATTTGCCGCTTCCTTCAGAAGCTTCAGGAGCATGTTCACTCCCAGAGACATATTCGCCGATTTCAGAACCGCCACCTCTTTGCTTGCCTCTTCCACCGCTGCAAGCTGCGCATCCGACAGTCCCGTGGTGCACAAAACCATCGGAATGCCGCGCTTCTTTCCATATGCCAGAAGCGCATCCGTTGCTTTCGCAGATGCAAAATCAATAATAACATCCGCTTCCACATCACAGGCCTCAATATCTGTATATACTGGATACCCGTTATCCCGGCAGTCCACCAGATCAATGCCCGCCACGATCTCAATATCTGCATCTTCTTTGATCAGGCCGGTAATCACCTGTCCCATATGGCCGTTACAGCCATGCATAATCGCTCTAACCATTGTATTCTCCCAATTATAGTCCCGCATCTGCCTGAATAACGCCCCTTTATCCGGAAGAATTTCCGATTGCATCCGCACTCGAACACTCTTCCAGGCATTCCCAGGGAAGATACCATATTATTTTACCTTAATCCCAAAGTCCTCCATGGCCGCCTTCAGGTTTTTCTGATGCGCCTCTTCCATGGTGGTAAGCGGCATACGAAGCGGCCCCACTTCAAATCCCATCAGATTCAGGGCAGCTTTTACCGGTATCGGATTCACCTCGCAGAACAGCTGATCGATCAGCGGAATCGCCTTCAGCTGAAGCGCCGTGCTTCCCGCCACGTCTCCTTCCATGAACTTCGCCACAATCTCATGAGTCTCCCTGGGTGCAATATTGGAAAGTACGGAAATCACGCCTTTTCCGCCCAGGGAAAGCAGAGGTACGATCTGATCGTCGTTACCCGAATAGATATCCAGACTGTCTCCGCACAGGCTGGCAATCTTCGCCACCTGAGAAATATTGCCGCTGGCTTCTTTTACCGCCACGATGTTCTCTACATTTTTGGCAAGATATGCCAGCGTCTCCGGCGTAATATTGACCCCGGTACGGCTCTGGATATTATACAGCACGACCGGAATCTTCACAGACTCTGCAATCTTCGTAAAATGAGCGATCAGTCCCTTCTGAGTCGCTTTATTGTAATACGGCGTCACCAGCAGCAGACCGTCTGCGCCGTATTTTTCCGCTTCCTGAGACAGGTAGACCGCCGTCTCTGTACAGTTGGAACCGGTCCCCGCAATGACCGGAATCCTCTTCGCCACCTTCTCAATGGCAAAACGGATCACCTCCAGATGTTCCTCATGGGACAGCGTGGAAGCCTCTCCGGTCGTCCCGCAGATAATAATGCTGTCCGTTCCATTGGCGATCTGAAATTCCAGAAGCTCTGCAAGCTTCGGATAATTCACCGCACCAGTCTCTGTCATCGGAGTTACGATGGCAACTCCCGCACCTGTAAAAATCGACATAATTTTACCCTCCTGATAGTCTTTTGTCTGAAAGATCGGACAGACAGGTCTTCTTTTCTGCCCGTCGCACAGGATATACACTGCAAAACAGCCATTTCTATATACTTTCCTGCACAATTGAACTGGGAAAAACCGTCTTCCCCTGCACACAGAAAGAAAGAGGCGTGCCTATGTACGCCTCTCCAGAATTCCAACATAATAAAATGATACATATTACAGATCATTTCTGTCCGGATAGCGCTTCATCTGCATCAGATGACAGTCATGTGGTTCTTCACCCCATGCCCAAGCAACAGATATACAGGGTATCTGTCCTTTCGGCGTTCCTCCCTTTCCTCTGTCTTCCTCTGTGCCTGCACACATCTGCCAGCATACTCATGATTCACGCAACCTCTATCTCTCTTCATTCAACTGTCTTCAATATAACATCTTCTGATTCCTTTGTCAACACAGGGAATCTATTCTTTCAGCGCAGAAATCTGATACACTTCGTCCGCCCATTCCATAATATCAGAGCAGAGTCGAATGCCTGTGAAAATCAGATCCGTCCCTTCCGGCGCTTCATCCAGAAGTCCGCGGATATCGGAAAGGCCTGCAATCCCATATTCCAGAAGCCCCAGGATCTCATCCAGTACCAGCACATCGCACTCGCCTGTTGCCAGCACTTTTTTTGCGAAACAGAGACCATTCTTCATATTCAGAGTCTCTTCCTTCTGTTCCTGAGCGCTCAGGTCTTCAAATGCTTCCTCCTGGCGCTGAAACCGAAACAGCTTGATCTCAGGCTCCAACCGCTGGATAAAACTGATCGCTTCCGGCTGCTTTCCTTTTAAAAACTGAACTATGATGACCGACTTCCCTCTGCTGGCTTCCCGAATCGCCTGCCCAAGAGCTGCCGTGGTCTTTCCTTTCCCGCTTCCAAAATAAATCTGTAATCTACTCCCGTTCATAGCTTCCCCGCATCTTCCAAACCCGAAACAGAAACCTTTATCTTTTCTTATCGTTCATATTACACCAGCATCGGAAGAAATGCAAGCTTTATCCTTATTCTCTGTTCTGTTCCGGCTCCTTTTCCCTAATCCAGATACTCCAGCTTGCTGACAGATACCTCATATGCAACTCTGCGCTCACTTTCCTCCTCGTCTATTTTTTTCATGTATTCCCGGCTCTGGATCCTGCCCCAGATCTGAGTATGGCCGCCTACCTCAAAGCCGGATGCAAACCGGGCATTTCTCCCCCAGCAGATGCACGGAATATAATCGGATTTTCCATAAGGACGGTTGACTGCCAGCAGAATATCCGCAATTTCCCTGCCAAGCGGCGTCTTACGGTAAACCGGCATCTTACAGATAAAACCGTCCAGAAAGATCTGGTTGGTCTTGGCATTCTCCACCTCTTCTTCGATAAACTCCAGTTCTCTGACAAAGACGGACAATACCAGACGGTTCTTCTTTTCCTCATGGCGGTTGTAGGAACGGAACTGCCCCGTGGCCTGGATATAGGCTCCCCGGTAATCCTCATTCACGTCGATCAGCCTTTCGGAAATCATCAGCGGTATCACGTCGCAGGAGTCGCTTAAACGTTTTACGGACACATTCAGCATGTAGAAGCCTTCCCCAAAAACTTCATGGCTGAAAGAAAAATCGGATACGACTTCTCCTACAATGGATACCTGGTTGTTTTCAATGATCTTATCTGACATAATTTTGTTCTCCCTTCTGTTTGACGAAGTGTCTCTTTTCGTATTTTGTCTATAATATATATTCAGCACCTCTTTCAAATATTCCTGTTTTTTCAAAATTTATTCAATATTTTTCCAGAATGCCCTTTTTCTGTCCGGTATTTTTTCAAAAACGCTTGTTTTCCCGGAAAAATGTGATACACTATTAAACTTGTAGATGGTTAAACTGAATTGAGAAAAGCAAAGAAAAGGATTTGATTTTATGAAACGTGAAGATGTAAGAAATATAGCGATCATTGCCCATGTAGACCATGGTAAAACAACTCTGGTAGATGAACTTTTAAAACAGAGCGGAGTCTTCCGCGCAAACCAGGAAGTGGCCGAACGGGTCATGGATTCCAACGATATCGAACGGGAACGCGGAATCACGATCCTTTCCAAAAATACAGCCGTCTTCTATAAAGATGTGAAAATCAATATCGTGGATACCCCCGGACATGCGGATTTCGGCGGCGAAGTGGAGCGGGTGCTGAAAATGGTAGACGGCGTCATCCTGGTGGTGGACGCCTTTGAGGGCTCCATGCCGCAGACAAAATTCGTGCTGAAAAAAGCGCTGGAACTTAACCTCCCGGTCATTGTCTGCATCAACAAGATCGACCGGCCGGAGGCACGTCCCGCAGAGGTCATCGACGAGGTTCTGGAACTTCTGATGGATCTGGATGCTTCCGATGAACAGCTGGACTGCCCGTTTGTGTTCGCATCCGCCAAAGGCGGCTACGCAACCCTGGACCTTCAGGAGGAAGCAAAAGACATGACGCCTCTGTTCGATACGATCCTGGACTATATCCCGGCTCCGGAAGGCGACCCGGAGGCGCCCACTCAGGTATTGATCAGCACTATTGACTACAATGAATATGTGGGACGGATCGGCGTCGGCAAGGTGGACAACGGAAATGTCAGCGTCAATCAGGAGGTGGTCATCGTCAACCACCACGAGCCGGACAAGGTCAAGAAGGTGAAGATCAGCAAGCTCTATGAATTTGACGGACTGAACAAAGTCCCCGTAACCACCGCCACCGTGGGATCCATTGTAGCCATCTCCGGTATCGCCGACCTTCACATCGGAGATACGCTGTGCGCTCCGGAAGCCCCGAACGCCATTCCGTTCCAGAAAATCTCCGAGCCGACCATCGCCATGCAGTTCAATGTGAACGACAGCCCGCTGGCAGGTACGGAAGGAAAATACATTACTTCCCGGCACATCCGGGACCGTCTGTTCCGGGAGTTGAACACCGATGTGAGCCTGCGCGTAGAAGAAACAGATAATACGGACAGCTTCAAGGTGTCCGGCCGGGGCGAGCTGCATCTGTCCGTCCTGATCGAAAACATGCGCCGGGAGGGATATGAGTTCTCAGTCAGCAAGGCGGAGGTGCTCTACCGATACGACGAAAAAGGAAAGCGGCAGGAGCCCATGGAGCTGGCCTATGTGGATGTGGACGATGAATACGCCGGAAGCGTGATCCAGAAGCTTGGAGAACGCAAAGGCGAGCTTCTGAACATGCACACCAACAGCAGCGGTTCCACCCGTCTGGAATTCTCCATTCCTTCCAGAGGGCTGATCGGCTACCGGGGCGAATTCATGACCGACACCAAGGGAACCGGGGTACTGAACACCATTTTCAACGGCTACGAACCCTACAAGGGCGACATCCAGTACCGCAAGCAGGGATCTCTTATCGCCTTTGAGTCCGGCGAGTCCATCACCTACGGGCTGTTCAACGCCCAGGAACGCGGCACGCTGTTCATCGGCCCCGGAGAGAAAGTCTACTCCGGCATGGTGGTAGGACAGAACGGAAAAGCCGAAGACATCGAGCTCAACGTCTGCAAGACCAAGAAGCTGACCAACACCCGTTCCTCCAGCGCGGACGAGGCGCTGAAACTGACGCCGCCCAGAGTCTTGAGCCTGGAGCAGTGCCTGGAGTTCATCGACACCGACGAGCTCCTGGAGATCACGCCGAAATCCTTACGGATCCGCAAGAAGATCCTGGATCCCACCCTGCGCAAACGGGCCGCCATGCGGAAGGAAAGCATATAAAATTGTCATTGGGAAAATCCGGCCGGAATGTTCAGCCAAAGATATCGTGATTATCATAACATATGGATTGGTGAAATGCAACTGCTGCGGAACTGGTTTCCGCAGCAGTTCAAAAATTCGTTGCTGTTTTGGAAAAACTTCTCATAAGAACAGCGATACGGCACAGTACATCAGAAGCCCCGCCATAATGAGGTTCGTAATTTTCGCATATCTGGAGAAAAGCAGCTTGAATACCGACCCAAACAACGACCAGCACAAAGTAAATATAAAACCGATCAACGCAAGAAGAAGTGCGAAAAAGAGAAGCGCGGTCCATTCCCCCTGATAGTGCGGGAGAATATAAGCTTCCATAGACACGATACAGTAAATATAAATCTTTGGATTCACAAACTGCAGAAACGCACCGGAGAGAAAACTGCTTTGGGGATGCTCCACAATTCGATCGTATGGTCCAGGGTAATCCGTTTCTGGCGGAGGTAGTCTTCGAACATTAGCCGGAAAATGCACTGAGATTCATTGATAATGAATGGAACCGGGATGGCTCTGTCGGGAGTGATAAAATCAGGACAGGCTTTTTGGACTTCAGGAGCAGCCACCAGTACAAGGGGATATTTTCCGAAGAAACAGGATACAAGATGATCGTTGAATCCTCCCACATCTTCATAGAGCAGTCCCAGATCCAGGGTACCGCTGCACAGCTCATCACGAATATCGAAGCAGTTCATGGAACGAAGAAACAGACGTGCGTTCGGCGCCCGGCGGTGAAATTCTCTCAGGATGCCGGGCAGCTGATAGCACAGCAGCGTCTCTCCCACGCCGATCTGCAGATCTTCCCTGCATTTGGACAGATCATTTTCAAAAGAACGCAGTTTTTCCAGAGAGCACAACACTTCATCCACGTATGGAACAAGATGCTCTCCGGCTTTCGTCAGGACCATTCTGCGCCCTGTTTTCTCAAAAAGCCGGACGGATAATTCCTGTTCCAGCTGTCTGATCTGAAAAGTGATGGTAGACTGGAACCGGTAAAAGAGCTGAGGGCCATCGTGTCGGGACAGGTGATCCCGGTTTCGGAGGTGGCGGACCCGGTCTTTTCATCAAAGGCGCTGGGAGACGGGATTGCGATCCGTCCTGAGGGACAGGTTTCCTCTTAATCCCACCAGAAATACCAGACTGTGGAATGTGCAAGCCCTGCTGCCAGCTCTGAGATCGTATACGTCCTGGTCCCCTGATCCACCCGATCGGTGCAGAAAGCATAGTGCTCCTTTGCAGCCTCCAGACTGTTCGCGCCGTTCAGACCATAGGGTGCATAAAATTCCATCACGTCATGGGTAAATACCGCCGGAACCGCGCGGTATCTTTCGTACCAGTATTTACAGACCGCGATCATATCCTCTGCTCCGGGACAGTCGTTCCAGCCGCCCATGGGCAGATATCCGATGATTTCCCACGGATTTTTGACCGGAAGCTTCAGAAGCAGCGCATCTGCCGCCAGCGTGCCGTCGTCAAAGGAACAGTAGCCGATAAATTGATGCAGCTCGTCCCCTTCCGTCTCCTGTCCGACCAGTTCGCTTTGGGACTCCTCTCCATAATCTTCCAGATACTCTCCCAGGCGTTCTGCCAGAATTTCTCTGCCGTTGTCACCGCAGCCGGCGATGACCTTCTCCCGATCGTAACCATCCTGTGCAACGATCCCCAGCCATTCTTCCACATACTCATCCACCAGAAGGATCGCCGGCCAGAAACCGTCCCTCTTCCCTTCCTTCAGCGCCTCCATGTAAGCCCGCTCCAGCTTCTCCGGTTCGCTTCCTGCCTCGAACACCATATACGGACAGTGAAACCGCTCTGCTATCTGTTTCGTTTTTGCATCCATCCTGTCGTTCCTCCTTATTTGTTTCCTGCATTTTTTGAATGCATTGGATTTTCTGCCATCCGCACCTGTGATTTTCCTCTCACCGGAAAGATCGAAACCATCTGATCAGAAGCATCCGATTCCGCCCTGACCGATCAGCACCTTCTTTCCTTCAAACGCGAACCCGTACCGCCGAATCCGCCCGGCCGGTATGCCCTTTGCCTCCAGAGACGCCGCATATTGTTTCTCTTCGATCTGTGCCAGCGCATTCTGAACGGTCTCTTCCAAACTTTTTTCTTTTCCTGGATTTCTGACCTTAAATTCCAGAAGGACCGCATCCTCCTCTTCCCTTTTCGGTTCCAGCATCACATCATACCTGCCAAAACCGCTCTCCCGGTTGGATAACACCGTATACCGGTCTTCCAGGTCCACCAGAAGCCCCAGAACGAAACCGTGATAGAACCGCTCCGGTTCTGATTCGGAAGGCTGCACTCCCGTATCAAAATGACTGAAGACAGCCAGCGATACCCGGTTCATATACAGATTCATGGCCTCCAGATCCCCCAGAAGCAGCGCACGCAGAAAATCATTGTACGCCGGTGTAAACTGCCGGAACCATCGGTCGATCATCCCCCGGAACATCAGGCGGACCTCCCGGTTCGTCAGCGTAAGCTCATAGACGCCCTCTCCCCATTCATCCACAGAGACATGTTCCACCCGCAGATAACCGCCGGCCAGTAAAAAGCTCCAGACTGCGCTTTCCATCGTATCCAGCTGGCTGAACACGATCTGCTCATCAATCTGCGTGCAGAAGCTCTTCCCGCGCAGAAGCTCCTCCATGGTCTTTTTCACCTCGGAGCTTCCTCTCTGAATCAGCTTTCCTGCCAGGCTGTTGCTGCTGGTATTTGCCCAGTATGTGGAGAACCGCCCGTTTTTCAAATAATTGATAATCGACCAGGGATTATAAATATCCCTATGCGCTCCAAATACAAAACCGTCATACCATATCTTCACATTTGACATCTGATCTTCCAGCAAATATTCTTTCAGCGCAGTATACACCTCTGACTCCGTAAAGCCAAAACTTTCCGCATACAAATCCGATGTAGAGGTCACGACGGTCAGATGATTCAGATCCGAAAAAATGGATTCCTTACTGACCCTCGTAATCCCGGTCATGACCGCACGCTCCAGATACGGGTTGGTCTTAAATGTGGCATTGAACATATCCCTGATAAATGTCACCAGATCTTCCCAGTACCCGTTTCCCCAGGCTTCCTGCAGCGGTGTATCATATTCGTCCAGCAGGATGAGAACCTTTTTCCCATAGTATCGGTACAGATATTCGGACAGCTTATGGAGCGCTCTTCCAGCCACCACCTCGGGCATATCCATGGAAATCTGCCGGTATTCTGCCTTTTCCTCCTCCAGGAGCAGATCCCCCTGCAGCAAAAATGCATATTCCCGGTACAGATCCGTCAGAATCTGATTGATCCGCTGAACCGTGGACTGGTAATCTTTTCTCTTGACCTCCGCAAAGGACAGACTGATCACAGGGTATGTCCCCTGTAGTTTCCGGTATCGCTCCTCTTTCCATATGAACAGACCTTCAAAAAGATCGCCTCTGCCCTCATAAGCGTTAGAAAAGAAATATTCCAGCATGCTCATATTCAGAGTCTTTCCAAAGCGCCGGGGGCGGGTGATCAGCGTTACCGCATCGTGGTTCTCCCACCACTCCTTGATAAACGCGGTCTTGTCCACATAAAAAATATCATTTGTGATCACATATCCGAAATCCTGATGTCCGATTCCTGTGACTCTTGCCATCCTTCCACCTTTGCCCTTTCTTTTTATTTACCGAATCAAAACCGTTTTCCCTTCAAATGCAAAGCCATACTTCTGTATCTGCCCGGGGGCAATCCCCTTTGCTGTCAAAGCCGCCTCGTATTTCTTTCTTTCGATCTGCGCCAAGGCCTCTTTTGCCGTCTCCTCCAGCGTCTTCTCCTCTCCCGGATCCCGAACCTTAAATTCCATAATCACCGCACAGTCTTCCTGTCTCTTTGGCTCCAGAACGACATCATATCTTCCATAACCGCTTTCCCTGTTTGAAGTAATGACATACCGGTCAGCCAGGTCCACGGTCAGCCCCAGCACAAAACCATGGTAAAACCGTTCCGGTTCCGACTCCTTTGACGGCTTTATCCCGCTGTCAAAATAACTGAAGGTCGCCATCGCCACTTTATTCATGTATCCATTCATGGCCTTTCTGTCCCCCGTCAGCATTGCTTTCACAAAATCATTATATTCCGGTACAAAATCCCGGAACCATCCGTCGATCATCTGACCGAACAAAAACCGAACCTCCCGGTTCGTCAGCGCCAGCTCATACGTATCCCGTCCCCACTCTTCATCCATCAGATAACGCCTTACTTTCAAATAACCGCCTGCCAGCAGAAGGCTCCATACCGCATCCGTCCTGCTGTCCAGCTGCTCAAATATAATCTGCTCGTCAATCCAGGTTTGAAGCACTCCGCCTTTTAGAAGATTTTCCATCTCCATTTTAATCTCCCGGCTGCCTCTTCGGATCAGCCGGTTCACCAGACTGTTGCTGCTGGTATTGGCCCAGTACATGGAAAGCCGCTTTTTATCCAGAAAATTGATCACAGACCAGGGGTTATAGATCGCCTCCGTTTTTCCAAAAGTAAAACCATCATACCAGTCTTTCACCTTTTGTCTCTGATCATACAGCCCGTACTCCTGAAGAGCTTCCCACACCTCCTCTTCTGTAAAACCAAAGCAGCTTTCGTATTTCTCCGAAGTAGCAGTCACTACTTCCAGATTATTTAAATCAGAAAAAATGGATTCCTTACTGACCCTCGTAATTCCGGTCATAATCGCCCGTTCCAGATAGGGATTCGTCTTAAAAGTCGAATTGAACAGCCCTCTGATAAATTCTGACATTTCCTTCCAGTAGCCATACACCCATGCCTCCTGAAGCGGCGTATCATATTCATCCAGCAGGATGATCACATCCCTGCCATAATATCTGGAAAGATAACAGGCAAGTTCCCGCAAAGCACCGGCTGCTGTGGAATCCGTCATTTCCAGAGACACCCTGCGGAAAAAATTTTTTTCTTCCTCTTTTAATGTCCGGCCGGCCATCAGAAAGTCAAACCGGCTGTACAGTTTTTGTATCGCCATACAGATTTTCTCCCTTGCCAGGGAAAAGGTACTGGCTTTCATATCTGCGAAACTCAAAAATATGACCGGACAGGTTCCCTGAAGTTTTCGGTACTTTTCCTCCTTCCATATGGACAGTCCTTCGAAAATTTCTCCCCGGCCCGCATACGCCACCGAAAAGAACCGCTCCATCATATTCATATTTAAGGTTTTCCCAAAACGGCGGGGACGGGTGATCAACGTTACATCATCCCCGCTTTCCCACCATTCTTTTATAAAATCTGTTTTATCAATATAAAAATATCCATTTTGTATCAGTTTTTCAAAACTCTGGATTCCGATCCCTACCGTTCTTGCCACAACAGCACCTCCGTCAACCCTGTCCGCCCATCTCTCCTGCAAACACCCGCATGACCGCCTCTTCTTCAAACTGTCTTTCATACAGTTCCTGATAGCAGCCTTTCTTCTCAAGCAGCTCCTGGTGGGTGCCCTGCTCGATGATCTTCCCGTCCTTTACCACCAGGATCAGATCTGCTTTCCGGATCGTGGAGAGCCGGTGGGCGATCACAAAGGACGTATGGCCTTTCAGCAGATGTTCCACCGCATTCTGAATCAGCCGTTCGGTCCTGGTGTCGATGGATGAGGTGGCTTCATCCAGCACGAAGATCGCCGGATCCGCCAGGATCGCCCGGGCAAAGGAAATCAGCTGCTTTTCTCCCACGGACAGTCTGCCGCCGCTCTCTCCCACGTTGCTCTCATACCCCTGCGGAAGCTTCGCCGCCACAGTGTCCGCCGAAACCTGTCTGGCGGCCGCTTCCACCTCCTCGTCGGTGGCGTCAAGCCGCCCGTAGCGGATATTTTCCCGGACCGTGCCGGAGAAGAGGTGGGGATTTTGAAGCACATAGCCCATCTGACTGTGCAGCCAGAGCTGGGACCGCTCCCGGTAATCCACGCCGTCGATGAGGATCCGGCCCTTCGTCGGTTCAAAGAAGCGCCCCAACAGGTTGACCAGCGTGGATTTCCCGGCGCCAGTCTCTCCTACGATGGCCACGTTCATCCCGGCGGGCACATGGAGGTTAAAATGCTCCAGCACATATTCCTTCCCGTCCGGATACATAAAGGACACGTCCTCGAACACCACATCACCCCGGATCCGCTCCCAGTTCTCCCGTTTTGCCGTAAAAGCGTCCCCGTACCGCCGGATCACGTCCTCCCGGTCCACCACATTGGGCTTCTGCTCCAGAAGATCCGTCACCCGCTCGATGTTGGCCTGGCAGGAAATCAGCTCCGACAGAAGCCTTGCCAGCTGCTGAATCGGCTCAAAGATCACCACTGCATAGGAAATAAATACAGACAGCGTGCCAAGCTGCATCCGATCTTCCCGCACCAGACCGCCGCCTTTTGCCAGCACAATGGCGGAAACCACAGAACCGAAGAAAAGGATCATCGGAATATAGACCGCGTTCAGCTTCGCCGCACGGCTGGAAGCCTGGTGCATTTCGGTTGTCTTTTTATAAAATTCCCGGTCATTGTCCTCTTCGATCACCATGCTCTTGGAGGTCCTGACACCGGTGATCCCTTCGTTGTAGGCGCTGGTGATCTGGGAATTGATCCTCCGGATCTTCCGGTTCCAGCGGAGGATTTGGTTCTGAAAATACACGGTCAGAAGGGCGATCCCCGGCACCACCAGCATGATGATCAGAGCCAGCCCTGCATTCAGGAAGAACATAACGCCGAACACAGTCACCACATAGAGGAACGCCCAGAACATATCCACCAGTCCCCAGGCCACCATGGTGGCGATCTTCAGGGTGTCACTCATGACCCGGGCATGGATGTAGCCCACAGGCGTTGTATTATAGTAGGAAAAAGAGAGGGTCTGCAGATGCTCAAACTGCGCCCGCTTCAGGTCCCGTCCCAGATTCATCTCGATGGTCGTGGCCGCATGGACGGAAAAATACACGCTGACCGTCTGGGCAGCAATCATCAGCACATAGACTGCGGTAAAGGGACGTATCCCCTCCAGCGTATTCAGCGTGATAAAATGATCGATGGCATAGCTCTGAAACAGCGGCACCAGGATATCCACCGCCGCCAGAAAGACATTCAGCCCCATAGTAATGAGAAAATATTTTTTGTACGGCCTGAAAAAGGGAACCATCTTCGCCCAGATCCGAAAACTGAACGGTCTGTTATACTCCTGTTCTTCGTATGCTGCCATATGCGCTCACCTCTTCTCCCGGTCCATCTGGATCTCATAAATCTGTCGGTAAATCCCGTCTTTTGCAATCAGTTCCTCATGGGTTCCGGTCTCTTCCACCCTGCCCCGGTTCAAAACCAGAATCCGGTCTGCTCCCATCAGAGTCGTGATCCGATGGGAGATCAGGATCACCGTGGCGTCTTTCTGATGTTCTTTCAGGGCCTTCCGGATCTCATGGTCCGTCCGGGTGTCTACCGCGGACAGAGAATCGTCGAAAACCATGACCGGCGCCTTCTGAAGCAGCATCCGTGCAATCGCCACCCGCTGTCTCTGTCCGCCGGAGAGGGTCACGCCCCGCTCGCCGACCAGCGTCTCATAACCATCTGCAAAACTGCTGATGGACCGGTCCACACAGGCCGTCCGGGCCGCGCTTCTGATCTCCTCCATGGAAGCCTCCGGCCTGGAAGCCGCGATATTTTCCCGGATGGTCCGGGAGTAGAGGAAGGGCTCCTGCAGCACCATGCCCACATGCCGGCGCAGCCAGGCAAGGGGGAGCTTTCGGATATCAACCCCGCCCAGCGTAATGGTCCCTTCCTCCAGCTCATAGAGCCTGGTCAGAAGCTGAACGACCGTGGATTTTCCGCTGCCGGTGCCGCCCAGGATACCGAAGGTCGATCCCTGCGGGATCATAAAGGATACGTCGTCGAGCACCTTTTCGCCCTGCTCGTAGGCGAAGGATACATGGGAGAAAGCGATGTCCATGCGATCCGGCAAAGACGGACTCTGTCCGCCAGGATGTGCATCATCCGCTCTTTTTCCTCCGGACCATTCTGCATGTTCCGCTTCCTCTGCCTGCCCGCCGCCGGGCATCCCTTCCTTCTCCAGACCGCCGTACGCTTCCTCCTCCCCATGGATGATGTAGCCCACGCGCTCAAAGGACACCCCGGCCTTGCTCATATCGGACAGGATCCTTCCCAGACCGCGAACCGGCCAGACCAGTACCGTGTTGTAGGAGGCAAACGCAACAAAATCCCCCACGGACAGATTGCCGTGAACGGCTTCCATGGCTCCCAGCACGATAACCGTCATCACCTGCAGACCCGTGATCAGATCCCCCACGCCCCAGTAGAGGCCGGACAGGGTCCCCAGGCGGATCCACAGGCGGGCGAACGCTTCGTTCTTCTCCCGAAAGCGGTTCATCTCGAACTGTTCCCGTCCAAAAGCGCGCACCACCCGCACGCCCGTGGCGTTCTCCTGCACCACCGTGGACAGCTCTCCCTCCGCCTCATCCGCATCCGTAAACCGCCTGGCAATCAGCCGATAGAACACCGCTGAATAGACTACCACCACCGGCACAAAAAGCAGCACGATGAGGGCCAGCTTCCGGTTCATGGACACCATCATGGCAAAGGAAATCCCCACCAGGAACACGGTCCGGAATACTTCCAGAAGCTGCGTCACCACAAAATTCCGGATCACCTCCACATCCGACGTACAACGTTGGATAATATCGCCGGTCTGATTCTTGTCATGCCAGCTCATGGGAAGCCGCTGCACATGGGAAAACAGGGCGTCCCTGAGATTCCTGGCGAAATTCTCCCCCGCCCGGGCGGTGCAGGTTCTGGTCAGGAACATAAATATCCCCGACAGCACGGCCACCGCTACAACAGCCAGGGACAGCACAAAGAGGTGTTCTCTCAGATACGGATATCCGCCGCCCCCCAGCACCTTGTCAATGCCGAAACGGAAGATCTGCGGCGTCACCGCATTGAGGGCCGTGGTCAGAAAAGAAGCCGCCACCGCGCACAGGAAATACCGTTTGGAGCCGTGAAAATATCGTAAGATCAATTCGGTTTTTCTTTTCATGTTTTCGCTTTCTATCTTAAAATCTTATAAATTCCGAATCCCATACAGGGGAAGATTGACCATCCATTCTTCCCTGCGGTAGCCTGCCATGGAAGTCCGCACCGCATAGGAAGGTCTGTGCTTGTCGCAATAGGCCTTCAGGCTTTTTGCCCGGAGATTCTCTTCCGCTTTCACTTCCACCGGAACCACCCCGCCTTCTTTCTGCACCATAAAATCGATCTCGGAATGAGCAGACACCGAAAAATAATAGGGTGTATAGGCCGTCTCCGCCACAAGCTGCTGCAGCACATACTGCTCAGTCAGCGACCCTTTGAATTCCAGAAACAGCTCATTTCCCTCCAGAATGGAACGGGCGTCCAGTTCACTCATGGCCCCCAAAAGTCCCACATCCAGAAGATAGATTTTAAACGCCGCGAAATCCGTATATGCCTTTAAAGGCACCGCCGGCCTGCTGACGCGGTACACTTTGGTAATCAGGCCGCAGTCCAGAAGCCACTCGATGGCAAGTTCAAACTCTTTTGCCCTGGCTCCCTGCCGGATCTGGCCGAAGAAAAACTTTTTATTCTCTTTCGCCAGCTGCAGCGGTATGGAATTCCATACCATACGGATCCTTGCCAGTTCCTGCTTCGGCATATGTTTGCCAAAATCGTTCTCATACAGCTCCAACAGCCGGTTCTGAATCTCCCGGACTGCATAAATATCGCCATTTTCCGCATAATCGCTGACTGCTTCCGGCATTCCTCCAATGTAGTAGTACAGCTTCAGCCAGTGAATATATTTATCAGAAAAGGTATTCATGGCATCATAATTTGCGGCCTCAATCTGCTCCGCCAGGGCCTCTTCTCCAACAGCCTTCAAAAATTCTACATAGGACAGCGGATGTATCTCCAGAAGATCGATTTTCCCGACCGGAAAAGACACCCCTTCATGAATCGACACTCCAAGCAGGGATCCCGCTGCGATCACCGCATACTCCGGAGCGTTTTCATAAAAATATTTCAGGGAAGAAATGGCTCTTGGCGCTTCCTGGATCTCATCAAAAATAATCAGTGTCTCCTCCGGCTCAATCTTCGCCCCGGTCTCAATATTCAGCATCTGAAGAATCCGCCGGATATCAAAATCTTCCTCAAAGATCCGGCAGATCTTTCCGCCGCTGTCAAAATTGACATAAGCCGTATTTTTAAAGCAGCGTCTGCCAAATTCCTTCATCAGCCAGGTCTTCCCCACCTGTCTTGCCCCCCTTAGAAGCAGGGGTTTTCGGTTCCGCTTCGTTTTCCAGTGTATCAGTTCGTCCATGATCCTTCTTTGCATAATAGAAACCTTCCTTTTTCGCCGATTCCGGAAACCACACTTTTTTGAATCTCTTTCTATATATTATATGCATTTTTTTGAAGAATTTTCAATAAAATATTTACATTTTTTTGAAGGAAACAGTTCACAGTTTCATCCCCTCCGGAAACGCTTCTTTCCTCATCAGTCCCCACATCCGGTCGATATAGGAGAGGGTATAGAAATTTTCGTAATAAT
This sequence comes from uncultured Lachnospiraceae bacterium, assembly GCA_910583615.1. Classification (GTDB taxonomy): domain Bacteria; phylum Bacillota; class Clostridia; order Lachnospirales; family Lachnospiraceae; genus Hominiventricola. The sequence goes on along the minus strand of CAJTXP010000006.1, from coordinate 89,629 downwards.
GATAATAGAACGCCCCCTTCGGCGTCATCTCATAATCCCCGTTTTCCTCCGTAACAAAGCCCAGAAGCTTCGCCAGATACAGCTCCAGGCCGTACATCTTTTTTAACGGGACCCCGAAAAACTGCTGGAACGCCCGGCTGCTCACCTTCGTGCTGTAGGCGGTCCAGAACAGATAATACACCATCCGCTGACGGCGGGTGAAGCGAAGCGTCAGGGAGGTGGGCAGAAGTTTTTGTTCTATCCGTTCTATATATGCTGTTACAGAAAAGGTGTTGATTTTGAACTGATCCCCAAGAAGGGTGGCCGCAGAACAGCCAAAGCCCAGAAAATGATCCCGGGTCATGGAAGAATACCTGGCATGTTCCTCACTGGAAAAGGTCCAGATGGAGTTCCTTACGTAACCCTGATCTATACAATAGGCCGTCACCGCATCCAGGAGACGGCGCTTCTCCTTTTTCGGCATGGCGGGAAGGGAGCTGGACGTAAAGGTAAAATCAATAAACGGATAGATTGCCATATGGTTGGCGCCGCTTGCGAAAACGGTATCAATGTCCTCTTTCAGATCCTCGAAGGTCTGCCCCGGAAGCGCGAAGATCAGATCCATGGACACGGTTTCAAAGGTCACTTCCTGGAGCGCCGCTTTCAGAGCCGCCGCATCCACCGGCTTCCGGCCCAGAAGTTTCTGGTATTTCTTCCCGAAGGACTGGACCCCGATGCTGATCCGGGTCACCCCTGCTTCTTTCAGCGTCAAAAGCACCGGGACCGTCACGTCGTCCGGATGAAGCTCTACGCCGATCCCCTCCGTGATCTCAAAATACTCCCGGATCGTTCCGATGATCTCCCCCATGCGGTCTGCCGCCAGCGCCGGCGTCCCGCCTCCGAAATACAGGCTGGTGACCTTCTTCCTTCCCTTCGCCTGCTGTCCCACCAGACGGATCTCTCCAAGGAGCGCATCCGCATAGCGGCTGCACAGCTCCTCCGAATAGAGGACCTTGCAGTAGGGACAGAAATCGCAGAGGCTCCTGCAGAACGGAATATGGACGTAAAGCCCCAGCTCCCCGCACACTTCAAAGGGAAGCAGCTGGTCGTATTCTTTTTGAAACAGAAAGGGCCTGACAGAACGAGTCAGCCACATCCTGGTCAGATCAGTGATTACGCGCATCGTTTCCCCCTCATATGTATGATACCAGGGTCAAATATCTTTTAATCCCAATATTATATGTATTTCAGATAAGTACGCAGCATCTCCAGGATGATCCTTAGATTTCCCCGGAACAGTAATGTATACTCCGCCACGAAGAAATATCCGCAGGACTCACACAGACCCTCCACCTCGATGCAGCGCCCGCAGATACTGAGTTTTCCATTTTCCATGACCACGCACTGTCGACAGGGTGTGGGAAAGCGGTTGTCGATCAGGTACGGAAAAGCGCTCTTCAGATTGAAGACCGGCGCCCCTTCCTTCATCATCCGGGTAATCTCCCGGCAGCAGGCGGCCTTTTCCTCCCGACCAAGGGCCAGATCCTTTGTATCCGGATAGGGCGTGTGAAAATTAAAAGAGACTGCCCGCACATGCTCCATATCCTCTGCGGTCCGGCACACCTCCGGAATCGCGTCTTTATTTATCTGGTTGACCGCCATGTAAAAGCAGATGTTGTCCGATGAGGCGTGGCGGATGTTCTCCATGATAAGATCGTAGGTCTCGCCCCGGATCCGGTTATGCCGCTCCCGGTCTCCGTCCAGGCTCAAAAGGATCAGGTCCGCCTCCGGCAGATCGATGGGAAAGGTGCCGTTGGTGACCGCATTGACAATGAGAAACCCCATCTTCTTCGCCTCGATCACCAGATCCCGGAGGCGCTTCTCCCCGTCTCTCCACAGAAACGTCTCTCCGCCGCAGAAGAACAGGATCCGCACGCCCATGGCATACAGCTGCTCCATCTCTCCTCTGATCTGCCCGTATGGATGAACCACCCCTGTGAGATTGTTGACCGAGCAGTGACGGCAGCTCAGATTGCACTTGTCCGTCACGATAATCGTGCCGAGGATCGGATCCTTTTTCCGGAACAGGATGGTCCGGACGCCGAATTTTGCAAAATACAGGAATGTGGAAAATTTCATCGGGAATCACCCTTCGTCCTTTACTGCAAAATGCAGTTTACACTTTATGTGCTTTCTATTATAATATCAGTAGTAACCTGCATACAGAACCGCTTGAAATGAGGTGATCAAATGGGCATGACAAATAAACAGTTTCAGGGTTTTATCAGGCTTGCTCTTGGCTGGCTCGAACGGGCACTGCAGGAGTCGCCTGACAATGAAAGTCTGAAAGCATTAAAAGATATTTTTCAATCCATGCTGGAAGACGATTGATGCACGCAAACGCTCTGCATCTGAAAGCATAAAGCCCATGATACGGTCATGGGCTTTATGCTTTTTTCATCTCCTGTCCAAAAACCGCCGCACGCTTTTTCTGTGTACGCCTACTCCTCAATCACCAGTCTCGCTGATCCGAAGATCCCGGCGTCATTTCCAAGAGTCGCCAGAACAAACTCTGCGTCCCTGCAGCCTTTATAGGTATATTTCACATAATATTTCTTAATATAGTCGAGAATCACCGGTCCCGCCTTGGATACGCCGCCTCCGATGACGAACACCTCCGGATCCACAGTACTTGCAATGTTCGCCAGAGCTGTCCCTAGGTATTTTCCAAAACGTTCCGCCACCTGGCAGGCGAACGAATCTCCGTCCTTGACCGCATCCCATATGTCTTTGGCAGTCATGGTCTCCAGATCCAGAACGCTCTCTTTTTTTTCAGTTTCCTGCATCCATTTTGCAAGCCGTACCACTCCATTGGCGGAAGCCACCTGCTCCAGGCATCCCTGGTTCCCACAGCCGCAGAGCCATGGAATATCGTCATCCACGTGAATATGCCCGATCTCTCCGCCTGCGCCGTTGGTTCCTACGACGATCCGCCCGTCAACGATGATGCCGCCGCCCACGCCGGTTCCCAGAGTAACCATGACACCGCTTTTGTGGCCTGCTGCCGCACCCTTCCACATCTCTCCCAGCGCAGCCACATTGGCGTCGTTTCCGCCCCTGCAGACAACTCCGGTCAGCTCCGACAGTTCTTTTGTCACTTCTTTATAACCCCAGCCAAGATTCGCCGTGTGAGGAACGACTCCTTCTGCGTCGATCGGTCCGGGAACGCCGATCCCGATCCCTGCCACTTCTTCTCTGGAAATGTCCTTCTCCACCAGCTTTGCCATCGCATAGGCCGCAATGTCCGGCAGGATAGCTTTCCCGCCGTCTTCTGTACGGGTAGGAATCTCCCATTTTTCCACCAGCTGTCCATCGGTCTTAAAAAGCCCCATCTTCACTGTCGTCCCACCTACATCAATTCCAAAGCAATAATCTTTCATGTTTTGTTTCCCCCTTGTCAATGTTTATTTTTATTGATGCTTTCCTGTACTCTCCGGTACAGTTCCTGCGCTGCATTGTATCCCATCTTCTTCTGCCTGTGATTGACTGCGGCAGCCTCCACGATAATGGCAAGGTTTCTGCCCGGACGGATGGGAATGGAATGACAGATGACCTTGTTCCCCAGGAATTCCGTATACTCTTCATTGAGCCCCAGACGGTCATACTCCTTATCCTTGTCCCACTCTTCCAGCTTGATCACCATATCAATGTTCTGGGTCTCCTTAACGCTCTCCACACCGTACAGTGTCTTCACGTCGATGATCCCAATGCCGCGCAGCTCAATAAAGTGCCGCGTAATTTCCGGCGACGTCCCGACCAGCGTATCGTCGCTGACCTTGTGGATCTCCACCACATCGTCCGTAATCAGACGATGTCCTCTCTTCAGAAGCTCCAGCGCCGCCTCGCTCTTGCCGATGCCGCTCTCACCCATGATCAGCACACCCTCGCCGTACACATCCACCAGCACGCCGTGAATGGAGATACAGGGCGCCAGCTCCACATTCAGCCAGCGGATAATCTCCGCCATCAGCGACGACGTGGCGCGGTCACTCAGAAGCAGCGGTTTCTTATATTTTTTCGCCAGCTCAATCATGGCCTCGTCCGGCTCTGTCCTGGATGCGTAGATCACGCAGGGAATCCTGCTGGACATGAAAAGCTCATAGTTTTTCATCTTCACTTCCGGATCCAGGCTGTTCAAATAGGTATATTCCACATACCCGATGATCTGCACGCGTTCACAGGCAAAATGTTCAAAATACCCGGCAAGCTGAAGCGCCGGCCGGTTGATTTCCGCGCTGTTGATCTCGATTCCCTCAGTCTCGACCTCCGGGACCAGATTCTTAAGTCCCAGCTTGTCGATCATTTTATTCAGTGTCACTGTCTTCATAAAATATGTTCTCCTTCTCCCGCATATCCATATATACGACGTTAAAAAAATCATACCATTTTTTTTACTGCTTATCAACATGAAAGAAATCAAAAACCTGTCTGGCAGACCGCATATTCATACCGGGAACCGACGCCAGTTCTTCGATACCGGCCGACCGGATGTCGTCCAGCGTCTGAAACCCCTTCATCAGCGCTTTTCTGCGGGCCGGGCCGATGCCGGGAATGTCGTCCAGAATCGAATGGACCTGCTCTTTACTCCGCAGGGACCGGTGGTATTCAATGGCAAAACGGTGCGCCTCGTCCTGAATCCGCGTCACCAGACGGAAGCCCTCGCTGTCCCGGTCGATGGGAAGTTCCACATTATTAAAATAAATCCCCCGGGTCCGGTGCCGGTCGTCCTTGACCATGCCGCACACGGGCACATGGACTCCTACGGCGTCCATGACCTTCAGGGCGATGTTCACCTGCCCTCTTCCACCGTCCATCATGATCAGATCCGGATAATTCTCATAATGAGAAAGCCGTCTGGTAAGCATCTCTTCCATGCTGGCATAGTCGTCTGCGCCTTTCACTCCCCGGATCCGGAATTTCCGGTAATCCGAACGTTTCGGACGGCCTTTTTCATAAACCACCATGGAACCCACAGTCTGAAAACCGCTGATATTGGAGATATCGTACGCTTCCACCCGGTTGATCCCCGGCAGTCCCAGAAGCTTTGCGATCTCCTTCATGGCGCCGATGGTACGCCCTTCCTCTCTCCGGATACGCTCCTTATCCTGCGTCAGCACCATCTGCGCATTTTTCATAGCCAGCTCCACCAGTTTTTCCTTCTCGCCCTTTCTTGGCACCTGTATGTGGACCCGCTGTCCCTTTCTGCCGCTCAGCCATTCCTGAATCAACTCTTTTTCACGGATCTCACACTGGATCATCAGTTCCCGGGGAATGTACGGAGTTCCGGCATAAAACTGCTTTAAAAACGTGGTCAGGATCTCTTCTGGATTCTCCTCTCCCGCAATGTGCAGACAAAAATGGTCCCTGCCGATCAGTCTGCCCTCCCGGATAAAAAAGATCTGCACCACTGCGTCTTCCTGATCCGACGCCATGGCAATCACATCTTTGTCCTCCATATGGCTGCTGGTAATCTTCTGTTTCTGGGCGATCTTGCTCACACTGTTTAACAGTTCCCGGTACTCAATGGCTTTCTCAAACTCCAGTTCTTCCGACGCCGCCTGCATCTTCTCCTCCAGCTCTTTCTGGATCAGCGGATAATTCCCGTTCAGAAAGGAAAGAGCTTTTTTCACAGACTCTCCATATGCCTCTTTGGAAATATAACCCTGGCAGGGCGCCGGACACTGATGAATATGATAATTCAGACAGGGTCTTTCCTTTCCCTGCATCTTCGGCAGCGCCTTGTTGCAGGTGCGGATGCCGTACAGCTTGTGGATCAGGTCGATGGTATCCTTCACTGCCCCTGCGCTCGTATAGGGCCCAAAATATTTTGCCCGGTCCTTATGCATCTGCCTTGCCAGCATGACCCGTGGGTAGTCTTCCTGCACTGTCACTTTAATGAACGGATAACTTTTGTCATCCATCAGCATGGTATTGTATTTGGGACGGTGTTCCTTGATCAGATTGCACTCCAGTACCAGCGCCTCCAGCTCTGAATCCGTAATGATGTATTCAAATCTCTGGATATGCGTTACCATCTGCTCGATCTTGACGCCCTTGTTTCTGCTGGACTGAAAATACTGACGGACACGGTTTTTCAGAGAAATGGCCTTTCCCACATAGATAATGGCATCCCTTTCGTCATGCATCAGATAGACCCCCGGCTTTGCAGGCAGTTTCTTCAGCTCTTCCTCAATATCAAACGCCATATCCCATCCTCCCTTTTTTCATCCATAACCAGAGTCTGCCGCAGAATACAGCTGACAGCCGCATAAAACAACATTGCGCTGGCAACCGCGTCCTGCGGCAGGTCCTTCTGTTTTATTCTGCAAATATCAGCTCTTCCTGCTGGTATCCATCCTCTTCCGCTTTTACCTTATGAAAAATTTCCATGAATTCCTTGCCTGTAATGGTCTCTTTCTCAATCAGGAACTCCGCAATCTTATCCAGACAGTCCCGGTTCTCCGACAGAAGCCGCTTCGCCTCTGCATAGGATTCCTTCAGGATCCGCATGACCTCGCTGTCCACGTCTGCCGCCGTTTCATCACTGCAGTTCAGAACCGTTCCGTTGTTCAGGTACAGGCTCTCTTTGGACTCCAGTCCCATCAGGCCGAATTTTTCGGACATGCCGTACTGGGTCACCATGGCCCGGGCAATCTTGGTGGCCTGCTGGATATCATTGGCCGCGCCGGTCGTCACTGTCTCGAACACCAGTTCTTCTGCCGCACGCCCGCCCAGATAGCCCACCAGCATGGCTTCGATCTCTTTTTTCGTATTCAGATATTTCTCTTCCTCCGGCACATGCATGACATAACCCAGCGCCCCCATGGTACGGGGAACGATCGTGATCTTCTGCACCGGTTCGGAATCCTTCTGAAGCGCACTGACCAGCGCATGCCCCACCTCATGATAGGAAACGATCTTACGCTCTTCCGCGCTGAGAATCCGGTCCTTCTTCTCTTTGCCCATCAGAACCACTTCCACTGCTTCAAACAGATCCTTCTGCGACACTGCCTGTCTGCCGTTCTTCACCGCAAGAATCGCCGCCTCGTTGATCATATTGGCAAGATCTGACCCGACTGCGCCGCTGGTGGCAAGCGCGATGGCTTCCAGATCCACCGTCTCATCCAGCCGCACATTCTTGGCATGTACCTTCAGCACATCCACACGGCCTTTCAGGTCCGGACGTTCTACGATGATGCGCCGGTCAAAGCGGCCCGGACGCAGAAGCGCCTGATCCAGGATCTCCGGACGATTGGTCGCAGCCAGCACAAGACACGCCTTGTTGCTCTCAAAACCGTCCATTTCTGCCAGAAGCTGGTTCAGCGTCTGTTCCCGCTCGTCATTTCCTCCCAGTTTGGAATCCCGGCTTTTGCCGATGGCATCGATCTCATCAATAAAAATGATACAGGGAGCGTTCTTCTTCGCCTCGTCAAACAGGTCGCGGACACGGGACGCGCCCACACCCACGAACATTTCCACAAAATCAGAACCGGACAGAGAGAAGAAAGGCACATGGGCCTCTCCCGCCACCGCCTTCGCCAGCAGCGTCTTGCCGGTACCGGGCGGTCCCACCAGAAGCGCACCTTTGGGAAGTTTTGCCCCAATCTCCGCATAGCGTTCCGGATTATGCAGAAAATCCACCACTTCCACGAGAGACTCTTTCGCCTCCTCCTGGCCTGCCACATCCTTAAAAGTCACGCCGGTCTCCTTCTCAATATAGACCTTCGCCTTGCTCTTTCCCACGCCCATCATTCCGCCGCCGCCCATCCGGCGCATCAGGTAGCCAAATGCCACCCAGATTAAAAGCAGCGGAAGCAGGCTCCACACCACCTGCCAGACCAGTGTGGAAAAAGTATCCTGGATGTATGGTGTGATCTCCACGCCCTTCTCCTTCAAAAGGGGCAGAAGAGCCTCATCATCCATCTTTCCTGTATAATAAGTAATCTCCGCATTTTCCATCGGCTGGGTTCTTGGAGTGATCTCCCAGGTAAGGCCGGTATCTTCGACTTTTTCTACCTTATCCTCCTCAAGCATCTCAATAAATTCGTTATAACCGATCTCCTTTGAGCCTGCATCCTTCATGAAATTCTGTATGAAGTTCAGCGCCAGGAAACTCGCCAGCATAAAAACTATAAATATGACAATACTTTGACGGTTCTTTGGTCCTTTTTGATTGTTATCTCCAGATCCTGATGGAGTATTTTTGTCATTCATCTTTCTCCTCCTTGCGCATAGCACTTCCTATTATAGTGAACCTTCATTTTAAAATCAATACACCTTGTGAGAAATTTTTCAGCCCTTTTCTAAAATAAATATAAATTCCGTCTGTTCCAGTCCACACAGCGCTGCAGATCACAGAGGTCCAGGGCGCAGGCCACAACCACCGTAAAAAGTAACACATAAAAAAGAATTTTACCTTTGAGAAGAGAAAACAGGTGGATTTTTTCCGGCGGATAAGCTATAATGAAAAGAGTTTTTATTTTTGAGCCTAACATTTTCACACAGACAGTTCAGGAGGAATCAAATCATATGCCAGTCAAATACGTATTTGTTACAGGAGGAGTTGTGTCCGGTCTGGGGAAAGGGATCACTGCCGCCTCGCTGGGACGCCTTTTGAAGGCGCGGGGCTACAGGGTCACCATGCAGAAATTCGACCCGTACATCAACATCGACCCCGGAACCATGAACCCGGTTCAGCATGGTGAAGTGTTCGTCACCGACGACGGGGCTGAGACCGACCTGGATCTGGGACATTACGAGCGTTTTATTGACGAGAGTCTGGACAAGAATTCCAACGTCACCACCGGCAAGGTCTACTGGTCCGTCCTGCAGAAGGAGCGCCGGGGCGATTACGGCGGCGGGACTGTACAGGTCATTCCTCACATTACCAATGAGATTAAGAGCCGGTTCTATCGGAATTACACCTCTGAGGACATGCATATTGCCATCATCGAAACCGGCGGCACAGTGGGCGACATTGAAAGCCAGCCTTTCCTGGAGGCAATCCGGCAGTTCCAGCATGAGGTGGGGCACGACAACGCCATCATCATCCATGTGACTCTGATTCCTTATCTGAAAGCTTCCGGAGAGATGAAAACCAAACCCACCCAGGCGTCCGTCAAGGAGCTGCAGGGCATGGGAATCCAGCCGGATATCATCGTCTGCCGCACGGAGCTTCCGCTGGAAAAGGGCATTAAAGACAAGATTGCCCTGTTCTGCAACGTGCCGAAGAACAACGTACTGCAGAACCTGGACGTGGAATATCTGTATGAAGCTCCCCTGGCCATGGAAGAGGAGCATCTGGCACAGGTGGCGTGCGAATGCCTGCGTCTTCCCTGTCCGGAACCGGACCTGACCGACTGGACCGAGATGGTCAACAAGCTCCGCCACCCGGTAACGGAAGTCAATATTGCGCTGGTTGGAAAATACATCCAGCTCCATGACGCCTATATTTCCGTCGTGGAAGCGCTGAAGCACGGCGGCATCGACAACCGGGCCGTCGTAAATATCAAATGGATCGATTCTGAACTCATCACGGAAGAGAATGCGGCGGAAATGCTCGGAGATGTCACCGGCATCCTGGTGCCCGGCGGCTTCGGCGACCGGGGCATAGACGGCAAGATCACCGCCATCCGCTATGCAAGAGAACATCGGATCCCGTTTCTGGGCCTGTGCCTCGGCATGCAGCTTGCCATCGTGGAGTATGCGCGCCATGTGGCCGGTCTGGAGGACGCCCACAGCATGGAGTTGAATCCCAATACTCCCTACCCGGTCATCGCCCTCATGCCGGACCAGAACGGCGTGGAGGACATCGGCGGAACACTGCGTCTGGGTTCCTGTCCCTGCGTGCTGAATAAGGATACGAAGGCATATGCGCTGTACGGAAATGAACAGATCGAAGAACGCCACCGCCACCGCTATGAGGTCAACAACGACTACCGCTCCGCCCTGACCGGACATGGACTGACCCTGTCCGGACTGTCTCCGGACGGACGGATCGTGGAAATGATCGAGCTGAAGGACCACCCCTTCTTCCTTGCCACGCAGGCGCATCCGGAGCTGAAGTCAAGGCCCAACCGGCCTCATCCATTGTTTAAGGGATTTGTGGAAGCAGCGCTGAAGGCGCAGACTCCGGAGTAATAGAAAACACAGTAAAAATCAGTCAGACAAATAACCGCTTCTCCCCGGCACTGTTCAAAACGTGCAGCGGAAGAAGCGGTTTTATTTCAGATTCCCCGAACACTGAAAACTATTCCGCATTCATTCTCACACATTATACGATAAGATATATCGTTTCCAGAATATATCAATTTCCCTCCGCAGCGTGGACAGGCATTGGTTATTGTCCCCATTTCCTGATATTGCTCTGCCACCATATACAAAATCTGTTTTTCTTCATCCGTAATTTTTTTCATATCCGACAGTTACTCCCCAAACCCGTGTTCCACGGCGGAAGGGCGCATATCATTTTAACGCGACAGCATATTTTCCGGCAATTTCTTTTATTTCTTTCTTTGTCAACATTTTATCTACCTCAATAATATGTGATATACCAGTTGGCATGCATTTCTCCATTAGAGCAGTTGTCCAGAGGATCGACTTCTTTACATCCTTTTCCGCTCCGGATGCAGTTCACCGCTATGGCGCTCTCTTCTTCGTCTCCTTTGAAATACAGGGAGACGCGGATCCCTGCCTGCGGCATCATGTACATTAGATTCCCCGTAGTCGGAACTCAGGTCCATGGATAACAGGGCTGTCCGGTTCTTCCGCTGTCGATGTCCAGCTTATTGTTCACTTTATAAAAGTCATATGTTAATTTTTCCTATACAGTCATCATATCCTTCAAAGCAAAAATGCTCTTTTGACAGATCTGCAAATTTAAAATTTATTTTATCTGTAAAAATATCCATAAAGACAGAGCTTTCATGAATAGATAAATTTGCAATACAATTTTCAGATATAACTGCAAAATCAGTATCCGAGTATTTTTCTGTTTTTTTCTTTGCGTTATTAGTAAGTATCATTTGAATTTCACCGCTGTAAACATGATTCACAGCTAAATTTCCTGTTAATAAGAAAGGCAGTTTGATAGTAAAATTATCGATGTTTACAATCCATTTTAGTCCAAACCGCGAATAATGTATCATGCTTACTTTTCCAAAATTTCTCACTGATCCATTTTGGGACAGTTGTATAAATTCTCCCTCATAACATCTTTTCTCAAAGCCAAATCCCATTTCATTATCAAATGAGTTTCCATCAAATACAATACCTTCTTTTTTAGTTTTTTGGAAAACCGTATCCACCCATATATACATTTCTTTGTTAATATCCATATTTAATACCATGCTTGCCCAATTGCTCTGTCAATACCTGTTTCCAACGATATCCAAACTTCTTCATTTCCTTCTGCTGCTCTTTCCAAAAACTCACATATTTGTCCTAATACTATTCCTGAACCATCAAGCTTTAGCTCTCTTTCATCTAAAGATCCAAACTCTCTTAACGCATCCTTAACACAGGGAATTTTCCAAAACTCATTCTCATACCACCCCGTCTTATTATGGTAAATTGCAGCCAGTCCCCTCCAGACCAAATTTTTCGGTTTAAACAAATTCATAATATCATTAAAATAACATTCCCATATACTTAAAATATGCTGGTGATTAGAGGACTGTTTTATAAATTTAAGTTCATATTCATCTTTATGCTTCTTACAATAATTTATTAAATCATCTTCAACCACTTCAAAAAGATGCGGAGGGTACGCATAAGATTCACCGCTTTCATCAACTACTGCGTACCACCCTTTTTGTCCCTGTCTGGCTTCGTATATTTTATTTGCTTTTAAGGAACATCCCCTGTGAACATCTTTTAAACATTTAATCTTCATAAACAAAATTTCTCCCGGTTGTTCTTTAATTTTAAATGCAGCGCATGAGCTTCCCGGAGATCGCCTGTATGGATCGCGGACATTTCATGCTCCTCCAGATCATCCAACAGGACATGGGCGTCCGGACTGATTTAAACTTTTTAAAAATACACTATCTTATATTTAAAGTTCCTATATGTTATACCTTTCTTTAATTATTTTTAATTTTGAATTAATAATGTCTTTTTTATTTGGATATGATTCCATATAAATATTACACGCCAATTTTAAAGAATTATAAAAGATATTATAGTCCACTATTATTTCATCATATTTATCATTTCCAAAAAAGAATAATACACCCTCTTCAAAACAGGCTCCATTTTCCATATCTTCTTCATCGCAGCTACTCGCAAATATATATCCGATATGTTCTGTTGATGCACTCATATCCTCACTCATCATAGAGAGCCTCTTCATGAAATCGCCCTCCAGCATATACCGAAACCAGCAAATCAATAAATTGTATTCGTCTTTGTTATACATAAATCTGTTGGAATATTCCTTTTTCATATCCATAATATAAAATCTCCTTTATTTTACATAAAACACTTAATTTTCACTCCATTCTAATCGAGGATAATATGGAACATCCGCTCTGCGCGATAGCAGTCTTTAAGAACTGCATGATGCAATAAGCCAGGTTGTTTCCTCCAAAATCCGTGTCCCCGTTCTCATCCACAGTGGAAATGCGGATTCAATAAGATAACGGCTGATTTTTAATCGTATGCCGGCATCCAAACAGTCGTTTCTGTCCGGACTGTCTGAATGGTTATGTTTCACAGCAATTTCTGGTATTTTTTCAAAAGACCTGATATTTTTTCACTTTCCATAAGCTGAGGATTTAACTGCCGCAACTCATTGAAAAAACGTCCTGTTTGTTTTATAACATTCTTTTTCAGTTCATCCCATGTACATGCAAAGTTCTCTGGTTCAACATATAGAAATTCATGAAATGGTTTGGTAATCAGTAAAGCTTTTTCAGAAGAATTCAATACCACATTAATAGTTACAGTCTCTCCATCCCGCTTAAATTCCAACCATCTCTTCACTGTTTCGATTTCCCGGAAAGCAACATAATCAGTTTTTTCTAATAATTCTATTGTGCATAATAATTGATCAAACCAGTAATCCAGCAGTTCTTCACCGAATTCATCTGCCCGTAATGGGTTTTCATGATAGTAACAGCCTTCTTCATGTTCGCCAAAGCACATTTGAAAAAAACCTGTAATCTGATTCCATTCACTGTCAAAATCTTTTGAACTCATATTTTTTAATTCCTCAAAATCATCTACAACTCTATAATTAATCATAAACATAACTTTGTTTTCCCCTGCTTCATATGCATTTCCCTCTGCAATAAGAACAACCGGATTGCTCAGCATATTTTCTGCCTCGATAAAATTTACTTTACATATTGCAGAAACAACTTTAATTTCACTTTTGTTATAAATCTTATCTTTTTTAGTCAAATATAATTTATAAATTGTCTTATCCCGCAGCATGGGAATATCCGTTGTAACTGGCATCCCATTCGTGTTTTCAACTTCTTTCATAACCTATTCTCCTCGTCGCATTATACCCTCATCAAATTCGTTCATTACAAGCTTACCATTTATTTCTATTCCTCCAGCAACTATATGTCTACCATTTGGATATGCCCAAATATATTTATCACGCCTTTACTTCAAATGTAATTCGCCATGACCATGGTGTCTTATCCGTCCTCTTTGCTTCACTTAAATACATTTTCTTTCCAAATTTCCGGACAAGAATATATTATGCATGATAAATCTTATTCGATTGTATAAACTTCTCCAAAATATTTAACACAATTGGGAATATAACCTGTATCACCATGCCCTCTTGAATACATTCCACACGAGCCCTCACATTTTATCGTATTTGAACCAGTTTTCATATCAAAACTGTAACTTATTTTTCCACCGCAAACAGGACATCTTAATCCTCTAATTTCTTCTTTATTTCCATCGTACAATATAATACTTATATCTTCCCAACTCTCTACATACTTCTCCATTTTATCAAAATTCCTTTGACAGCGTCCGATACGGCCTGCTCCGCCACATACAGGCTCCCGGTCAGGAAGACGGCACTGTCTTCTATTGTCAAGCTCCCCAACAGCCATTATTCTTTTTGATTTAATTCCCTCTTATCCAATTACTTTCTTCTTACCATTATATCTGAGAAATTGAACCTTTCATTCACATTTATATACTTTATCACCAATATTAAGTAAATCAAACTTTTCACTATCGTATAAAGTCAGGCCAATGTTTAATGCTCCGGCAATTGACGGAAATATGTCAATTTTCTTTACTTTTAAATAAATACAACCTTTTTTAGTTCTTATCATTACATTTTTTTGTGAAAAATTTAACCAGTCCAGGTTTTCACATGAATATTTAGAATCCGCTCCTCCAACTATTCGTTTACCTTTTTCTCCATCTTTAAAAATAAATCCTATTTCCATTAGAAACTCATACATCACTGTTCTACCGTTCCGTCCTCCTTCATGTAAAACTCCGCATTCTTTGTAAAGACCATGGGCCTGTCTTTTTTACATTTTAAAATGCTTTGAATAACTGTTTATAAAAACCAAAGACATGATCTACAGATATCCAGTTTAAAATAATCAAAGCAGTTTACTTCCAATCGCTTCCAGATATCGCTGTGCATCCAGATATGCTTTTAAAAAGTTTTCCTGTACCAGATCCTTTTCCGCTTCGCTTACATACTTAATACTATATTCTTCACTTATTGTAGCTTTTTCCACCCCATATGCTCCATTTGATAATCGGGGAAGATTATAAACGGTAATTTTATGATCGCTTAGATTTTGCAGAACCGCTATACAAATATATCTTTTGGAAAACTGCTTAAACCCTCTGCTCCCATATATTTTATCTAAAGCCTTTGATCTGTTTTCTCCTGCCAGAGGGCTTTTCGATATTTCATCCAACAAATTCAGAATATACCGGGATATATCGTCCCACTCTTTGCTGTCCGCCTGCATAATCGGTTCTGTGGCTACTCTGAAACCAGCTTCACTCAGCTTGTACAGCACCAGTATTTGGCTTTTACTCCATTTATCCCTTTTATGTCATCTATATGAAAACCGCTTCTGCCGGTCCACATTTTACGTGAACCAGCAAAAGCGGTTTTGATCTGCCTGCTCAGTGAATGCTGTCCTGATAGAACTCATACGCCTCTTTGTCCGTGAAGCCCTCATGGACGATCTTCCCGATGGCCTGCGCCATCTCCACGGGATGCTCGCTCTGGAAGATGTTCCGGCCCATATCCACGCCTCTGGCGCCCCTGGAGATGACCGTATACGCCATGGTCAGCGCCTCCGATTCCGGAAGCTTCTTTCCGCCTGCCACCACGATGGGCACCGGGCATGCAGCCACGATCTCTTCAAAATTCTCGCAGTTATAAGTCTTCACCAGCTGAACGCCCATCTCCGCCACGATCCTCGTGGCAAGCTTGAAGAACCGGTCGGTCCGCTCCATGTTTTTACCGACCGCCACCACGCCCAGCGTCGGGATGCTGTAACGCATGCCGGCGTTGATGACCCTGGACAGGTTATCGATGCTCGAAAGCTGTCCGTCCGCGCCGATGAACGTCTGCACCGCCATGCAGTCCGCGTTCATCCGGATCGCCTCCTCGACGTCCACAGCCACCACCTCATGGGAAAGGTCCTCATCCAGCATGGAAGATCCGGACGTTACCCGCAGGGCGATGCCTTTTGTGATCTCCGGCGGCACGCAGGCACGGATCGCGCCTCTCGTCCCCATGAACACATCCACATAGGGCGCCAGCTTCGGAAGCAGCAGATCCAGCCGCTCCAGCCCCGCCGTGGAGCCCATAAAATATCCGTGGTCGAACGCGAACATGACCGAATTACCGCTCTTCGGGTTGAAGATATTCGATAAATGCTTCTTCATCCCCCAGTCCAGGCTGTTCGCGCCTTTTACGTAAAAACCTTCCTGATTGGCAAAGGGAACATTCACATGATAATCCTTTGCCACTTTCAATCCTTCTTTGTCTGCCATCCTGATTCCTTCCTTTCCTGACCCGGTCTTCTGATAGTCAATACTATACCCTCTCGCCTCCCCTTTGTCAATCCAGGCTGCCCGCCGAAAAGGCTGTTCTGCGGACAACAGTTGACAAACGCTTCCTTTCATGGCAAACTTTTTCCTATAGAATCAATGAGTAAATTCTGTTTTAAGGAGGGGTTATATGTCAGAGCAGTTTTTAATGGCGGTGGACGCCGGAACCGGCAGCGTGCGGGCGGTTCTGTTCCGTACGGACGGCACGCAGATCGGATGCGTCCAGCAGGAATGGGAGCACCGGGAGGATCCCCGATATCCGGGCAGCATGGATTTTGACTGGACGCACAACTGGCAGCTGGCCTGCGGCTGCATCCGGGACGTCATAGAGGAAACCGGCGTCCTGCCGGAACAGATCGCCGCCGTCTCCACCACCTGCATGAGAGAGGGCATCGTCCTCTACGACAAGGACGGGGAAGAGATCTGGGCCTGCGCCAACGTGGACGCCCGAAGCGACGACGAGGTAGGAAAACTGATCCGGATGAAGCCGGAGCTGGAGAAGGAGATCTACCTTAAGAGCGGACAGACCTACGCCCTGGGCGCGCTGCCCCGTCTGCTCTGGGTCAAAGACAAGATGCCGGACATCTATGAGAAGACAGCCGCGGTCGGCATGTTCAACGACTGGCTCATCAAAAAGCTCACCGGAAAGGAAGCCATTGAACCCAGCAACGGCTCCACCACCGGCATTTTTGATCTCAAGAGCCGCCGCTGGGACGCTTCCATCGCCCGGAAATGCGGCCTGAGGGACGATATTTTCCCGCCGGTTGTAGAATGCGGCACTGTAATCGCGCCTGTAAACAGCCAGGGTGCAGCTGACACCGGACTGAAAGAAGGGACGCCGGTCGTTGTGGGCGGCGGAGACTGCCAACTGGGAACCATCGGCGTAGGCGCCACCATGCCGGATCAGGCGGCGGTCTTCGGCGGCAGCTTCTGGCAGTACGAATTCAACACGGCCGACGGCACGACCGATCCCGGCTGCCGGGTGCGCGTAAACTGCCATGCCGTGCCGGGCGTATGGCAGTACGAGGCCCTTGCGTTTAAACCGGGGCTGGTCATGCGCTGGTTCCGGGACGGTTTCTGTCAGCTGGAACAGGAACAGAGCCGGCATACCGGGGAAGATGTCTATGACATCATGAATGAGAAAGCCGAAAAGATTCCCGCCGGCTGCCACGGCATGATGTGCGCCTTCAGCGATGTGATGAACTTTATCAACTGGAAGCATGCGTCGCCGACCTTTACCAATTTTGAGCTGGACCCAGTGAAATTCAACCGTTTCACCTTCTACCGCGCCATCCTGGAAAATACCGCCCTGTTGGTAAAAGGACATATGGAGCTGGTGCATGAGGCGACCGGCAACCGGCCTTCGGAGGTCATCTTCGCAGGCGGCGCCTCCAAAAGCGCCCTCTGGTCCCAGATCCTGGCAGATGTGCTGGGCATGCCCGTCAAGGTGCCTGTGGTCCGGGAAGCCACCGCTCTTGGCGCCGCCATCCTGGCCGGATACGGAGTCGGAATCTACGAAAGCATCGAGGAGGGCGCCCGGCGGACCGTCCGATGGGACCGGACCTTCGAGCCGGACATGGAAAACCACAGAGTCTATGAAGAACTCTATCAGGTATGGAGAAAGGTCTACGCCGCACAGCTTGATCTGGTCAACGAGGGGCTGACCCGGTCCATGTGGACCGCCCCGGGACTGTAACCCGAACCGCTCTGTCAGAAAGGAGACGAATCATGTATATTGTAGATGAAAAAGACCGGGAATACCGTTTTGGAGACAGCGGACCCAAATATCTGATGAAAGGCCCCCGTATGAATTTTGCCCTTGTGCAGTTCATGCCCGGACAGGATTTCAAGGCGCACTATCACAACATCATGGAAGAAAATTTTTACATTCTGGAGGGGGAGATCGACATTGTCGTGGACGGCGTGGTCAACCACCTGTATCCCGGACAGATGATCCATATCGAGCCGGGAGAAGTCCATTACTGTAAAAACAGCTATGACCGGCCCATCAAGATGGTCTCAACGCTGGCTCCTTATCAGGAAGTGGACAAGGTAGATGTGGAAGACTACACTTATTAAACCAGATACAGCAGGGGCGTTTTCATCTGCCCCTGCTGTATATAAAACAATGTCTACTGCTCTGCTTCCTGCTGCAGAATTTCTTCATACCTTCTGATCTGAAATTCCAGCACATCCCGCTCCCTGTCCGGCTCCTCTTTTTCCAGCCATCTGTATACTGCAGGACAATCCAGCCGAAATCCTGTCCCGAAATACTGATGCATACTCTCATGGGAACCGCTGAAAGGCCTTGCAATCACCCTTCTTACATTTTCTTCCATGGGAAAATGCCAGTTGACACTTCGGTTCGCCGTCAGCAGTGACACTCCATTATCAAAAATCGGCGCCGGAACAAACTGCTGCTTCCGCAGTATCACTGCCAGATTGTTCAGATGGCGGTCCTCGTTCAATGTCAGCATATCCAGCGTAAATACTTTTCGGAGATAATCCGTAATATCCAGTCCGCAGCTTTCTTTTATAAACTGCATCACATATACGATACGTTCCTCCATGGACTCCATGGCAGATATCACCTGCGACAGATCTTTTCCATATTCGTTATAATACAGACGATAAAATGTAATCAGTTCCTCATCTTCCCGCAGGAAGTTTTCACTCCGACATCCTGAAAAACCGTTTATCGTTCCCTGTTCATACAATACATATTCTGACGGTTCCAGAGTAGAGAAGGTCAGAAGACCGGAAACCAGATATTCGGCTCTGCCCTCTTTTCCCTGACGGTCTTTCTTATACCAGTATTTTCCTTTTCGGCATTTCACCTGGGTTCCTTCGCTGGTACCGCCCTGCATGACAATTGATTCATTTCCGATAGATTCCTGGAACATCAGCTTTCCCTCACCAGCACATCCCGGCTGCTGATCTGTTCCCCCGGAAAGCGAAACCAGATAAAATCATTATAAGAAACCCCATGTGTTTTCCTGATAATCTCATACGGAATATATGCCGTAAGTCCCAGATACTTCAGGATCTCGTCCGTATCCGGACGCCCTCTGTCCCAGCAGCGCAGCTCCAGAATCCGGTTCAGCTGATATCTGCTCATTTTCTCTTCTGCAAACAGTTGTTTCAGGGGATGTTCCGTAAAGCGCTCTACATTGACCGTCTCATTTTCCACCTGCACATGTGCCGTCTTCTCATCCTTCCAGAACACTTCAAATGAATAATTTTCCAGCATCCGCTCTATGCCTCCATAATCTCCTTTTGAATCTCCGCGGCGCATCCGGAAAGAGATCCCTGCACCATCTCCGGCTTCCCGCCGCCCTTTCCCTGGAACTTTTCATTCAGGACTTTGGAAAACGCCCACAGGTCCATCGTCCGGCTTCCAAGGATATAATGATAACCGTTCTCATCTGTCCCGATAAACGCCCCGCAGACGCCTTCACATTTTTCCATCGCGGCATTCACAAAATTCCGCGCGGCGATACTGTCCAGTTCTTCCTCAAAGAGACAGACATTTCGTTCATTCCCGGCCAGCTCTGCAAGCTTCTGCTGCAGATAACGCTCCTGCATACGGTTCAGCTGTTCTCTCAGATGGCTCTGCTGTTCCTTCAGGCGCAGCACCGCCTCCCCGACTTTCTCCGGCTTTGCGGACAGGGCAACGGAGATTTCCGTCACGCTCTGCTGTCTCTTCCGGTAATCCGCCAGCGCCCGGGATCCGCACAGAATCGTCATCCGGCAGCCGCCCCGGTGCCTCTCACAGCTTACGACTTTGATCAGCCCGATCTCTCCGGACCGGTCCACATGGGGGGCGCAGCAGGCGCAGATGTCGTACCCGGGAATGGACACAATCCGGACCTGCCCCTCGATCTCGATCTTGCTCCGGTAGTTTACGGATTTCAACTGTTCCTTTGTGGGATACAGCACCTGTACCGGCACGTTTTCAAATACCGCCCGGTTGGCGCGAAGTTCCAGATCCCGCACCTGCTCCTCTGTCAGCTCCCCGTTAAAGTCCAGTGTGGTGATCTCCGCGCCCAGGTGAAATCCTACATTGTCGTATCCGTACAGGCTGTGTACCAGGCCGGATAAAATATGTTCTCCGGAATGCTGCTGCATCCGGTCAAACCGCACCTCAAAATTCAGCTTTCCTTTCACGGTCTGTCCGGATTCCAACGGCTCTTTCGTCTCATGATATATAACTCCGTTTTTTTCATGGGTATCAAAAACCTCTGTATCATCCAACCATCCCACGTCGCCGAACTGTCCACCCCCTTCCGGGAAAAATGCGGTCCGGTCCAGCACGACCCGGTATCCTGTTTTCTTTCCGTCGGCTGTGCACTTTTCCTCACAGGACAGCACCATGGCTTCAAATTCCTTCCTGTGACTGTCCTTATCGTATAATTTCTCCGTCTCCCGTCCGTTGGGTGTCATCTGTCTCTCTTCCATCTTAATCACTCCAGATTCTTTTCACAACAAGTTTTATGTTTACACATTCGATCTTACTTATGTCTGGTTACTTTTCACAGGGTGGGTGGTCTGCACCCTGGACCTCTGTGTTCTGCAGCGCTGTGTGGACTGGAGCGGACACCGGAGCCGTTTTGTCCGTCACAGGCGAACACACCTGTCCGAATGGGACGGACAAAACGGCTTCGGTGTCCGATACATTCCATACGAGCGCAGAGCACAGAGGTCCAGGGCGCAGACCGCTACCCGTCCCGTGAACAGTAACTATGCCTGCCTGTCCGGAAACAGCAGCCCGTCCAGCGTCGGCCGGAAACCAAACGTGTTCTTCAGCTCTTCCACCTCAAGGCGCGCCTTCTGCTTCACGGAACCGGGGATCACGGCCCTCACCGCCCGGATCAGGATGTTCTTGGGCGTATGGGACAGATCCACAAACTCCAGAAGCTGCGTCCGGTAGCCGCAGGCGGTCAGAAGATTTCCCCGGACGGCATCGGTCATCAAAGCCGCCGTCCGTTCCTGCACGATGCCGTAACGGGTCAGGATGGGCAGATTTTCACCTTTCATCTGCCGGTTCAGCTCATGCTGGCAGCAGGGCACGGAGAAAATCAGCTTCGCCTTCCAGCGGACGGCGTTATAAAGCGCATAGTCCGTCGCCGTATCGCAGGCATGCAGGGAGATGACCATGTCCACCGGATACGGGCAGTCGTAGCCGTTGATGTCGCCCAGTTCAAAATGCAGGCCCTCATAACCGTATGTTTCCGCAGCCCGGTTGCATCGTTCGATCACGTCCGCCTTCAGATCCAGTCCCGTGATCCGCACGTCCAGCCCCTTTACTTTCACCAGATAATAATAGAGAATGAAGGTCAGATAGGATTTTCCGCACCCAAAGTCAATCACTGTAACAGGATGATCCTTCGGCAGGCTGTCGATCTCGTCGTCGATCAGTTCCACAAACCGGTTGATCTGACGGTATTTGTCATACATGGAACGTACTACTTTTCCTTCTGCGGTGAAAATCCCCATATCCTGAAGCGGCGGGATCACAGTCCCTTCTTCCAGGATATAATGTTTCTTTCGGTTATGCTCCCGCTTCTCCTTCGGCGCCTGCGCCGTCCTTTTTCTCTGGCTGGATATCTTCCGGCCTTTGGAGATCCGGATGGTCTGCTCCCACTCTCCGTCCCAGGCGCTGCACTGACGAAAGCCGGCGGACAGGGCGTTCTGCACATACGCTTCCACCTTATCCTCCGGCAGATTTTCATGGAAGACCTGCCTGTCCGTATATTTTTCCGCCTGCCAGCAGGTGTCCAGACGGTTCAGCACGATCTTCCGATACTGCCGCCCGGAGCTTTCTTCCTCCGGGGCGGCCTTTCTGACATTGCTCAGGATGATCTTATAGGGGCCCGCCTTCCAGAGCTCTTCCACCATCCGCTTCAGTTTCTGTTCTGTTTCTTCCATCCTCATATCCATTCCGAATTATTCCCACTCATCCAGCGTTTCCAGAAATTCGATCAGCTCCTGCTTGGTCTGGGCGATCTGCTCCTGATCGTAGGAGTCCAGCGCATGCTCAAAGCGGCGCAGGACCTGCTCCACCTGAGTTCTTTTATACCCCAGGCTTTCCTCATAGATCCGTTCGCCCCGAAGAAGCAGCACTTTATTCTCTTCCTTGTCTCTGGGATGGATCTTCAGATAGGAAAGCGTCTCCAGACGCTCCTCGATCTCCTCCTCGCTCATGTCCAGATCCCGGTCCTTGAACACCTGCCGGGTCTTTTTCCCGGTGGACAATACCTTCACCTCCACCTCCAGAATGGAATTGATATCATAGGTGTAGGTCACATCCACCGCTTCTTCCCCCGCTTTGTTGGAAGGAATGTCGATCATCAGTTCGCCCAGGGACAGATTGTTCACCGCAAACCGGCTTTCCCCCTGAAGGATGTGCACCCGGATCTTCGTCTGGTTGTCCCGCACCGTATAGAGGCGTTCGGTCCGGCTGGCCGGAATGACCGTATTCCGTTCGATGATCGGCAGGAACACGCCGTTCTCAAAACGGTGCTCCTCGTATTCCCGCACCACCTCGGTTCCCAGCGTAAAGGGACAGACGTCGGTCAGGATCACTTCCCGTATCCCGTCCCGGCGTTCCTTCATGGCCGCCTGGACCGCCGCCCCCAGAGCCACGGTCTCGTCCGGGTTCAGATTGGTGTCCGGAATCATGTGGAACAGCTTCCCCGCAAATTTCCGGATGACCGGAGATTTGGTCGCCCCGCCCACCAGCACCACCTTGTCGATGTCCGACAGGCGGATGTGGGCGTCTTTCAGGCTCCGCTTCACCGGCTGGCGAATCCGGTCCAGCAGCTCCTCGCACGCTTCCTCATAGTCGGACAGCTCCACCTGAAATTTGTATTCCTCTCCGTCTATGTTGCAGTTCATAGAGGAAGTGCGGGAATTTCCAAAGCCGATCTTGCACAGCTCCGCCTGCTTCCGGATATGCCTTCCCGCCTTCTCACTCAGGGTAAAGCGGTTGATCTGGGGAAATTTCTCATAAAACATCTTTTCCAGCACCGCCGTAAAATCTTCTCCGCCGAGGAAATTGTCCCCGGCCACGGCATGGACCTCCAGAATCGTGTCATACAGTTCCAGAATGGACACGTCAAAGGTTCCGCCCCCCAGGTCGAAGACCAGGAACCTGGCCTGTCCCTTCTGCTGCCACAGGCCATAGGCGATGGCAGCCGCCGTGGGTTCGCTGATGATGCGCTCTACCTTCAGCCCCGCCAGTTCCCCAGCCCGCTTTGTGGCGCGCCTTCTGGCATCGTTGAAATACGCCGGCACACTGATGACCGCTTCGGTCACCGGTTCCCCCAGATACTCCTCTGCATCTTCCTTCAGCACGCGCAGCACAAAGGAGGACAGCTCCTCCGCCGTAAATGTCCTGTTTCCAAGGGAAAACTTCTTCTGGCTCCCCATGCTCCGCTTAAACAGCGCGGCACCGCTGCCCGGATAGAGGAGCATCCGCTCCATCGCCGATTCTCCCACATAAATCTGGCCCTCCTCATCGATGCTCACCACCGACGGCGTCATGGGTTTCCCCAGACGGTTCGGGATAATCTTCGGGCCCTCTTCCGTATAATATGCCACGAGACTGTTCGTGGTCCCAAGATCAATTCCTACTATCATCTGTCTATCTCGTCTCCTTACGAAGTTTTTTTACCATTTCTTCCAGTTCCTGATCCACCGGGCAAAGTTCATATGCCTTTTCATAGCATTCCAGAGCGCTCTTTTTATAATGCTCTCCCAGACACAGATAATAAAGTCCCATGTTCCGGTATTTCTCATAACAGGATGCGCACCGGCAGTGTTCGCACCGATAGCCTGCGTCCATCAGCCGGAACATCTCGTATGCCTTCTCCGCATTTCCCATATACAGGTAACATTCCCCGATTCTGGACAGATGCAGCGGGCGTTTTGCCGGATAGGCCAGGTAAGCCTCCTCGGAAACCGCGTCTGCCAGGTAGAGATCATATGCTTTTTTTGCATGTACTGCTGCCTGTTTGTACTCGCGGAGCAGATAGTACGCTCTTGCCAGAAAACGTTCGTTGCATGCGCGGGAGTTCGCGGACGCGTTCCAGCCGCCCTGCTCATAGCCCCGGTTCGCCTTTTCCAGGATGCTGACCGCCGCGCCATAGTCAAAAAAGTGACTGATCAGCCGCTCGGCATAGTCCGAATGGCGCATATAGGCGTCTTCCCTGATATCCGCCGTCTGGACCGCCTTCTTATAAAATGCCTTCGCCCTTCTGATCTTTCCTCTGGCGAACCACACGTCTCCGATCTTCAGAAGATGCTCCTTGTCATTCCACCGGCTGCCTGCCGTCTCGTAGGACTTGATGGCGTTCTCATAATCTTTCATATAGAAATACAGGTCTCCGATCTCCTCATAGAACACCGTCCGGTCCGGATACCATTCCAGATCCTTCTGATAGCAGACGATTGCCCGCGCATAGTCCCCCAAAATCTCATAGCAGTCCGCCATATTGCTGTAGGGAAGTACTCTGCGGTCTCCGTGCCGGTTCAGCATCTCCAGGGATTTTTCGTACATCTCGATGCTCTTTTCATATTCTCCCATATGCTTATAGCTGTAACCGATGTTATTGTAGGCCGCCCAGTCTTCCGGCTGATACGTCAGCGCCTTCTCAAAATCCCGGATCGCCTTCTGCAGCCGCATGGCCGTCCGGTGCATCAGTCCCCTGTGCACCAGGATATAACAGTTCTCCTGCTTTTCCACTTCCAGATCCGCATAGTGAACCGCCTGCTTATACTCCTTGACCGCACAGGTCCTCCTGTACCGCTCCATGTAGATGTCCGCGATCTTCTCGTTCACATCCCGGTAGCTGTCATTCCATTTTACCGCCTCCAGAAAGTTTTTAAGGGCTTCTTCCTCTTCCCCCAGCTCCTGCCGGCAGCATCCGATCCCATAGTAATAGCCTGCGGTCTCGTCGTAATCCTCTCTGGCCGCCGCATAGGCGTCCAGCGCCTTTACATATTCGCCCTTTCCGCGCAGGATCTCGCCCTTCACCATAAAATGCTGGCTCTTGGACGGATTCTTCCGGATGGCCTTCTCCAGATTTTCCAGCGCCTGGTCGTACCGGTCGTCATCCCAGTGAAGAAGCGCGATCTCAAAATCGATCTCCGACAGGTCTTCCATATCCGTATCCGCAGGATTGAGGGACCGCTTCAGCTCCTGCAGGATCTCCATGGGCTGTTTCCGGTCCTCCTGGCTCTCAGACAGATACCGGAGCGTCTTTGCATGAAAATATTTCATCCGGTCGCTGAATTCCACCTGATTTTCCAGCGCGCGGTCGATGGTCTGCTTCGCGTCGTCATACTGGTCATAGATCAGAAATACCTGAATCGCCATCAGATAGGGTTTGTAATGACCCGGGTAGATTTCCACTGCCCGGTGGTAGTCGTCCACCACTCCCTGGGCGTTGCGCATCTCAAAATACGCCTCCTGACGGGTCAGATACACCGGATAATATCCGGCATCCAGGGCGAGGACGCGCTCGCACTCATCCACCGCCTTCTCGTATTCGCCCATGGATACCAGCACCTGGGCAAGGTTGCTCATGGCGCCCAGTTTATCATAAACGTCGCTGGTCTCCTCTTCCGCCCTCTCCAGATACCCGGCCGCTTCCTCGTATTTCTTCTCTCTGGACAGGCAGATACCAAGCATCAGGCAGGCAGTTCCCTTTCTCCTGAGCCGTTTTACAGATTCCTCGCTTCCGTCATCTATGGTCTGCTCGATCAGGGTCAGCCAGAGCTTCAGCTCCGGTATGGCCTCCCCGTCCCGGTTCAGCGCCGCCAGCACCCTTCCCTTCAGGTTGTGGTAGCTGTAGTACACATCCTCTCCCGGCGTGATGCTGTCCAGAATCCGGATCGCCTCCTCCGCATTCTTGTTCTGATACTGGCACCATGCCATCTCCACACGGACGGCGTCCTTCTCGTCTCCGTCCGGAAGATTCGACGCCTGCCGTCCGTATTTTTCCAGAAGCATCACGTTGGCGCGCTCAATGTATTCGTCCGCCCTCTGGCCGGAACCGTCCTCCTCCCACAGATCCAGCGCCATATCCTTCGCCTTCTCCGCGGTCTCCTCGTCTTCCAGATAATACCGGATCATCCCGATTTTTGCCCCGTAGGCATCCGGGACCCGGCTCCACCACTCAAACGCCTTCTCCTTCTGTCCGGCGCTCCATTTCGCCTCGGCCGCCATGGACACGATATAGCCGTTCTCCGGCCAGTCCGCATAGATACGCTCCGCCAGCTGAAGCGCCTCCTGGACTCTGTCCTGCGCCAGCAGGATCTTCAGCCGCTCCGCTTCCTCCCACGGGTACCAGACGCCGTAGGCCGCAAGCTCCGACAGCTTCCCGGCGGCGCCTTCGAAGTCCTTCTGGTCGCACAGTCCCCGCAGCTCCATATAGGCTTTGATATAACCGTCCACATTGATATCCGCCCCGTCTCTGTTATCTTCCCGGAGCTTCATCCTTGAAAAGTCTATGAAATACTCATATTCCGTGTAATGTATGATATAGTCCAGAAAATCCGCCGGATACCGCTCTTTCAGCGACTCCTGATCCTCCACAAACTGGAATTCCCGGTCCAGGCACCGCCAGACCTCCCTGGGAAGATAGAAATGCGACATCAGATATACCATCATGGCTTCTCTCGCATCCAGAGAGCTGTCCAGCCCCTGGCACACCTCTGCGTCCAGAAGCCTTTTCCACTCCTTCACATCCCCGCGCCTTCTGAAATCCTGATAGATCTCATCCGCCTGATCGATCCACAGATCGATATCCGTCTTCTCTTTCTCTTCCTCCTGATTCCCTTCCTGCGCTTCCTGAAGGAGCAGAAGCGCCTGTTCGTAGGCCTCCCGCAGTTTCCGGAATCCTTCCGGATCGTCCTCCGGGTTCGTTACTTTCAGTTTTTTCATATATGCGGCCTTTATACTCCGCTCATCGGTCAGCCCGTCGATCTCCAATATGTGGAATACCAGTTCTTTTTCCATACCGCTCACCCCTTTATATCCATTCCTGTAAAATGCTTTCGGAAACAGTATAACACTTTTAGGACCTCTTGAGTAGAGCAAATTCCGTTCAGGAAAAATTTAAGAAATACAAAAGTTACTATTCGCGGGGTGGATGGCGGCCTGCGCCCTGGACCTCTGTGCTCTGCGCTCATATGGAGTGTATCGGACACCAAAGCCGTTTTGTCCGTCCCATTCGGACAGGACTGTTCGCCTGTGACGGACAAAACAGCTCCGATGTCCGCTCCAGTCCACACAGCGCTGCAGAGCACAGAGGTCCAGGACGCAGACCACTCATCCCGTGGAATAGTAACAATACAAAAAAGAGCCGAAGATCTGCCATACAGTCTTCGGCTCCCGTTATTCTGATCAGTTTTCCCTGGACCCGCTCACCATCGCCGACAGGACAAGAAGCGCCATAACGTTCGGAAGCACCATCAGCTGGTTAAACGTATCTGTCAGTTCCCACACCAGGTCGTTGGACAGGCAGGCGCCCAGAAAGATGAACGCAACCGCCAGTACCGAATAGACCTTCACGCCGGTATCGCCGAACAGATATTTTACATTGATCCGCCCGAACAGGTTCCAGCTGATGATCGTGGAGAAGGCGAAGAACAGCAGGCAGACCGCAATAAAAATGTTGCCGACATTGTCGCCGAACACCAGTGCGAACGCCAGCTGCGCCATATTGGTCTTGCCGACTCCTTCCGCCGCGCCTCCTGCCAGCACGCCGTTTCCCGCGTACAGCGTGGAGATGACGATCAGCGCGGTCATGGTCAGCACGACAAAGGTGTCGATGAACACGCCCAGCATGGCAACGACCCCCTGGTCATGGGGATCTTTTACGTCCGCCATGGCATGGGCATGAGGCGTGGAACCCATGCCGGCCTCGTTGGAGAAAAGCCCTCTCTTTACGCCCTGGGTCACCGCGGTCTTCAGCGCATAGCCAAATCCGCCGCCGATGATTGCCTGGGGCGCAAACGCATAGCGGAAAATCATGGCAAAGGTCTCGGGCACATACTGCGCCCTGCAGATCAGGAGGACCAACCCTCCCGCCAGATAGATCACCGCCATAACCGGCACCAGTTTCTCGGTCACGGACGCAATCCGCTGCGCGCCGCCGATGAAAATAAAGCCTGCCAGGACTGCCACCGGAACGCCGACGATCCATGCCGGGATGCCGAACGCATTGCTGCACGTCTCTCCGATGGAATTGGACTGCACCATGCAGCCCATAAAGCCCAGCGCCAGTATGATTGCAACAGCGAAGAATCCCGCCAGAAATTTGCCGAACCCGTTGGGGAATGCCTTCATAATATAGTAGACCGGGCCGCCGTGGACGGAACCGTCCTCCGCCGTGATCCTGGTCTTCTGCGCCAGAATCGCCTCCGCATAGATCGTCGCCATACCGAAAAAGGCAATGATCCACATCCAGAAAATCGCTCCCGGGCCGCCGGTCAGGATGGCGCCGCAGGCTCCGATGATATTTCCCGTGCCTACCTGTGCCGCAATGGCCGTGGTCAGCGCCTGGAACGAGGTCAGCCCTCCTTCCTGCCCGCCCTGCTTTTGGTCCTTTCTGCCGAACACCAGTTTCATGGCCTCTCCAAAACACCGCACCTGCACGAACCTGGTCTTCACACTGAAGAACAGGCCGCACCCTACCAGCAAAACCACCAGAATATAATCCGACAGATACATGTTGATGGTCTGTACTACCTTTAATGCTGCTTCCATATGATTTTCCCTCCTGAACGTAAACTCCCGCATCTGCCCGAACCGGGCGCCGATGCCGTCTTCCTCTGCTCCATGAAAAAGCGCCGGATGCTCTGGGATGCAGGAACGGATTCCGCACAAAAAGCTGCCGATTGCTCGGCAGCTCCGGAAAACAAAGAAAGCAGGGACCTCACGTCCTTCATACTGTCTGCTCTGTCCTTTTTGCCTGAGAGATTCAGCGTCGCCGCCTTGCACCTTCGGCACCCAACTCAATGGGATTCTCCAGAGTTTCCTCGACCTCCGGTCCGGACGCAGCCGTTCCAGAGGCTTCCATGGATACTGTATATGGACTATAGTATAATTGGATACGTAAGGAATGTCAAATGTTTTATTTCATGGATGCCACCCGGTCGAATTCTTCCTGAATTTCCCTGGACGGCTCCGCCGTCAGAAGGCTGACCGCTACGTTTACCGCCAGCGCCACCAGAAAGGCAGGCAGCAGCTCATAGATTCCAAGAACGCCTCCCATGGGACGCACAAGGAATTTCCACACGAACACCATGACGCCTCCGCTGACCATACCCGCCAGAGCGCCCGGAAGGTTGGACCGTTTCCAGAACAGCGCCAGCAGGACCAGCGGGCCGAAGGACGCGCCGAAGCCGGCCCACGCAAAGGAGACGATCTGGAATACCGAACTGTTGGAATCCCGGGCGATGAACATGCCGATCACGGCGATGACCAGCACCGTCACGCGCGCCACCAGCATACCGGTCTTCTCATCCATATCCTTCACAAACACCTCTTTCAGGATGTTCTGCGAAGCGCTGGAGGACGCGGCCAGAAGCTGAGAATCCGCCGTGGACATGGTAGCCGCCAGGATGCCCGCCAGAATCACGCCCGCCACCAGAGCGGCCAGTACGCCGTGGGTGGCAATCAGATCCGCGATCGTGATGATGATCGTCTCCGAATCCTCCAGCACCGGAATCGAACCCACAGCCGTCATGGCGTTTCCGATGACGCCGATGAAAATGGCAACCGCCATGGAGATCACGACCCAGACCGCCGCCACCCTTCTGGACAGCTCCAGTTTTTTCGCGTCTTCAATGGCCATGAATCGAAGCAGCACATGGGGCATTCCAAAATAGCCGAGTCCCCATGCCAGCATGGATGCGATATTCAGGGCTCCGTACGCCGACGCGGTGCCGGTCGCCGGATCGTGGATCTGGGTCAGGCTGAAATAGCCCGCCATGGTTCTGGCGTTGTCCACGACCGCCCCAAAGCTTCCCACATTGTGGATGCCGAATCCGAAGACCACGATGATGGCGATGGTCATGATGATGCTCTGCAGAAAGTCTGAGGTGCTCGCCGCCCAGAATCCGCCCAGCGTGGTGTAGGCGACGATGACGATGGCACTGATGACCATGGCGGGTATATAACCCCAACCAAACAGGCTGGAAAACAGCTTCCCGCAGGCTGCGAACCCGGACGCCGTATAAGGTACAAAGAAGATGATGATCAGGACCGCCGCGATCACGGACAGCACCTTTTTCTCATCCCGGTAGCGGTTGGAGAAAAACAGCGGCAGCGTGGTGGAGTTCCCGCACTCATGGGTATAGTGGCGGAGCCTCTTTGCCACGATCAGCCAGTTTACATAAGTCCCGACTGCAAGGCCGATGGCGGTCCACGCCGCGTCGGCGAGGCCGGTCATGTAGGCGACGCCCGGAAGGCCCATCAAAAGCCAGCTGCTCATATCCGACGCCTCCGCGCTCATGGCGGTGACGAAGGGACCCAGTTTTCTTCCTCCCAGATAAAAATCTTCGGTCGTGTGGTTCTTTTTGGCAAGGACCACGCCGATTCCGACGACCACGGCCAGATAGACGATGATCGCCAGAAGCATCAACAGGTTTGCAGATGTCATAACTTTATTCTCCCTCTCATTCTAAATATTGTTCTTCTTTCCATGCGCTTATTTTACGCACTGTTTCTGCATTCTACCACAATACAGAATGGGACGCAATACAGAGTAAAGTATAGAATCCATTCTTGTTTCTAAAACGTTACCGTTCACAGTGGCCCGGGGCGCAGACCGCCGCCCATCCCGTGAACAGCAGCTTATCCCGCCCTCAGGCTTCGGAGCATGAGCGGAAGTTTTCTGGCGGCATCTTCCGAAAGGGAATATTCTCCTTTCCGCAGACACCATTCATAAAGCAGTGCCCTCTCGCACATGGCATAATAGCGGACCATTTCGCTGACGCTTAAGTCCTTGATCAGCTCTCCCCGTTCCCTTCCGCGGACCATGATCCGACGAAGCAGTTTATAATAAGTACGATCATGGTCCAGAAGAGGTTTTTCTCCTCTGGTAGTCAGCTGAGTCGAATAAAGCTCCGTGAGAAGATCCAGGTTGATGGACTCTTCGATCATGATCATCAGCTCGTGATTCAGATACAGAAGCACTTCATAGCAGTCTGTATCTTCTGATATATCCGGTTCCAGTTCCCCATATTTTTCATCCATCATGTAGGCAAGGGATCCCAGAAGCGCATCTTTTCCTTCGAAATAGTGGTAAAAGGAACCTTTTGAAGTTCCGGACGCCTCTATAATCTCCTCTATGGTCGTATCTTCATATCCCTGTTCATAAAACAGCTTCCATGCCGCTGATACGATCCTGCTCTTTGTTTTTCTCTGGTTCTTTTTTGCCATAATCCAATTCTCACCTTCTATATAGAATCATCCTGTCCGTGTTCACTGCTCCAGCTTACCAGATCCTTGAGCGTCACTGTGTTCACGACTCCCTGAACCGCCTCATCCAGCTTTTTCCAGAGCAGGAGCGTTGCACAGCCATCCCTTCTGGAACAGCCAGGACTGTCATATTCCAGACAGTCCACAAGAGCCAGGCTTCCCTCCGTCAGACGCAGAATCATCCCAACCGTATACTCCGCCGGATTTCTCGTCAAAAAATATCCTCCCTGGGGACCACGGACACTGCGGACAAATCCTGCCTTATTCAAGACGGATATAATCTGCTCCATATATTTTTCAGAGATCTCCTGGCGGCCGGCAATATCTTTCACGCGCACCGGAATGCCCGGATCTGCCAGCGCAAGGTCCAGCATGATTCGAAGAGCATAACGTCCCCTTGTAGAAATCTTCATCATCCGCCTCCTCTATTCCCCGGAGAATTCCGCCAGCAGATGCGGAAACATGGAAATGCTTCGTTTCAGGATCCCATGGATATGTGCAATCGCCACCCCGTAATTTGTCATGGGTACTCCCTGGTCTAAAGCGCACTTCATCCGATAGCGAACCTCTCTTTCATTCAGCATGCATCCTCCGCAGTGCAGTACCATGGCGTACGGGGACAGATCATCCGGAAATTCCGTACCGGAACAAAATGTGAAAGAAAGCTCTTTTTTTGTATATTCCCGCAGCCATCGGGGCAGTTTCACAGTCCCAATATCCTCGCATTGTCTGTGATGCGTACAGCCTTCTGCAATCAGAACCCGATCCCGATCCTGAAGACGGTCAATAGCCGCAGCACCCGGCACCGTATAATCCAGTATTCCTTTACAGCGCGCCATCAGGATGGAAAAGGAAGTCAGAGGAACATGCGCGGGAGTCTCTTTTGACACCCTCCCAAATGCCTGACTGTCCGTAACTACAAGAGAAGGCGTTTTCCCAAGAAGCGCCAGCGTTTCTTTCAGTTCTGATTCCTTTATCACCACTGCCGCTGCTCCCGCATCAATTACATCCCGGATCGCCTGCTGCTGCGGCAGGATCATACGCCCTTTAGGCGCAGCAGAATCGATCGGAGTTACCAGCACTACAAAATCACCAGGAGCAATCAGGTCGGCAACCAGACGTACCGCTCCTTCTTTCGGTGCAAGCGCACCGAGGCGTTCTTTCAGTTCATGGATTCCCTCACCTTTTTTCGCACTGACATAGAGTTTTTCCTCACTATTTTCCGGACGTGTTTCCAGAAGATCCGACTTATTGCAGACAAGCAGATAAGGAATCTCCTTTTCCCGGAACAGGGATAACAGCTCTTCTTCGCAGGGTCCGATTCCCTCCTGCACATCCGTCACAAGAACTGCAATATCCGTCTTGTTCAATACCTGTCTGGTCTTCTTCACCCGGAGACTGCCAAGGCTGCCCTCATCATCATATCCCGGCGTATCAATCATGACTACCGGTCCCAGAGGAAGCAGTTCCATGGATTTTAATACCGGGTCCGTCGTCGTTCCCTTTGTATCCGAGACCACTGCCAGATCCTGTCCGGTTACTGCATTCACGATACTTGATTTCCCCGCATTCCTCCTTCCGAAAAAACCAATATGTACACGGTTCGATGCCGGTGTATCATTTAATCCCATAGATTCACTCCTTTCCTGTCCATATACCCTATTTTTCATATTTATATTATAGGAAATTTTAATGTACAATGCAAGCAGAGGTTTCTTTCCCGGCTGATCTGTGTTAATATAAAGTTACGGTTCACGGGGTGGACGGTGGTCTGCGCCCCGGGCCTCTGTGCTCTGCAGCGCTGTGTGGACTGGAGCGGACAGCGGAGCCGTTTTGTCCGTCTCATGCGAACCGGCACCTGTCCGAATGAGACGGAGAAAACGGATTCGGTGTCCGATACACTCCATACGAGCGCAGAGCACAGAGACCCGGGGCGCAGACCACCACGCACCCGCGAACCGTAACAATATAAACACAGACCACGCCGCCTGGTACGGACAGGGAGGAAATAACATGTATCAGATTACAGACTGGTGCCGCCATTTTATACAGCAGCAGGTGAACCCCGGCGACCTGTGTATTGACGCAACCATGGGGAATGGACATGATACGGAACTGCTCTGCCGACTGGCAGGAGAACATGGAAAAGTACTTGCTTTCGACATTCAGGAAAAAGCGCTTCAGAATACGAAAAAAAGACTGTTGGAATCAGGAGTTCCGGACAATTACCGGCTCATTCTGGATTCCCACAGCCATATGTTACACTATGCAGATGCCGGCAGCGCAGGCTGCATTGTATTCAATCTTGGATATCTGCCCGGGACAGATCATATGCTTGCCACAAAACCGGATACCAGTCTTGAAGCAGTACGACAGGGACTTGCGCTTTTGAAAAAGAACGGACTCATGAGTCTGTGCATCTACAGCGGAGGGGATACCGGCTTTGAAGAGCGCAATACACTTCTCCCCTTTTTAAGATCACTGGATCCCAGACGTTATCTGGTCATCCTCTCTTCTTATTACAACAGACCCAACCATCCTCCGATTCCCATATTGATCCGGAAACTTCTATAAAAAACCTGTGTATATACAACGTCATAACCTGCACGGGAACTTTTATGCGTCCGCAAGCTCTGAGGTACAATGGGGACATCTGGTCGCTTTGATATTGATCTTCGACATACAGTAAGGACAGATCTTTGTAGTCGGCACTACCGGCGCTTCTTCAGGTTTTTTAACTACTTTGTCCTTTGCCGCATTCAACAGTTTGATGATGCAGAAAACCACAAGCGCGATCAGCAGGAAATTAATAACCGCCGATAGAAAAGAACCATATTTCAGTTCCGCTGCGTTTTCTCCTATTCCAAAAGAAACAGACATTCCTGCAATATCGAGTCCGCCGGTCACAAGCGAAAGCATCGGCATAAAAATATCATTGACCAGTGAATTCACGATCGCCGTAAATGCACCGCCAATAATCACACCGACTGCCATATCCATTACATTTCCTCTGGAAATAAATTTCTTAAATTCACTAAAAAAGTTTTTCATCTGTATTTCCTTCTCTTTAATTCTCTCAGTATCTATGCATTTGCCTTTTGATTTTCCCGTTCTACGGCTTCTTTATAGATCAGGCATGCCGCACTGTTGGGACATTTTTCATGATTACAGTCAAACTCCGTCAGCTTCAGAGTCCCGTCTTCCCGGCGCTCATATTCACAGGCCACCGTCCTTGTCTCATTGCTGCTCCGGCAAAACCCGCTGATGAATACTTCTATGATCTCTCCCATCCTGGATGCCTTTCTTTTTCCCGGACCCTGCACGCCCAGGTCATTGTTCAAACGACGCTGTTATTTCATCCGCCATGGGCTGATGTTCCCAGAAGGATCAACAGCCCCTGACAGGCGTTTCGTCTCGCATGGAGGCAGGCGATCTCCGGCCTTCATGGAGCCTCTTACATACAGAGCGGATATTTCTCTGTCAGTCCCTGGATCAGCGCTTTCGCCTTCAGGGCTGCAGACGCTCCCTCTTTTAACATCATGGCGATCGCATCTGCAATCGTATCCATATCCGCTTCCTTTAATCCTCTGCTGGTCACAGCTGCCGTACCAAGGCGGACGCCGCTGGTTACAAATGCAGAGCGGGGATCGTTCGGGATCGTGTTCTTATTTGCTGTAATATTGGCAAGGTCCAGAAGGTTCTCTGCATCTTTTCCGGAGATATTGAGATTCGTCAGATCCATGAGCATCAGGTGATTATCCGTTCCGCCGGATACAATCCTGATTCCGCGATCCATAAGACCTCTGCAGAGCGCTTTGGCATTTTTCACGATATTCTGCTGATACACCTTATAAGCTTCTGTCTGACATTCTTTTAAACAAACTGCCTTTGCCGCTATCACATGCATCAACGGACCTCCCTGAATACCCGGGAACACTGCTTTGTTAAAATTAAATGTTGCTGCCGTCTGCGCATCAGACATGATCATACCGCCTCTGGGACCGCGCAGCGTCTTGTGAGTGGTAGTTGTCGTTACATGCGCATAAGGAATCGGGCTCGGATGCACGCCCGCCGCCACAAGGCCGGCGATATGCGCAATATCGACCATCAGATAAGCGCCCGCTTCATCCGCGATCTCACGGAACTTTTTAAAATCAATCGTCCTTGCATAGGCGCTGGCGCCTGCCACGATCAGTTTGGGACGGCACTCCAGGGCAATACGGCGCACCTCGTCATAATCAATAAATCCTTCATCATTCACACCATACTGATGCACTTCAAAATATTTTCCGGACATATTTGCAGGGCTTCCATGGGACAGGTGGCCTCCATGCGCCAGGTTCATGCCAAGCACCCTGTCTCCTGGCTCCAGCATGGCAAAAAAGACTGCCATATTCGCCTGCGCGCCTGAATGAGGCTGCACATTCACATATTCACAGCCAAATACTTCTTTGGCCCTTGCAATGGCAAGATCCTCCACTACATCAACGCACTCACAGCCGCCGTAATATCTTTTTCCCGAATACCCTTCCGCATACTTATTTGTCAACGGACTGCCCATTGCAGCCATTACTGCTTTACTTACCCAGTTTTCCGATGCGATCAACTCGATATGACTGTTCTGTCTTGCCATCTCTTCCGTAATGGCAGCCGCAACCTCTGGATCTACTGCTTTTACTTCATCCAATGAATACATAAGTTCCTCCTGTCATCGTCATATGTTTTTCTCTCAAAGACATCTGTTTTTTCACAAACATCACTTTAACATGGTTATTTATATTTTTCAACCTTTTTTCAGCCTTTCCCAAAACAATTATTTTTAAACAGTTACTGTTCTAAAATTTCTTCCCATTCTGCACTGTTTCTGTTATGATAGAGAAGATTTACAACAGACACCGACATCTTCTGCTGAACATGCAGATGCACAAGCTGCACGAGGAAACACGTCATGACTACATTATCAACAGCTTTACTTCTTTATCTGCTTCTTTTAAACCTGACCGGATTTCTCATCATGGGTATTGACAAGCGAAGAGCCCGAAGACACATGTGGAGGATTTCTGAAAAAACCCTTTTTTTCACAGCTCTTCTCGGAGGCTCTGTGGGAACGCTGGCCGGAATGTATGCCTTCCGGCACAAGACAAGACACTGGTATTTTGTCATTGGCATGCCGCTGATCCTGATCCTGCAGGCCGGCATTGCCGTATACTTTTTCTTCTGACCGCCACTCTTCGCAAAGCCACGGTCCGATCATTCTGCGCAGGAAAGGAGCATCCCTGTTATGGATATTAGTTACGAACTGTATAAAGTATTCTACTACGTTGCTGTTTCCCTGAGCTTTTCAGAGGCTTCCAGAAAGCTTTACATCTCACAGTCTGCAGTCAGCCAGTCCATCAAGGCACTGGAAAAAAAGCTGAATCAGACTCTGTTCATCCGCAGTACCAAGAAAGTGCAGCTCACACCAGAAGGTGAGATCCTGCTCCGCCATGTGGAACCTGCCATAAACCTGATCCGGCGCGGAGAAGCGCAGATCCTGGAGGCCAGTACAATGAACGGCGGTCAGATCCGCATTGGAGCCAGTGATACCATCTGTCGGTATTTTCTTGTTCCCTATCTGAACCGTTTTCACAAAGAATATCCGAATATTCATATTAAAGTGACCAATCAGACATCAGTGAAATGCGTCGATCTGCTGGAAAACGGTTCCGTGGATCTGATCTTTACCAACTACCCGAATTCCCGGCTGGACCACAGTTTTCACATCCGCTTTCTTGCAGAGTTCCATGACCTCTTTATCGCCAGCCGAAAATATTATGGAGAACTGGAACACCAGGTCCTGTCCTTTCAGGAACTTCTGGATTATCCGATCCTGATGCTTGACCGGAAAAGCACTACCAGCGAATTCCTCCATTCCATGTTTCAGCAGCACCAGCTGGATCTGGTTCCGGAAATCGAACTTGGTTCCAATGACCTTCTTCTGGATCTTGCCAGTATCGGACTGGGGATTGCCTTTGTTCCTGATTTCTGTTTATCGCAGAGACTTCAGGAACTGTTTCCCATTGCACTCAAATCGGAACTTCCATCCCGAAAACTTGCCATCGTTCACAGCGAACGGATTCCTGTCAGTAATGCGGTCCTGCAGTTTATGAACTGTTTCTGCTGACCGATCCGGAATCGCATTTCTTTTGTCTGGCCCAGAATTCCTGCAGATATCCAGGCAGTGAATCAATACGGCAGTTTACAGGCCGTTCCCATTCTTTTGGAAACAGCTTCTGACAGGCGGGGGACCGGAACCGCTCATCCAGAAGCAGAATCACCCCCTGGTCCTCATCTGTCCGGATCACGCGCCCCGCCGCCTGCAATACTTTATTCATACCTGGATACTGATAGGCATAGGCAAAACCGTCCATTCCCTTCCTGTCAAAATAATTTTTCACAATCTCCCGTTCCCGGCAAACCATCGGAAGTCCTGTTCCGATCACCAGCACGCCGATCAGCCGGTCTCCGGTCAGATCAATTCCTTCAGAAAAAATCCCTCCCATAACGCAGAAAGCCACCAGGCTTTCTCTGCGATCCTCTTCAAACTGTCTCAAAAACTGTTCTCGCTCTTCCTCATCCATACCCGAATCCTGACGGACGTACAGTACCTCCGCCTGTGCAGGGCACCTTTCATATACTTCTTCCAGCATCCGGTAGGAGGGAAAGAACACCAGGTAATTTCCTTTATGGCTCTGTGCGGTCCGGCATATATACTCTGCCATTCTTCGGTATTCGTCCTCACCTCTTCTTGTATAACGGCTGCTCACATCCATTCCCACCAGCAGCAGGCGCTTTTCTGCATCAAAGGGAGAACGCGCATAAACTGCATAATCCTCCAGATCTCCTGTCAAAAGATCCTTATAATAATTCACAGGCAGCAGGGTAGCTGAAAAAAGAACCGTGCTCACCCCTTTGTCCATGCACAGGCGCAGATTGACCGCCGGACGGATACAGCTCAGATGAAACTGGAACTTTCCTTCTCCATCCAGTTCTGTATAAATTTCATAATTTTCATCTGCCCGTTCACTGATGCTTATAAAATTCCTGACTTCAAAATAAAAATCCGTGACCTTTTTCCTCAGTTCGTCCTGGATGGGCCTTTCAAAAAATTTTTCCATTTCTGAAACCAGATGCATCAAATGCAGCGTAAAACCATCCGCCCGTGAAAGTCTTTGAAATCCTCCCTCACATTCTCTTTTCAAAGTAAGCAAATGACGATTGCACCGTTCAAGCGCCTGTGTGAGCGGATCACATTTTCCCCGAACCAGACGCCGGATCTCCAGAAAATCTTCTTTCACCAGCTTTGCACTGTACATGCTCCGTCCCCGCTCCACCAGATTATGCGCTTCATCCACCAGAAACAGGTATTCTCCTTTTACATTCTCTCCAAAAAAACGTTTTAAATAAACATTCGGATCGAACATGTAATTGTAGTCGCAGATCAGCACATCGGCCCACAAAGCCAGGTCCAGATTCAGTTCAAATGGACAGACTCTGTATTTGTGAGCCTGGGCAAGGATCACCTCTCTTGTCAGAGAATCCGGTCCGCAGGTCCACAGATCAAAAACCGCTTCATTAATGCGGTCAAAATGACCTTTTGCGTAAGGGCAGTGATCCGGATTACATTCGGTTTCTTCACAGATGCACAGTTTTTCCTTTGCGGTAAGAACAATGGATTTTACGTGGATCTTCTGCTTCCGCAGAAGATCCATCGTATCTTTTGCCACTGTTCTTGTAATCGTCCGGGCCGTGAGATAAAAGATCTTGTCACTGAGCCCCTCACCCACTGCTTTCAATGCCGGAAACAGTACAGCCAACGTCTTTCCGACCCCCGTCGGCGCCTGAATAAAGAGTCTCTTTTTACGCAGGAACGTCCGGTACACGCTTACGATCAGCTCTTTCTGCCCTGCCCGGTATTCATACGGAAAAGAAAGCCTTTGAAGAGACTTCTCCCTTTTTTCTTTCCATTGATATTCAAAATCCACCCATTTTTCATACTCTTTCATCAGGTTGGAAAACCACTCTGAAAGTTCCCCGAAGCTGTAATCCGCCGTAAAATACCGCGTCTCTTCCGTGTCCAGGTTCGCATAGACGATCCGGATACATACCGTCTTCAGATGATTCTGCTCTGCATGGATCCACGCATAGCACATGGCCTGAGCCAGATGAACCGGAACTGCTTCTTTCATCAGGGAAATATCCCTGTAAGTTCCTTTGATTTCATCAATTGTCACCATTCCTTCGTTATTCCATATACCGTCTGCACGTCCTTCTATGCTGACTCGCTGCCCTCCCAGATCCACCTGATATTTCAGACTCACTTCAGCTTCATATCCAGCCCCCATGCGTCCCTGTATCTTCCGGTGCAGTCTGCTGCCCGCCTGCATTGCCTCCGCCTCCCGGCGCCCGCCGTACCGATTGTCCAGATCACCGCTTTGAAGTAAAAATTCCACCAGATTGCGAACCGATATACGAAGCACTGACTGTTTCATAACTGTTTTTTATTTCCTTCCCTGCCCGGATAATTCTCTCCTGTCAGCGGCATTATAGTCCCCATTATAGCATGTGTTCTTTCTTTTTGTACATGGAAAAGACAGTTCCAAAAGGAACTGTCTTTAAAGGGGGTATTTATAGGGTACAAAACATAGAAACTGGCTGATTCATGCAACGGCATATTTCTGTAAAAAGCTTTCAAATTCCGGATTCTCACCATAGCATTTTACAGTCAACACGTTGTTCAGGTCCATACTCATCACACCGAGAATGGATTTCGCGTCAATCAGAATTCTGTTGTAGTTTAAATCAATATCAAAATCACATTCTGTTGCCGCATTTACAAAGTCACTTACATCACTTACACTGAGCTTAATCTTCATCTCCCGCATCGTGGTCATGCTCCTCCATAAACTGATACTGTGTCGGTTACAAAATTATGTCTGTTCAATATGTGATTGTGAAATTTATTATACTCATCTTTCATAATCTGTCAAATCTCATCCATCTGATTTTCGACAGTGATTTCTGTATAATCTGCATAATTCCCTGTAAAACGTCCCCTTTTATTTTTATAAAATAAGCCGATCCCCCCTGAAAATCAGGCTTTTCTTCTTCACATCCTTTTTATTTTTCCCCCGGTTCTCCCCTTTTATTTTTTGACAGTTTTTACAAAATTTAAAAATTAAGGCATATTTTCTCTGCTTCTAACAATCCATAAATTCATTCATAAACGGACGGAATTTTTTCGGAAGAAACGACATCTGAAGTTGCTGATTCGACCTGGACTCGATCCCCACAGCCCTGTGGAAAATCTTCCAGAGCCGATCAAAACGGGACTCTTCCTCTAACTCCTGAAGTCCCGCAAAAGCTTCTTCTGCATCTTCCAGGATCACCCAGCCCTTCCCTGCCGGATGAACCGCCGCTTTCCTGCGGCTCCTGTCATAGATCGCCCAGTCTTCCAGCGGAAGACGGTCTGCAAAGTGCGGAGCAATCAACGCCAGCACATCCGCCTCTGCTTCAATTCCGGAAAACAGCACGCCGTTTTTCAATTCCCGGAACCGCACGAAGCCCATATACCGGTGCGCAATATGCCATGCCTTTCTCCGGAGTTCGAATACCAGACGCACATCCGGATGCGTCAGCATCCCGCTGACCTTCTGTCCGTCAGCAAGATGAAGCCCCACCACGATCATCCGGTAAATGGCATCTGCTTTCCCTGCATGGGGATATGCCGCCGCATAGGCAATCATCTCATATGCCTCCTCTCCCAGACGGGTCCGTATGGTACGAAGCACTCTGTCTGCCTTTTCCAGATCGGGCGGCACTTCTGCGTATTCGCAGAACAGCTCCATATTCTCATAACCACCGGACTGAAGTCTTACGTTCTCATGTCCCAGCCTGCTGTCCCACGCATCATAAACTCCTGTCAGGATGCCGGTCAGCGTATCTTCACACAGAAAAACGCGGATCATCAAACAATGTCAGCTGCTCATATACCGGCTCTTTTTTAACTCCCGGCGGCAGCTTCTCCTTTCCATCCAGAATATTCCGGAGAATATAATCCTCCGTAAGTTTTACCGGATACATCTGTTTTCCGCCGCAGGTGATGA
This sequence comes from uncultured Lachnospiraceae bacterium, assembly GCA_910583615.1. Lineage (GTDB taxonomy): Bacteria > Bacillota > Clostridia > Lachnospirales > Lachnospiraceae > Hominiventricola. The sequence goes on along the minus strand of CAJTXP010000006.1, from coordinate 47,887 downwards.
AATATACTGCTCTTTTAAGCACCACCCCCATCTTCTTCAAATTCCCGTAATCAATCGTCCCCAGCCGTCTGGCCTTCACAATCCGTCCTGCAGACCGGTATCCAATTCCCGGTACCCGAAGCAGCGTATGGTAATCCGCCTGCGTAACCTCCACCGGAAACCGGTCCAGATGCCGGAGCGCCCAGTCGCATTTGGGATCCAGAAGCAGGTTGAAATCCGGCTTTTCCTCCGACAAAAGCTCATCGGTCTCAAATCCATAATACCGCAGAAGCCAGTCCGCCTGATAGAGCCTGTGTTCCCGAAGAAGCGGCGGGCCTCCCGGCAGCACAGGAAGAAGGCTGTCCTCATTGACACGCAGAAACGCAGAGTAAAAGACCCGCTTCAGCTCATATTTTTTATACATATGTTCTGCCACCTTCATAATCTGCCAGTCGTTCTCCCCGGTAGCTCCAATAATCATCTGCGTGGACTGTCCGGCAGGAACAAACTTCGGTGCATGCCGGTAGAGCGTCAGTTCCTGTCTGTTCTGAATCCGTATCTGCCTCACCTGACGGATCGGCGCTATGAGCTTCTGGCGCTGCTTCTGAGGCGCCAGCGCTTTTAATCCTTCCGCCGTAGGAAGCTCCAGATTCACACTCATGCGATCTGCCAGATAGCCTGTCCTCTCAATCAGCACCGGATCAGCGCCGGGAATCGCCTTCACGTGAATATATCCCTGAAAATGATATTCATTCCGCAGCCGGTACAGAGTCTGATATAAAAGCTCCATCGTATGATTCGGACTCTCCATAATTCCGGAGCTTAAAAACAGCCCTTCGATATAATTCCGCCTGTAAAATCCCATCGTCAGATCACACACTTCCCCGGGAGTAAAGGACGCTCTTGGCACATCATTGCTCCTGCGGTTGATGCAGTACCTGCAGTCAAAAATACATTCATTGGTAAACAGAATTTTCAAAAGAGAGATGCATCTGCCGTCTGCGCTGAAACTGTGGCAAATCCCCGGAGAGATACAGTTTCCGGTCCCTTTTCCGTCATTGTTCCGGTCCACCCCGCTGGACGTGCACGCCACATCATACTTCGCCGCATCCGCCAGAATCCCCAGCTTCTGCGACAGATCCATCCGCTGTTCAATACGATATTCCATGATTCCCTCCATGCAGAACATGTGTTCTATATGGGCATTATATCGAACTTGTGTTCTTTTGTAAAGAGAAATTTTTATTCGACGGATAATTCTTCCTGACAGTTACTTTTCACGGGGTGATGGTCTGCGCCCTGTGCCTGTGTGCTCTGCAGCGCTGTGTGGACTGGAGCGCACAGCGGAGTCGTTTTGTTCGTCACAGACGAACAGACCTGTCCGAATGGGACGGACAAAACGGCTTTGGTGTCCGATCCATTCCATACAGGCGCAGAGCACACAGGCACAGGGCGCAGACCATCACCCCGTGAAAAGTACCATAATTCTTTCTGATATCACATCCTTGACCGGTCAATCCTGTTTCTTATCTCCTGCATCTGATAATCCAGCTGTTCAATGGAATCAGCACATGCCTTCAGCTGGCCCACAATCTCGTCCGTATCATCCACATTCTTTTTGTATTTCAGCTTGTGCTCCAGACTGGCCCAGAAATCCATGGCGATCGTGCGAAACTGCACTTCGGCCTTAATATATTTTTTTTCACTGGACAGAAAGATCGGGACATCCAGGATCAGATGAAGGCTCCGATAACCATTCGGTTTGGGATTTTTAATATAATCTTTCTCGCTTACCAGAATCATGTCTTCCTGTCTTGTGAGCAGCTTTGCCAGCCGATAGATATCGTCTGGAAAAGAACAGATCACACGGACGCCCGCTACATCCGTCAGATTTTCCCGGATACTCTCTACCGTAATCGGATAACCTTTCCGCTCCAGCTTCTCGTAGATACTGGCCGCCGTTTTCAGACGGCTTTTGATCGATTCAAATGGATTGCGGTTATATTCCTGGGAAAATTCCGCATTCAGTATCTTTAATCTGGTCTCCAGCTCCATGATGGCAGAACTGTATTCTGTCATGAGTTTATTAAACGGTTTTGCCTCCCGCAGTTTTTCCGCCTGCAACTGTATAATCCGATACTGTCTTTTCAATGTCTCTGTCTGCACTTCTACCTTCTGCTCCAGCTGATTTCTGCTGGCAAACAGCTCCATTGTGTTACGGACTCTGTTTCTGACAACAGAACTCTCAAAGGGCCTGTGAATGAAGTCGGAAACCCCAAGTTCCAGACACCGGCTCTCTACAGCCGCGGTATTCTCACTGCTTATGACAAGTACCGGGATTTTCTTCAGCCATCCTTTCTCCTTCATGTGAGCAATCATGGCAAACCCGTCCATTCCCGGCATATGAAGATCCAGAAGAAGAGCCCCCACTTTCTCTCTGGATTCCCGGAGCATTTCCAGCGCCTGCGTTCCGTCCTCCGCCATTTCTACGATATATTCATCCTTCAGTATTTCATGCAGCAGTTCCCGATTCAACTCTGTATCGTCTACTACAAGTATCTTTTGCATATCAATCTCCCCACATTATATAAAACCTTCGTCTCCTTCTGAAGGTTTTCTCCGCCTGTCTTTCCGTTCTGTATGATATTCGGCCATCTGTTTTTGCAGTTGTCTTTATTGTAACATAAAAATAATAAAACCGGCATTCTTTTTTCATGTTCCGGCCGCAACATCTGATGCAAAAGTTGCTTTTCACGGGGTGGGGATCTGCGCCCTGGGTCTCTGTGCTCTGCAGCGCTGTGTGGACTGGAGCGGACAGCGGAGCCGTTTTGTCCGCCACAGGCGAACAGACCTGTCCGAATGGGGCAGACAAAACGAATTCGGTGTCCGATACACTCCATACGAGCGCAGAGCACAGGAGCACAGGGCACAAGCCCCACCCCGTGAAAAGTAACGATGCAAAATCATCCTGTCTGTGGTAAACTTAAAACTGTACATTCTGTTTTGTTTTTATGGAAAGGAGTTTTTATGCCTGTTATCTGCACCATTGCCGGTATCCTCTGTCTCATTTATTTTATACTGCTGCTTTTGTACACCGGCCTTACTTCCGCTTTCTATCTTATATGGCTGTTCATGTCCGCAGGATTTCTGCTGCTTGGGTGGCTGTTCCGGATCCGGTTTTTCCAGCATCTTCCGTTTCCCGTAAAAGGCGGTCTGATCCTGTTCGTCTCGGTTTGTCTTATTTTTTTTCTGGGGGTAGAAGGGATGATCCTGAAGGGATCCCTCACCATGCCGGAAGAGGCTCAGGATTACGTCATCGTCCTTGGAGCCCATGTACGCAGCACAGGACCCAGCCGGGCACTCGTCCTGCGGCTTGACAAAGCATATGAATATGCCCTGGAGTACCCGGACACCATGATCATTGTCTCCGGCGGGCAGGGCAGCAATGAACCCTGTACGGAAAGCTCTGCCATGAAGCAGTACCTTCTGGAAAAGGGAATTGCCGAAGAACGGATCCTTGAGGAAGGATTATCCACAAATACACGTGAAAATCTGATTTTTTCCGGCGAACTGATCCCTGACGGCGCTTCTGTCGGGATCATCAGCAATGGATTTCATATCTGCCGCGCCCTGCATCTGGCCCAAACACTGGGTTATGAAAATGTCAGCGGCATCCCCGCCAGAAGTGATCCCGCCACGCAGCCCACGAATCTGCTGAGAGAATTTTTTGCCGTTGTGAAAGATTTCTGGCTGATTCGGTGATATAAAAAAACTGCCTGACCGGATCCGCAGGATTCGGCCAGACAGAAGGGAACTGCTGCAAAAGAGGTCCCTGCCCGTGTATCAGGCAACGCTGTACAGACGGGCGGGGACCTTTTGCAGCAGATCCTGATTTTATCAGATCTTTACAAAAACATCAGTCGATTTTCTGCCTGTAACAGATACTCGTTCTCAACTTCATGAAACGCTCCATTGGCGGATTCTGCCAGCTTCGGATCAATGGGCATTCTGCCAAGCACCGGTATATCCAGTTCCTCTGACAGTGCGTCGATCCCGCTCTCTCCAAAGATCTTATATTCTTTGCCGCAGTCCGGGCAGACTACGTAGCTGTAATTTTCCACCAGACCAAGCACTGGAATCTTCATGGCCTCTGCCATATTCAGTGCCTTCTTCACGATCAGCCGCACCAGATCCTGCGGAGATGTCACAACGATGATCCCCTCCACCGGAATTGACTGAAATACCGTCAAAGGAACGTCGCCGGTTCCCGGAGGCATATCCACGAACAGATAATCAATCTCTCCCCATGCCACATCCGTCCAGAACTGTTTGACCATATTGGCCAGAATGGGGCCCCTCCAGATTACCGGCGCCTCTTCCTCCGGAAGGAGCAGATTGATGGACATGACTTCAATGCCGTTTTTCGTAAAAATCGGCTGGATACACTCTCCTGCCATTTCGGCAGGCCCATGAAGACCATACATTTTCGGAATCGACGGACCGGTAATATCCGCATCCAGAATTCCCACACGGTAACCCTGTGACGCCATCATATTAGCCAGTGACGCTGTGACAAGAGATTTGCCCACTCCTCCTTTTCCGCTGACGACTCCTATTACATGTTTGATACTGGAATATGCGTTCTGTTCTTCCAGCATATTCTTTGGCGGCTGCTGTTTACCCGGGCAGCCTTCACAGCTTTCTTTTGTGCAGTCTGTACTGCCGCATTCTCTTTCTGCCATTTTCAAAACCTCTCTTTTCTTTTTCTTATGTCATGGCGACATCACCTGAGACGATTGCATTCAAACCTTTCCATCATGGACAGACAGTTCAGAATTTCGTCATATTTTTCCTCCGTGCTTTTTTCCTCCACCACCAGATCCAGCGATATGGCGATGCTGTTCAGCAGATTGTCATCCATCTGGTTCCTGCCGAAAATCATGATATGCATTTTGTCTTCCAGCGTCTCGGCATCCAGAAACTCAAGAAGGATCGGATTGACGGCTCCGTCATCAGCAGGATTTTGGTGAATTTCTGTTTTCTCATCGTATTCCGTTTCCGAAATTTCCGCATTGCAGCTTTTTTCCTGCCTGTTCCCCGGCTCTACCAGCTCAAAGCGGTATTTCTGGGTCACCTGAGGATATTTCTCATGATCCACCTCACTCACAAACATCTCATAAGGCCTTACATATACACGATACTCCCCATACAGCGCCTGATAGACTACCATACGTTCTCCGGTCTCTGAATGTTCTGCTACTGCCACCACCTGATACAGGCGGTCTTTAAAATGTCTGTAAAACTGTCCTTGACGAACCTCTCGCATACTTATTCACTCCCTTACCTCACATATTATAGCACGCTTTTCCCTTCTATGCCATGAAATCCTGAAAAATGTTCCAGGTTGCTTTTCATGGGGCAGGAAAGGCTGCTCCCCGGGTCTCTGTGCTCTGCGCTCGTATGGAGTGTATCGGACGCCGGAGCCGTTATGTCCGTCCCATTCGGACAGTTTTGTTCGCCCGGGACGGACATAACGGCTCCGGCGTCCGATACAGTCCACACAGCGCTGCAGAGCACAGAGGCCTAGAGCGTAGACCACTCACCCCGTGAAAAGCAACTGTCCCGGCAGATATATCGAACAGATTTTCGGTTTTTAATTGAAAATCTGCCGCAGACGTGTTAGACTGTATTTGTGTAATATGGAAATATATACAAAATATTGACTGCAAAGGAGAATCCTGTTATGGGACTGCGTTTTAGAAAAAGCATTCAGATTCTGCCCGGTGTAAAACTGAACATCGGCAAGAGCAGCGTAGGGGTAAGCCTCGGCGGTAAATTCGGCGGAGTATCGTTGAATTCCAAAACCGGAGCGCAGGCGCGGGCATCCCTTCCCGGCACCGGTCTGTCCTACACGACCAGGCTTGGAGGCAACAAAAAGAAATCCGGCGAGAAGAAAAAAGAACTGGAACGCCGGTTAAAGGAAAGCGAACATCTGGAAGAGACAGAAAAGAACAAACTCCTGGTTCAGGAATATGAAGCTTATATTGATGCCATCCGCCGTGTCCACATAGACTGTGAAGATCCGGTGGAATGGACCCGCATCACCATGGAAGATTACTATGACGTGATACAGGAAGCCAATCCTTTTGAGGATCTTCTGGAATATGGAAGCGGCTTTGAATTCGGAACGGATGATCCGAAACTGATGGAGATCGAATTCCAGGTTAAATCCGATGCCGTTGTACCGAAGAATTCCCGCGCCCTTACAAAAACCGGAAAGCTTGCGGAAAAGCCGCTGACAAAGACCGCTTATTATGACATCACGCAGGACTATGTCTGCAGCTGTGCGATCCGCCTTGCACGCGAGATCTTTGCCCTTCTTCCGGTAGAAACCGTTATCGTTCACGCGGAAGACCGGATCCTCAATACTGCTACCGGCAAAGATGAGATACGGACAATCCTTTCCGTAAGGTTTCAAAGAGAAGGCTTTTCTGATATTAATTTTGACCGCATCGACCCCTCTGATTTTCTTGAAACCTTTGAACACCATATGAAATTCAGGAAGACTTCAGGTTTTGAACCGGTGACGCAATTATCCTGACGTCTGACCGGACACTTCCCCGTCAGACCATGCTGTAATCACCCCATGATGCAACGGCATATCCTTTAAAGCAGACAGATGATCTGTCTGCTGTCTGTTTTAAAGGATCCGCCCACGTCTCTGCAATGATTTCTCATCATATAAATTCTGCAAACACAGACGCTCCAATCACGGTCAGAAGTCCTGCTACTGCAATGGACAGACTGCTCATGGCGCCTTCCACCTCTCCGATCTCCATGGCTTTCACCGTGCCGATGGCATGGCTTGCCGAACCGATCGCGATTCCCTTCGCCACAGGTTCCTCAATATGAAATACCTTCAAAACCAGTTCCGCCGTCATATTTCCAAACACGCCGGTGATGATGATGACCGCCACTGTAATCGTCACCATTCCTCCGAGCTCTTCAGAAATTCCCATACCAATTGCGGTCGTGATCGACTTCGGAAGCAGGGTCACATACTGCTCATGGGTAAAGCCAAAAAGAAATGCACATGACAGAATGCTTAACAGGCTTGTAAAAACTCCCGCCAGAATGCCGCCCATGATCGCGCCCGCATACTGCTTCAGAAGTTCAATCTTCTCATACAGGGGCACAGCCAGACACACCGTTGCCGGCGTCAGAAGATAACTCAGATATTTTGCCCCTTCATAGTAAACATTATAATCAATTTTAAATACAACCAGCACTCCTATAACTGCCAATACCGACAAAAGCAGCGGATTAAAAACTGCCAGTTTCCACTTTTTCTTCAGCAGGACACCGCATTCGTAAGTTGCGATGCTGAGCAGCGCTCCAAAAAATACGGAATTTTCCAGAAAATCTTTCATGCCTTTTCCCTCTGTTTCTTTCGAATCAGTTTCTGCGTTACCAGACCGCTCACACCCATGACCAGGACGGTAGACGCCATAGTGGCAGTCAATATCTGTATGAGAATCCCATTCAGCGCACTCCACGATTCCAGAAGTTCAACAGCAGCGGGAATGAACATCAACGGCATGATCTCGATCAGAAATACTGACACTTCCTTCACTGATTCCACGTGAAGGACACCTGTAAGAAGAGCCAGAAAAAGCAGAACAAGTCCATAGATAGAAGCGGGGACCGGAAGAGGAATCACATATTTTAAAACCTCCCCGGCAAACGAAAACAGTAAAATCCATAAAAACTGTCGTATATATTTCATAATTTCCTTTCTGTGTCCATCAAACAGACGTCTGTATTTGCACTGTTGCTCATGTCAGCACATTTCCGCGCTTTCATCAACCATTCTTCTTTATCGTTTTTCAGAAAGACCGCGAATGTTCTTTCCGTCCTTTTCATAATATAAACAGAAGAAATATTTTGGAGTTCTCATGAACAGACACTCTCTGCAGAATATCAGCACTCTGGCTCTGTGCCTGCTCCTCATCATTGCCGGTATCGGAGCCTTCCAGAAAAAAAACATCCCTGCTTCTGCCACTATTAACAGTAAAAAGCTGCCCATCTACTGCGTACAGACCGAATCCCCAAAAGTTGCCATCAGCTTTGACGCCGCCTGGGGGAATGAAGATACAGCCGATCTTTTATCAATTCTTGACAAATATCAGGTAAAAACCACATTTTTCATGACCGGCGGCTGGGTAGAATCTTATCCGGATGATGTAAAGGCCATTGCAGAAGCCGGACATGATCTTGGAAATCACAGCGAAAATCACAAGCAGATGTCGCAGATCAGCTCTGCAGAATGCAGAGAGGAGATCCAGAAAGTCCACGACAAAGTGAAAGCCCTGACCGGAAAAGATATGACCCTGTTCCGCCCTCCTTACGGCGACTATAACGACACTTTAATTGATGCCGCAAATGAGCTTGGATACCATGTAATCCAATGGGATGTAGACAGCCTGGACTGGAAAGATTACGGAGCTGATTCCATCGTGTCCAAAGTTCTTAATCATGAACACCTGGGCAACGGTTCCATCATCCTCATGCACAACGGCGCCAAATATACGAAGGACGCCCTGTCCAGCGTCATCCTGGGCCTGCAGGAAAAAGGCTTTGAAATCGTTCCCGTCTCCCAGCTGATCTACAAACAGGATTATGAGATGGATCATGAAGGACGGCAGTTTGTAAACGAAAACTGAAAAAAGCCCGCTTTCTTCATCCACTATGTCTCCTCTTTTTCCAAAACACAATCGCTCAGGCTCTGCAGCGCCATCGGCATATAATAAGGCACGCAGAAGATTACCGGCATAATATACCGCATCTGATCATTAAAAGTCGGCGCCGCAACACAGACCAGAAGCGCCAGAATCAGCGGGACTGCCGAAAGGATGCAGCGTTTCTTTCCTGCTCCCGCCCAGAAGGAAATCAGAAGAATCGTCATCCAGGACGCAATCCCGGCGTTTTCGAACCAGTTGACGACCGGTATTCGCGATAAAAGCTTCGCGACCCGTTCCATAACATGCCGGACTCCGTTAAGCTTTGCCGGCTGTACGATCTCCCAGCGGACTTCATGTCCTTCGATCTGAGACGCCATCATATAGTTGTGTGCATATCCCTCCTGATAGAACCAGCCATAGGCATTGTTCATGGTCGCCTGTACCGCATTACCCGGATGCTTTAACAGCTGCCGGAACCAGACTTCCAAATAATCGGCAAGGTCCTGCGCCGTCTCCGCATGATACGTATATTTCACCGGATCGGACGTGATCGGATCATAGAGTTCCGCCAGATTTTCCCCATCCAGAACTCTGGAAATAACTTCTTCTTCCTCCTCTGTAAGTTCATATCCATAGTCTCTCGCATAGCGGGCAGTCTGTTGAAACGGAATGGACAGCGCCTCTTTAGGGCCGTTGTCCTCCACCCCGCAGGCGGGCAGCAGCAGTTTCTGATATCCTGCAAACAGGAAGACCGGCAGCAGCATCGCAGCCAGGATTCGTACGCATCCGGCATGATCTTCTTTCCACAGGATGCTGCATGCATATATGGACATGCTCACTCCGGATGCCGCAGCCAGATAAAACCCTTCATTCCTGAAGCAGGCGGCTCCCATGCCCGACAGTACAAATCCTGCCATTTGTTTTGCAGACAGTCTCCCTCCCGATCTTATCATCCGGACCAGCTCGTAAAGCTGCAGCACAAGAAAGATCACACAGGCGGTATACGGTACATCCTTTTCCACCACGGTCGATTCCATGGGGAAGAACTGCACCACACAGATAATCGCCATCGTAAGCCAGCGTAGCCTGTAAGGCGTCCGCCACCTCTTCATGAGCACAAATCCATAGGAAAATGCCGACAGCAGCAGAGCAAGCTGAACCAGCAGATTCAGGAAAAACCCAAAAGTATAGGACCACAGTATATTTCCCAGCTCCATCAGCAGACTGACCAGAACCGTATGAAGCGGCGGATAATAGTTATTGATCGCATTCCAGTAATACTGCCTCATCTCTGCCAGCGTTTCGGGCATGGCCGCCCCGGGATATTTTGCCAGAATATAGGGAAACCAGAATAAAAATATCACAAGCATGGGGCCCAGGAAAGCATGCCGCTCCATCACCCATTCTGTAATCTTCCCGGGAGAAGACTCTGTTTTTTCCTGAACCCTGAAAATCCACCCGATCAAAAGACGGTAGATCCTGCAGAACAGTACGTAAAATCCTGCCATCATCCCTGCGGACACCAGAACGTGAAAACGGTCCATCCATATGAGATTCCAGGAATCCGTATAACGGAAGCTGTATCCGAATACCATAAAAAAAGCGCTCATCAAGGCAGGGATCCGGAAGGACCATCTGGACAGCGGCATCTGCCATTCTTCGTCTGTGCGCATGAAAAAAACAAAAACCAGAAAAGCCATGGCCGCATCCTTATAATTAAAAACCGGAAGAACATATTCCAGCTTTTTGATCTGAACGGCCAGATTTGTCAGAAAGCCGCCTGCCGCCGCTTCCTCGCCGATGCTGCCAAGATCCACGTTCAGTGTTACCAGAAGCGCAAAACATGCCAGCGCCGCATAAATGCTGTTCTTTATCCCGTTTTTCCTCATAATAAAAGTCACATCCTTTTCTTCACTCATCATTCCGCTCATAACAGAATCATAATACAAAAATTTTTTAAACTAAAAATGAACATTCGTCATTTTTCTGCATAAAATTTACATTCTGTTTATATTCACTTCTTATGCTGTAATAGTCTGACAAAAGAAGAAATGAGTGTGTTGAATGAAACGTAATCTGTATCCTGCAATCTTTATATTATTTTCTGTTGTCCTGCTTTCCGTCTGTTTCCATACACGGCTGAAGGCGGCAGATGATTTGATCCCTTCTTCTGATCTGGACCCTTCTCTGCAGGACCCCTGCCGCCATGAAATATTTGAAAGCAGACAGTTTTCCGGCCTGGTTGTCTCCATCCAGGCAGAGGAGGAAGACCTGTATTCTGAAGAGACCGGGATACTGAAAGGCCAGCAGGTCCCCCAGGGAAGAGAGGGAGAATGTCCAGTCCGGCTCTTTGTATACCGTCAGGACGGAAACCCCCTCATCGCGCAGAAAGCCGGTATCCGCATCAGCGGCGCCTCCTCCCGAAGCGCAGTGCGCAGATCATTCCGGCTGATCGCCAGGAGTGACTATGACGAAGAACACTCCTGCTTTACCTGCGACCTGTGGAACGGCCGCCAGGTTCTGGACGGAACCGGGCTTCCCATTCACGAATACCGTTCGTTTATTCTGCATTCTGTTCGTTACGCCATGGATTCCACCGGCATCCACAACAGTGTGGGCTACGCTCTTGCCCGAAAGGCAGGAATGGAAGATGCTTCTCCTACCACGCCTGCTGCAGTTTATGTGAACGGAATTTATCAGGGCGCCTATTTCATCCTGCCTGCCAAAAACGATCACGCGCTGGCCGAACTCTATCATATCGAAAATCCGAAAGATATTGAATTCGTATCCGTATTCGAAGAAGAAAAGACCGGAATTCAGACATCTCCTGTTGTTCTCGAAGAATATCTGTCTTTTGTTGACTATCTGCATACCTGCGACATGAATGATCCGGCTGTCATTGCCAGAATCGAAAGACAGCTGGACGTAGAACAGTGTCTGGAGTATTATGCAGTCAACCTTCTCCTTGGAAACGGGGACTGGCTCGACAACAATCTGCGTGTATGGCGGTGCAAAAACAACGGTCTCCCTTATCAGGATGGAAAATGGCGTTATTTTCTGTTTGATCTTGACTGGATCGGAAGCTTTCCGGATCTGGTCGCTGACAATTTCCGTCAGGCCACCCAGAGCGAAGACAATTATAATATTCTTCCCTGCCTGCTCAGGAATCCAGAATATACGCAGCTTTTTAAAGAGATTATCGCCCGGATGGAGCGGGATGCCTTTCATATGGAAATGATCGAATCTGTTTTTGCACAGGAGGAGGCACGGATGCTCGATGAGATCACCTATGATTTCCAGTCCGATGCCTTTCCCGGCTATCTGATGTATTCAATCAACAGTTCCATGCCGGAAGCGGAAGATTATCTCACACTGGAAGACCGTCAGAATATGATTGAAGATTTTAAAAGCCACCTTCTGTCAGCTCCTGAAGTCATTCATGCATGCCTCGAAGTGTATTTTCCTTAATCATGGTTCTGCTCTCTGCTTTTGTCTCCCGGGCATATATGCCGTCTCTTTTATTCACATCTGAAAGTCTTTCGGTAATACCAGGAAAAAAATACCTTTGTCACCATATAGCAGGACAGATACCATCCATGCTTCATCATATGGAGATACAGTTTTACGGACAGTCCGATCCGATCCATGGTATGATTCTGAAGCGCCTCCTGTACGCTCTCGTCCCTGCACATCTGCTTTACACGTTTTAATACTTCCAGGAAAGAGTCTGTATGATTCCTCCATATTTCATTTTTGACCGCCATAACCGCAAGGCTCAGAAAATCATTACGGATCTGAGGGCGAAAATCATAGACCTCCTTTGCATCTGAAATCGCTTCCATACGTTCTCTTAATAATTTGATTTTCTCCAGGTATCCCGGATCATATCCGCCGGTCATGGAAGATACATTATACCAGTAATGATACGGATAATAATCCGGAATCGTACAGATTTTCTCTGCATCCAGTACTGCTGCAAAGACCATCTGAAGATCCTCCCCCACCGTCACACGGTCATCCCACAGCTCAAGATTCTTTTCCACCACCCTGCGCCGGAACAGCTTGGTCACCCGGGACGGCTGGAGCACTCGCCCGATAAAGCTTCCGTCATTGAGCAGCATCGGAAAAATCTCTGTCAGTTCTTCCCGTTCATAGACCGTCATATCCATTCGGTTTGTCTCTTTTCTGGGCGGATATCCCGAATCCTCATAATCAAAAACCAGGCCCGCCATGGCAATATCCGCTCCCTGCTGCGTAAGCGCCTGTTCCAGACGTTCATACATATCCGGCTCTATCCAGTCATCACTGTCCACAAAGCCGATCAGTTCTGCAGACGCATGCCGGACTCCCTCTTTCCATGCAGAAGTCAGGCCTCCGTTTTTCTTATGGACTACTACAATATTGGAGCAGTTTTCTGCATATTGGTCACAGAGCCCGGGGCACTGGTCCGGCGAGCCGTCATCTACCAGAATGATCTCCAGATTTTCATAGGTCTGTGCCAGAATGCTGTCCACACAACGGCTCAGTACTTTTTCCACGCCATATACAGGCACGATTACGCTGATTTTCTCTTTCATACCGATCCCTGTATCCTTTTTTGCAGTTTTTCATAAAAATACGGACTTACACAAAACAGCCGGTATCCCATACGCGTACGAAACGGAAGTTTCTGAATCCATATGGCGCCCTGAATGCGATACCGTTTCAGGCTTTCCATAAGATCCTTCTGCAGTGCTGTCCGATCCTCCACTTCTTCTGTACATCTCAGATAAAATGTAATACAGGCATCACACAGCTTTCGGTAGGCTGCCGGAATCAGTCTGTCATATCCGTTTTCTCTGAAGAAAAGAATTCTTTCTTCCTGCGCAGTCAGCCACTGGAGTCGCTTCCGCGAAAAAACCGCCGTAATACTCTTTGTATTTTCCGTATAATATCCATATAGAATCCGTTCTGTAAACGCCAGCTTCTTCCCTTCATGAAACAGGAGGTAGGTTGTTGCTTCGTCCTCGTGAATGCGTCCCAAAGGATACCGGATCTTTGCAAACAGTTCTTTCCTGTACAGTTTATTCCATGCAACCACAAAGCAGGTTGCCTCTTCCTCCGCCCCGTACAGCTGCTCCATCAGGCTTTCTCCGCGATAGACATGATAATCCCGGTCCTTTGTCCCCCGCAGGGGCTCTCCCTGCACATAGGCAAACCGGCATTGACTGATCGCACATTCCGTTTCTTCCAGCAGTTCATACAGGGTACGGATAAAGTCTCTGGACACATAGTCATCCGGATCCACAAATGCCAGATACTCTCCATCAGCTGCTTCAATCCCTGCATTCCGGGCGCCGGAAAGACCTGCATTCTTCTGATGGATCACATGGACTCTTCTGTCCTTTTCTGCATAAGAATCACAGATTATCGGACACCTGTCAACAGAACCGTCATCCACCAGAATAATCTCCAGATTCTCATAGGTCTGTGCAAGAAGACTCTCCATACACCTGTCAAGGTATGCTTCCACCTGATACACAGGCACAATAATACTGATCAAAGGTTCCATATAAGGCCTCCTTTTTTTCTTCTGATATGATGTACTGCCCGGACAATCACAGACCTCAGTACACACAGCAGATAAACCATACCCGCCCGCTTTCGACGCAGAAAAAACCACAGGATCTTATAATCCGGACAGGAAAAAACAGCTTCGCATCCTCTTTTTCCAACCCACGGGTCCTCCGCACAGGACCGAATCATCTCTATCTTTTCCTTTCTGGTAAGACTTTTATCTGTCGGTGTCTTCTCACATTCATCCATAATCTCGTTCATATATCTGGTAAAGATCCGTCTGTGTCCCATGCTTCTTCGTTTCTCATCTTCTTCCTGGCAGATCTGTTCATAAAAGTTCTCTGTTTCCCTGCAGATCCTTCTGGCCAGTGCCAGCCGGTCCTGACGTTTTCTGGAAGAAAGCGTCGTCTTCTGTTCTTCCTGGATATAGTAGCAGAGCGGCTCCTTCAGCACGGCAATCCTTCTGCATGACCGCAGATAATCCAGATTAAAGAGCAGGTCCTCTCCAAGACTCAGTGATATGTCAAATCTGCCTGTCAGCTTTTTTCTATACAGCTTGTTCCAGGGCATGTTTAAGAAACCCTGTTCATACAGAAGCAGAAAATCCTCCGGACAGTCTGAACACTGAAAAACTCCTGCGGATCCGGGAATCTTCCGAATGCTCGCACCGTCATACAGATGGTGAAATCCGCACAGAACCAGATCTGCTTCTGATTCCCTCTGACAGCATGTCATCTTTTCCAGATAGTCCTTTGACACATAATCATCACTGTCCGTAAACAGAAGATATTCTCCTCTGGCCGCTTCCATTCCTGCATTGCGCGCTGCCGATACTCCGGTATTCTTCTGATGGATCACACGAACCCTCTGATCTTTTCCGGCATATTCGTCACAGATTCTCCCGCTTCCGTCTTTGGAACCGTCGTCCACCAGAATCAGTTCCAGATCTTTTTCTGTCTGTGCAAGCCAGGACTCTACACATCGTCCCACACACGTTTCTGCCTCATAAACCGGTATCACCACACTGTACATCCTGTACTGCTCCTTTCATCCTGATACTGTCCCTGCGGAAATTCCAGTGAATTCACTGCTGTTTCCGCAGGACAGTACCGGAACGAACCATCTGTATCACGGTCTGTCGTTCTTCCCTGCGAAGAATGATAAAAAAATTCACAAGCAGAGACAAGGGCCCCATTACAACACCTGTCAGCAAAAGACTGCCCCAGGAATGGATCGGACAGATTGTGCGGGACAAAAGCCCCAGCAGGGTTATCGTCCCGATGGAAAAACAACCCAGGAAAATATCGCTGTAAAAACGATTCCAGCGAATCTCAAGACATCTTGCCGCATAGATGGGAGTGAAGATAAAATTCCTGAGAAGTCCTGTGACCATACTGGACAGTGGAAAGCATGCCGCTCCCAGACCGGTCGTCTTCAGCAGAATCAGAGACATGACAGAAGATACTGCTCCTGACCCCAAAAGCACCAGAGAATTCCACTTTACTTTTTTCGTAATGATAAATACATGATAGAGTACCTGGATGCTCATGCTGATATAAAGCACTCCCACCGCCAGGATGGAGAGCTTCTGCAGCGCCCACGGATCTTTAGACGGCTGCCAGAGCCTGTAAAAATCAAGTCCGTAAGCCGTTAAAAATGCAATGGGAACGCTCATAAGAAAAATCAGGATCCGGTTGCTGCTCTTAATGATGCCCACAAGTTTTTCCTTATCTCCCTCCGCATAGGCAATCGTGATCTGCGGATTAAACACGCCTACGACCGTACCCATCAGATTTGTGATGGCCGTCGGCACCTGCGTCGCAAGCGCCAGAAGCGTCATGGATGCATTTCCATCCAGAATCAGCGCTCCTGAAAGCAGAACTCCCAGCCCGTCCAGAAGCTGCTGCCCCAGTCTGGTCAGAGAATTCCATGCACCAAGAGAAACCAGTTCCCATACCTTTTTCCACCGGAAATTGGATGCAGACATCCGGATATCCGGCAAAAGCCGCCTTGTAAAACGCCTGTTCCAGAACGCAATATAAGACGTGCTGATCATGGAAGCGGCGCCAATATACCAGAGCGTCGGCTTCCATACAAAAAAAGTCACAAACAGAAACGCAATCCGAATAAAATCTGCAATCATGGTCCGTATGGACGTCAGGTCCAGCCGGTTCGTCGCATAGGTAGATACTCCATACACGGAAGTGATAATGCTCAGGAAAAAATTCCCGAATACAAAAGCCCACAAAAGCTGCACATCCCCAAGTATCGCCTTCGGAACATTCAAAAACGGCATATAGCCCATAAATATTACAATTACCAGTGCCGGAACAAGAAAGATACCCGCCATAATGACATTTCCAAAAAACACCGAAGAAAAATATTCACTTGCTGTCTGCTGCTCTCCTCGATGAATATGAATCGTCACAAACCGGCTTGCCATTGTGTTCAAAGCAGATACTGCGATCTGTGCATACAGTACAAACTGATTGGCAAGAGCCACAAACCCATACGTATTCTCCCCAATCTGGTCTTCTATAATGCGGGCAAGGAAAAAGCTGATTCCCATATTGACCGCAAACGCCAGAAGCTGCGCCGCCATATTCACCGCCAGTCTTTTTTTATCCATATAAAACTCCTTATACCATTGTTACCTGACGGATGATATAGATCAGCGTCAGAAACTGACCGGCTGCAGCCGCCACTGCAATTCCCCGGTCAATCCTGCGGTTCAACAGAATGCCGTTGTTTCTGAAAGCGGTCAGGAGGATCAGCAGAAACGGAAGAAAATATCTCCCCTGAACCCCCTCTATGGAAACATGTCCGAAAGGCGTCCACTGAAGCAGCATTCCCAGCAAAATCAGCCCTGTACACCCCATGCACAAAAGCACCATCCAGAACCTCTGAAATTTCCCGATCTGTATCGTCTCCCCGCGGACGCTGCAGATGGACAGAAAGAGAAGAAACCAGAACAGCAGTACCACCACCATGGATGTCTCGATCTCCACCCACCCAAGCTTATAGCCGACCAGAGACTCCAGATAAAAACCGGTTTTATCCAGAACCGTATTTACGATCATATAGACAAATTCCAGCGGCTCTTTCAGAAAATATCCAATCGTATAGCCGGTCAGATATTCCGATCCGCCGCCGGTACTGACCACGCTGGTAGCTTCTGTTGTATTCATGATTCCGGATACCATCTGCATATGTTTCATCAAAAAGGCCAGAACGGGAATCAGAAGAAGCGCAAGGGTTGCTGTATATTTTTCTCTTTTACCTGCATACCGTACGCATGGAATCAGAATCGGAAGAAAACACAGGGGCAGGTAGCTCCCGTTTTTACAGGATACCAGAAACAACGCCGTAAGCTCCAGAAGCATCATGCGCTGTCCGCTCACCGGTTCTTCCTCATAAATCGCCTGCAGACACAGACAACCGTAAAAAAACAGGATTCCATGTACCATGGCATCATGGGAGAAAGAGGTACACTGCTGTATATTGACCGGCAGAAGCGCCAGTACGAACAACGTCATCTTTCCAAAAGGCAGGCGTTTCATGCCTGCCCGCGCAAGCACTGCAAACACCAGCAGATTCATATACCGCGCCAGGAGCAGCATGGGCACCGTCCCCCATCCAAGGATCCTGGCAAAGCACATCCCAAATACTGCAGGCGCATACAGAAGAAAACTTCCTTCTATATT
Organism: uncultured Lachnospiraceae bacterium; assembly: GCA_910583615.1. Lineage (GTDB taxonomy): Bacteria > Bacillota > Clostridia > Lachnospirales > Lachnospiraceae > Hominiventricola. The sequence goes on along the minus strand of CAJTXP010000006.1, from coordinate 29,907 downwards.
GCTGTTGACCTCCGCCTCCAGCATCGTCTCATCCCGCACCCTGGAAAACAGTCCATAGTATATATTCCTGTAATTTCCAAAGGAAGGCGATGCGGTAAATACCGTCTGTGCGTCATCCGCCCGCATGAGGCACTTTGTATCTCCCAGCCCCTCATACCCGAGAAGCTCATTGCTGTATCGATATGCCATGTCAATGTGCTTCGCTTCGTCCGGAACCATCTGAGGCGTCAACAGTACATTATAGAAAAGTCCGCAGAACAGAATCGTTATAAACAGTACGTTTTCCAGAGGAGCCCTCTTCACGATCGTCACATACCAGAACAGGAAAAGAAACCCTTCTGCCGCAAGAAACAGGAAGAAGAAAAATCTTTTCAGGAAAATATTGAAATACAAATATGCATTCACACAGATTCCTTCTTCTCCCGTCATAATTCCCAGTCCGCTGTCCCAAAGCTCCGGAGAAAATTCAAGATCAATCCGATATGCATGATCTGCAACCCCTGTCTGAGAATCCTGAAACAGAAGCCCCACATACTCGCCGGAGATAAACTGAGACGCAGCAATATCCGTCTCACACAGGATCCGGTTTTGTGTCAGGTCTGTGACGGAAGCATGCATGCTGCCTTCCGCAGGCCCGCTTTCAGATTCCGGATCCACATAGAAGCGCACGCCAAGACCGGTCAGCCTGTCCTCTCCGGGGCTCACGGTCTGGCTCACAGACCGGTTTTCTTCATTTACGGGCAGAATCTCCCCGTCCGGCTGAATCACCACGGTCTTTTCCGTTGTATTCTGTGCAATCCGGATCTGGGTGTCATACAGATACAGAAAAACCGCCGCCACTGCCAGGACCGCTGCCGCAAGCCCCAAAACCTCACGCCTGGAAGGCATGACAAAACCTCGATCCCTGTTTCTTCCGGATCTTTTCTCCACAGCCGCAAAACCGCCTGCGCCGTAGACTCCAAGGCCAAAGAGAAAAAGAATCAGGCCTGCGAACAGCGGCTTCTGGTACTGATGTACCTGTATGGTATAGGTCAGATTATACACCAGGCTTTTGGACAACGGCGCTCCGTCCACCGATGCGCTCCCCGGCGTCTGCGTCGTCTCATTCAGCCATGCGGAGGGCCCCTCCTTTCCTGCGTCGCTGCTGATACGCACCGTCATCCGTTCCGGTATCCGGTCCAGTTCTGCAAAAGGAACCGAAACCGACAAAAACTGCTGGTCAGTCATCCCTTTCAGCGCGTATTCCTGACCGCCGATCAGGACCTCTTGATCATCCAGCACAAGGATTCGCAGACTGCCTTCCTGAAAATCATGTCCATTGGCAGTAAAAAAGAAACCAATCTGCTGCATCGTGTCCGCGGGAGGCTCCAGTACAAATTCCAGCGTTTTCCCCGTTGTCAGTTCTTCCGTTCTGGAACGCAGGTTCGCCTGATTTGCACCTGTAAGGCCCTGTGAACAAAGTCTCTCTGCCGGTATCAGCATCCCTGCAAGCATGACCAGGATGCAGATGCCTGTCCATATCATGAAATATTTTTTCTTCTTTTCCAGTTTCATCTTTCCTACTCCGCAGCCATCTGCTCTTCGTGCACAGGCATCCGCGCGCAGCATCCTGTTTCCTGTGATGCACGACTGCCGCAGAACAGAGTTCTTCCCCGGCAGAACACGGTTTTCTTTCTGCCGGGGAGATACTGTATTCTGCGACAGCTCCCATACCTGTTTATTTCATTTAATCGCTTCCCGCCTTCTCAAGCGTTACCGTCAGCTCCAGTCCGTCCAGCACCCGGATATTTTCCGGTGCAGTCACCATTACCGGCATGGTGTACGTGCCCGGTCTTCTGCATTCTGACAGATCCACACTGACCGTAATATCCTCCATTGTCAAAGGCGCCAGATCAGCTTCCGCTCCGCTGACAGTCACCTCCAACGGCCCTGCCTCTGACACTTCCAGTCCTCCGGACAGATTCCGATACTGAATCTGCGGACTGTAAAACATATATTTTGCAGATTCATGCGGCGTAATATCCATTGTTACCACAATCTCATGTTCATCTTCATCCGGAATCAAAAGTCCTTCGTCCAGATACTGGCTGATATCCACCGTCTGCTCAAACTTTCCAACTGTCCCTTCCGGATTCAGTACCTCCGCCGGAATTTCCAGATTGCGGATCGGACGGATCTGCGCCTCTGTCCCTGCGATCTTCACCGTCTCCGGTGTATAGGAAATCGCACTCAGACTGTACCCTTCCGGAGCTGCTTTACTGATATCAAAGCTGATCCCCACTGTTTTCTGGTTCAGCGTTGTAACAGTTACGTTAAAATCCGTATCTTTGCCGTAATAGTCCAGATACGTCCCGTCAATGGGGTTCCTGTCGCTGTCCATCAGAGTTAATTTTCCAGGGCGCACTACGGTTCCGGTAATACCGGCGACATTCACTTCTACCTCCACCTGCTTGATGCGCTCTACAACAGAAGCCGGACCTGTAACTTCCAGGAGAGTCTGTTCCGGAGTCGCAGAACCTTTTACCAGACCGTTGCCCGGATCTCCTTTCTGTCTTACCACGACCTTGAACTGTTCCGTCACCGATTCCTCAATACTGACCAGAACGTTTTCGCGATTCTGTTCCACCCGCTCAATCGTGGCGTCTCCCACATAACTTACTTCTATCTTCACCATACTGCCGTACTGCAGATCCTTCTGCATATCCGCAGTCACTACAAAGTCTGTCGATTTCAGATTGTTCAATACGCTGCGTCTTGCATAAACCGTCAGATCCACCACATCCGTGCCTTCTTCAATCCGGCACATCTGCCCCTGCGAGGTCAACGCCTCCATATTCACCATGCTGACTTTCACATTCCGGATCGGCCTGCTGCCGACTGCATCATCAATATTGACCACTACAAGCCACAGTATCACTGCTGCAGCTACGGAAAGGACCTTCAAAAGCAGATTGTCAAACACCTTTGTTTTCATTCTTGCTCCGCCCCTTCCACAATTTGATCTTTCTGCCTTCCTCCGGCTTTGCCTGAAGGCTCTGAAGCTGTTCCTTTAACTGTTCCTGATTCAGATTGCGCAGCAGACGCCCGTTTTTTGCCACGGAAACGGATCCCGTCTCTTCGGATACGATGACTGTCATGGAATCACTGACTTCACTGATTCCTACCGCCGCGCGGTGCCTTGTTCCCAGCGCCTTGCTGAGCTTCATATTGTCTGACAGCGGCAGATAACAGGTGGCTGACCGGATTCTGTTTCCGGCAAGAATCACCGCTCCATCATGAAGAGGCGTGTTTTTTTCAAATATATTCAGAAGAAGCTGGCTGGACACAAGAGAATCTATAGAAATCCCGGTACGGTCATATTCCTGCAGATTGACGCTCTGCTCGATCACGATCAGCGCTCCGGTCCGTGCCTTTCCCATCTCAAAGCAGGCTCTGATCAGTTCGGAAACCGTCCGGTCCGTCATTCCCTCCTCCTCTTTTCTGGAACTTTCAAAGGGGACAATGGAGGACAGAATGTTCTTCTCTCCAAGCTGCTCCAACGCCCGCCGAAGCTCCGGCTGGAATACGATAATGACTGCCGTAATTCCAAGACTGAAGAAATTCTCTGCAATCCAGAGAATCGTACTCATATGGAAAAAAGCCGCAACCGCCAGAAGAAGCAGGACAACCGAAAAACCCTTCAGCAGATTCCATGCCCGGGTAGACTTGATCCAGTTCATAATCTGATAAATAATAAAGGATAAAATAATGATCTCTGCCACATCAGTTTTCGTAATGTTCAGCGCATCCCACGAGATATACTGATTCAGCTGTTCAAGACTCATTCTTCCCCATCCTTTCTACAACACTGCATGATCCCTGCCTACTGACGCCTTTTCTTTCCCGACCTGCTTCTGGAATTGATTTTCTTGACCTTCTTCTCTGATACGGCAACCGACATTTTCGGCACCGCCTTTACATAATAATAATATTCGTCGTCTTCAAACTGTGTATACTCTGTTCTCGAATAATCCACGCTCAGTACAAAGAATTCTACTACCAGCGCAACCAGAACGCCTCCCATGGTTCCCAGCACCACCGAACCGATCGACACGCTGACTCCCATAACCAGCCCGCCGATCAGGTACAGCACCACATTCAGCACTGCGCCGGTGCAGATCGCCACATACCAGCAATAGTCGATCCGCATCCTGCGGATCGCATAGACGATGGTCAGCGTAACTGCAAATACCAGAATGGTCAACAGCATGTTCTTATTGTTCAGTACATTTTCCACCAGATACATAAGTCTTACCGACATCTGTTCCGCCTCTGAACTGGACAGCATTTTTTCATTGTTTTTTATATAGTACATCAGATAATAACACATGGTCCCGCACGCAAGGGGCACTGCGCATACAGGGCCTCCGATCAGCCCCAGAACCAGCGGCATTACATAGGGAATCTTCAGGAAAAATGCAACCGGCGTCAGCACCAGCACATATCCGTGTTTCGGCGCGACCCGAAAATAAACCGCATACATGATAAACAGCATCCCCGCCGTTACGGCAAAGGTTTCCAGCGACAACGCAAATGCATGCGCACATATCAGAACCCCTCCGAAAACCGCCATCAGGTTCACCGGCAGAAGCGCACACAAAAGAGCCAGAAGCAATGATATTGCAGGACTTGCCACTCTTTCCATAAACCCGATCTGTCCATTGATCATTATGAATGCAAAAAATGCCAGTATGAATTTCAATGCAGGTATCAGATAAATATCATACCTGGAATAAAATATTTTTAAATGCTGTTTCATCTCAAGTAAAGTTGTCATGTTTCTTATCCTCCATCACAGCCCCTGAAACTCCGTGTTTTTTTCCTGTGCATAAATATCCGAGATTTTCCGAAGGGACTGCGCATAGGAACCCACACTTTTTTTTGACATGTAATAACGGTAAGAACAGACGCCATACAGGATGCAAAGGTAAACTGCTGCAACCAGCACATAGAGAAACAGTACGGTCAGTCCAAAACTTTTCAAATCCATTTTATGAAGATTGTCCAGAAGATATTCCATATGACATGCTCCCCACAGAACTGCGCCAAGCACAAAACAGACCGTCACAAAGAACCAGCCATACAGGATCTGCAGGCTGATATAGTCATGCCGGAAATATTTTGAAATCTTCAGCTGTTGTTTCCCCGTTTTTTCCTCAAAAAGAGCTGCCCGGGTCATCAAAATTACTTTTTCTTCATTTATCATATAAACAGTCTCCAACTCATATACACCATAGTATAACACAAACGCCCGGAAATTCAACCAAAAAGCGTTCGTATCCACATCAGTTTCCTTCGCCAACACATATGCAGATAAAATACACCTTCTTCGCACCATGCTTTTTCAATATTTTTGCCGCCGCATCCATGGTGCTTCCGGTTGTATAGATATCGTCCACCAGTATAATATTTTGACAGGGAACCTTCCCTTTCCGAACGGAAAAGGCATCTTTCAGATTTGTCAGCCGTTCCTGATCGTTCAGTTCCTTCTGCACATGTGTTTTCTTTACACGTTTTAGAAGCCCTGCATCTGTGGGAATCCCACTGCGTTTTGACAGTTCCTTTGAAAGCAGCTCCGCCTGATTGAAGCCTCTCTTTCTCTTTCTTGAAGCATGAAGCGGAATCGGAACAAATACTTCTCCTTTCCATCCCTTCATCTCTCCCGCGCATCTTTTCAGTATCTCCCCGGCATAAAAAGCCGCATATTCCCTTCTTCCGCCGTATTTATACCCGGCAATGGAACGTCTCATGACTTCGTCATAGAGAAAAGATGCTCTTCCGCAGTCTGTCCATCTTCTTTTTCTTCCGCAGTCTTTGCAGTATTCCCGTTCCTCCGAAAGCAGCGGCTTGCCGCATTTCAGGCAGACAGGCCCCCTTATGTATGGCAGTCTTGTTCTGCATATGCCGCAGATCCGTTCTCCTTTTTCTTCCACCACCTCCTGGCACACCGGACATCTGCGTGGAAAAAGCAGTCCTGCGGGGTCCACAAGAAGCAATTTCCCCGGTCCCTCTTTTTTACCTGTCTTCCTGATCCCCGTTTTCATATGCTTCCACCTCCATAATCCGTTCCAGAAGACCGCTGAAACGCGTCTGTTCCGACGCATTCTGAATCATCATGTCAAAGGTTCTGTTACTTCCAACCAGCGTAACGCAGGAGCGGGCGCGGGTAACCGCCGTATAGAGCAGATTGCGGTTCATAAGCATCCTGGGACCGGACAGCAGCGGAATAACCACCGCCGGATATTCACTTCCCTGGGATTTGTGAATCGTAACCGCATAGGCCAGTTCCAGTTCATCCAGTTGTGAAAACTCATAAGTTACGGTACGGTATTCGTCAAACAATACTTCCACCGTCTCCGCCATACTGTCGATTCGTTTGATGATTCCCATATCCCCGTTGAAAATCCCCGTCCCTTTCTCAACCGCGATTCCGTACCGGTTCCTTGCCTCCCATTCCATCTGATAATTGTTCTTGATCTGCATCACCTTATCGCCTTCCCTCAAAAGGCCTCTGCCGGTTTCTCTTTCCATCTTTTCCCCGGAAGGCGGATTCAGATACCTTTGAAGCATCTCATTCAGTCTTTCCACGCCAAGCGCCCCTTTACGCATGGGAGTCAGCACCTGAATATCAAAAGCTCTGGCATTTACATAACGCGGCAGCTTATCCTTGACAAGAGCCAGAACCACACGCAGAATCACATTCGGATCTTCTCTTTTCAGGAAAAAGAAATCACGGCTCTTATTATCCGGCACTACGGCTTCTCCCCGATTGATCTTATGTGCATTTACAATAATGTCGCTCTGGCTCGCCTGACGGAAAATTTTTTCCAGCATGACTGTATGATATGCTCCGGAGGCGATCATATCCTTCAGGACGCATCCTGGTCCCACGCTGGGAAGCTGGTTGATGTCTCCCGCCAGAATCAGCCGGGTACCCACACTGACTGCCTGCAGCAGGGCATGCATCAAAAACAGATCCACCATGGACATTTCATCAATAATGATCAGATCCGCCTCCAGCGGGTTTTCTTCATTCCGCTCAAAAGCCGCCTGTTCCCGGTCTTCTGCCGGAGATCCGGACAGCTCCAGAAGCCTGTGAATCGTCAGGGCTTCATATCCTGTTGCTTCTGTCATCCGCTTTGCCGCCCGCCCTGTAGGCGCGGCCAGAAGGATCTCCATATCTTCCGTTTCAAAATAACGGATGATCGCATTGATGGTCGTTGTCTTCCCGGTTCCGGGACCGCCGGTGATGATCAGCAGCCCGTTTTTCACAGCTTCCACCACGGCGCGCCTCTGAATCGGATCCAGACTGATATGCGACTGCTTTTCCACTTTCCGAAGTTTCCTGACAATCTTCTCTTCCTCTGACGAACATTCCAGATTCAGATCATGGAGCATTTTTGCCGTATTCAGCTCCATGTAATAATTTCGGCTTCCGAACACCATGGTGCCCCGTTCGCTTTCCTTTATGACCAGTTTTCGGTCCATGCAGAGGTTCATCAACTGTATTTCCATCTCCGCCGCTTTTACTTTCAGAAGCTCCTCTGCTCGTTTCAGCAGAAGGTCCCCGGGCAGGCAGGTATGTCCCTCTGCGGATGCCTGCTGAAGCACATATAAAAGGCCGCTCCGAATCCGGTAGTCTGAATTCGTATGGATTCCGATCCGTTCCGCAATCTCATCTGCCGTCTTAAAACCAACGCCTGCTATATCCTCTGACAGACGATAAGGATTTTCCTGCATGACCTGATATGTCCGCTGTCCGTACTTCTGATAGATCTTCACTGCCAGCGATATGGCGATCCCATACTGTGACAGAAACATCATAGCCTGACGCAGCTCCCGCTTCTCTTCCATCTGCTCCGCTATCTCCATGGCTTTGCGTTCGCTGATCCCTCTGATCTCCGCCAGACGTTCCGGCTCCTCTTCTATGATGCGGAATGTATCCTTTTTAAATCTCCGGACAATTCTTGCCGCCAGCGCAGCGCCGATCCCCTTTATGGCGCCGCTGCCCAGATAACGTTCCATGGCCGTCTCATCTTCCGGTGCAAGAACTTCATACTGCTCTGCCTGAAGCTGTTCCCCATACAGGGGATGTTCCTTCATAAAGCCGCTCACCTTGATCAGCTCGCCTTCGGCAAGAACCGGAAACGTCCCTACGCAGGTCAGTTCTTCTTCATCCGCTGTCAGCTGAAATACGGAATAACCATTATCATTGTTACGGAATACAATATGCTCCACGTATCCTTTGCGTACTTCCATCAACCATCTCCTGCCAACGAAAAGAAGCTGCCGCAAAAGCCTCGCAGCAGCCCGCCTCTTACTCTACATGTTTTTGCTGTCCACATCGTGGTAATTCCCGGACAGAGCCTCTACATACTTGCCTGTCCCAATCGCAACACACTTCATGGGATCTTCCGCCGTTATGGTATTGATGCCGGTCTTGGATTCCAGAAGTTCCTCCAGTCCGCGCAGCAGGGCGCCCCCTCCGGTCAGCACAATCCCCCTGTCAGCAATATCCGCCGTCAGCTCCGGAGGCGTACGCTCCAGAACACTGTGAACCGCTTCCACAATCTGAGCCGTTGATTCTCTCAGCGCCTCCTCCGTCTCCTCTGAAGTCACTGTCACCGTCTTGGGAAGACCAGTCACCAGATTACGTCCGCGAACATCAATACTGGTTACCTCCGCCTGCGGATAGCAGCTTCCCACCTTGATCTTGATGTCCTCCGCCGTTCTCTCACCAATCAGAAGATTGTGTTTCTTGCGCATATAACGTACGATCGCCTCGTCAAAATCATCTCCTGCAATCTTAACCGAAGTGCTGACAACCGTACCGCTTAAAGAGATGACCGCGATATCCGTAGTCCCTCCTCCTATATCCACGATCATATTACCGCAGGGTCTTGCAATATCGATTCCTGCACCGATAGCAGCAGCTATGGGCTCCTCAATGATATACACTTCCCTGGCTCCTGCCTGATAGGTGGCGTCCTCCACCGCCTTTCTTTCTACCTCCGTGACTCCGCTCGGCACGCAGACTGCAATCTTCGGTTTACGGAAAGTTTTCTTACCGACTGCCTTCTGAATAAAAAACTTCAACATTTTTTCTGTAACCGTATAATCAGAGATCACTCCCTGACGAAGGGGGCGGACCGCAACGATATTGCCCGGTGTACGGCCCAGCATCAGACGCGCCTCCTCACCAATTGCCTTGATCTTGCTTGTATCTCTGTCAAAAGCCACAACGGACGGCTCTTTTAACACAACACCCTTACCTTTGATATATACAAGAATGCTGGCTGTACCCAAATCAATTCCAACATCTGTTCCTGCCATAATATGTTCTCCTTTCGTTCCTTTTGTCTATCTTAAATATGCATGTTATCTACTTCATTCTTATCATCTATCTGTCAGACTCCGGAAAATGCTTCCCATTTTCTGTCGTTAACACACGAAAAGCGTTTCAGCGCTTTTCACAGAGATCAGACTCCAGAAAATGCTTCCCATTTTCTGTCGTTAACACACGAAAAGCGTTTCAGCGCTTTTCATGTGTTATATTATACCCAATCTTTTCCAAAAAGAAAAGACTTTATTTAACTTAATTCTGCAATTCTGGACACACCCACATAAATTTCGGATATTTTATACCAGGTCTGGTAATTTACGGTCCCTGTAACCGGAAGGCCGAAGACCGACTGAAACTTCTCTACGGCAGCTCTGGTTGCCGGCCCGTAGATCCCGTCTGCGGCAATTCTGGGAATTGCCGGATAGGAACCTGCAATTACATTAAGCTGTTCCTGCATCTGCTGTACCTTTGCCCCTCTGGCGCCTTCTGCCAGTTCATATCCGGGCCAGGAGGACGGTACTCCGGATATCTCCACCGCTGTATTGATATACATATTGTCTCCATAATAATAACGCAGAATCTCTATGGCGGAATATCCCCGTTCTCCAAGGCTCTGGGCCCCCCACTGGCTCATCCAGTTCGGACAGGTCACACGTCTTCCGTCACAGTACTGGGTCAGTATGGGCTGTTTCACATTGGGGCGGGACAGGTAATTGCCGTACATCTCATCCACCACGTCCGAGATACTCTGAAAGATGTTTCTTCCCTGTATCCATTTCTGGTCAAACGCAGTGGAAGACGTAATCGTAAAATCATATCCTTTATTGCGGTACCACTCTGTATATACTCTGTTCAGTACAAACGACATGATCGCCAGTACGTTGGCACGGATGGCTGCATCTGTCCAGGTGGCATAGATCTCGCTGGAAGCAACGTTTTTAATGTAATCCTTGAAACGCACCCAGTAATTCTGCGCGCTGCTGTCCGTTGGAACCCCGTCATGCACGATCACATACTCCGGTATAACTACCCGGCTGAGTACGATCTCTCCTGTCTCCGATGTCGGTTTGATCTCTTCCTCTGCAATCTTCGGCGGATAAGTGCCAAACAGCGTATGTGGGCCTATGACAATCCTTTCAAACTGCTCTTCCGGCGAAGCCTCCTGCATTCGGATCTCCTGAATTGCTGTGACTCCGGGAAGAATCTCCGTGCCGGCAACTTCCGCATCCTCATACCCTTCTGCACGTACGCGAATTGTATATTCTGCATAAGGCTGCTCCTCTGAAAACTGAGTACTGTACAGCTCTGCCGGTGCAGGAAGCGTAAAAATCTCCGTCATTCCCGACTCATCTGTTGTATATCTTCGTATCTCACTGTCCGGATCCCCCTCATAGGAAATCTCTATCTCTGCTCCAGGCACCGGCTTCATGGTACGCGCTTCCGTGAGACGCACCTGCAGCCATCCTTCCTCTGCCGGAAGACGAGGGGTATTTTCAAATTCATTTTCTGGCATAAAAAGACCTCTTATTCATCATCATTTCTATAATATATGAATAAGGTCACTTTTCATTACACATTCTGCCCGTTTTATACCGACTCTATACAAGATTTTCCAGACAGTCCAGCCACAGAGCAGCGCCTGCATCGCTGGGCATACGAAGATCTCCTCGTGGAGATACTGCCACGCTGCCTACTTTCGGACCGTCCGGCAGGCAGGAACGCTTGAACTGCTGGTTAAAGAAACGTCTTACGAATGTCTTCAGCCATTTCAGTATAACGGCATCCTCATATTCCCCTTTAAAAGCCTGTTTTGCCAGATAGTAGATCTTATCCGGCGCAAATCCGAACCGGAGCATATAATACAGATAAAAATCATGAAGTTCATACGGTCCTACCAGATCTTCCGTTTTCTGGGCGATCACACCGTCTTTCGGCGGCAAAAGCTCCGGACTGACCGGCGTATCCAGAATATCCAGAAGTATATCCGACAGTTCCCTGTCCCCACAGGTATCTGCATAGTAGCGAACCAGATGACGCACCAGCGTCTTGGGTACGGAAGCATTCACTCCGTACATGGACATATGATCCCCGTTGTAAGTAGCCCATCCAAGGGCCAGTTCCGACATATCGCCGGTTCCCACAACCATCCCGCCGGTCTGGTTCGCGATATCCATCAGCACCTGCGTACGCTCCCTCGCCTGAGCGTTTTCATAGGTCACATCGTGTACATCCTTATCATGACCTATATCCCGGAAATGAACGGTGACTGCTTCTTTAATGTCAACTTCCTGAAGCTTTGCCCCAAGCCTTTTTGTCAGTTCGCAGGCATTTCGGTAAGTCCGGTCCGTCGTCCCGAAGCAGGGCATGGTCACTGCCCTGATGCAGTCTCTGGAAAGCCCCAGAAGGTCACAGGATCGGGAAGCCACCAGAAGCGCCAGCGTGGAATCCAGCCCTCCGGAAATGCCGATCACCAGACTCCGGCAGTTCGTGTGTTCGATCCTTTTCTTAAGTCCCATGGCCTGGATCATCAGAATCTCTTCACAGCGTCTTTCCCGCTCCTCCTTTCTGCCCGGAACAAACGGAGCTTTATCTATATACCGTTCCAGAGGAATGTTCAAAGGCCTCATTCCATACGGCACCGTTACATACTCCGGTGCATCCGCCGGCACATCAAAGGTGGAGATACGCCTGCGTTCCCCGATCATCCGCTCAATGTCAAGTTCCCCAAAGACCGTTTCGTTCTGAAAGCGACGGGACTCCTTAAGCAGCGTTCCGTTCTCACAGATCAGATGATGTCCTCCAAATACCAGATCCGTAGAGGATTCCCCTTCCCCTGCACTGGCATAGACGTAACCGCAGACCAGCCTTCCTGACTGGATCCGAACAAGATCCCGACGGTACGATTCCTTGCCGGTAATCTCATCACTGGCAGACAGATTCACGACCACAGTCGCCCCATGCAGCGCATGGCGGACGCCGGGCGCTTCCGGAGCCCATACGTCTTCACAGATCTCTGCAGCCGTCAAAAGTCCCGGCATATTTCTGCACGAAAAGAGAATATTGGTTCCAAAAGGCACCTTGCAGCCCTGCCAGTCAATAAATGTATATTCTTCCGGAGCTTTGGCAAAATAGCGCGCCTCATAAAATTCACTGTAATTCGGAATGCAGGTCTTGGGAACCAGCCCCAAAAGTTTTCCATCTGAAAAGCCTGCTGCCACATTATAGAGTTTTCCCCGGACTTCCAGCGGAAGCCCTGCGAAAAACAGTCCGTCCATTCCTTCACTGGCTTTTATAATCTCAAAAAGCGCCTCTTTTGCCCGCCTTAAAAGAAGTTCCTGCAAAAACAGTTCCCCGCAGGTATACCCGGTAACACAGAGCTCCGGAAATACCAGGATCCTGGCGCCTTTTTCCCAGGCTTCCTTCATCAGACGGATGATTTCCTGTGTATTATGCTCTGTATCCGCAACTTTTATCTTCGGCGCCAGCGCCGCCGCTTTTACAAACCCGTACTCCATCTTACTTACTCCTTCTAATAATGTTTTTCAGATCTTCCACTGTAAACTCATACGGCGTATTGCAGAAATGACATTTGACCTCGATGGGCCTGCCCTCCTGTATCATGTCGTTCAGCTCTTTTCTGCCAATGCTGACAATTGCTTTTTCCACGCGCCCCTTACTGCAGTTACAGAAAAAAGAAGTATCCATGCGTTCCAGGATTTCCAGTTCAAATTTCCCCAGCAGTTCTTCAAGAAGCTGTTCCGGCGTAAACCCCCGATCCAGGTAATCCGTAACTGACTGCATGCCTGTCAGCTTTTTCTCCAGCCCTGTAATAACCTCTTCCGACGCAAAAGGCATAAGCTGAAGGATAAATCCTCCCGCCTGCTTCACGGTATTGTTTTTTTCCATCAGGACTCCAAGACCGACCGAAGAAGGAGTCTGTTCGGAATTTGCAAAATACCAGGTCAGATCGTCACCAATCTCTCCGGTTTTTAATTCTGTCTGTCCCACGTAGGGTTCTTTCATCCCCAGGTCCTTTATAACACTTAATACGCCAAGGTCCAGCGCTCCTCCCACATCCAGTTTACCCTTTTTATTTGGCGGAAGCATGACCTGCGGTACATCTGCAAAACCTTTTACATGTCCTTTGGAATCTGCTGTTACCGTCAGCCCTTTTACCGGTCCGCTGCACTTGATCTGGAGCGTCAGCAGATCTTTCTCTCCTTTCATCATTACCCCCATCATGGCCCCGGCCGTCAAAAGCCTTCCGAGCGCTGCCGTCACCACCGGACTGGTGTTATGCCTGGCACGCGCCGTTTCCACCATATCTCTTGATGTTACGGCAAATGCACGGACCTGGCCGTCCGCCGCCGTTGCCCTTACAATATAATCTTTCATATCCTGGTCTCCTTTATCCTTATACCGGCGTCCTTCTCCGGCAGATCACATGAACCCTTTCAGATTCCGGCCCCGCAGGCTCATGCGAAAACGCATCATAGATGTGCAGAAGCTGAAGTCCTGACTGTTCCACCAGTTTCACTACCTGATCCAGCGGATACGCTCGTTGATAATGTGTTTCTTCCTGTTTTCTATAATAACCCGAATCTTCCCGTATGAAAAGTGTCAGATGATATTCGTTGATCATTTTCTCTTCGTCATAATAGTTTTCCCATATAAAACTGCCTTCATCCCGGTTTTCTGCTATGGTCTGTTCTCCCAGAAGCTCCCGGTACTTATATTCCGTGTTAAGATCAAAGATGAAAAGCCCCCCATAGTCCAGATAATTCCGTGCAGCAGAAGACAAAATTCCCAGAAACTCCTCTTCTTTCAATATGTAATTCATGGAGTCACAGTTGCTAATGATTGCCCGTACGGTTCCGTACAATTCAAATTCCCGCATATCCTGACACAGATAAAGAATATCGTGGCCGGACGTTTCCCTTCGCATGACTGCAACTTCCAGCATCTCTTCTGACTGGTCAATCCCTGTCATGTCATACCCGGCTTCTGCCAGAAGCTCTGTCATGATTCCCGTTCCGCACCCCAGGTCCAGAACCAGCCCGTCTTCAATTCCGTATTCTGTCAGCAGTTCTGTCAAATAACTGCACCATTTCTCATATGGCACATCTTCCATAAATAAATCATATACTTCCGCAAAGCCTGTATACGCTTCCATAAATATCCTCTTCTTCCTGCAACAAAGCGGAGGTTGACGTACAAACCTCCGCTTATCTATTCTAATCAGCCGTATGCATATGCCTACCGGTCAGTTAATTACTGCTTAAATACTTTTCAATATTTTCGATTGCGTCCACCTCATCATTACCTTCCGCAGATACAATCACGGATTCACCGGCAGACAGTCCAAGCGTCATCATCCCCATGATGCTTTTCGCATTAATCTTCTTGTCGCCGATCTCCACATAGATCCTGCTGTCATACTGGCTGGCCACCTGTACTAACAATGCCGTCGGTCTGGCTTCCAGTCCATCAGCAATCTGGATGGTGATTGGTTTCTTAATCATTTTACTCCTCCTCGCCCTTACGCAATTGTTCTGCAATAAGACTCAGCTTACGCAGACGATGGTTCACTCCGGATTTCCCTACCTGCGGGGACAACATGTCCCCCAGTTCCTTCAGGCTGGCATCCGGATGTTCAAGTCTCAGCCTGGCAATCTCTTCCAGGCCTTCAGAAAGTTCCTGCAGCCCTTTACGCTGTTCGATATACCGGATATCTTCCATCTGCCGGACCGCTGCGGAAACCGTCTTGTTCAGATTCGCCGTCTCGCAGTTCACCTTCCGGTTCACCGAGTTACGCATCTCTTTCACAATCCGCACGTTCTCAAACCGCATGAGTGATACATGCGCCCCCATAAGTCCTAAAAGCTCCACGATCTGCGATCCTTCTTTTACATAGACCACGTGGTAACGCTTCCGCAATATGGTTTTTGCATCAATCTGATACTGTATCAGGAGTTTTTGAAGCTGCTCCGCCTTTTTCTGAGACTGACATACAATCTCAAAATGATAGGATTTTTCCGGATCACTGACGGATCCGGCAGCAAGAAAAGCTCCCCGCAGAAACGCGCGTCTGCAACAGTTCTGCTTCAACAGATGGTTATGTATCAGTGACATGCATTCATGAATGCTCCCATCCGTGGCAAGCAGACATGTTTCTTTTAAAAGCCTCCTGGCTTCCCGGTCCTTTCGAACCACTACGGAACAGGAACATATCTCCCGGTTTTTCCGAACGGCAACTTCCGCTTTAATATTAAATGCTTTTCTCAATAATGTAAAGTACTTTCTTGCAACTGGAAGATTTTCCGTCTGTATTTTTACACAATACCGGTCATTTTCAGTAATGATTATCTTTCCGCACAGGCTTATAATAGCAGCAGTTTCTGCCAGCCTGCAGTGACGTCCCATAGATGAAGGACGTGAAAGCTCCTCTTTCACCTCTGAAGAAAACGACATGAACAGCCTCCTGTATTATTTCCCACGGGCAGTGTCTTTCCCGATGTCCCGGTGATCCAGTTTGACCCCGTAATCCTTCTGGTCCTGAAGGCGCTCATAAAGCCTGTTGGCCAGCGTAACCGAACGGTGCTTGCCGCCGGTACAGCCGATGGCGATCACCAGCTGGTTTTTGCCTTCCAGCACATAGTTGGGGACCAGGAACCGAACCATGTCGTCCAGCTTGTCCAGAAAGACATGAGCCATCTCAAAGCCCATGACGAACTCCTGGACCGCCTGATCGTTGCCCGTAAGTCTCCTCAGATTTTCATAATAATACGGATTTGGCAGAAACCTCACGTCAAACACCAGGTCTGCGTCGCTTGGAATCCCGTATTTGAATCCAAAGGAAAGCACCGTGATCATCAGATTCTTGAATTCCCGGTTCTGGACAAAGATCTTGTCCAGTTCCTGCTTCAGTTCCCGCACAAGAAGCTGACTTGTATCAATAATGTAATCCGCATGCTTCTTCAGAAAGACCAGACGATCCCGCTCCAGGATAATCCCCTGCTCGATCCGCCCGGATTCCGCCAGGGGATGCATCCTCCTGGTCTCCTTATAGCGCTTCACCAGGATATCATTGCCGGCATCCAGAAAAAGGATCTCACAGGGAATCCCTCTGGCCTCCATATGCGCGAGGATCTGCTCCATCTGTCCCAGCGCCCTGCCGCTTCGGATATCCAGCCCGATGGCCACCTTCGTGATCTCGCTGTTGCCGGAAGCCGTCAGCTCCGCAAACTTGTCCACAAAAGATACCGGCAGGTTATCCACACAGAAATAACCCGCATCCTCCAGTATCTTCAGCGCCGTCGCCTTACCTGCACCGGACATGCCGGTCACAATTACCAGTCTCATCTCTTCTGTCTCCCACCAGAATTTACATCTGCTTACTTTTCTGTCTGCTCCCACCCCAGAAACTTCACTTCGGTCTGAAGCCGGACTCCGGAATGTTCATAGACCCTGTCCTGTACCTGCCTGATGACTTCCGCGATCTGTGATGCCGTGGCATTGCCCCGGTTGATGACAAAACCGCAGTGCTTCTCCGACACCTGTGCATCTCCGATCCGGAAGCCCCGCAGTCCCGCGTCCTCAATCAGCTTTCCTGCAAAATACCCTTCCGGCCGTTTAAACGTGCTTCCGGCGCTGGCGTACTCCAGCGGCTGTTTCGCCACTCTCTGCTCCTTCAGCTCTTCCATCCTGGCGCGGATCTCCTCCGTCCTTCCCGGACGGAGCGCGAATTCCGCCTCCAGCACGATGCTCTCTTCCTCCGTCAGCCTGCTCCTGCGGTAACCGAACGCCATCTCTTCCTTCGTATATTCCCGGATCGTCCCTTCCGCAGTCAGTACGGTCACGCGGCTGGCCACATCTTTCATCTCTCCGCCGTATGCCCCGGCATTCATCACGAGAGCCCCGCCGACCGTCCCGGGGATGCCTGAAGCGAACTCCAGGCCGGACAGCCCTTCCCGGCACGCCGTACTGGCTGCACGCACAAGAAGCGCTCCAGCCTGAAGGATCATACGCTCCCCCTCCACCCGGATCTTTGACATATTTTTGAACAGATGGATGATCACTCCGTCATAGCCCTCGTCGCTGACCAGAAGATTGCTCCCGTTCCCAACGACATAATAAGGAACATCCTGTTCCCGGCATGCGTTCACGACTGCCGACAACTGCGCCGCGTCTTCCGGTTCCACCAGATAACGCGCACATCCTCCTGCCCGGAACGTGGTATGGCCTTTCATCGGTTCCTCCGCCCATACCCGTTCCGCTCCTACCAGTTTCTGCAAAATTTCCAACATTCCAGATTCCACCATTGCTCTTTTTCCATATAATTTCTTATGATACAACAGTTTTTCCTTTTTGCAAATACTTTTTCACATAATGTCCTGTATAAGAAGCGGGAATCTCCGCCACTTCCTCCGGCGTGCCCTGGGCCACCACGGTACCTCCGCCGTCTCCGCCCTCCGGTCCCATGTCGATGAGGTAGTCCGCCGTCTTGATGACATCCAGATTGTGCTCGATGACAATGACTGTATTGCCTCCTTCCGCCAGACGGTTCAGAATCTCCGTCAGCTTGTGCACGTCGGCAAAATGCAGTCCGGTCGTGGGTTCATCCAGAATATAGACGGTCTTTCCCGTACTTCTGCGGCTCAGCTCCGTAGCCAGCTTGATCCTCTGCGCCTCTCCTCCGGACAGGGTCGTGGACGGTTGTCCCAGCTTAATGTAGGAAAGTCCCACATCATAGAGCGTCTCGATCTTCCTGCGGATAAACGGAACATGCTCAAAGAAGGTAAGCGCCTCCTCCACTGTCATGTCCAGTACGTCGTAAATGTTTTTGCCTTTATATTTTACTTCCAGTGTCTCCCGATTATACCTCTTTCCGTGACAAACTTCACAGGGAACGTATACGTCCGGCAGGAAATGCATCTCGATCTTCAGGATACCGTCACCGGAACAGGCCTCACAGCGGCCCCCCTTGACATTAAAGCTGAAGCGGCCTTTCTTATATCCCTTCGCCTTTGCATCCGGGGTCGACGCAAACAGATCGCGGATCATGTCAAATACCCCTGTATACGTGGCCGGATTGGACCTGGGCGTCCTTCCGATGGGGGACTGGTCGATGCAGATGACCTTGTCCAGCTGCTCCATCCCCTCGATGGAACGATGTTTCCCGGGGATGGTCCTGGCCCGGTTCAGCTGCCTTGCCATGCTCTTGTACAAAATCTCATTGACCAGAGAACTCTTCCCGGAGCCGGATACGCCGGTGACGCAGGTCATGACCCCCAGAGGAAATCTCACTTCTATGTTTTTCAGGTTATTTTCCCTGGCGCCTTTGACGGTCAGCCAGCCGGAAGGCGTCCTCCTCTTTCCGGGCACCGGAATCCGTATCCTGCCGCTTAGATACGCGCCTGTCACAGACGCCGGATTGTCCATCAGTTCCCGTGCCGTCCCTGCCGCCACCACCTGTCCGCCGTGCTCCCCGGCGCCGGGACCGATGTCCACCACGTAATCCGCCGCCAGCATGGTATCTTCGTCGTGCTCCACCACAATCACCGTGTTTCCCAGATCCCGGAGATGGCGCAGGGTATTCAGAAGCTTGTCGTTGTCCCTCTGGTGCAGGCCGATGCTGGGCTCGTCCAGAATATACGCCACGCCCACCAGACCGGAACCGATCTGGGTGGCCAGCCGGATCCGCTGGGCCTCCCCGCCGGACAGCGTCCCGGTGGCTCTGGTCAGAGACAGGTAATCCAGTCCCACATCCATCAGGAAATTGATACGCGCCTTGATCTCTTTTAAAATCTGGTCCCCGATCAGAAGCTGCTGGCTGGTCAGCGTCATTCCGTTCAGAAACGCCTGCAGATCCCGCACGGACTGATTCGTCACTTCATATATATTTTTGTCACAGACGGTCACAGCCAGAGATCCGGGCTTCAGCCTCTGTCCTTTACAGGAGCGGCACGGTGTAATCCGCATGAAACTCTCATATTCCTGCTTCATGGTATCCGAGCCGGTCTCCCGGTAACGGCGTTCGCAGTTTTTGATCAGTCCCTCAAAAGTTACCGCATAGACGCCCTCGCCTCTCTGCCCTTTATAATGCACCTGTATTTCCCTGCCGTCCGTCCCGTGAAGCAGTACGTTCCGGATATCCTCCGGCAGTTCCCCGTAGGGAGTGGCCAGGTCAAAGGAATATTCCTGCGACAGGGCCTTCAGAATTCCATAGGTAAAGCTGGACGGGTCCGTACAGGACTGCCAGCCCATGACCTGGATGGCGCCCTCCGCCAGGCTTAAGGACCTGTCCGGAATCATCAGCTCCTCGTCAAACTCCATCTTGTATCCCAGTCCAAAGCAGTCCGGGCAGGCGCCGAACGGATTGTTGAAGGAAAAGCTCCTGGGCTCGATCTCCTCCATGCTGACGCCGCAGTCCGGGCAGGCGTAGCTGGAGCTGAAGGTCAGAAGCTCTCCGCCGATCACCTCCACCACCAGAAGGCCGTCCGACAGCCCCAGCACCGTCTCGATGGAATCCGCCAGCCGCTTCTCGATCCCCGGCTTCACCACCAGACGGTCCACCACGATCTCGATCAAATGCTTGATGTTTTTTTCCAGCTTGATCTCCTCGGACAGCTCATAGATGTTCCCGTCGATCTTCGCACGCACGAAACCGCTCTTCCTGGCTTTCTCCAGAAGCTTCACATGCTCGCCCTTACGCCCCTTGACCACCGGAGCCAGAAGCTGGATCTTCGTCCGCTCCGGCATGTCCATGATCTGGTCCACCATCTGGTCCACGGTCTGTCTTTTGATCTCCCTGCCGCATTTTGGACAGTGGGGAACGCCGATCCTGGCATAAAGCAGACGGAAATAGTCGTAAATCTCCGTCACCGTTCCCACGGTAGAACGGGGATTGCGGTTCGTGGACTTCTGGTCGATGGAAATCGCCGGAGAAAGCCCTTCGATGCTCTCCACGTCTGGCTTCTCCATCTGTCCCAGAAACTGTCTGGCATAGGAAGACAGGGACTCCATATACCGCCGCTGCCCCTCCGCATAGATCGTGTCAAAAGCAAGGGAAGACTTGCCGGAACCGCTTAATCCGGTCATAACGACCAGCTCATTGCGCGGAATCTCCAGGTCGATGTTCTTCAGATTGTGCTCGTTGGCGCCCCGGATTTTAATAAATTTTCTTCTTTCTTCTGTCATCTATGATTCACTCCTGTCGTTATTGATCCGTATTGCTCAGTTCGGTGACATTATAGCACAGAAAAGAGAAAAAAAGCAACAGGAAGTGAACAAATGTTCACTTCCCAAAATTCGGTTATCGCAATATCTGACCTTTCCCAAACCGCACCTCACAGTCCTTCCGATAGAATGATATTCCATAACAATCGATCTTCCGATATCCTTCTGTGCGCAGTTCTTCCATATATCTTTTATCATATATTTGCTGCAGAGCTTTTTCCGCATCATTTTCCAAATCATCTACCGAATCCGAAACCTTTACTTCCACAATAAATGACCTCCCCCGCAACGAGGGACTCTTCACTATAATATCAGAACGCCCATTCCCCGACTCCCGGTTGGACTTCACCAGATAATTCTCACTCTGACTTAAGATTCCTGTCAGGAATCCATGGTAAAAGTTCTCTGCATTGTCATAGAAACTGATGGTACGGAAAAGCTGACCATTTAAGATGTCTGTCATCCTGTGGGCATCCCCTTCTTCCATCGCCAGGTACAGATCATGGAAATCCTCTTTCTTTACAGACGCCTTCAGCCAGTTCAAAATCGTATTCTGATAAATTGTTTTTACTTCTATATCAGGTATACGCACCCGCAAAAAGATCGAAGACTCTTTAAAATATTCACTCTCTTTTGTAAGATACCCTGTAAAATAAAGGAAATTCCACAGATTTTCCCCATCACTGTACATATCCTCATAGGTAATTTCTTCATGAACCTGAATGTCTAAAGTTTCCCCGGCTAAAAGTGTTTCGATCTGCCCTTTCGTTTCTCTGTCTGCTCTGACAATTAAATTCTTTATAATGTCATTGGAACTGGTGTTAATCCAATATGGGCGGGGGAAAGCATGGACATCCGCACATAAATCATACATAAAATTAATTACACTCCATGGATTGTAGACCTCTGTACCGCCAAATGCATATCCATCATACCATTCTTTCATAATCGGGAAACGATCCTCTACGCCATAGTAAGCCATCATCTGCCGCACTTCCGCTTCCGTAAAGCCAAAATGTTCACTATATCTCCGGTCAAGTACAGATATCATATTCAGATGATTCAGCCCTGTAAAGATGCTCTCCTTCGAAATCCTCAGACACCCGGTAATAACCGCAAACTGCAGATAATCACTTGTCTTCAGCGCGGACTCAAATAAGGAACGGATAAAATCCGCCATCTTCTCATAGAATCCCCTGAAATATGCATTCTCAAGCGGAACATCATATTCATCTATCAGGATCACCGTCTTCCTGCCTGTTGTCTCGTAAAGGCATTTACTTAAAAACTCCAATGCCCCGGAATAATCGTCGTATTCCGCTTTTCGGTCAGCAATTGTCTGAAAAAGCTTCTTATCCTCCCCATTCATTTTTTCATTTGCCAGTATATACTGATGTCTCCGGAATTCGTCTGCGATTGCTTTCTTCATCTTACCGTATGCCGATTCAAAAGTTGGCTGCTTTGCTGATTTGAGGGTCAGGTTGACAACCGGATACCTTCCCATATGATCTGCGTATTTTTCGCCCTGCTCCATAATCTTTAAGCCCTGGAAAAGCAATGTATTCTCTTCATTTTTCTTCGTGTCTCCCGTATCTTCAAAAAAATATCGGAGCATACTTAAGTTCAATGTCTTACCGAATCTTCTTGGACGTAGAAACAGATTTACTTCCCCTTTTAAGTCCAACAGTTCTTTGATAAACATCGTCTTATCTATATAGCAGTAACCATCTTTAATTATTTTTTCAAAATTATCGACACCTATAGGCAACGGTTTCTTCATCATTATCCCTCCAGCATCATACTGCCATTTTCCACATTATACCCGATCTCCTTCTATTTCACAATCAATTTCCATGGAGCAACAAGGCCGCCTCTTTCAACCTGTTGCTCTTCGCAGAATGGATGAATCATTTTCCCTGTCTTTTGGCATACTCCAGCAGTTCCTTCAGTTCCTGATAAAACTCCCCCGTCTCCTGTCCGTCCATGGTGCAGATCACCTGCCTGCACGTATCGATCAGTTCTTTTGCCCTGTTCATGGCCTTTTCGTCGATCCGGCAGAACGCCTTTACGCTGACCACCTCCGCCGCCAGCGCTTTGGCGGACGGATAGTCCAGATCATTTTCCCACAGAATCCCGGCGGCAAAGGGAATCCCCTCCCGCTGAAGCCTGCGGTAAACGGCCGTACCGGTCCCGTTGCCCGAGAGGACCAGCACCTCCGGTTCTCCCCGTACCGGCTCCAGCTCCAGATTGCCGGTCCGCTCATCATAGGAACCGACCGTCATCCGGTACAGCTCCTGCACATAGCCTTCCGAAAAAATCTCTTCCGGCGTTCCGAACCGGTCGATCCGGTCGCCCCGGACGCAGGCGATCTTGTCAGAAATCCTCCCCGCCAGATCCAGTTCATGGAGCGACATGATTACCGACAGGTTCCGCGTGCGGGACATGTTCTGAATGATGGACAAAAACTCCAGCTTGTATTTCATATCCAGAAAGGAGGTGGGCTCATCCAGCACGATCATATCCGGCTCCTGACAGATGGCGCGGGCCAGCATGACCCGCTGCTTCTGTCCGTCGCTGGTCTGCGTAAAATCCCTGTCTGAAAGCTCCTGAATATGAACCAGCTCCATGGACTCCCGGACGATCCTTAAGTCCTTTTCCGACAGCACTCCGAATCTGCCTGTATACGGATAGCGGCCCGTCGCCACCACGTCTTCACAGGTCATCAGCTCCGGCCTCACCCGCTCCGTAAGAACTACGGACAGCTTTCGCGAAAGCTCCTTTCCGGAAAACTCCTGCATTCTTTTTCCGTCCAGACATACCACGCCTCCAAGAGGCGCAAGCTGACGGATGATACTCTTTAAAATCGTCGTCTTTCCTGCTCCGTTTGGACCGATCAGCGTGAGGATCTCGCCCCTTTTCAGCCGAATCTCAATATGTTTGATCAACGGAACGCCCTCGTAGCCTACCGTCAGTCCTTCTGTATAAAAATAAAACTCTTCCATACGCCTTACTCTGCTCTCTCCTTCTTTCGACGGATCATAATAAAGATCACAATGGGCGCTCCGAACACCGCCGTTACGGTGCTGATGCTCAGCTCTGTGGGTGCGAACAGGATTCTCGCCAGCAGGTCGCACAGCAGGCAGAACACCGCCCCGCCCAGAAAGCAGCCCGGAATCATCAGGATCGGCTTCGTCGTCCGAAACAGGCTTTTCACCAGATGGGGCACGGCGATCCCCACAAAGGAAACCGGTCCGGCAAACGCGGTCACGCAGGCGGACAATACACTGGAGAGAATCACCAGAAGCGCACGGAACACCTGAATATTGACTCCCATGTTCCTGGCATAGGACTCCCCCATCTGATAGGCGCTGATGGGTTTGGACATGAAGAACACCATGGCGGAAGCCAGAAAGGTCACGGCCGACATGAGCATGACATTTTCCCAGCTGATTCCGGAAAAGCTTCCTTTGGACCAGTTGTGCAGGTTCACGATATTGGAATCATCCGCGAAGGTTACGATAAAATCCGTCACCGCAGAACAGATATAGCCGATCATCACGCCGCTTACAATCAGCATGGACATCCGGTCCATCATACGGGACATAAGAAGGACAAAGCCCATGGAGATCATCGCTCCCACAAAGGCAGCCGCAATCATGATCATCGAACTGACATGGACCGCCCATCCCAGAGAAAACACCATCACCAGAGCCACCACAAGCTTCGCTCCGGAAGAAATTCCAAGGATAAAGGGGCCTGCAATGGGATTGTGAAAAAAAGTCTGCAAAAGGTATCCGGACAGGGCCAGCGCCCCGCCGAGGACGGCTGCTGCCAGAGCCCTTGGAAACCGTATCTCCATAATGATATCCGAAAACGTCCCGTCCGCTTCCCTGCCTCCCAGAATATCGAGAACCGCTCTTAAGGGAACCTGCACGCTTCCTGCGCACAGATTCAACGCCAGAAAAAAGAGCAGCAGCATTCCCAGTATGATAAATGACAGCACATATCGTTTGTTTTTCATCGTCTACTCCAACCGGTACAGATAAGTCATATCGTCCTCGCCGGTAAGCATCTTATGCATATCGGAAATGATCGTTCCCAGCTCCATGGAGGACTGATACAGATTTTTGGTGGTACAGTACACTCTGCCTTCCTGCACCGCCTGAAACTTCTCCAGCAGGCCGCTTTTCTCCAGCAGGTCCTCCATGGAAGTCAGCTCCTCTGTGGTGGTGCTGTTATAGATGATATAGTCCGCATCTTTGGCAGCGGTATAGAATTCTTCCATCTGCATGGTCACGTTGGAGGAAGCCGTATCCTCCCCGTCTCCCAGATGGTCAAACACATAGCTGCCTCCGGCCATCCCGATCATCTTCGGCAGATAGTCCGAAGAACGGCGCACATTGACCTCGCCGTTGGTTGAAATATAGAAAAAAGCTACCGTGCTTCCTGTCTTTTCTTCCTGCTCTATGGCCTCAAAGGCCCGGACCTCTTCCTCAAAGGCTTTTTTTGCCTCTTCTTCTTTCCCAACCAGTATACCGTACAACCGGACCCATTCCGTCCGTCCAAGCGGATTGCTTTCATAACTGGAATAGTCCACCAGTACGGGAACATTCAGCTTTTCCAGCTGCTCCTTCACTTCCGGCGTATGGTAAATCATCGTATTTTCCACTGCCAGCCCGCAGCCCTTTGACACGATCTGTTCATAATCAGGAGCCGAGTAATTGCCCGCATAGAGGATTTCCCCCTGTTCCATGGCCTCTCTGGCCCCGTCTATGTACCAGGAATCCGCCTTCAGGCCGGAGAATCCCACCTGATCCAGCGCGTCCAGCGACACGAACATATCCATCACTGCGGACGCCACCAGATAAATATGTTCGATGGGCTGCTTCAGGACCACAATATCTTCGCTCAGATCCGCCGGAGCTTCTTTTCCTTCCGGCACCACCAGATAACGGCCGTCCTGAACAATGGTCAGGAGTTCGTAGCCGCCCTCATAGGTATCCACCTGAAATTCTGTGGCATAGCGAAGCTCCATGCTGCTTTCCCAGACAAGTTCCTCACTGATTTCCTTATGATCCATGGAATCCGCACTCTGCGGCCCGGCCTTGCACCCCGTCAGAAAACACGCCGCCAGGAGAGCGGCGGCTGCCATCCGTTTCTTCTTCATCTTCTGCCCATTCTCTTTCTTTTATTTACCCAGGAAACAACGATACACACCAGAACGATAAGAAACACCATATAGACTACTTTCTGAGCCGCAGCCTGAGGCGTCTCGCTTTTTGACATGACGCCTTCCAGGTCAAAGGTCAGCTGATAACTGATCTCATGGGGCGTACTCATGGCTGTCGTATCCGCAATCACGTCCATGGGTTCGTTGAAAACGGTGATTGGAATCTCGAACGTGGAATAGCCTTCCTCGGAAATGGGCAGATACTTTTTGCCGTCCACAAGCATATAGTCATAGTGGGAACTGCTCCATTCGATCCTGGCGTAGGCATGTCCGTCCAGAACCGTCAGACCCGCCGGAGAGCTTACGGTCGTTTTCCCTGTCCCGCCTGTCAGTTCCACCTCTATGGCATACTCTCCATCCTCCATTTCAATGAGCGCCGCTTCCGGGCCTTCTGTCTCCGCCCCAAAAACAGGCAGGCCGGCAAACATAAGGCACCCTCCCAGAAAAGCCGCAAAAACCGCCGCTTTAGGCCTCCAAAACCGTTTTCCTTTTTTCATCCTGATCCTCCCGTCCAAAATATAAATTTGAGGCTGCCGCAGGATAAAGCCCTTCAGCTTCTGCAGCAGCCTCCGAATGCTCATCATTCAAAGTCAGATATGTACATCCTGTTCTGTCTTCTCGGGATTGGAGACGCTGACCTTGTGATCGTACCAGGTTCCTTTCTTCCCGATCAGCGCCAGGTCAAATTCCTCGTCCAGCGCCGGAACCGGAATGTCGAATCCGTAGACTTCTTCCGTTATGCCGTCGCTGTAAGTGACCGAATCGACCGTTGGCTCCAGAAGTTCCGCGCCGTCCTTCCCTGCATCCTCTGCAAGTCCCGGAAACAGATTCACGATGTTTTTGGAAGCCAGAGAAACATGAATGACCATCTCTCCGTTCTCCACCGTCAAAGTTCCTTTTCCGTCACATGCCTCGCTTACGTGAAACATACCGCTGTCCGTATCAAATTCTGCCGTATAGACGCCGTCCTCCAGAGCCGCCGCCGGCGTATCCGGCCCTTCTAACGAATCCGTCTCCTCTTCGGAGGCCGCTTCCGGTTCTGTCCGGCCCTGCGTCTCTTCCGGTTCCTCTTCCTGCGTCTGTGCCGCTTCCCGGCCCTCCGATGCTTTCTGGCCGTCCGAAGAAGCACAGCCGCTCAGAAGCGCCGCAGCCAGGACAGCTGCGCTGACTGTCATGATGATTTTTCTTCTCATAATTTTAATTCCCTACCTGCTTTTGCCCGGCGCCCTTTTTGTCCGCCGGACTTTTGTTTATTCCATCACTGCCGCCGTATGCGCCACATACAGATCCTGAATCGACGTGATCTGGCCAAGGCCCGCGATCTGCGCGTCTACCTGGTCAAATTTGCCGGACGCCGTAAACATGCTCTTCCAGGAATCCTCGTCGTCACCGGCCATATCATTATTCGCATGGTCGCCTGCCACCACCATCAGCGGACGGAGGACCACCTTACTGTAACCGCTTCCGGCAACCGCTTCGATGACCGCCTCGCAGGCTGTCTCCTCTGGTTCTCCTTCCACCGTCCCGATAAACACGTTATCATAACCGAGGTCCCCCATCTGGGTCTGCATCTGGCTGTAGGAAACCTTCGCCGTATGGGAGGTCCCGTGTCCCAGGAACACGAACGCAACGCCGTCTTCCTTCGCCGCGTCCAGGCTGTCATAGCCGGCTTCCTTCACGGCCTCCGCCGTAACCGCCTCCGCTACAACCTTCTTGTCTTCATTGATGACTGTCGCATCCGTACCTGCCTGGCCCAGCAGAGGTTCCGCCACCTTCACGGATTCAAACTTGTCCTGATAAGCTTCGACCGCTTCCATCAGCTCGTCATACTCCGCACCGTGCATCAGATGCGTGGGCTGTACTACCAGATTCTTCACGCCGTTGGCCACCGCACGTTCCAGAGCCTGAGCCATATTGTCGATATGCTCTCCGTCTCTGGCCTGCACATGGTTGATGATGATCTGGGCAGTGAACGCTCTCCTGACAGACCATCTCGGATTCGCGGTCATCAACGCTCCTTCGATTCCCCCGATGTCTTCCACGCGGCTGTCGTTAAAGGATGTACCGAAGCTGACCACCAGAATCTCGTTCTCACCGATCTCGTCCTGATTCAGCGGATCGTCTTTGGAAGCGTCGCCGGTATCTCTTCCAAAGTAATCAGGATCGGCATTTTCGCCCTCCACCAGCTCCTTCTGCGCATCCGTCAGCTCATCCCATGCTTCCTTCGCCGCCGTGCACTGAGCGTCCGTCTCATCGGTTCTCTTCTGCACGTAGATGGCGTCGATCAGGGCGGCCACCTCATCCGCTTTCTCCTGATCCGAAAGCTCTTCGGCTGCTTCTTCCGGTTCTGTTCCTTCCGGGTCCTGTGCTTCCTCAGGCGCAGCCTCCGCTGCGGGTTCCGCTTCTTTGCCGCCGCACCCGCTTACGCAGAGCATAAGCGCCAGAAGTGCAGCCAGCAAAACTGACATGTTTCTCTTCATATGGTTCCTCCTTCTCGAACGCTGCAGGACGTTCTGACTAAAATATAAAAATGCCCTCCTGATTCGGAAAGGCATCGGTAAGAGGACGCAATGATGTTGTATCTGTTCTGACATCTGCGACCAGTTACTCGTGGCCCCGGGATCCACGAATCTTCCACCCACGCATCCAGTGTCCATGCGCGGAGATTCTTCCCGAAATTCCTGCAGGCAGGTCTCCTGACTTACAGATCCTCGCAGCAATGCCGCCTTCCCAATCGCTCAGTGGCACAATGGCATCCTGCTCCCTGTTTACAGTGACGAGTTCGTACGGGATTCTCACCCGTTTCCCTTTTCACCACGCCGCCTTATGGCGGCACGGCACCTGCAGCCCGCTTCCTGCAAAGCTGTATGTAATATAGCACATTTTCTTTCGAAATGCAATATAAGAACAAAAACTCCGCAGGGTTAGCTGCTTGTCACATATCCATAAAATTTTACAGTGCCGCATACCATCCTGTTTATTAACCCCTCATTCTATATAAACGGCGAGTCAAACCTTTATTATTTTTTCCTTTTACGGGTTTGACATACGGCTCTTTCTATTCAGCGCCTGACTGTTTTAATCACTTCCTTTGCCTTTGAGCCGGATCGCCTGTCCCCGGTGGGACACCTCACAGCCCCTTTCCAGTTCATATTTGTGGGTGGAATACTCCGCTGTATGAAGCAGTTTTTTTTAATAACTGTCTGTCAGCCGATAGAAACATGGAGATACCTCCTTGATACCGCCATAAGCATTTTTATCAACATAATAAAATAGATGGCTTTTTCTTTTTCGTCGTGCGACAATTTAACATAAACATTTGATATTTCCTGACTGTATCTCGGTTATACGCTGTCGAATATGTTCTTCAGACCAATTCCACCATTTTATTTTAAGCAGAAAATCAATCGTTTCCTGGGTAAAGCGCTTTCTTATTGGCTTTGCCGGAACACCGCCAACAATTGTATATGGAGGAATGTCTTTTGTAACGACAGCTCGTGTTCCGATAACAGCACCGTCTCCAATCGTAACACCTGCTAAAATGACCGCTTCATAACCAATCCAAACATCATTTCCGATAACGATATCACCTTTGTTATCCCACGCATTTTTAATATCTTTTACATCTAAATTCCATTCCTCAAAAAATATGGGAAATGGATAGGTGGATAGAGAAGATAAACTGTGATTTGCACTGTTAAATATAAACTTTGCCCCGCAGGCAATCGAACAAAACTTACCTATTATCAGCTTATCCTGGTTGATTGGGTATTGATACAAAACATTATTCTTTTCAAATTCTCCTGGTTCTCTGAGAAAATCATTATATATTGTATAATCGCCAACTATGATATTGGGGTTGCTGATAACGCTTTTTAAATAAATTGTTTCCCTGTCTTTTGAACGGGGATAAATCTTTTGTGGCATGGCGATTCCTTTCTTGTTATACCGGCAAAAATTTGAATTTTCTGATATGTTCAAAATTGTTATTTTCTACATAATCTGGAGAGTAAAAAGTTTTAATAAAAAAGAATAACCCTTTTATGGCATTTTATGG
>CAJTXP010000005.1 GCA_910583615.1 uncultured Lachnospiraceae bacterium | reverse complement strand
AAAACGGCTTCGGTGTCCGATACACTCCATACGAGCGCAGATCACAGCGGCCCGGAGCGCAGAACCCACCCATCCCGTGAACAGCAGCTGCTTTCGGTTATTCTTCATGCAGCTGTCCAAGCATTCCGCCAGGATGCCACTTCACATACTGCTGCGGTGTCACTTCCTTGTCTGCCTGAAGCGCCACGCTGAGCGCCTGAAGCACCACTGTTTCTGCCAGGATCGACATCCGCGGAGCCCGTCCCAGAGGTCCGCCCTCCTGCGGAACGCCCGCGTACATATGTACCGTGCTTTCGTTCGCAAGCCAGGAAGAGCGGTTGCTGCTGACGCCAATTACCGCGCAGCCATTCTTCTTCACTGCGCTCACGGCAGCACGCATTTCCGCGGTCTCTCCGCTGTTGGAAATGAAGATTACCACATCTCCCGGAACAAGCTGCCCACATGATCCATGTACCGCTTCTGTTCCATGAAGGAAATAGGCAGGATTTCCGGTTGAAGACATCAACGATGCGATATATCCGGAAATATGCCCGGGCTTTCCGATTCCGGATATATGAACTCTCCCTCCGTGTTTTTGCGCTTTCAAAATCAAATCGGCTGCCGCTTCAATCTCTGCATAATCCATGCAGTCTATAAAATCATTCAGATCGTTTCTCACTGTATTCAGAAAATAAGAACAGGGTTCTTTGTATTTTGCACTCACAATATCTGCCTCCTTTAAAAAGCATACGGCTTATATAACTTTTGTTTTCAGCAATGACGTATCCGGAACCGTCCCTGTTTTTTCCTTCATAAACTTCTCAACTCTGTCAAGCGCAGGAAGGGAGGGCATCGCCCCCATGGCAGAAACGGTCAGAGCTGCCGCATGGTTTGCAAACCGCAGTGTTTCCTCGTATCCCCATCCGCAGCTGTGCCCGACCGAAAATGCCCCCACAAAGGAATCTCCGGCCGCTGTAGGATCGACAGCCAGAATATTTTCCGCACAGGGGCTGTAGAAAATCCCGTCACGCTCTGTATCAAGAACCGCACCGGCCTCTCCAAGCGTGATCAGAACGTTTTTAATCCCTTTGTTTTTCAATGCAGCTGTCGCCGCCTGCGCCTCCTCCATATTCACTTTCCCGTCTCTATGGGAAATTTTAATTCCAACCATATCGTAAGCCTCATGCTCGTTGGGTGAGATACAGGTAAGATGAGACAGCAGTTCATCGGAAAGCGGCGCGCTTGGAGCGGAATTAAGCATTACCGGAATTCCCTTTTCATAAGCATACTCCGCCACCAGTTCATTGATCTCCATTGGAATCTCCAGCTGCAGTACTACCAGATCATACTCTGCAATTTTTTCTTTCAAAAAAGCAATTTCCTCCGGTTTTATACTCATGTTGGAACCCGGAAGTACAATAATACGGTTCAAAGTCTGCTTTCCGGGCTCCTGCTCAAGAACAATCACACTGCAGCCTGACATCAGATCGTCATCATACAGCATATACTCTGTATGAATTCCTGCTTCTTTACAGGTTTTCAGCATTTCTTCTCCGTTGCTGTCGCGCCCCAGCTTGCCGATCATGGTCACATCCGCGCCAAGCCTCGCCATCTGCACGGCCTGGTTTGCACCCTTTCCGCCCGGCGCTTTCGAAAAAGTACTTCCCAGCACCGTCTGCCCTTCTCTCGGAAATACTGCCGTCACAGCAATCTGGTCCATCACAAAGCTTCCCACCACAAGAATCCTGGGTTTCTTCATGTTTCATACTCCTCTTTTTCATTTTCAGGCATATTCCAGCGTGTACAGAACCAGCTTTTCCATTTTCTCCATGTTTCTGAGCATGGATTCCTGATACACATCCCTCTCTGTATGCAGAATTCCCTGATCATTAAACGTATACATGCATGTATGGATCCCTTTTGCATAAAATGGCTGATGGTCACTTCCAGGAGGCGGAGGCCACTTGATAATCTTTTCCGGAATCTCCTCATACTTCGCCAGCAGTTCGTAGATCTTTCTCGCAAACGGTTCCCTTCCGCACCAGATCTCCAGTTCCTGTCCCCGTCCTATGCCGTCTATGTTCAGTACATATTCCGTCTGTTCAGGACAGACGCCTTTGGCAAAATGTTTCGACCCTTCCAGCCTGCATTCCTCACCATCTGTAAAGATAAGAACCAGATTCTTTTTCGGCGGATTTTCGGAAAATCTTCGGGCCAGAGACATCAGCACCGCCGCACCTGCGCCGTTATCATACGCACCGACCGTATTGTACATGGAGTCATAATGTGCACACAATATAATATCCTTCTGATCCGGCGCGCCATTTCGAAACGGCGCCACAATATTGTTGCCTTTCATTTCCGGCACTGCGCTGCAGTCCGCTTTTCCTTCTGCTTTTACCACTTGGCCTGCCTGCAGCAGATGATTCAGCCACTTATTCTCCTCTTCTCCGATAATCAAATGCGGCAAATCAGAGTTTCCTTCAATCAATGTCTGCGAAAGCAGTCCTCCTTCATTTCTTCCGGAGATCCAGGCGATAATTTTTTCATCCTCTGAAACAACAGCATACAAATCCCAGCCATACATATTCCATACATAATTTTTCCCGATTTTTTTCATGTACCCTTTAAACTCGCCTGCCCCGCTGCCCAGGAATAAAAATGATTCCAGCTTTCGTTCCACTGGTTCCGTTACCCGAAGAAACGACGGGGAATGATTGAGCCACCCTTCAAAAATAAAGCCATCAAGGTATGCATGTCCGGAAAGTTTCTTCATTTCGTTAAAAATGTAATCTGTTACCCGGTCGTGCGCCGGCGTTCCCACAGATCTCGGTCCATATTCTAAAATCTCTTTCCAGAAATGTTTCATTCGATCTCTCCCCCTCTGCACCATTGGTATATAATTTCCGCGTACAGCGCCACTGCATCCAGATATTCACTGATGGGAATGAACTCATTGGGCTTGTGTGCATTCTCAATGTCTCCCGGTCCCATAATGACGGTCGGCATATGTCCCACATTCGAATACAGTCTGCCGTCTGCCCCGCATGGAAGCCCGGATACCGCAGTCTCCTTCCCATAGTAATCAGAGACGATTTCCGCAACTTTTACCGGCCACTCGCTGTGCGGGTCCGTACAGTACGGTCCGCAGTCGTGATGAGGGGCCACTCTGATCGGATGCTCTCTGAACCATTCGTCTTCTGCTTCGTATTCCCTGATCACCCGCATGATCTCTCCTGAATAGTCAAAACCGTCCGGAAGATAAGTGAAATTGACAAGCATTTTACACTCGCCTGGTATGGTAATCGAACCGTCTCCCATATGGAACTGTAATACAGATATTCTCGGAGACGGCAAAAGTTCATGTTTTCTCTGCATCCAGGATTTTTCCAGTTCAGACAACCTGTTCAGAAGCGGAAGCGTTTTCTCAAAAGCGCTCGTCCCTGTCCATTTCATATTGCCGTGCGTGCTCTTTCCCTCCACAGTCATCCAGAAAGCATAAGAACCCATATGTGCGCTCATCGGCCTCAGGCCGTTCGGCTCTCCTATCAAAACCCCATCCGCCCGATATCCGGCATCAATACATGCCAGCGATCCGTTTCCTCCGCCTGCCTCTTCATCGACAACTCCCTGGAATATAATGTCTCCCTGTAACCGAACCCCCAGTTCTTTCAGTATTCTGACTGCCATCAGCATCGCCGACATGCTTCCTTTTGTATCTGCAGAGCCCAGTCCGTACAGTCTTCCGTCGTTTTCAACAGGCACAAAGGGATCCGTTCTCCACTCATCCGGCGACGCCGGAAAAACGGTATCCATATGTGCATTGAGAAGAATGGAACGTCCTTCTCCTTCTCCCCGTATCATGCCTACAAGACAGTAACGGTCGTCATATGTATGGCCCTCATTAAAACATGTATATTTCCGGAGCTTCTCCGGATCCGGATAGATTCTGCATATCTCTGCGCCGAGTGTACGCAGAAATTTTTCCACCTCAATCTGTCCGTTCACCTCATGATAGTCCGTCGTATCACAGGATATCAGTTTCTTCAGAAATGCCAGCGCTTCTTCTCTGTGCGCTTCCACGCAGGCTTTTATTCTATCCATCATATCCGCCACCTCACAGCTGCATTCATTTTTCAGCCTTCAACTCCGCTTTTGTCTCCTTAATCTGTGAATTCTGTTTCATAAGTACGCGTACCTGATCAATCAGGACTGCCAGAATAACAACTACGCCGGAGATTACATTCATCACATAGGAATCAACATTCAGCAGACTCAGGCCATTGTCCAGCACCCCCAGGATCAGGGAACCCAGCAGTGTCCCCAGGATCGTTCCGGACCCGCCGGCCATGGCCGCTCCTCCAATCACCACCGAAGCAATCGCATCCATCTCAAAGCCCTGCCCGATCGTCGGCAGCCCGGAACCAACACGCGCTCCCTGCACTACCGCCGCAATGCCGCTGATAAAACCGCTGATCATATACACATATAACTGTACTCTTTTCACGCGAATCCCCGCCATTCTGGCCGCTTCTATATTTCCGCCTACTGCATAGATGTGACGCCCGAATACGGTCTTACTCAGAATCATAAAGGCCAGAATCGCCACAACAACCAGAATAACGGCGGAAACTGGTATGATGCCGATGTTCCCCTGCCCGATTGCGCGGAATCCCTGCGGCAGATCATAAATCGGATATCCCTGCGTATAGATATATCCAAGTCCCCGTAAGATAGTCATGGTACCCATAGTCGTAATAAAGGCAGGCATATTCACATATGCAATCAGAATACCGTTGACCAGTCCGGTCAGGGTGCCGACGGCTATACCGATGACAACAGCGGCTAAAACCGGCAGCTGGTAATCCTTGATTGCGCTGGCTGTTAAAATACTTGAGAATGCGATAACAGAACCAACCGAGAGATCAATTCCGCCGGTAATAATAACAAACGTCATGGCAATTCCCAAAAGACCTTTGATCGAGATCTGCCTTGTAATATTGAGCAGATTATTTGTAGTCAGAAAAATATCCGAAGTACAGGAAAAAATAATGATCAGCACCGCCAGCGGAACGATAACTCCTATCTCCTTAAATCCTGTAATCTTTTTTATCATTGATTTATTTTCCATCTGTCACATCTCCCATCGCATAAAGCATCAGTTCTTCCTGTGTCGTCTCTGCCCTGTCTACCACTTTTACAACCGTGCCATGGGCAATCACTGCAATTCTGTCACTCATCTGTAAAATTTCATTTATATCCGAAGACGCCAAAATTACCGAAGCACCATCAGAAACCATCTCAGAGATCAAATGATAAATTTCCTCTCTGGCTCCCACGTCAATACCGACCGTAGGTTCATCCAGCAAAAGGATCCCCGCATCCCGCGCCATACATCTTCCCAGAATTACTTTCTGCTGGTTTCCTCCGCTCAGCACTCCGATCAAGGTATCCTCCGAAGGCGTTTTGACCCGCATTTTTTCAATATATTTTCTTGCATCTGCTTTTTCTTCTCTTTCGCGAATAAACTGCATACCTGCATATTTCTTCTCATTCCCAAGAGAAGCATTTTTCAAAACGCTCATTCCGAGAACCAGCCCCTGTCTTCTCCGGTCTTCGGACACATAAATAACGCCTTTTGACAGGGTTCCTGTGATATCAGGATTTTTTTCTTTTTTTCCAAACAGCTCCATTTCTCCCGCAAGCATCCGGTCTATCCCTGCAATTGCCCGCAAAGTTTCTGTTTTTCCCGCTCCGTTCAGCCCATAAAGTCCCAGAATCTCTTTTTCTTTCAGTTCCAGATCAATATGCCTGATTACAGATATCCCGGAAACATTCTTCATCTTCAAGACAGGCTCGCCTGTAGCTTCCGATTTTCTCTGTTCAACGCTCAGACTCTTTCCTATCATCGCGGTAACGATCTTTTCACTGTCCGTATCCTCTGACCGGAAGGTATCTACATATTTTCCATCCCGCAATACCGTGACACAGTCACATACCCGAAGCACCTCTTCCAGATAATGTGAAATATATATAACAGACACTCCTGATCCGCTCAGGCGTTTAATAACCTTAAACAGCTGTTCTGCCTCGTTCATCGTCAGGGATGCCGTCGGCTCATCTAAAAGCACCACCCTGGGATCCATTGCCATAATACGGGCCAGATTGACCATCTGCTGTGTTGCCAGACTGTATTCACTGATACATCGATCCGGATCTACATAATCAAGCCCCACCATGTCTAAAGCCGCTTTTGCTTTTTTCTTCATAGACCAGCTGTCCATAAAGATCCGGGCCTTTTTAGGAATATCATTGATCATCAGATTTTCTGCCACTGTCATATTGGGCAGGACACTGATCTCCTGATGCATGACTCTTACTCCATAATTCTGAGAATGCTGCGGAGCCGTTATATGTGCAGCCTCGCCGTTAATCAGAATTCTTCCTGAATCTGCACTGTAAATACCGCAGAGAATCTTTATAAGCGTTGACTTTCCGGCGCCGTTTTCCCCAACCAGTCCATGGACCTCTCCTTTTCGAACTTTAAAAGAAACTTTATCAAGAGCAAGAACACCAGGAAAGGTTTTACTTATATTGTCGAATTCCAGAATCTCGTTTCCCCGATTTTTTTCCATAGCCTTCTCCTTTATATCCGGGACTGCTGCAAAACCTCAGTCTGTATGCTTTGCCTCAGCCCCGTTTCTCTGCCTCTCTTCCAATCAGCAGCCTTCTCTTTATTTTGCTGTATATTCGTCTACGTTATCTACAGAAATTGTTTTTACTTCAACCATCACCTCCGCATCTACATCCTCGCCGTTAATCGCCTTCACGATTGCCTCCAGCACCTGCGCTCCCAGCTCTTTTGGCTGCTGTGCAACGCTGGCTTTCATCGGACCTCCTTCTTTCATGGCATTGCACGCTTCTTCCGTGGCGTCAAATCCGACCACAATCGTATCCATGCTCTTTGCCTGAATTGCCTGAACCGCACCCAGACCCATCATGTCATTGGTGGAAAAGATTCCTGCCAGTTCCGGATATTTCTCAAGCATGTTCTCTGCCACTTCCAGTCCTTTTTCTCTGGTTGATTCTCCGCTCTGATTGGAAACGATCTCAATATCCGGATATTTCTCAGCTATTGTTTCTGTAAACCCTTTTTCCCTTTCAATAAGCGGAGTAATCGTAGGATTGGAAATCACCGCTACCTGTCCTTTGCCGTTCAGCGCGTCGCCAAGATATTCTGCCGCCAGCTGTCCCCCAAGGTAATTGTCAGAAGCAATATGCGTGAGGATCTCCCCGCCGCCCGTACACTCAATATCCACGGTCGCAATCGGAATCCCCGCATCATTCACCATCTTTACTTCCGATCCGGACGCTTCTGAATCAATCGGGCAGATAATAATTCCGTCTACTCCTCTGGAAATAAAGTTTTCCAGCTGCTTCGTCTGCTCCGTCAGATCTCCGTTCGCATCCTGCATAATTACTTCTACTCCCAGCTCGTCTGCTTTTTCCTGCATTCCGGCTTCCATATCCACATAAAATTCAAAGCTTCTGCTCCAGTTGGAAAAGCCGATGGAAAGCTTTTTATCTGTATTCCCTGCCGTCTCCTCCGGCACGTTCTCTTCCGCATCTTCCGGCACATTCTCTGTCACACCCTCTGACACGCCTTCCGCCGCGTTTCCTGCATTCTCAGATGAACTTTCCGATCCCCTGGCTCCACACCCAAAAACCAGTGTACTTGTTACCATCGCTACCGTTACCATACTTACCAGTGTTCTTTTTTTCATAGTTACCTCTCCTTTTTTGTTTTATTTAATCCAGGCGTTTATAAACCGCCAAAATTATCGTTCCCCAAAAACTTATCTGTCGTTTGCCAGCCATGCAACAATATTGTTCCACAGAATACGATATGTCCCGGACCCGCAGAATTCCTCCGGTGACCAGTGCGGTGCGCAGTCAGACGCAAAAGCCGCGCTTCTTCCTTTTCCGTATTCGGCTACGGAAAGAATCGGATCCTCTCCATGCTGCAGAAGAACGGTTGCTTCTTCTTTCGCTGCAGCCCTATTGTAACCCAGGAAACCATGTATTTGGTCTGGTAGATTTTTCATGATTTCATGGTCCGCTGTCTTCTGCGCCGTGATGCCTTCCGGGTGCTCTTCGCGGTCGTCATGTGTAAGGAACCGAACCGGCAGTACCTCCTCAACCGGCGTATTATGATATTTGCCTTTTCCTTCCATTCCCATAAAAGTCAGATATCCGCCCACCATACACAATCCGCCTCCGGATAATACATATTCTTTTAATAATTCCAGTTTATTTTTTGTTCTTTTTCCTTGTAAAAACGTTTCGACACCGAGCAAAAAAGTATTAGCGCCTACATCGCTGAGCATAATTACATCATATTTTTTAAGGCCTTCAACCGAATCCGGAAATTCCGTATCAACCATATGACAGGGCATATGATAAAATTCCGTCTCGTCACTGCTCAAAGCCGCTTTGATATAACGTATCCCTGTCTCATAACGGTCGAAGCTGAACATATCAAACCCCTTCACCTCCATCGTATGAATCATCCATGATTCACCGATTAACAGTATTTTTCTTTTTTCTTTCATAAAAATATATTCTCCTTTTCATTAAATTTTATCTTATGTCAACAACTGAATTTCGTTCTACAAGCTCCACATCCAATACTACATGCTTTTCCAATTCAGACTGCCTGTTTTCCAGAATATCAAATAATTTTACCGCTCCAAGACGGCCCATTTCCGTTGTCTCTCTGCTTATAACGGTAATTCCCGGATCCATTCTCCGTGCGAGAATCGTGTCGTCAAACCCAATCACGGAGATATCTTTGCCGATCCTGATTTTCATATCGTTTAAAGCTTCGATACAACCCATACAAAGCAGATTGTTCGATGCATAGATCGCGGTCGGCGGACATTCCATTTCCATTAATTCTCTGGTACAGCGATAGCCGTCCTCCTGATACCAGGTCGTATATTTTAAATATTGTTCCTGCACTTCAATTCCGTAATCAGACATTGCCTGTCGAAATCCCCGCATACGTTCATGCCCAATGTTAAATGTTACTGAACCGATTAACAAACCGATTTTTTTATGACCTGATTTGATCAGCCGTTCCGTTGCAAGATAAGATCCTTTGTAATTATCGATCACTACTGACGGCCGGTCATTGCCAATAATGCATCTGTCTACAAAAACGACCGGTTTCTCTATGCTGCGCAAAAATTCAATATCATCATTTGCAGGAAACAGAATCACGCCTTCAATAATTTTAGAGACTTTTCCTGCAAATAACTCTCTTTCTTTCTCCTTGTCCTCTTCTGTCGCAAATACCAGCGTACAATATCCTCTTGCTGCCGCCACCTCTTCTACGCCCTGAATAATAGCGGTATAACATTCGTTGATTATATCCGGAACTACAACAATGACCATCTGTGTGTTTCCGTTTTTCAAAGACGCCGCAAAACTGTTTTTTACAAATCCTAATTCCTCCGTCGCCTTCTTTACTTTGTTTCTTGTCTCATCACTTACTCTGTCTAAATTGTTCAGAACCCTTGAAACTGTTGAAATCGCTACTCCGGCTCTTTCCGCAACATCTTTAATTGTAACTGTATTTTTCTTTTCCATAGATATGATTACCGTCATTTTCCCATTTCATCGAAACGTTTCTACAAGTATTAAAGCACAAATAATCCATAATGTCAACTGTTAAATAATATTTTTCCGTCATTTTCCACAATTCGGTTACTTTTCACGCCCACGCCGCCCGGACGCCCGCTGGGGGCAGACGAACAAACCTGTCCGAATGAGACAGACAAAACATATCACCCGGCATATTCTTTCAGAATGTGTTCTAATGCTGCGCCGCTGCTCGTATGACAGCGTACGACATTGATCTTCTTTTTCTTTGCTTCATCTATTGCAGTCTTCACCATTTTATGGGATACCGTATTTGTAAACAGGATAAACAGATCCGGCGTCCCCAACTGTTTGTCCAGATTGGCAGACATCTGGGTAAATACTTTCGCCCTGCATTTATAATGTTTGCAGATCTTTTTATACTGACAGACCATTCGGTCATGTCCTCCTACAATAACAATGCTCATGATTATACCTCCATAACTTCGGTCTTTATCATTCCATTTAGTTAGTTATAGCTAATTAGTCATTGCTAATTCAGTATAACAAATCCGTCAAAAAGAAGCAACTGCTGCAACTGATAATTTTTATCAATTGCGCAGCTGCCTTTTGTTTCAAAAACATGGATACATCAAAGAATATAATTCTGTAAAGGGCACAATCCCTTTACAGAGGATCCATCGTCTGCAGCTCCCGGAACCACGCATCCAGCACCTGGCTGCTCTTTTCGACCACATAACCGCTTCCGCCCCGCTCTTTCACATCCTCCACCATGGTCAGAAGCAGGATCGGACGTTCTGTATCTTTTTCGGGAGTGAAGGCCGCGAACCATCCAAGCTCCGTGCCGGTGGTATCTGTCTGGGACGCCTTGATCTCCGCAGTCCCGGTCTTGCCTGCCAGAAGCACGTCGTCCCGGCGGGCCCGGTATCCGGTACCGTGGGGATCATTCACCACCTTCTGAAGCGCCTCCAGCACCCGCGCCGCCGTATCGGGCGGAAAAGCCTCCGGAATCCAGTACGCGGGCTCCGCGCCCGGTTCCAAAAGCAGACGGGGCTTTAACATGTTCCCGTCGTTTACGAAAGCCGAATAGATACACGCAAGATGCAGCGGGTTCACCAGCACCTGTCCCTGTCCGTAGCCGCTGTCCGCCAGCTGGATCTCCGTCTCGATCCCGTCGGAATTGGAATACTGGGACTGCGCCATCCGGATCTCAAAGGGCAGCTCCTCTTTGAACCCCAGCCGGTCCAGCGAATCCGCAAACGGCTCCGCACCGATCTTCAGCGCCGCCTTGGCAAAATAGATGTTGTCGGAATAGATCAGCGCATTTTCCAGAACGACCGGTTCATACGTATGCAGGGTCGTCACATGATAATTGCCCCAGGAACTGTCCTTCTGCCAGCTTAATCCCTCCTGCCCGTAATCCTCCGCCGGGTCCACCGCGCCGGACGCAAGTCCGACGGCCGCCGTCACCGGCTTGAAGGTGGAGCCGGGGCACCAGGTCTGGCGGAACCGGTTGTACATGGGCCTGTCCTCATTCTCATTGAGCATGTCCCACTGTTCCTGCGACATGCCGGCGAGAAACAGATTGTTGTCAAAGGACGGCGTGCTGACCAGCGCCAGCACTTCCCCGGTATACGGGTCCATGGCGGCCGTACAGCTCTTATCTTCCAGATACTGTTCATAGACCGCCTGCTGGAGCCCGGCGTCGATGGTCAGCCGGATATCCTCTCCATGCCGCACCGGGCGCTCCGCCAGCACTTCCTGCTCTTTTCCTTCCGCATTAACGATACAGATCCTGCATCCGTCCTCTCCCTTCAGTTCCTTTTCAAACAGCCCTTCCATACCGGTCCGTCCGATGACGCTGGACGCCGTGTAGCCTTCTCCCTTATGTTCCTCCAGGTCTTCCGCCGTCACATTCTGAACATAACCGATCAGATGCGCCGCCGCCTCTCCCAGCGGATACCGGCGCACTTCCACGTCTGCGATCTGTACGCCCGGAATCTCCAAAAGCTTTTCCTGACGCTCCTTCTCCCGGTCGATCTCCTCATCCGGCTGCAGCGGGATCAGCCACTCGATCTCATCCACTTTGGGAATCGTCTTCACCGGTACGAAATAATCGTCCTTTACCCATGAGGCGGACAGTTTTTTCTCCACCTCCTCCGGCGTGATCTCCAGAAGTTCCGCCATCGCCCCGATCGACAGCTCCCGGTCTTCCAGCCTGCCGGGAACGATGCCGACGGAAGACATCAGCCCCGGCCCGGCGAGAACCTCACCGTTCCGGTCCAAGATATTTCCCCGTTTCGCCTGCGCGGCAGACACCCGGACTTTATACGCAGGACGGAGCCCCGGAAAGATCAGCGTATCCTCCCACATGAGCCCATAGCCCTCCTCCCCTTTCAGAAAGAGCGCTTCGTTGTCAAAGCAGACCGGTCCTGCGGACGTATCAAAGGAAGTTTCATAGGCAACGGCTTCCCTTTCTTTGTCATATCCCGTCACCTGTACTTCCATATGCTCCATCCCGATTCCTTCATAGATGGCGGAATTGCGTTTTATAAACTCCTCCTGAGAGATGCTGCCGGACGCTTCCACGTCCAGCATCGCATACATTTCCTCATATTCCTTTTGTTCAATATGCTCCATATAGAATACCAGCAGCTCCTCCGGCGAGGGCATGCTGTTTTTCATCTGTAGATACCGTATCCCGCAGATCCCCGCGCTGACTGCCGCCAGCCCCGCCAGGACAGCCGGAAGATACAGCCGGCGTTTTCTGCCGTCCGGCCTTCTGATTCTTCTCCTTCTGCGTCTTCCCATCATACACCTCCGCATATGGCACCGCCCGATTCCGGACATCTTTTTCCGTATCTATATCTTACGTATGTAATATTTAAAAGTCAAGACCTTTTCTGAAAATGATTTCTAAACGGTTTATGGATGGTTACCTTTCACGGGGTGGATGGCCTGCGTCCTGGACCTCTGTGTTCTGCGCCCGTATGTAATACACCTGTATAAACATCAAAAAAATAAAAGATAATGTCTTTGTGGGGAGGACAATAAGACCCAGCCCCTGGGTCTTATCGTCCTCCTGTATTTTTGTATGACTGCTATACGATTTGTGCTGCGGCTTCGGGAAATGTTCTGCGGCGTGTTTCTATGAGTGCACCCATGATTCTCCTGCCTTTTGGCGTGACCTGATAGCGCCTGGTCCTTGAAATTTTTCTGATAAGACCATGCTGACGCAGTTTTTTCAGTGTCCGACTGGTTCTGGCGCTTCGTTTCTTCCCGTCCCGGACTTCCGGATGCATCTTCCCGCTTACATCTCTGCTCCGAAATCCGTAGATCAGAAACCGTCCATCACAGATACTCTCCATGATACGGACCATTTCCGGAGACCATACATTCAGGCCTGCTACGTTTTTTCCCTTCACTTTCTTTCGGGAGCAGACCTTTCCCACTTCTTCCAGTGTACTCCTGACCGGAACGATGTCTGTCATGGCATCCAGGAATCTCTGACTGGATGCTCTGCATATCTCTGCATAACGGTACAGGTTTGCGATGGATTTCCCCATCGGCTTCCATTTCATGGAGGTGCTTCCGTCTTTGTGACGGACCATCCCGAAGATTTTGAACTCCCGGGGATCGTTGATGGTTGTTTCCACCCGTAACACACTGTACTTGTCGTACATTTTGATACTGTTGGACTTCATCCTGAACTTTATCCTGCAGCCCATGGGACGTTCTTTATAATCGGAGACTGCTTCTCCCTGAAACCGCGGACTCGGTTTACGCCCCAGGAAGGTAAAGACATCGGTGCATTTCAAGTCATGGAATGCGTGACCAACCAGC
Source organism: uncultured Lachnospiraceae bacterium (assembly GCA_910583615.1). Lineage (GTDB taxonomy): Bacteria > Bacillota > Clostridia > Lachnospirales > Lachnospiraceae > Hominiventricola. The sequence continues at coordinate 127,635 of CAJTXP010000005.1, read as the reverse complement.
GATGGATAGAGATCCTCGAGGAAACTTCGTTCCTGTCAAAGAGGTGTCTGAGCATTTCTCTTCCGTTGATATAAACCTGCATGTTGAATGGAAACCAGGTCTGAATCTTCACAAACATGAATCCGAATTCCCGGTCCTGAAAGTAAAGATAATAATGAAGACATTTTGTGTTGATTCCTTTCAGCGCCAGTTTCCCTTCCGGAGTTCCGACCACCTTTACGGAACGGCAGGTCTCCAGTGTCTTCAGGACACAGATCAGCCCGTCAGTCACGGGATTTTCTTTAAGGATGCCTTTTACGAGTTCTTCTTTTTTGATCTTTGCAGAAGGAAGATAAATAACCGGTCTGCCGCTTTCCGCAGCCATGGACCCGACTTTGTCTGTTATCTGTTCTGTTACAGCAGTAAAAAAGGTTTTGTATTCTTTGTACTGAATTCCGAGCTGGTAAAGAGTCACGGGAAGGCGGTATTCCAGAAACAGGGGACGGAGAAAACCGTTTATGATCATCCGGTCGAAAAAAGAAAAAACACCATTGATTTTATCTGCATATTGAGTTAACATAGTTGACATGGACCATCCCCCGTGAAAAGTAACTATGGATGCCCGGAACGGAACAATGTCCGTCCGGATTCCGAAATCTTTCGGAAACGCAGAAGGAAAAGGAGCGCCGGCCCTGCGGTACTCCTTTTCCTCCCATAGGAACAAATCCCTCTATAATATCACCCGTTCAATCTCCGGCGCTTTGGAGTAACCTTTCTTCCGGAGTGCATCTTCCAGCAGACTCTGCCATTCGTACCGGTCAAACTCCACGACCGTCTGATTTTTCAGAACGACCCGACAGCCGTCCTGACCTCCCAACGGCGCCGCGCCTGTCAGCCGCCAGGGCGCATTGACCTGAAAGACCCCCAGGTCCGCCAGCGCGTTGACCATCCGGTACACGGTGGCGATCCCCATGTTCTTATCCTTTTTCAGCGCCTGATAGTAGATCTCCTTACAGCAGATCCCGTCATGCTCAAAAACAATATCCAGAATCAGCCTTCTCTGCTTTGTAATGCGCATGCCTTTCTGCCGGAACCGGTCCAGAATCTGATCTTTTTCCCGAGCGACGCGAATCAGTTTTTCGTCCTGCACCCAGAACACCCTCCGCATCCGCCGCTGCAGCTCGAACAGCTTTTACCGGCTTTTCTGTCTCTCCGGATACAGCGCACCGCATTGGCCGCTGCCAGCAAAATCACAAGTCCTACAAGAAAAGTTCCCATTATACCTTCGCCATTCCTTTCATATTTACCCTTAATTTTCCGTCGTTTTTATAAGGTCTCACCAGAAGCCACACAAATCCGGCCAGTATCACAAGCGCCGCAAAGAAGCCAGCGCTTAAAGCGCCTGTCGTCAGGAAGGTTCCGATCTGGTAGACGCACAGGGATACGCAGTACGCCAGCAGGCACTGATAGCTGATGGCAAACCAGGTCCATTTTGCGTTGTTCATCTCCCGCCGGATGGCGCCGATCGCCGCAAAGCAGGGCGCGCACAGCAGATTAAACACCAGGAAGCTGTAGGCCGCGACTGTCGTATAGGAACCCGCCAGCGTTCCCCAGATCTCTTCTCCTTCTTCAGACACCTCTGCAAATCCATACAGGATGCCGAAGGTACCGACCACGTTTTCCTTGGCTACCAGCCCGGTGATGGCCGCCACTGCCGCCTTCCAGTCTCCCCAGCCAAGGGGAATGAAGACCCACGCGAACGCGTTCCCGATCCCCGCCAGAATGCTGTGGTCCATCTCCATGTCCTCCAGCATCCGGAACTGTCCGTCCACCCAGCCAAAGTAAGTTGCGAACCATACGAGGATCGTGGATAACAGAATAATTGTACCAGCTTTCTTGATAAATGACCAGCCTCTCTCCCACATGCTGCGGAGCACGTTGCCAACGGTCGGCATATGGTATGCCGGAAGCTCCATGACGAAGGGCGCCGGATCTCCGGCGAACATCTTTGTCTTCTTCAGAATGATACCGGAGCACACAATCGCTGCGATGCCGACAAAATACGCGCTGGGCGCCACCCAGGACGCTCCGTCAAACAGCGCGCCGGCGATCAGCGCAATAATCGGAAGCTTCGCGCCGCAGGGAATAAAAGTCGTGGTCATGAGCGTCATCCTGCGGTCCCGGTCATTTTCAATGGTACGGGACGCCATGACTCCGGGAACGCCACAGCCCGTGCCGATCAGCATGGGGATGAACGATTTTCCGGACAGTCCGAATTTCCGGAAGATCCGGTCCATGATAAACGCCACTCTTGCCATATAGCCGCACGCTTCCAGAAATGCCAGAAAGATGAACAGCACCAGCATCTGCGGCACAAATCCCAGGACCGCTCCCACGCCGCCGACGATACCGTCCAGGATCAGTCCCTGCAGCCAGTCCGCGCAGTTCATACTCACCAGCACGCCTTCGACGGCCGGCGGAATGATTTCGCCGAACAATACGTCGTTGGTCCAGTCCGTCACAAAGGTTCCCACTGTGGTCACAGACACGTAATATACGATCCACATGACCGCCGCGAAAATTGGCAGCGCCAGGAAGCGGCTGGTCACGATCCGGTCGATCCGGTCGGAAGTGGTCAGGCCGCCTCTCTTCGTCTTTTTGCAGCACGCTCCGATGATGGACGCGATAAAACGGTACCGTTCATTGGTGATGATACTTTCGGAATCGTCATCCAGTTCCTGCTCCAGACCGCTGATGATGGATTCCACGTTGGGAACGCCGCTCATCTGCGCACCGATCTTGTCATCCCGCTCGAACAGCTTGATGGCAAAGAAGCGCTGCTGCTCCGCCGGCACGCCGGTCAGCTGCTTTCCGATGGCCGACAGGACCTCTTCCACTTTTTTATCAAAGGTATGTACCGCCTGCTGCGCCTGGCCCGCGGACGCCGCCTGCACCGCCAGTTCCGCCGCTTCTTTCAGACCGGTGCCTTTCAGCGCGGAGATCTCCACGACTTTGCAGCCCAGCTCCCTGCTCAGTTTCTCCATATAGATCTGATCGCCGTTCTTCTGGACCAGATCCATCATGTTCACCGCCATGACCACCGGAATCCCCAACTCCATCAGCTGTGTGGACAGATACAGGTTTCTCTCCAGATTCGTGCCATCCACGATATTCAGGATCGCATCCGGCCGGTCGGCGATCAGATAATTTCTCGCCACCACTTCCTCCAGCGTATACGGCGACAGAGAATAGATCCCCGGCAGGTCCATGATGACCACGTCCGGATGCCCTTTTAATTTACCTTCTTTTTTCTCCACCGTGACGCCCGGCCAGTTTCCGACAAACTGGTTCGAGCCGGTCAATGCATTGAATAATGTGGTTTTGCCGCTGTTCGGATTCCCGGCAAGTGCAATTTTCATCGACATCTTCTCCTCCTCGTAGTTAGCTTTTACTAACTAATATTCTTAAAAACAGGCTGCGTCTGCAGCCAAATCAGACAGGCCGTACTGTGCCTCCGCCATTTCCATGGCGTCCGCCCGTTTTGAAACCGGCAGGCACCAAACAACTGCTACTGTACTTCCACCATCCGCGCGTCTTCTTTCCGAAGAGACAGCTCATATCCGCGGACGGTCACCTCCATCGGATCTCCCAGAGGCGCAACCTTACGCACATAAACCTCTGTCCCTTTCGTAAGCCCCATATCCATAATCCTGCGCCTGACCGCGCCCTCTCCGTGGAGTTTCACCACAGAGACGGTCCTGCCCACCGCCGTTTCTCTCAACGTCTGCATCTTTCCCTCTCCTTCACAATCAATTCTGAAATCGTTCAAATTCTTTCATTCTCTTAAACGTTAACATCTTTCAGGCCACCATGATCTTGCCGGCAAGCCCCCGGTCCAGAGCGATCCGTACGCCCTTTACCAGAAGGATCATGCCCGCGGCATTTTCACCCAGTACCTGAACTTCCGAACCCGGCGCAAATCCCAGGTTCTGCAGATGGCGTATCACTTCATCCTTTCCGCGAAGCTTCATGACGGTTCTCCTCTCACCGATGTTCATAAGTGCCAGTGCCATAATACTTCCTCCCTTCCAACATATGGTGCAGGCTGCTGCCGGGGTTCCTGCCGCGTCTGCCGTCCCGGGGAATTTCTCCGGTCATAATCCCGTGTCTTTCGCAAATGAAAATGAATCTCATTTACATTTATATTATATACAGCTTAAATGTTACTGTCAACTAACTTTTTGAAATAATATGGCCTGTTGTTGAGAATGTTTCTCAATAGTGTCGGATTTGCATCCCTGTTGACGTCACCCACAGAATCGCCTACAATGAATGTATGCAAATGATCCACGGAAAGGAAAATACATTTCTGTTATGAACGGCACTACTGATGGCAGGACGACTTGACAGGAATAGACTATGCTCATAAAGCGAAATCCAGGCAGATCCCGGTCATTCGGCAATCAATTAAAAATGTTTCGTGCGGGATTACTATGAAAGCGGACTTGCACGGTTAAAAAATGATAATAACGGCAACTGAATTTTGCAGACGACGTCTGCAAAATTGGAGGACGAAATGGAAATACAGGTCTTGTTGACGAGAAGCTGAAAACTGAGATCGACAATCCCTCGACAGGCCTTATACTGTGCCGGAACAAAAACAAAACGGTAGCCGAATTTGCGTTAAAAGATATGGCGAAACCCATAGGCGTGTCGGAATATCGCTTTACGCAGGAACTTCCGGAGGAGATACAAAAGGCATTTCCGGAGGCGGAGGACCGGGCGGAGCATATAGTAATTGAGACAACAGATGATATATGTATTTCCCATAACATCACCTCCCTGAAACTGCAAGGCTTATCAATGAGCGTTTTCATAATCAAGGCCAACCGCCTGTGCGTTTTGGCATATACCCCTTCTGTATTCATCATAGCATACGCTCATCCATAATACAATCTGTTTATATACTGTACGCATTATTTTATTATACTGTATATCCATGTCATCATTTAGAGCGCGGATGTCAACACAGATTGCTGGAAACATGGAATTCCATGCGCTACAATTTTCCCGAAAGGAGGACATATCACAATCATGGAAATCGGAAACAGGCTCAATCAGTTAAGGAAGCTTTCAGGTATGACACAGGAACAGCTGGCGGAGAAGCTTCACGTATCCCGGCAGACCATCTCCAAATGGGAAGCGGGCGTGACCATGCCAGACCTGGAAAGCGTCGTATCAGTCAGTCGGATGTTTCATATATCACTGGATGACCTGATGATGGAGGAAAAGGAAGAAATGAAAGAAAAGGAAGAAAAAATCACTCTGGAAGATCTGATGCGGATCAATCTCCACACCCGCAACATGATGCTGCTGCTGACCGGCGGACTGCTTTTTCTAATGGTGTGCATCCTGTCGGTGGTTTTTATCATGGCACTCCGGCATACTACGCTCAGTACCCAGTACATGCTGTACCGCTATATCGCTGTGGGCGAATATGCCAACGTTCCTGTAGATTATCTGACGCTTCTTCTGCCTGCCATTGCAAGCGGAATCATCGGACTGCTGCTGTGCGTCTGCTATTTCGTAAAAAGCAGAAAAAATTATTATTGAATGCATTTAAGAAAGGATGAGGCATAATTATGAACCAAAATTTACAAAAGATCATAGGATTCACCCTGGCCCTCGCACTTTTATCTCTGCCGACTGCCTGCGGCACAGCATCCTCCGAGACCTCCAACGCCGAACTCTACGGTCCCACCGTCGCCGCGCTTGCAGATGACGAAGCTTTCGCTTTTGTAGAAATCGGTGCCAAAAACTCTGTCCTGCTGGCATCCAGTCAGCTCCTGGACGGCGGACAGACGGCGGCTTTCTGCGATGTCTATTATGCGGCGGACGGTGAGGCCAGGAAAATCGGAGCCATTGACGACTCGGAAACCACAGCTCCTCTTTCCTGCGACGCCTCCGGCATCTATGCAGCCGGCGAACAGCAGGTGCTGCGGTATGAGATCAGTGAAGAGGGCCTGCTGGACCTGTCGGAAGCAGTTTACATAAGATACGATGACAGCGGACATGAATTCTACGAGAAAGCAGCAGAAGGAAACACGGAGCAGATTACGGAAGAAGAATTTCTCTCTTTTTCGGAAAAGGCCCATAAAGCGGATCCCATACTGTTCCACTACGGCGCTTCCGGCTCCTGAAGGACGAACGCGCCAAAGCTTCCGGATGGGGATTCCTGAAAGGCAAATGCAAAAAACAAAGCTGCCGCGGCGCCAGACAAGTTTCGTCTGACCTTCTGCCACGGCAGCTTTTTGTATTTCTGTATTTCACTGAAAATAATCTGGCTTTGCGCCCCCTACTGCTGCAACACCGTCACAATGCTGGGAATCAGCTGCTTCTTCCGAGACACCAGCCCCTTCAGCTTGATATCCACCGCATCCTCCGGCAGCTGAAATGCGCTTCTCGCCACCTCCTTCGCATGCTCTCCGAAGCAGAGAAGTTCTGTCTTCTCCTTCACAATATTGGTCAGCATTACATAGCACATCTCCACGCCCAGATTCCCGAATTCTTCGCCAAGATAGGGATTGAGCTTTTCCTTGATCTCATCCAGTTCGATGCTGTTCATGCTGTTGATCTGCGCCACGATGAATTCATGCTCATTCACCTGGAATTTCTTCCTGTCCTGGTTGAAGATTTCCGCCGGCGTCTTGGAACTCATGTCGCTGCCTGCGCTGAACATGTCGATAGAGAACTCTTCAATCTCCACGCCGCAGATCTCCGACAGCCGTTCCGCCGCCGCCTGATCCACTGCCGTGCATGTAGGCGAACGGAACATCAGCGTATCCGACAGAATCGCCGCCATCAAAAGTCCCGCAATATTCTTCGGGATCTCAATGCCGTTTTCCTGATACATCTGGTAGATGATCGTTGCCGTACAGCCCAGCGGCTGATTCCGGAAAAAGACCGGTTCCAGCGTCTCCAGCGTTCCGATCCGGTGATGGTCGATGATTTCCAGAATGTCCGCATGTTCGATCCCGTCCACGGTCTGGCTGGCCTCATTATGGTCCACCAGAATCACCTGTTTTTTGCGCAGGTTCAGAAGATTCCGTCTGGAGATCATGCCGATATATTTTCCCTCCATATCCAGAATCGGAAAATCCCGGTAACGCTTCTGTCCCATGATTCCCTTGATATCGTCGGTCTTTTCGGTCAGTTTAAAAGTAATCAGGTTGTCCTCTTTCATAAAATGGGAAATCGGCATACTCTGATTGATCATCCTTGCCACTGTGAAAGTATCATGAGGAGTCACGATAATATTGCAGCTGTGCTCCTGAGCCAGCTTACAGATGGTCCTGGACACCTTGGCGTCCATGCAGACAACAATGCAGGCCGCATTCATCTCGATGGCACAGAGCTGCGACTCATACCGGTTGCCGAGAATAACCATATCTCCTTCATGAATATAGTCTTCCATTACATCCGGATTGGCTGCCGCAATTACCACTTCGCCCTTCTCATAGACTTCTTCCTCATCTCCGATCAGCATAACGCCGTCCAGTGTCTCCAGAATGTTCCTGTACGGCGTATGCGCCACAGACAGGCTGCAGTTGTCATATACATCCATATAGGCATTGGCGATGTCTCCGATGGTAATGAGTCCCTGGAGGTTCTGGTCCTCTGTAATGGGAAGCGTCACTACTCCCAGCGCCCGCATCATATTCCATGCCTTTTTCAGCGAAATCTGGCCGGACACGCCTTTCGTCTTGCGGATCTCAATATCCCGGACATCCGTTCTGACATCCTCAATATATTTGGGAGCAGACGCCTGAAAAAAGTTCAGCACATACTGCGTTTCCTGATTGATCTGCCCGGCACGCGCCGCACAGTATCCGCCTTCCTGAAGACGGTTTTTCAGTTCCGCATAAGCGATCGCGGAACAAATGGAATCCGTATCCGGATTTTTATGTCCAATTACATAGACTGGTGCTGTCTCTGCTGCCATAATCTGACTCCTTTTACCTTTTTCTTGTCCTATTTTAGCACTTATGGTCTGTTTTTACAACCTCACTGTGAAGCGCGCCGAAAACCTTTATATGTTTTGTACAATTTTTTCTGTTTTCTTTTTCTGTTTTTGTGTATTTTCACAATATGTTCATTATTTATTCATATTTTAGACATATTTTCCTGATATACTATGTGTAAATTCAAAAACAACCCATGACATATAGATAAATTTTTTCATAATAAGCCCCGGCATCCGTATTGCCGGGGCACTCCTCATTTTCAGCGGGCTTCTCAAAACATTCCGAGCCGGTACTCCAGGCACACCGGCTCAGAATGTTCTGCAGCACACCGGCTCATTCTCCGTCGATCCGTTTCATGGCCTCATTCAACGACATCATTTTCGCATCCAGCTTGGATATGATGGAAGCACACTCCTGAAGTTCCCGGGCAAAATATCCCGGAGCGTTTCCCTCGTATTTATAATAGATCTTATGTTCCAGACTGGCCCAGAAATCCATCGCCATTGTACGCACCTGAACTTCTACCTTCGTCGGTATCACGGCATCGGCAAGAGCCACCTGAATCGACAACAGCATATGATAACTCTTGTATCCGCTTTCCTTGGGATGGCCAATATAATCCTTAATATGGATCACCGACAGATTATCCTGTCTCGCAAGCATATCCGCCACAAAATATACTTCCGAAAAGAAAGAACAGGTAATACGGATGCCCGCAATATCATTTACATACTCCACCATATCGTCGATGGTGATATCGTGCCCGTTTTTCCGGAGCTTTTTCATAATGCTCTCCGGCGTCTTCAGCCTCGTCTTCACGTATTCAATCGGATTATACTGATATACATGACTCAGTTCATGGTTCAATACCTCGATCCGGCTTGTCATCTGTATAAGTGCCGATTCATAGATGAACATTGCCGTCTCAAAACTGTCCTTCTCTGAACGTTCATGAATATATTCCTGAATCGTCATCTCTACCGCCATGATTTACCCACACTTCCTTACCTGCATCCTGATGCATCTGCTCTTTTTGAGAACCCGCATATCATTGCTCCCCTGTTATCAGGTGACTGGACAATGGCACGCAATACATTTCTTAATTATATCATACCATTTACTGCATTTTCTGTAAAAAAATCCCCTTGATTTATAAAATATTTTGTCGTTTTCCGCTTATTTATAAGCATTTCTTATTCCTTGTCATAATCATCCAGAAAATGATGGTGTTCCTCCCCTTTATGGTAGCTGATGATCGTATTCAGATTCACATTTTCCACACTTCGAAAAATATTCTTCTCGATGAGAGGGCTGATCATCCGAAAGCGTGCGATCAGTTCCTTCATCTCCTGACGCTTTGAATGATTTGCGCCGTTTTCATCCACTTCATACTGTTCTGTAAAACGGCAGGCGCACTGAAGAAAATGCAGGTCATGATACCGGACCCAGTCCAGAATCGCCTCTTCATGAACCAGATACATGGGGCGAATCAGTTCCATCCCCGGAAAATTCGTGCTGTGCAGTTTGGGCATCATCGTCTGCATCTGTCCACCATACAGCATTCCCATGAGAATGGTTTCGATCACATCATCAAAATGATGACCAAGCGCAATCTTGTTGCAGCCAAGCTCCTTCGCATGTGCATAGAGAAATCCCCGGCGCATCCTCGCGCAGAGGTAACAGGGACTTTCCCTGATATCCACCACCACGTCAAAAATATCGGATTCGAAGACGGTAACGGGAATTCCCAGAAGTTCTGCATTTTCCTCAATCCGCCTGCGGTTTCTCTGATTATATCCCGGATCCATTACCAGAAAGACCAGTTCGAAGGGAAACTTTCCATGGCGCTTAAGCTCCTGCAGAAGCTTCGCCATTAACATGGAATCCTTGCCTCCTGAGATGCAGACTGCAATCCTGTCCCCTTCCCTGATGAGATCATAGTCCTGAATTCCACGGATAAACGGACGCCAGAGCGTTTTCCTGTATTTTTTTATAATGCTCCGTTCAATTTCTCTGTACCGTTCCACAGGCGGCTCCTTCCATCTGCAAATCTGCCCTTTACTTTCCTCTGCAAAACCGATATACTGATGCCAGAATCAAAAAGCAATCGGTTTACAGGGAGGAATTTTTATGTTTCGCGTATGGGGAAAAATATTCAAAGACAATCGATTAATCCGGGATATCACTGTCTCAGACGGCACAGAAGATACCCGGACGCATAAAGTATTTCACGCACTGGATGAGATCTGTCATGATTTTGACCTGAGCAGACCCATCTGGCTCGATTCCAATATTCAGGAGTTCAGGCGTCATGCAAAAACCCGCTTCCGCCCGGACAGCTTTGTAGACGACGTCGACTTTGACTATCTGGAGTTCCACGTCATCGAGGAAGACTGACTGCGCACAGCTTCCGTACAAAGGCAGTTCTTCTCAACTCCTTGACATAAAGTTCTGGATCAGATCCCATATGGAAGAAACAAACCGGGTGATAAAATTACCGACTTTCTCTGAATCCAGTTCGATTCCAAGAGAGTCCAGCTTATCATACAGTTCTTTTGCCTGACCTGCCAGCTTCCCCGGATCAATATCCAGTTTGTTCAGTTTCAATAAAAGCCCTACAATCTGGCTGACCTGCTCGTCCGTCAGCTTCAGATCCATCTCTGCAGACGCCTGCCGCACCACCTCTGACAGTTTATCCGGATCATCCAGCCCCCTTTCTGCGATCTGCTGCTTCAGATAGGCGATCAGATCCGAGATCTGCTCTGAATCCAGTTCGTCCATCAGTTCTCCGGTCAGCACCAGTTCATCCGTCGCCACGGAAAACGCATCTTCACTGACTGCTTCTCCGCTGTACGTCTCATATGCCTTCAGCGCGCCCACCAGAGCAGCTGTTCCGCTGATGGAAGCCGGCGCCGCCACAATCACTCTGGCATCCTGCACACCTGCGGTCAGCAGCGCATTCCGATACATGGCAATCGTACAGAAATTAATATTGTGCGTCTCCACACTGAGTCCTGCGCCGCTTTCCTGGGGAATCAGAAGCACAGAGGACAGCGAATGAGTCCCCACCACAGACGCTCCCAGCGATTCATCCAGATACTGATGTTCCATATCATTGGTAATATAGATCGTTTCATAAGAAGCAGCTTCAGCTTCCGTAATCCCCATCTCGGACAATACCGTCGCTCTCTGCGACGCACTTAAGTCCGCCCCCAGCGCAAGCACTGCAGAACCTGCCGCATCCGCCCGGAATCCCGGCATCATCAAAAGTACCAGAAGCAGTATCCATGAACACCATCTTTTCATCCCAATCTTCCTCCTAACCTTTTGCCTCACGTTTTTCGATCCGGCTGCACCAGCCCAGAATATCTTTCATTACCCGTTCTTTATCCAGGTCATGAATCAGCTCATGCCGGTTCTTCGGATACAGAATGCACGTCACGCACTGCATGCCGATCTGTCTCAGCATCGTCTCAAAACGGCGCACGCCTTTTCCATTGTCTCCCACCGGATCTTCGTCCCCGGACAGAATCAGAATCGGAAGTCCCATCGGCATCTTCGACGCCCGCCTGGGATCCACTGCCTCTTCCACGGTCCGGAACAATGCCTCAAATGCATTCAGGGTAAATTCAAAATTCATCTTCGGATCCTGCAGTGCAGAAATCAGCACCTGCGGGTCCCGGCTCATCCAGCTCCCTGTACGGGCATTATCAGGATAACGCTTTGCAAACCCGCTGCAGGTCATATTGTTCAAAAACCTGTTATGTCCCCTGCTTCCGCCCTTCAGCATGGACAGATACGTAAGTCCGATTCCCGCTTTCACCAGTATGGCCGGCTGATGCCCCGTCCCCATAAGAATCGCTCCATCCACACGGTTTCCGTGATAGATCAGATACCGTCTCACCAGAAAGGAACCCATGCTGTGTCCCAGCAGGATATAAGGCACTTTGGGCGCGCAGGATGCTGCCATTCTGCGCACCAGTTCGATGTCTCTGAGCCAGAGCACCGCCCCGTGTTTTCCCGCATATCCCAGTTCCTTCGAATCGCTGACCGATTCGCCGTGACCCAGATGATCATGTCCTGTCACAAAATACCCTGAGGACGCCATATATTCTGCAAGTTCCTCATAACGGTCTATATACTCCAGCATTCCATGGACGATCTGCAGAACGCCTTTTATCTTCTTCTCCGGATCATACCAGCGATATCCGTGTATCATATGAATTCCGTCTGAGGAATTCATAAAAAATTCTTCCCGCGTTACCAATTCTGTCACCTTCATTTCCTGTGTTGGTGACATTGTATCACAGTTTTTCCTGAATCTGAGGAAATTCACAAAATTTTAAGGATTCTTCAGATTACCGGAAGAAATAAAAGAAATTCTTCATATCTTAAAGCCGGGTCGTAATAAAAATATCGTAAATCGCCCTGATCGCCTTTTCAAAATCATCATTGCGCACTCCCACGATGATATTCCACTCGCTGGATCCCTGGTCGATCATCTTTACATTTATGTTGGCATGCGCCAGCGCCGAGAAGATCCTGCCCGCGGTTCCGCGGTTTGCACGCATGGCGCGCCCCACTACTGCAATCAGCGCCAGATCTCCTTCCACTTCCAGATAATCCGGATTCACCGCCCGCTGAATCCCTGCAAGCACCTTCTGTTCATGCTCTTCAAATTCCTCCTGATGAACCACGACGCTCATGGTGTCGATTCCGGACGGAATATGCTCAAAAGAGATTCCCTGCTTCTCAAACTCCTCAAGAACTTTACGGCCGAACCCGATCTCCGAGTTCATCATGTCTTTCTCAATATTGACTGTGACAAAGCCTTTCTTGCCGGCAATACCGGTGATCGTAAACTCCGGCTTATGACAGGTGCTGGACACGATCATGGTGCCGTTATCCTTCGGACAGTTGGTATTGCGGATGTTGATGGGAATCCCTGCCTTCCTCACCGGAAAGATGGCATCCTCATGCAGAACCGTCGCCCCCATATAGGACAGCTCCCGCAGTTCCCGATAGGTAATCGTATCGATCACTTCCGGATTCTCGATCAGTCTTGGATCCGTCACCAGAAAACCGGACACGTCCGTCCAGTTCTCATACAGGTCCGCGCCTACCGCCCTTGCCACGATGGAACCGGTGATATCTGATCCTCCTCTGGAAAACGTCTTGATCCTTCCGTCTTCAAAAGAGCCGTAAAATCCAGGAACCACCGCTTTTTGAAGTTCTTTCAGCCGTTCGCCCAGAATGCAGTCCGTCGCACTCATGTCAAAGCTTCCATTCTCCGCAAAACGGATCACCTCCGCCGCATCCACAAACGGATAGTCCAGATAAGCGGCCATAATAAGACCGTTTAAATACTCTCCTCTGGAAGCCGCATAGTCACTTCCTGCTTTATTGGCAAAATTTTTTGCAATAATCTCAAATTCCTCATCCAGACAGAGATTCAGATTCAGTCCGCCGATGATCTCATTGTAACGGGCCTTGATCTGCTTCAGCATGCCGCCAAAATCCTCTCCGTTTGCCGCGGCATAATAACACTGATACAGCATATCCGTCACCTTTGTATCTCCGTCAAACCTTTTTCCAGGCGCCGAAGGAACCACGTAACGGCGGCTCTCATCCGCCAGAATGATTTTCCCTGCCTTTTCAAACTGCTCCGCACTTGCCAGTGAACTGCCCCCGAACTTGACAACCTTTTTCATCACTTTATCTCCTCGTCTTAAAAAAGCTAGTATAGATTATAATTGGATTACCGCCAGAAAACAACTGTTTTTTGAAAAAAATAAAGGGAACTGTCACATTATACAGCAGTTCCCAGCCAGTCATCCTTTTTCCAGCATACGTTCTATCATTTCCATTCAGGGAAGCGACAGAAGGCTGCCGCGTTACGCGGCAGCCTTCTGGCTTCTCATCATTTTTTATTTTGTATCCTGTCCGTAGTAAGCATTGGCCCCGTGTTTCCGGAAGTAATGCTTATCCTGCAGTTCCTGTGGAGCCGGCTGGATCCGCGGATTGATAGTCTCCGCACGGTACGCCATCTTGGCCACCTCTTCCAGAACCACCGCGTTGTGAACCGCATCATGCGCATCCTTGCCCCATGCAAACGGGCCGTGGTTCTTGCAGAGTACTGCCGGGACCGCCATGACATCCCTGTCCATCTCCTTAAAGGAATTCACGATCAGATGGCCTGTATTTTCCTCATAGGCTCCCTCGATCTCTTCCTTTGTCAGGCAGCGGACGCAGGGAATCTCCCCGTACATATAGTCTGCATGCGTCGTTCCGTAGCAGGGGATCCCTCTTCCGGCCTGCGCCCAGCTGGTTGCATAGGAAGAATGGGTGTGCACAATGCCGCCAATCTCCGGAAACGCCTTGTAGAGTTCCAGATGGGTCGGCGTATCGGAAGACGGTTTATAATGCCCTTCCACTTTGTTTCCATTTAAATCCATCACAACCATATCGTCCGCAGTCATAGTCTCATAATCCACGCCGCTTGGCTTAATGATGAACAGTCCGCTCTCCCGGTCAATGGCGCTGACGTTGCCCCAGGTAAAGGTCACAAGGCCATACTTCGGAAGCAGCATATTGGCTTCGAATACTTTCTGTTTCAGTTCTTCTAACATGTTCCACTGCTCCTTTTTAAGTTCCGCATCTGCCCTCATTTCGTTCCGCAAAAACCTTCCGGAACTGCTTTCGGGCAGATGCTGTTTTTGAATTATCTGTATGCTACCGCATTCCATTTTAACTCATTTTTGAAGTCCCGTATAGTGGTATTGTTGTCAATGACAACGCTTTCGATACCCATAGCCGCTGCCCAGTCTACCATCTGCTCCACAGACAGGTCATAGGAGAACGCAGAATGATGTGCACCGCCTGCCAGAATCCAGCTCTCCGTACCAACTGCCAGGTTCGGCTGCGGCGTCCAGAACGCCGTTGCCACCGGAAGCTTCGGCATGGGCTGTTCCACTTTCTTGCAGTCTACCGCGTTGATGATCAGGCGGAAACGGTTTCCAAGGTCCACCAGAGAGGTCGCCACCGCCGGACCGGTCTTGGACGTAAACACCAGACGCGCCGGGTCTTCGCGGTTGCCCATGGTCAGGGGCTGTACCTTAATGGAAATCGGTCCCTCGGAGATGGTCGGGCACACTTCCAGCATGTGGGACTGCAGGATGCCTTCCTTGCCCGGCACCAGATTGTAGGTGTAGTCTTCCATGAAGGAGGTTCCTTTCGCGTCCTTCGTTCCCTCGGTCATGATCTTCATCAGACGCACCATGGCAGCCGTCTTCCAGTCGCCCTCCGCGCCGAAACCGTAGCCTTTTTCCATCAGCCTCTGGATTGCAAGACCCGGAAGCTGCTTTAAGCCGCCCAGCATGCCGAAGTGGGTCACGATGGCATGATAATCGCCGTCCTTCAAGAACTTCTCAGCGCCGATCTCGATCTGCGCCTGGACTGCCACATGTCTGCGGAACTCCGCCTCGTCCCTGCCTTCCAGAAGAATTTCATATTTTTTATAATACTCCTCCACCAGCGCATCCACGTCTCCCTGAGACACTGCGTCCACATATTCCACCAGATCGTTAACATTATAGTGGTCGATCTCCCAGCCGAATTTGATCTGTGCTTCCACCTTGTCGCCCTCGGTGACCGCCACGTTGTTCATGTTGTCGCCCACGCGGCAGACGCGGATATGGGAGGATTCCATGACGCCAATGGCCGTACGCATCCAGCTGCCGATGCGCTCCTGTACTTCCGGATTGTTCCAGTGGCCGAAAATCAGCTTTCTCTCAATGCCCATGCGGCTCTCGATATGGCCGTATTCCCGGTCGCCGTGCGCGGACTGGTTCTCGTTCATAAAATCCATGTCGATGGTGCCGTAGGGAATCTCCTCGTTAAACTGGGTCAGCAGATGGCACAGGGGTTTCTTATACTCCTGCAGTCCGATGATCCACATCTTCGCCGGAGAAAACGTGTGCATCCAGGTGATAACGCCCGCGCACTCCGGATCGTTGTTGGCATCGTTAAAGGTCTTCCGGATGGACGCCTGGCTGATCAAAGTCGGTTTCAGAACGATCTCAAACGGAAGCTTTCCGCCTGCGTTCATTCCCTCTACGATCTTTGCAGAATGCTCCGCCACTTTTCTCAGGCACTCGTCTCCATACAGATCCTGTGATCCGGTGCAAAACCAGAATTTGTAATTTTTCATCATAATCTCCATTCCTCCGCTGACACCGCGGCATCTTTATTTTCAGGATAAGACCTGCCTCTTCAGACATGGATCTTATATGTTCAACGTGATGCGCGTCATTCATCACGTGAATTATCTCATGCTATTGTATATCAATTGTTCAGGGTTCCGTATCGTCTCCGTTATCCGGCTGTCCGTATTCTCCTCTCAAAAGGGCTTTCAGCGACAGACCGCCGAGAACCACACCCACCGCTGCAAAAAGAATCATGGCGGCAATAAACAACAGGCGTTCCGCCCCGGTATGATTTGCCGGCGCTTCCCGGAGCCCCCATGCCAGATACAGAAGATACAAGGATACCACGATCCTCAGGACCAGCGATACCCTGGTGGGATAATTCCGTTTATGATCGTCCATCTAACTGATCCCTCCTATTTTCCTTACCGAATCGCGCACCAGAAGTTCCGGCCTGAACAGATACATCCCGTCAAAGTCCGGTTCTTCGATCAGGTTCAGCATATTCTCAGCCGTCTTCCGTCCCAGCTCCTCCATAGGATAGGGAACCGACGTAATATGCGGTTCTGCCAGCATGGAAAGCTCTGAGCCGTCGATGCTGACAATGGAAAGCTGTCCTGGAACCCGGAAGCC
Source organism: uncultured Lachnospiraceae bacterium (assembly GCA_910583615.1). Taxonomy (GTDB): domain Bacteria; phylum Bacillota; class Clostridia; order Lachnospirales; family Lachnospiraceae; genus Hominiventricola. The sequence goes on along the minus strand of CAJTXP010000005.1, from coordinate 110,795 downwards.
TTCTTTATGAAGAAGTTCAATCAGACCAAATGCGACTTCATCGTTGTAGCAGAACACTGCTGTACAGTCCGTCAGCCTGCGCAGTACGGAGTTCTTAATATTCCGAAGCGCCTTCTGATCTTCTGTATCGATCCAGAGAATCTTACGGTCATCCACACTGATTCCTTCTTTCAGGAGAGCCTCCACATAACCCGCATACCGCAGCTTTCCCTGCCCGTCATCTGCTTTAAAAATCCCGGCAATCTTCCGATGTCCCTGAGAGAGCAGATAGTTGACCGCATCCTCCGCCACTTTCACATCGTCCAGCGCCACCACCGGCGCTTTCAGTTCCGGATAGCCACAGTTGAAAAACAGCAGGGCGATCTGGCGTTTCTGGAGCTCCAGATAATATTCCAGATTGGGATTTGGCAGAGCGCTTTTGGTCGCTTCCACGATCACGCCGTCCACATTGTCCTTTTCCAGGATTCCTTCCAGGATCTTTCTTTCACTGTCCACCCGGTTATTGGTAAATGCGATCTGGGTCATATAGCCGGCGCCTGACAGAGTCTGTACGATGCCCTGCAGGGTGGGCGGAAAAATATAGCCGTCCACATAAGTACTGATCACTGCGATGTTCATCATACGCTTTCTCACATTGCCTCTGCGGCTGCCCACATAGGTTCCGCTGCCGCGTACCCGCTCCACCAGCCCTTCTGATTCCAGAACGCCGATGGCATGCCGCACCGTCTGACGGCTCAGACCGAACATCTGACTCAGTTCATTCTCCGAGTACAGTTTTTCGCCCGGACGAAGCTCCCTTGTACTGATCTTTTCCTTTATCCAGTTTACCAGTGATATATATTTTGCTTCCCGCTGCCTCATATGTTTTAACGGGGCCGCCCCGAAGGGCAGCCCTTCCTTTTACTGCTTGATTATTTTTTACGTTTGGATACCAGATCGATGGTTACGGCTCCCAGAAGTACGGCGCCCTTCACGATCTTCTGAAGGTCTGTGGAGAAACCGTACAGGGACATACCATTGTTCAGGATACCCATGATAAATGCTCCAACAACGGCTCCGATGATCGTTCCAATACCTCCGGAAGTAGCAGCGCCGCCGATGTAACAGGATGCGATGGCGTCCATCTCGAACTGATCGCCCGCCTTCGGAGTTGCGGATGCATTACGTGCGGACAGGACGATACCGGCCACTGCACAGAGAATACCCATGTTGGTATATACCCAGAAGAACACCTTCTCCGTATTGATACCGGACAGCTTTGCAGCCTTGGCATTGCCGCCCAGCGCATAGATCTGGCGTCCGGCAACCGTCTTGGTTGTAATGAAATGATACAGGCCCACCAGAAGCGCCATCAGCACCAGCACGAACGGGATGCCGCTGTAGCATGCCAGCTTGTAGAAGAAGAACCATACGATCGCAATGATGATGCCGTCCTTGACAATCAGCTGCCAGGTGGGATTCGTTGCAAAACCGTATTTTTTCTTTGTCGCAATGCTCTTCAGCTCTGAAAGTACAATCAGCACCGAAATTACCGCCGCCACGATCAGACATACCATGTCAATGTTGCCGACCTTGATCGTCGGAAGGAAGCCTGCGCCTATGTACACGAAGTTTGCCGGCAGGGGTCCCTTGGTCTGTGCCTGCAGAAGCACATAGGTAAGGCCGCGACCCATGAGCATGGTCGCCAGCGTTACAATGAAAGGCGGAATTCCCAGTTTGGAGATGAAGAAGCCTGCAAACATACCGCAGAGCAGGCCTACGATCAGGGATGCGATGATCGCAATCCACATGTTCCAGCCATAGTCCACCATGCCGATACCGATCACGGCGCCGCAGGTTGCAACAACGGAGCCGACGCCCAGGTCGACGTTACCGGTCAGTACGCACAGCAGCATACCGACAGCCAGAATGACGATGTAGCCGTTCTGCATGATCAGGTTGTTGATGTTCGCCGGAGACAGGTTCTTGCCGCCGGTCAGAACCGCAAAAATAACATAAACCGCTATAAGCGCCAGTACCATGCCGTACTGTCTCATATCAATATTGACAACTTTATTCTTTTCCATGATTACGCACCTTTCCTGTTATCAGCCATAATACAGCCCATGATCTTTTCCTGAGTCATCTCTTCCTTCGCCAGCTCGCCCGCGATATGGCCCTCATTGATCACATACAGCCTGTCGCACGTACCGATGATCTCCGGCATCTCGGAGGAGATGATGATAACTGCCTTTCCCGCCTTTGCCAGATCGTTGATAACGCAGTAGATCTCGTACTTGGCGCCCACGTCGATACCGCGGGTGGGCTCGTCGAGAATCAGCACATCCGGCTGGGTCAGCATCCATTTGGCAAGGACCACCTTCTGCTGGTTACCGCCGGACAGAGAACCTACGGCCTGGTCGATGGAATTGGCTTTTACGTTAATCAGTTTCTTATATTCTTCTGCCTTCACGATCTCTTCATTGGAGTCTACCACGCCGTTTTTGGAGAAGAAATTGCGAAGGGCAGCCATGGTCATATTCCTCTTGATATCATCGATCAGAACCAGTCCGTTGCCTTTCCGATCCTCGGACACATAGGCCAGCTTGTTGTCGATGGCGGTCCGTACATCCTTCAGATCCACTTCTTTGCCGTTCATCTTCACGGTACCGCTGATCTTCTGTCCATAGGATTTCCCGAATACGCTCATGGCGAATTCCGTACGTCCTGCCCCCATAAGTCCCGCAAGGCCTACTACCTCGCCGGCTTTCACCTGAATGTTCACATCCTTCAATACCTGCCGGTTGGGATCTTCCGGATGGTATACGTTCCAGTTCTGAACCTCGAAAATCGTATCTCCAATGGTCACTCCCTCGCGAATCGGATAACGGTTCGTCATCTCGCGTCCCACCATGCCTTTGATGATGCGGTCTTCTGAGAAATCGTCCACACCCTTCGTCAGGGTCTCGATGGTGTGTCCGTCACGGATTACCGTGATCGCATCCGCCACGTAGCTGATCTCATTGAGCTTGTGGGAAATGATGATCATGGTCACGCCCTGCTTCTTCAGCTCCAGCATGATCTCCAGAAGCTTTGCGGACTCCTCGTCGTTCAGAGCCGCCGTGGGCTCATCCAGAATAAGAAGTTCCACATCCTTCGCCATGGCCTTGGCGATTTCAATCAGCTGCTGCTTTCCCACGCCCAGCGAATTCACTGGTACATTGACGTCCTCGCCCTCCAGTCCGACCTTCGCCAGCATCTCTGCCGCCTTTGCCCTGGTCTTCGTCCAGTCAATGACGCCCCTGCCGGAACACTGCTCGTTCCCCAGGAACACGTTCTCCGCCACGGACATGTGGGGACTTAAGGCCAGCTCCTGATGGATGATAACGATCCCCCTGGCTTCGCTGTCCTTGATCTTGTGGAACTTTCCGACCTCACCTTTGTAGACGATATCTCCGGAATAGGTACCGTAAGGATACACGCCGGAGAGCACGTTCATCAGTGTGGATTTCCCGGCTCCGTTCTCCCCGCATAACGCATGGACCTCGCCTTTTTTCACCTTCAGATTTACATCGTCCAGTGCCTTCACGCCTGAGAATTCCTTGGTTATGTGGTTCATCTCCAAGATATAATCTGACATACCTCTTGCTCCTTTTCTTTATATTTCCGCGCAGCAGTCCGTCTGACGCGTACATCCAACCGCCTGCCGCGGGATAAACCCCGGTAAAAAGGCGGCGAACCAAGCCGCCGCCTCAGTCAGACTGTCATTACAGTCCTAAATCTGCTGCTGTATAATATCCGCTGTCAACTACGACTTCCTGCAGGTTGTCTTTGTCAACTGCAACAGGAGTACACAGATAGGACGGAACTACTACTACATTATTGTTATAGGTTGTGGTATCGTTGATCTCCGGCTCAGCACCCTTCAGCACTGCCTCTACCATCGTTACGCATTTGTCAGCCAGAAGGCCTGTGTCTTTGAAGATGGAAGAAGTCTGGGTTCCGTCAAGAATGTTCTTGCATGCCATCAGCTCTGCATCCTGTCCGGTAACCAGCGGCCAGTTCTCAGCAGTATAGCCTGCGCCCTGAAGAGCAGCCTTCACACCGTATGCGAATCCGTCGAATGCGGTACACGCAATGTCAAGATCCTCGTCTGCATAGTAGCCGGTCAGATAGTTCTCGCACCACTGCTGAGCAGTCTCCTGAGACCATCTTAAGATACAGGTATCTTCAAAGGCGGTTCTTCCGGTCTTGCATACCAGAGTACCGTCATCCAGATACGGCTGAAGAACGTCCATCACGCCTTTATGAAGGAGAACCGCGTTGTTGTCATCCGGGGAGCCCATGAAGAACTCGATGGTGTAGCTCTCGCCTGCCGCCTGTGCAGCATCCAGATCTTTTGCAGTCTTGATGTACTCGCCGATGGCAGTACCAACACCTTCATTATCGAAGGAAGCATAGTAGGAAACTGCGTCTGTATCCATCAGAAGACGGTCGTAAGCGATGATCGGGATACCAGCTTCTTTTGCCTGAGCCTCTACCGTTGTAAGAGCTCCGGAGTCAACCGCCGCGATAACCAGGCAGTCAGCGTCTGCTGCAATCATATTCTCGATCTGGGAAACCTGCATCTGAACATCGTCTTCTGCATACTGAAGGTCTACCTCATAACCCATAGCCTCCAGTTTCTCCTTCATGTTGCCGCCGTCCTTGATCCATCTCTCGGAAGACTGAGTGGGCATTGCCACGCCGACCTTGCCGCCTTCTTTGTCTGCTGCCACTCCGGACGGAGCTTCTGCCTGTGCAGCGTCTCCGCCTTCTGCCGGAGCCTCAGTTCCTGCATCCGCTGCCGGAGCATCTGCCTGGGTGTCTCCACCGCCGCCACAGCCAACTACCATCGTAGCTACCATGGAAACTGCAAGGATCGTGCTTAAAACTTTTCTTTTCATGTTTGTTTTCCTCCCAACATAGAATTTTAGTATGAAAAGTTGTATTTACAAGTTGTTCCTGTCGGAACAAGATTGTACATGGAATATGTTCCTTGTTTTTCCAGTCAATATCACCAATTTCTACTGGAGATCATTGACATTTTCACGAATATCATTTGTTTGTCCTCGTTTTCTTTAGATATAATATACATCCTGAATATTGCTTTGTCAATCAATTTTTCTTCTTTTTATCCTACAACATACAATTTTTTTCATACATTTTTATTAGTTGTACTCATTTTTCCAAGTAGTTGTATTTATTATATGGAGATTTCGGGTAAAACAAGCGCAGAAACAAACATCCGGCCATGCAGAATACTACATGGCCGGATGTTCTCTGTACACTTGTATTTTTCGCCCGTTCTTAATCCGCAGTCTCTGCAGATTCTCCCTTTTCCAGGTTTTCCAGAAAGGCGCGACAGCAGCAGCATTCCTGCAGATGATTCCTGATATCCTCGGCCGTCCCGTCGCTTACCATACCTTCTGCACAGTTTTGAAGCAGGTCCCTCACAATCACACATTTCATCGACTGTGCCGGTTTTTCCTCCTTCAGCGCAGTTCTTCCTGTTCTGCCCGCACCATGTTCCTGCCCGGCAGCCGCTTTTTCAGCATATAATATGGAGGCAGAAGCACCATGCAGACCACCAGCAGGTAAAAAAGCGGAAGCAGCGCCACGCTCAGATCCAGGAGAAGCCAGACCATCCCGTCCGCCTCTGCCCACGAAGGCGCCAGCCCCCGAAAAACGTTGACCGTGCTGATCAGAAACGCCAGCCCTCCCGAGACAGCCGCCGTCTCCATCACCATCCGGACCGCATGCAGGCTTTCCTCAAGCCGGAAAACCGGGTCGGCCCTTTTCCCGAACGCGTGCGCCACACCTCTGCCGAACGCGCGGAAGGACCCGGTGCAGAACAGGACCAGCACACACGGCCCCAGGACGAACGCCAGAGAAATATGGTCCGCAAAGTTCAGATACCGCTGAGCGCTTCCGATTCCATTTGCCAGAAAATATACAACTCCCAACAGATAAACCAAATAATACATCTTTTTTCTCCCTTCTTCTTTTCGGATTTTCATGACATCCGGTCAGTTCATGCCGTTCCAGACCAGCACCGCATTTTCCCTCTGCCCGTCAAATTCCCGGTCTGAGAGACGCGCAAACCGATAGTCAAGCCAAAGCCCTTCCATGGGCAGATAATAATGCTCCGTCATCACCGGTGTATAGTCTGCGCGGTACAGTCTCATCCCATAGATATCCCCAGTGGATTTCCAACAGACCCTGCGCGCCTTTTCCTCCGGCACCAGACAGTTTTTCAGGCTTTTGGTATAACAGTAGTAGACCACCCGGACCTCCTGTCCATCCCGCAGGATCGTCCTGCCGTATGACCGGAAATCATCATATGGTTCCGGTTCCCTGACCACGAACCTCACCAGATCGATGGGTTCCTGGCCTTCTTTTATCACCGTTCCCGTCTCTTCAAAGTTCAGCGCGTCCACGTCCGTCCACTGGGTCACGCCGTTGTCATTGACCACGGGAACCGCCTGATACATCTCCGTTTCCATGTGCTCCGGATCATAGGGCAGGGCAATCTGGTATTTTCCGGCAAATGCCGCCAGCGCCAACAGCGTCAGGCCCGTCGCGGCAGCCACCGCCGCATATCTGTGCCGGATTTTTCCTTTCAGACGTTTCAGAAAATCAATGTCCTGATCCAGCGCCTTGTCCTCCGGCAGGCGAAGATCCTGAGGCATGGCGGCCGACATCTGCCCATAGACTCTGCGGCAGTCCTGACAGCCCTTGAGGTGCTCCCGGATCTCCGCATTTGTCTCTTCGCAGGTCAGGCCGTCGATATAGCCGGGCAGCAGATCCTTGACTATATAACATTTCATTTCCATTCCTCCATTTCCTCGATCATTTTCTTCTTGGCCCGATAGAAGGTGGTCCACGCCCAGTTCTCGCTCTTCCCCAGGATACCGCCGATCTCCGCAAAGGTGAATTCGCCGGTCAGACGCATATGGACCACCTCCCGCATGGGCTCCGGCAGCGCGTGGATCGCACGGTACAGCGCCGTCTTCTCCATATGGAGCAGCACGGACCGCTCCGGCGTCTCCCCGCCCGGAAGCTCTTCCGTCAGCTCCGCCCGCTTCCATCTGGCATGCTTTTCCAGCCACTGATACCAGAGATGCCTGCTGATCTGGCAGAGCCATACGGACAGCCTGCAGCTCCCGTCGTAGCTGCCCATGGTCCTCATGGCACGAAAAAAGGTCTCCTGCGTCAGCTCTTCTGCCAGATCTTCATCATGCGTCAGGCTGAGCAGATAGCGGTACACATCCCTTGCATGCGCTGTATACGCCCTCTCTATGTCATTCAAGGCAGCCACCTCCCCCCGTCTTTTGGTTCCTCTGCTTATATATCCGGAAAAATGACGTTTCGTTACAGAAAATTTTTATGTTTTTGCAATTTATATATTTGACGTTTAAAAATTGCCGGGAAAGTATGATAAACGGCACCAGAGAACGAGAACTATGAGTGCAGGAATTCAGTGCCGTTTATATGGGATAAAAAAACCGGAAAGCCTGCAAATCCAGACCTTCCGGCATTCCAGAACATCATCCATCCAAGCACAAAAAAGACCGGAAAGCCCATAAATTCAAGCTTTCCGGTGTTCTACACTCCGTTCCGGTCGGCGCAAAACTGACGTCCACCGGACGTCATGCGCCCCTGCCAAGGAATCGATGCGACAGGATTTGAACCTGCGACCTCTGCGTCCCGAACGCAGCGCTCTACCAAGCTGAGCCACGCATCGATATGTCTTTTGTTTTGTTCACATCTGCGAACTTAGACATTATACGATATTTTTTTGTTTTTGTAAATAGTTTTTCCGGTTTTTTGTATTTTTGTTGTTATTGACGTTTTTGTTCTGTTTTTTGTTATTCTTTTGGTTTGTATTGCACAATCACAGAACCACCGACAGGATGCTGGCCCCTGCAAGCAGGCCGATCAGCACCAGAAGGACTCCGGCCGCCGCGGCTCCCGTCCTCGCATGCTTCTCCAGCACAGCGCCGGAACCGGGATCATAGTACAGGGTCAGGCGTTCCCCCGTCTGAAACGTATTCCGTCCGCTGGAATTGATATTGCAGCGGCGGATATTCTGCTGACCGTTCAACTCATACCTCACCACCGGATAATACGTATACTTCGCTCCCTTCAGAATCTTCGTCTCTCTGGAAATCTGCCGGGTATAGATATCCGTAATCTCGGCATCCAGAGGCTGAAGGCCGCATCTTTTCAGCCGGATATAATCAACAGTCAGGTTGATGCCTGCTCCGATGAAAATCAGCGACAGGCAGGCCATGGCCTGCACCTCATGACCCCGATTCTGTTCCAGAGCAAGAAGGATCAAAAGCGCCCCGCCGATCATGGTAACCCACGGACGAAACAGAAACTCTTCCTTATATCCTGCCAAAACCGGCCGATCGCCGCCCTTCGCCTGATAGATCCGCACCTGCTGTGCCTGCGCATACTCTACAGGCGATTTAACTGTAAGCCGTTCCTTATGCCCGGACTTCGGGTTCCTGTATTCTACCGTCACATCATAATAATTATAGGTTTCTCTTCCCTTTTTGTCTTTTTTTACCACGTGTTTACAACCGATCACCGCAGCATCCGCGGAAAAATCCGCCCTGCGGGCCAAAAACCGGTTTCTCACCTGTCCGGACCCCACAAGAAAAATGATGATCCCAGGAAGATATAAAAAGAGCTGCGACAGATCTGTCATATTCTTTTCCTTTCAAAAAACTACTTCGTCGGAACAAGGATTACATGAATCCCGTATCTGCGAAGCCGTTCTACAACCGCCGGGCTGGCATTGTCATCCGTAATCAGCGTGCAGGACTGTTCATAAGCACAGCTTCCGTAAATATTTCCGTGCTCTTCCCGCCTTTTGATCTTCGTATGGTCCGCAAGCACATACAGCGCCTTTGTCGTGCGGGAAATCATAGCTTCATTGATCCCGATCTCCGTCGGAATATCATACCGGAATTCCCCGTCATCATAGACGGCGGCGCATCCAAGAAACGTCTTGTCCGCGGTCATGGAAAGCAGGTTGCGCATTACATATTCTCCAACCATCACATTGCTGCGTACTTCTCCTCCGGTAAAACGAATCGTTACATCATCGGGATATTTTTCTCCGATCCCCCAGCAGTTGTTGGTATATACCAGTACTTTTTTGTCTCCTGCATATTTCAGCATATTGAGAGCTGTCCGGCTCCCGTTAATGAACAGCGTGTCGCCGTCATCGATAAAGCGGGCGGCATATTCCGATATCCGTTCTCTGCATATGGCAATCTTCTCATCCTGCGAAAGCAGCATATTGGCTTTTTCCAGAGAGACGGCCCCTCCATGGATCCGTGAAATCAGTTTTTCTTCTTCCAGATACTGCATATCCCGGCGCACCGTCATGGGAGAGATCTGAAAAGCTCTCGCCAGATCCTCCACCTTTACTTCGCCGCGCTCACGGATCATATTCAAGATCTTCAGATGGCGCTCATCAACGGCTTTTCGGTTGTTTTTCATATTCTCACACTGCTCCTTTAACTTTTTCCGGCAGCTACAGAGCCAATACCGCCTCCGGAAGCTGCCGCATATCCGCAATCCACGACACATCCTCACCGGCTTTTTTCCGATATTCAGGGCAGTACCATACCGCCTGCAGGCCTGCATCCACAGCCCCCTGAACATCCTTTTTCAGACTGTCGCCCACGAAAAGACATTCCTTTGCAGGACAGCCCGCTTTCTTCACACAACGCGCAAAGAAGGCCGGATGCGGCTTCTCCGTACCTGTTTCCTCACTGGATACAAAAAAGTCCATGTGACGAAGCAGCCCCAGCACTTCCAGCTTCCTGAACTGTATGCGCGCAGTCATATCCGTCCCGATTCCAAGCCGGAACCCTTTTTCCTTCAGAGCATTTACAGCCTCCATTATGCCCGGAACCGGAACCGCCGTTTCCAGCAGAGTATCCCAGTAAAGATCATTCATCTTCAGCACATGCGGATACAGCGGCAGTCCCTGATTCTCCAGCATGACTTGGTAACGGATACAGCGATTGTGCAGAGCAGCCACTTCTCCCATGTATGTTCTCAGTTCATGTTCTGTTCTTTGATGCAGTTCCTCAAACAAAGCCCGGGACAGGCCAAGTTCCCTGTCCGCATATGCCGCCAGTCTGTCAAACGCAGCTTCATGCGCATCCGTGTAGCTGTACAGCGTATTGTCCACATCAAAGATTACTGCTTTTATCATATTATCCCAAACTCCTTTACACGTCAACCACAACCGGCAGGTCCGGCTGTATTGCTGCCCGAACATCGATGCCAGCCTGATGCGGACAGCAACCCGGCTGTTGTAAAAACCGGATCCGGTACATAGAGAGATCTGTCTATTGCCGGGTCCGGTTTTTGTTTCAGTCTTTATACATCCAGATTTTTACAATCAGTCCAGAAGATCCGCATCCTTCAGGGCCGTTTCGATCTCCTGCGCAGACATTACATTCTTCAGAAGAATCAGGATCGTGCCGTTTTTCTCCACGCCGTCAAAGGTTTTCGCAAAGGTTCTTGCGCAGAAAACCACATCATAGTTGCGGGAAGCCGTCTTTCCCTCCGACACCGGGCAGTGGCGAAGCTCCGCCGGTTTGATTCCATATTTGGTCATCACCTTTTTGATTGCATTCTCCATCATCAAAGAGGAACCTGCACCGTTTGCGCAGCATGCCAGAAGTTTCTTTCCATCAAGTTTTGCCATAATTTTATCTCCTTATCATATATTTTTTGTTTTATGAATCAGCCGCGGCCCTTTTCGCCTTATGCTCCACATAAGCATCATAATCTTCTGTAATCAGGAAGTAGCCTTCCGGATCCATCCGGTATTCGATCTGAGGAATTGCCAGAAGCACGAGTACTACAATGGCAACCCCGATATACCCTGCATAATGCATGATGACCGTGAAGATCGGCCATACCGTATCCCAGTCAAACATACCGAGGTATCCGCCGTATTCTGCCAGGCCTACCCAGCCGGCAATGAGCGCCGCACCGAACACCTGCACAAGGCCGGCGATAAAAGGAATGATCAGACACGCCTTCAGGCCGCCTTTTTCATTAGCCACCAGACCCATGGTTGCGTTATCAAAGAACACCGGCACGAAACCGCAGATGATAATGGTCGGCGAACCGATTACAATCAGCGCAAGAATCGCTATGATCTGCCCTACAAGGCCTGCCAGGAATCCGAAGGTAACAGCATTGGAATCGCCAAATCCAAAGCAGACCGCGCAGTCAACACCCGGGATGGACGCCGGAAGCAGCTTATCCGCAATCCCCTGGAAGGAAGCGGTCAGCTCTGTCACAAAGGTACGCACGCCCAGCTGCAGGATCGCCAGATAGACCGCAAAGTTCAGGGATGTATTGAAGCAGTAATATGCAAAATTCTCCGCCTCGTTCGTCGCACCGCTCTCCACGAAGAACGGCTTTCCGATGATCGCCATGATAATACCGAAAAATACGGTCATCAGAATCGCAGTACATACCATATTCTCATTGAAGATCGAGAAGAAGCCCGGCATCTCCATCTCACCGACTTTCTTCACCTTCCGTTTTCCGCCTTTGTCGCCGAACAGTTTGTCAGACAGGAAATAGGAAAGGCGGATACCAAACATCTGCTGATGAGCAATGGCAAATCCGGCGCCTTCGCTCAGCTCCTGCATGGGTTTGATCGTCAGGTTGGCTCCTACCGCCCAGTATGCCCCCAGAATCACTGCCATGACCACCATCAGCGCCGCATTCTGAGTCAGAAGCCCAGGAAGCGCAAACATGATCAGCCAGTAAGCGGTCGCCGCCTGCTGCACCTGTACATGACCGGTGGTAAACAGAGCCCGGCATTTAGTGATCTTGTTAAAACGCACCAGAAGAATGTTTACGATAAACGCAATCAGTAAAAGCGTCATCGCCTGGGAAAACCCTTTCCCAAACACCTCTTCCACGCCTGCCGTCACGGCATTCTGCCCGTAATACGGGTCAATCACACATGCAGTCAGGTTAAAACGGTCTTTCAGACCCGCCAGAATCGGACGGAAGGTACTGGTAAGTCCGCTGGAACCCGCATTCAGAATCAGCATACCGATAATCGCCTTCAGCGTCCCTGCAAGAGTATCATACCACTTCTTACCCATCAGGCAATAGCCCAGCAGCGTAAGAAAACCCACCATGTAGGGCGCCTTCTGCAGAACATAGGTCGCAAAGAAGGTCCAGACCGCATTTAATACATCTAATACTACCATATTTTTTCTCCTTTTTCAGCTGTTAACGGTTTCTTAAAATTCTTCTTCGCACGGATGGTTCTTCTCTGCTTCCAGAATATCCTCGGGCGTCCTGGCCGCCGCCAGCGCGTCCAGAAGCGCATCGTTCATAAAGATCTCCGAAAGCTGCTGGATATTGCTCATATGTTCATCCGGATTCGTCGAGGAAAGGGTAAAAAAGAGATTCGCCTCTTTCTTCTCTCCATCCTCGTCTTCTCCGAAATCAATCATCTTCTCGGATACCATGAAACCAATGCCGGTCTTATGCGCCCCGGTGGCATTTTCCTGCGTATGCGGCATGGCAACGTTGTGTTCAAACACCACATATGGACCGTATTTCTCCACGCATGCCACAATCTGTTTATAATAATCTTCGTCTACGCTGCCGTCCGCAACCAGAGATTCTGCGCTCAGACGGACAGCTTCCTTCCAGGTGACACCTTCACCGTCAATAAAACGGTAGTGCTTTTTTTCTACGATTGTCTGTAATACTGTGGACATCCCTGCTCCCCCTTTCTCTTACAGGCAGGACCTGTACGGAATATTCTGCGGATGCTCGAAGCAGTCTTCGAAGCCTCTTCGGTGGTGATAATAAATCTTATCCTTATCCTGCGGATACACATACTTGCCGCCCACCTGCCAGAAGAACGGATGGAACTTGTACTCATTCCGGTCTTTCTTGAAATCATAGAGAAGCCTGATCTCCTCGCAGTCCGCCTGGAAGTTGGTCCATACATCCCAGTGAATCGGAACCACCACCCTGCACTGCAGATTCTCCGCCATGCGAAGCACGTCGATGGAACTCATCTTATCCTGCATGCCGATGGGATTCTCTCCAAAGGAACCAAACGCCACATCGATGTCGTGGTCCTTGCCGTGCTTTGCAAAATAGATCGAGAAATGAGAATCTCCGGAATGATAGATATTGCCGCCCGGCGTTTTCACCAGATAATTGACCGCTTTCTCATCCATGTCTGTCGGACACACCCCGGTCAGTTCCTCACGGTCCGGTCCGGTTTTATCCGTCGTTACGATGCAGGTACGGTCAAAGCTGTCCAGGCAGACGATCTCGATATCCTTGATCTTAATGACGTCCCCCGGCTTCACGGTTATGCAGCGGTCCTGCGGCACGCCCCAGTTTACCCAGGTCTCCACCGATTTCTTCGGCCCGATAAACGGCACCGGAATCTCCTTCCCGTTTTCATCGGTCGTGGTCATCCCGCTGTTAAGAACATGCGCCGCCCACTCTGCGGACATATGATCCTGATGGTAGTGAGTCGCAAGAACCGCATCCACCTGCTTAAATGCGAATGGATCGATCACAAACGGGACATTGCGCAGATTGGGCTGCATGGCGCGTCCGCCGCACATATTCGCCATCTGATGCCCCGGCTTCATCTTGCCGTCTCCGTGAGTCCGTTTCCCGTTGCCGCACCACAGGTCGATGGTGATGTTCGCCCCGCCCGGCGTTTTGAACCATACCCCGGTACATCCCAGCCACCACATGGCTACATTGCCCGGCTCTACAACTTCATTTTCAATGTCCTCCACCAGCCAGGTGCCCCATTCCGGAAATGTGCTCATGATCCAGCTTTCACGGGTCATTTCAGAAACCTTACTCATGTTATTTCTCCTCCTTTAGCGTTTCTTTTTCTTTATTCTGTCCTGAATATAACGTAAATACTCCAAAATTGCAATAGCTTATTTGTTTGTTTTTATGTTCATTTTTCCATTTACATCCAATTGATATGTAATTCTTGTTCATTTTAACCATTTTGATTTTTTTACAAAAACGTTGAAAAACAAGAACATTTTAATTCATTTCTCTATGATCTTCTTTCAGCTTTTATTTTTATGATCGTTTTTATATACAAAATGACGAATTTTTATATTTACGTTTTTCACAAACTTTAATAATCAACATATAAATGTTCATTTTTCTCTTGAAATCCCATCTAATACCAATTATAATCGTATATATTCAATATATATGTTTTGTTTTGTGTTTCTTTTATATCATCCGAGGATATTTTATTTGTTCATTTTTATGTTCATTTTTGCAGACAGAAAAATGCAGAGAGAATATCAATACTGCGAAAACGCGATTCAGGACATACTGATTACAGGAAAGGAAGGTTAAAAAAATGAAAGCATACGCAATCGGCTTATATGAAAAAGCCATGCCAAAAGCCATGAGCTGGCGGGAAAAGCTCGCATGCGCCAGAGAATGCGGTTATGACTTTGTCGAGATCAGCATTGATGAGACCGATGAAAAACTTGCCCGTCTGGAATGGAGCGCAGAGGAACGACTGGAACTTCTCAAGGCAATGAAGGACACCGGAGTACCGGTCCGAAGCATGTGCCTGTCCGGACACCGCAAATATCCCTTTGGAGCTTCCGATCCAGATGTGCGCCGCCGGGGCATGGAGATCATGGAAAAGGCGATCGCACTGGCGGACGATCTGGGTATCCGGATCATCCAGCTGGCCGGTTATGATGTCTATTATGAAAAAGGGTCTGCCGAAAGCGAACGACTCTTCTGCGAAAATCTGGAAAAAGCGACCATGATGGCAGCCGCCAGAGGAATCGTCATGGGTTTTGAGACTATGGAAACAGAATTTATGAACACCACTGAAAAGGCCATGAAATACGTAAACCTTATTGACAATCCCTATCTGGGCGTATATCCTGATTCCGGTAACCTGACCAACGCCGCCGTCACCTATCATACCAGCGTGCTGGATGATCTGGAAACCGGACGCGACCATATCTTTGCGCTCCACCTGAAAGAAACCGTTCCCGGAAAGTTTCGGGAGATCCCGTTCCTGACCGGCCATGTAGATTTCGAATCCATAATCGCCAAGGCGTGGGAGCTTGGCATACGCCGCTATGTCACGGAAATGTGGGATGTAGGGAACGAAAGCTGGAAGGATGATATCCGGTTCGCCTGCCAAAGCATGAGCAGCATACTCGACCGGCAGCCCTGATACCGCTCCCTGGCAGGCAAACCGGAGGAACTATAAAAAAATTCAGTTACAGAACAGTCATAAGGAGG
The DNA here is from genome assembly GCA_910583615.1 of uncultured Lachnospiraceae bacterium. GTDB lineage: Bacteria > Bacillota > Clostridia > Lachnospirales > Lachnospiraceae > Hominiventricola. The sequence goes on along the minus strand of CAJTXP010000005.1, from coordinate 95,429 downwards.
CTCCATCATGAACGTTGAAAAGAAGATCATATCCAATTTGAACAAATGCTACTCGATAACCGAACTTACTTATCATGGAGAGCACTGCTTTCTCGTTGCCGCCGAAAAACATGATCCATGCTTTCTCTTTTCCGAGGACGGCACGCAGCTGGACACCGTATGGACGGAGCCCGGCGGAGTCATGACCATGGCGCAGGTTCCCGGCACAGACGGACAGTTCCTTGCCACCCATCAGTTTTACTCCCCCAACGACTCTGCAAATGCAAAGATCGTGATCGTAACCCCGAAAAAGAAAGGGGAGTGGGAGATCCGCACGCTCTGTCATGCTCCCTTCGTCCACAGATTCGGCATTCTGAACCGGGCCGGACGCAGTTATCTCATCGTATGTTGTTTGAAGACCGGCCACGAGTACAAGGAAGACTGGCGTTTCAAGGGCGCATGCTTTGGCGCAGAGCTTCCTTCCGACCTCTCTTCCTTCAGTGAAGAAAACCCGCTGAAGCTCAAGCTGATCAAGGGAGGCATGCTGAAAAACCATGGGTATTCGCTTACCGGGCACGGCGGTCATGACGCCGCGCTGATCGGATGCGAAGAGGGCACTTTCCTGTTTGACCCGCCTGCAGTTCCCGGAGCCGAATGGGAGGTCACGCAGATCAGCAGCGTTCCTTCCAGCGATTCCATTTTGATGGACTTCGACGGAGACGGAAAGCCGGAGCTGGGCTGCATCAGCCCCTTCCACGGGTCTTCTCTGACCATCTATCATCTGGATGCCCACGGAAACTATGTGCCTCAGTGGAAATATGACCGTCCGGAATCCGAAACCGACATGATCCATGCCACCTGGAGCTGTGAGATGCTCGGAAAGCCAACCTGGATTGTCGGCTGGAGGAAAGGTACAAAAAATACTATTGCCATCACCTGGGATGCCGAAGCCGGAACCTACCGGACCGAATACATTGACCAGAATACCGGCTGTGCCAATGCACTGCATTTTGTCAACAAAAAAGGCCAGGATGTGATCGTGGCAACCAATCGGGAGATTGATGAGGTCGCACTGTATACCGTTACAGAATAAGCGAAGCTCTGAACAGCTCTCAGACATACAGACAGGGGGCGTTTTGCAACGCCCCCTGTTTCTTATATCTCTATTCTCCCATCCCTTCATTCCCGTCTGATTCTTCTGATTCCTCCATATCGTCCGAAGGATCCGGGATATCCGAAGGCCCTGCATCATCCGGGCTGTCATTGCCAGGCTCATCAGGCCCGCCTGGACCTTCCGAATCCTCCTCATCATCGGGATCCTCCGGTTCTTCCGGTTCTTCTGTATCATCCGGTGTTTCTGTATCATCAGGCTCTTCCTCATTGTCCGGCTCGTCTCCGCCGTCCGGAGTTTCCTCGTCGTCCGACTCGTCCTCCTCCGGTTCCTTAGACGGCTTCTGTCCTGTCGTATAGCTTGTCCAGTAATAGTAGAAGATATGGTCTTTAATGATCCAGTGAGGCACGCCTCCGTTTTTCAGGTTCTCTACCAGCGACGGAACCGGCGCCCAGGTACGGAAAAACAGGGAATCGCCCACATTGCTTGTTCCGTTTATCACCGCCTTTGCCGCATTCCAGCAGGAATCTGTCACGATATTGGGAATATCCGGATCCTGTTCCGCTTTCAGCACCAGATCAAACCGGCCCGAGCCTGCAGGTTCAAACTGTCTCGACTGCCGGAGCACTGCCTCCAGGGAATTGGGATACAGAGAACTCCTTACGCGGTTCATGATTACGTAGCCGACCGCCGTCTGTCCTTCCCATCCCTGATTTCCCGCTTCGCAGTAGATCATTGCCGCCAGAAGCATCAGTTCATAATCGCTGAGTCCTACTGCATGATGGGAGATTTTGGAATCCCCGGTCGTAATGGACCCGCCGCCCATGGACGCCGCCGCCTGTTTTGCAGCTGCAATACGCGCCTGACGCTCTTCCTCTTCCGCCTTTTTGATCAACTGGTTAAGGATCTTTGTCTTCTCCGCGATCAGTTCTTCCATGCTGCTGACCTCACCGGACACCTGCTCCAGAAGTTCATCAAACTGACCAAGCTTCGAACCGGCCGCTTTCTGCTGGCTTGCCACCTGCTGTTTTTTCTTCTCCGTCTCTTCTTTCATAAGCGCCAGCGCTTCCTGGTCATCCAGAAGCTCCTCCTTCTGCTGCTCCAGCTCCGCCTTTGCTTCTTTATAGTCGGCAAGCATCTCCCGATCATAACGGTTGATATTAATGGCATATTCCGCCTGATTCAGCGCATCTGCAAGATCCCCGGTCAGAGCCGACGCCATATAACTCAGCATATTTCCCTGGCCGTTCTCATACATATACTGAATCCTCTTCTTCATATCCTCATACTGCCTGTTTACCGTCTCTTCTGCCGCCTGGACTTCTGCTTCCTTCGTCCGGACCGCCTCTTCTTTTTCGGCAATATCTTTCTCCAGCATGCTGATCTGCTCGCTCAGGCTGCCCGCCTGCTTTTCCAGATCTTTCAGATAATTTTCCACTGCGGATTTTTGACTGCTGATGTTTCCTTTTTCTTTCTCCGCCGCCTTTTTCTCCGCCTCCGCCCTGCTCTTCTCTTCTTTCAGCCGGTCGATCTCGCTCTGGGTCTCCCTGCTCACAGCATAAGCCGTATAAGAGGATGCCGCCATGCCAAAAGCAAGCAACAAACACAGGAGCCGCATCATCCGTTTCTGTATATATCCTTTCATAACCGCCCTCCTGAGACATCTCCTTCTTTTATCGTTGCTTTTCACACCCACGCCGCCCGGTACACCTGGTGAGGACAGATAATTCTTCCAGACGGGCAATCAGGACTCTCCCTGCTTCGTATGTCTCCTTCATTGTAAATCCCACCCGCATCCGGTCAGTCTTCCGGTCAGCTGCATATGGGCAAAATTCTGCTGTCTCAGCGCTTCGTACAGCACGACCGCAACCGAATTGGAAAGATTCAGAGAACGGATCATGGGATTCATCGGAATCCGTATGGCGTCCTCCCGATGTTTTCGCAGAAGTTCTTCCGGTATCCCTGCGCTCTCTTTTCCGAACATGAGATAACAGTCCGGTTCAAACCGCACATCCGTATACACATTCGGCGCCTTCGTTGTTGCCATATAGATTCTTGCACCCGGATTCCGCTCCAGAAAATCGTCATAGTCCATATAGACGGACACATCCAGATCCTTCCAGTAGTCCATGCCGGCTCTCCTTAATTCCTTTTCCCCAAGCCGGAAGCCCAGAGGTTCGATCAGATGCAGCCTGCTCCCGGTCGCCACGCAGGTCCTGCCGATATTTCCTGTATTGGCCGGAATCTCCGGCTCATACAGCACTACATTCAGCGCCATTTCCCCTCCCCCTTCTCTTCACTTGTAAATCTTATACAGTTCATCTGTCTTTGGACGTTCCAGATATGCCTCGTCTTCCCCGTTTATGATCTTTTTTGCTTTTCCTTCCACACAGCAGCCAATCACCGCCGCCGGTATCCCCGCTTTCTTCAGCTCGCGGACAAGCCGGTATCCGTCCGAAACGGTCATCAGCATACATCCGCTGGATATGAGCTGATACGGATTCAGATGATAATATTCACAGATCTCCACAGTCTCCTGACGAATGGGGATGGACTTCAGATCAATTTCCAGTCCGACGCCGGACGCTTCTGCCAGCTCCCACAATGCGCCGTAGATACCGCCCTCCGTCACATCATGCATGGCGCTGACGCCGTTTCTCACTGCTACGGCGGCTTCCGGCACGACTGAAAGATATCGGTCAAATCCTTTCGCCGCTTCTACAAAAGAGACCGGAAAGCGGGTTAACAGTTCCTCTTCCTTCTCCTTTGCAATAATCGAGGTCCCTTCCACGCCGATCCATTTGGACACCACCACCGCATCCTGCGGCCGGGCGCCTCCGGTCGTCACAAGACAGCCTTTTTTCACTTTTCCAACGCCTGTCACAGAAAGCAGCGGCTGATTCACCGCTGCCGTAATCTCCGTATGGCCGCCCATCGCCTGTATATGAAGTTCTTCGCAGGCACTCTCCACTTCCTGCATCAGTTGCCGGATCAGGGATTCCTCGGCGGAAGGCGGAAGAAGAACCGTCAGAAGAATTCCCACCGGTTCTGCCCCGGCGCTGGCCAGATCATTGGCAGTGATCTGCACCGCAAGCCTTCCGGTATCCTTTGTCGCTCCTGTTATGGGGTCCGTAGAGAGTACAAACACTTCATCCGGCGCAAGCTGCACCGCCGCACAGTCCTCACCTACGGAAGCACCCACCAGAACTTCACTCCGCTTTGTATGAATCTGCCGGAACACCGCCCGTTTCAGCACATTCTCCGGAACTTTTCCTATCTCCATATATCCACCTTCTTTTATTCAGCCGGGGCAGGATCGGGAGCAGGGGGAACAAGCGCTGCGATATTCGCATCTGCCAGAGCCTCATCCTGAAGCGCAATTGCCGCTCTGAGATTTTCAGACAGTACCGGATCTCCCGCCGTACCATAGGTCACTACCCGGTTGCTTCCTTTATATGTACTCTTATTCACCTTGATCCGTTCCGTCTCAACGCCGTTGACTTTTACCACCTTGTAGAGCTCCGCCACATAGCCCTGCTGGCCTTTGGACACCGACTTATACCCAAGGGGCAGACCGCCGTTTTCCGTCAGCACCGTGCCGCCGCCCACATTGCTGACCTTCACGCTCTCAAAGGAAATGCTCCGGTTGCTGTCACGGGTTTCTTTTCCGTATATGTTAAAGGTAATCTTCTTGTCCGCAGTTGTATATCCTTCTATATAAATGGGAGCCGAAAGGGAGTTGACAAACTTAAAGTCCTTATAGGTCCCCGCAATCGCCGCATCTTCAGACAATTCCACATAATGCACCGTCATGGAGTGCGGAGAACGTTCCGTCACTTCCAGTTCCGCTCGAAGCACCGCATTATACAACGTAGTGGAGACCTGGCAAATGCCGCCTCCCATACTGTCAACCACCTCTCCGTTCAGATAGGACCCTGCCATGGCATAGCCGTTCTCTGCCGTAAACGGAGATACGCACTCATAGGTAGAAAAGCTTTCTCCCGGATACAGTACCGTCCCGTTGATATGTTCAGCGCCGCTGCTGACGTTCATACACCGATTGGAGCTTGATGTGGAAAAGCTGGTAGTAAAACTCCCCAGAAGATCTTTTACACTGGCAAGCTCCTCCGCGCTTCCTTCCGGCTCCGTAATTCTGGTTTTCAGTTCAATCTCGTGTTCTTCAGAGTCCGGAGACCAGCCGCTGCTCAGATGCTCCATGATTGCCGCTACAGAGCCGTCTACATCCAGCACAAGTCCCTGTTTTCCCGGCACAAACTGAAATTCTCCGTTCGAACGGCTTAAAGATGCATTTTCTGCTTCCCTGTCGAACTGCGTACAGTTTTCTTCCACAAAAGACTTCACAAGCCTCTCGTTCACTTCCCAGCTCAGGGCAAATTCTTTACCGCTGTGCTGCAGATCTTTCTGGTCCTTGTAGCGTTTTACGATATTCCCGGTTCTGCCGATCCCCAGCGCTTCATCTACAGCTTCTGCATGACTGCAGGTGATTCCAAAGCCGGAAAGACCCGCCTCAACCGTTTCGTCCCCGATCTTCAGAGATATCTTCTGCTCCCCCACCTCTTTTTCATGGGCCTCAAGCGCTCTGACAGCTTCCGCCCGGGTCATCCCGGAAACGTCCACTCCGTCAATCTTTACGCCCTTTAATATGGTTGCCTCTTCTGCAAAGGCGGTCATTCCAGCACACAACAGCAAAAGGCAGATTCCGGCACACAGTCTTTTCATATACTTTCTCATCTCTCTCCTCCTCCTGATCACAGAGCATATACAAGAAGCGGCAGTACCATGGCAATCACCAGAAGCACAACAATCGCCGCCGCTATCTTTCTCCTTGTTTTATCATTATAAAAATTCATTCCGTCCCTCCCTTTCTATCTGTCTTTTAAGAATCTTCCCGTGCTGCAGAATAATATGGTCAATCATACGGGAAGCTTCACTTTTCGTCATGTTGTCAATACAGACGTCTGTCTTTATTCTATGATATTTCAGCAGATCATTCAAGTATCCTTTTTGACGATTTGTTATGGGGCTTTGTTTTTTCACTGTATAAACCATTTTCTGAAGCGCAAAGGCGTCCGGATCCCGCTGTCCGGATTCCTCCCACATCCTCCAAAGAAGCCTATGGGCCGCCAGGGCATCATCCTGCGCCCGATGCGCATTGCCCGAAGGAATCCTGTAGAAGGCGCACAGCGCAGACAGAGACTTTGAGGGCATATACGGCAGCGTCCTCCTGGCAATCTTCAGAGTGTCCAGCGCCTCTGCTTCAAAATCCAGCTTCTCCCTCACCGCCGCCTCTTTCAGAAATCCAAAGTCAAAAGGAATATTGTGTCCGACAATGGGAAGTGTTCCCCGGAATTTAAGGAATCCCCGGACCGCCTCCCGGACCGGCACGCCGCTCTTTCTCATCTCATCCGTAATACCGGTCAGCTCCTGAATCCGCAGAGGCACCGGCATACCCGTATCGATCAGAGTCCCAAAAGTCTTTATCACTTTCCCATCCTGCACATGCACCGCGCCGATCTCCAGCAGCCGGTCCCGCTCCGGACTAAGTCCCGTGGTCTCCACATCCACTGCAATATATTCATTTATCATCTTTTTTGTATCCTTTGCAATATCCGGTCAGAAAGCATTCCTGACATCTGGGGCTTCTCGCTGTACAGATCGTTCTTCCAAACGTAATGATATGGATGTTCCAGAGAATCCAGTGATCCTTCGGAAGCTTTTTCATCAGATCGTATTCGATCTTCACCGGGTCTTCTTCTTTCGTAAGACCCAGTTTTACGGAAATCCGTTTTACATGGGTATCCACCACCACGCTTGGTTCATGGTATATGTTCCCCCGGATCACATTCGCCGTCTTCCTGCCCACGCCGGCCAGCGAAGTCAGCGCTTCCAGATCTTTGGGCACCTTCCCGTCATAGGCCTTTAGAAGCCTCCTGGCGCATGCGATGATGTTCTTCGCCTTATTATGATAAAAACCGGTGGGTTTAATATCCTGTTCCAGTTCCTGAAGATCCGCAGATGCAAACTTCTCCAGGGTATCATACTTCTGAAACAGCGTCTTTGTCACGATATTCACCCTGGCGTCCGTGCACTGGGCGCTCAGCATGGTGGCGATCAAAAGCTGCCACGGAGTCTCATAGTTCAGATAGCAGACATATTCCGTGCCGTACTGCCGGTCCAGAATCTCCAGGATCTCCTTTGTTCTCTTCGTCAATGCAGTTCCTCCACATATGCTTCCTTTGTAAGAGGGTCCCGTCTCTGATAGTCGAACAGCACGTAACGCGGCCCTTCCTCACATAAAAATACTTCGACGTGAACCTGTTTTCCATAATCCTTTTCATACGCTTTCAGCTGCCGCCGGTAAGGGCTTAAGTCCGCTGCAAAGACCGGACGGCTTTTCAGATTCTCCCGGGCATACAGGTCATAGACCATGCACTGGTCAAAAACCGGAAGCGCCAGATCCTTCTGCTTCAGAAAATCTCTCAGGATCTCATACCTCGCCATACGGGAATGGCTGATCTGATGACAGCCTCTGTTCTCATAATATACCGCAAGTTCATGGTAAAAATCAAATGGAGATTCATACCTTTTGAGCAGTTCCTTAAGCGTCTGTGCAAACTGGTGACTGTTATAGTAGACCTCCACCATCTCCTCCACGCCTTTCAAAAGAAGAAGGTCTTCATAAGACAGCCAGTCTGTCCGAAGCACTTCATACGGCGGTTCCTGATGCTGGAGAATCCCGTAATCAGACGCTTTTCTGTACATTTTTGAACCTTTCAGCACTTTCAGAAACCCAAGCTGCAGCTGCTCCGGCTCCAGCGCATATACCTCGTCAAAAGAACGCCGGAAACTGTCGAGATCCTCAAAGGGAAGCCCGGCAATCAGATCCAGATGCTGATGAATATTATGAAAGCTTTTCACTCTCCGCACCGCCGTCTTCAGCCGCTCAAGGTCCATCCTGCGGTCGATCTCCCGGATCGTCTCCTCATTGACGGACTGAACCCCGATCTCCAGCTGGATCAGCCCCGGACGCATCCGGCTCATAAGCTCCAGCTCCCGGTCTGTAAGCAGATCCGCCCCGATCTCAAAATGAAAATTCGTGATTCCGTTATCATGCTCCAGAAGCCATCTCCACAGCTCTTCCGTACGCTCTGGATCCACATTAAAAGTCCGGTCCACAAATTTCACCTGAGGAATGCCTGCTTCAAGAAACGCAGCAAGATCCCGCCTGACCAGAGAAAGGCTCCGGAATCTCACCCGCCTGTCGACAGATGAGAGGCAGTAGCTGCACCCAAACGGACAGCCTCTGCTGGATTCATAATAAACGATCTTATTGCGGAACATCTTCATATCTTCATATGCAAAAGGAAGAAGGTCCATATCCGGAAGCTTCGCTTCTCCTGTCTCATGGATCTTTTCTCCCGGCACGCGAAAAGAAAGTCCGGGAATATGAAAAAACGAACCCTTTCCTTCTGTATAGCAGGCAGCCAGCATGGAAAAAGTCTCTTCTCCTTCTCCCCGCATGACTCCGGTCAGCTCCGGATATTCCAGGAGAAAATCCACTGCATCATAAGTCGCCTCCGGGCCTCCCGCCCACAGGCGGATACCCGGAAGAATCTTCGGAAGTTCCCGAATCAGCTCTCCCACGATCCGCCGGTTCCATATATAGCAGGAAAAAGCAACTACATCCGGCCTCCTTCTGTACAGGTCCTGAAGGATCTGATCCATATTCTGATTGATCGTATATTCTCCGATCTCCACCTGCGCCCCCAGCGGGCCTGCCGCCGCTTTCAGGCTGTATACAGCGAGACTGGAGTGAATGTATTTTGCATTGACTGCCGCAAGCAGGATCTTCATCTTCCACCTCTTTTTACATGTTTCTCTGCTGTTTTTGATCCCTGGATACAAAAAACGGAAACGCTGCAGGATCAACGTTTCCGTTTTTTCAGAAAAGCACGAGACGGGATTCGAACCCGCGACCCTCGCCTTGGCAAGGCGATACTCCACCACTGAGCCACTCGTGCATATATGTAAAACCCTTTCGGGTGAAGCGGGTGATGGGAATCGAACCCACGTATCCAGCTTGGAAGGCTGGTGTTCTACCATTGAACTACACCCGCATATATGTGAAAACCCTTTCGGGTTGTTTGCCGTCATCCGCGTCTGTTCCGCTTCAGAACAATGGTTATTCTACTACAGAGTTTTTTAGGTGTCAAGTATTTTTTTCAGTTTTTTACATTTTTTCTTCTGCTGCTGTTCATACGTCCAGAATCAACAGAATTCCAAGCAGCAGAAGCAGGTTGTTTTCATACAGATATCCGACCCATGCGCTCTCCTGAAGCGCCAGTGCCAGCGCTCCTCCCCAATCCGCATGGGCAAAGACCGACACTACAAGAAAGAACATCCACATGAGCAGAAGCTGCTGCACAAGGCCCAGCGCAGCGCCCAGCAGACGGTTCAGAAGGCTTAAACCCGGCACCTTTACCAGTATATGCAGCGACATGCTCAAAGTTGCCAGAAGGATCCGGACCACGGCAAAAGTGACTGCCACTGCCAGGACTCTTGAAACAAATGTGTATACATAGCTTTCCGCCGTTTCTCCAAACCCGCTCAGAACCAGAATCTGATAGATCTGGCTGTCTGTTCCCGTGATCTGTTCCAGTGACAAAGCCCCCGGAAGGATGCCTGCTATAAATTCCGCTACATAGGGGGATGCCATATAGACCACCAGAAGCGTTCCTGCGGAAGCTGCCAGAGCTATTCCCTTTTTCACAATTCCTTTTCGGTATCCGTCCAGAATCCCATACCCGAGAAATACCATTCCCAGAATATCCGCCAGATTCCATATTCCCATCTGTATCCTCCCGCCTGGATCTTCTGATCCGGGCTATTTCAGCCGAATCTGATCCGTTCTTGATGTATGCATAACAATATACCGCCTGTTTCCTGACTGCGCATACAGATTCACAATCGGTTCTGCAAAAGTTCCGGAGTAATAGATCTTTCCATGGCTGTTTACCATCATACACTCTGTTTCATTATAGATCAGAATATGATCTCCTGAAAATTTCAGTGTCTGATAATCCAGTCCAAACTCTGTCTGGAACTGCAGATGTCCCTGCAGATCATACACCTGAAGCACATAGTCCTCCTCCTCTCCCTCCAGGACCAGGCCGATGTATTTCTCTGAATGGAACACACTTAAGACTTCCTTTTCCAGAACTACCTCCGCTGTCAAATCCGGAATCTGGCTCCCTTCGTACACCAGAAGCTGCCCGCCTCCCAGTGCAAAGCAGTGGGTGCTGTCCATATAGGCAACCTCCGGCATTACAATGCCGCTTATCATCTTCGACGCTACCAGATGATCTTCTTTACCTTCTCCTACGGATGCAAAATTATAAAAGGCCAGGCAGCTGTTAATGCTTCCGTCCTGAACCTGGAGGAAGCTGACTGCCATCTTCGTTGCATCAGAACTCAGAGAAATCCGGACCGGATATCCCACATCCTGAAGTTCAAATTTGGAATTCACAAGTTCCGTTCCGGCCTTGTCATACAGATTCACGCGCATGGCATCCCCGTCTTCCAGAAGGACAGCCAGCACTCCCTGCGAGGATACTGCGATCTGGCGAATAGGAAGCAGTGTCTGTATCGTACCCTGGATTCCGTTTTCATCAAAAATCATCGCCTCCGTACCGCCTTCCTCCGCCACTGCGGCGCTGTTTTGGCAGACATGAAGAATGGGCTTCTGCATATTGTAGGTCTGGCTCCACAGAGCGCGGTTGGCAGAATCCACACAGGAGATGCCATCCCTGCTGTATTTCAGAACATAGCCTTTGAATTCTGCATACTGTGTCGTCATGGTATCGATACGTTCAAAACTCCTGACCACTTCAAAGGTATCGAATGTCCGGTTCTGAAACCCGATCCACAGCGCAGCACAGCAGAGCACCGCCGCGCCAAAGATCCCGGCGCCGATACAGAAGTTCCGCAGACGATGCCTGAACAGGTTCTTTTTGTATTCTTTCATATCGGCGTCCGTATCTTCGTTATTTTTAAATACTTCTATCGTACTCATTATTTTTATCCATTTCAGACTCAGTAAATGTTTAATCTTCTGTAGTATAACACCTTCCATCATGGAAGTAAAATGATTTCTCCCACATAGATCACGTTGCCGTCCTCCAGTCCATTCACCTCACAGATTCTGTCCAGCATGTCATCCGTCCCGTATCTGGCGCGGCAGATATTAAGAAGCGTATCCCCCATCTTCACCTGATAGCGTTCAGGTTCCTGAACCGCCTGAGACATGACTTCCTGTGCCTCTTCCCCTGATTCTGTTTCTGCATTTCCGTCCGACGACCCTTCATCCGGCTCCTGCAGAGTCGTCTCATCCGACACCGGCGGCTGTTCTTCCGGTTGTTCTTCTTCCGGTTCCGGCGACGCCTCTTCCGGTTCCGGCGACGCCTCTTCCGGCTCCGCCCTACTCTCCTCCTGCGATCCGTCTTCTGACCCGTTATCTTCCGGAACTGCCTGCTCTCCTTCCTGTACAGATTCTGTCTCTGCCTGCGCCTGTCTGTTTTCCGCTTCCATGGCTTCTTCCACGGAACCCGGCTCCGTTTCAAGATTTTCCGATATCTGGTGAAGCGCATTTTCCATATTTGCCATACGGTCGTAATTATTGACCAGGGTCACCCCGATCACCAGTATCACCAGCACCAGAAACATACAGGACGTATAGAGAAATGCGAACATTTTCTTCTGCACATTCTGTTCTTTCTTCTCCTGCATGACATTTCGGAAGCGGGCGGCCGCGCGGTCCCTCATTACGCCTTCCGGTTCAATTCCGATCCCGCCTTTTCTCTGACTCATATATTCCTGCATCCGGTCATTTTTTTCATAATAAATATAATAGCCGCAGACAGGGGCAAGTCCTTTCTCCCCCCGCATGTAGAATACCTCTTCATTATCCAGCACATCGGTCTGGAAAAACACATGGGCGTTTCCTGAAAAATTACGCAGGTGCAGGCTCTTCAACTCTTCGGAGAGTATCGGCGGAAAGCCCGGATTCGCCATGTACCAGCCCACCACCTCAAGGCCGTCAAACCAGCTCCTGATGTCCTGAAAAATATCGCGCCAGTGCTCATGCGTAAACCATTTCTGTATCTCCTGTCCCATGTCGATCTCTACGGCGCCTTCAATGTATACTGCGGTATCTTTCTCCATTCTTCCCGCCAGTACGGCAGTCTTGATACAGGTAAGATTGTTCTGCGCCATCTGGTGCAGAAAAGTGTATACATAATCCTCAATCAGGATCTTCGTCCCAGGTCCGGGTTCCCCCATCTGACGTACATTCTTTGGAAGTTTCCAGTTTTCGTTCGTATCTCTCCCTTCGATCCGTTCCATCTTCTCACCAGCCCTCTGTTTTTGATTCATGGTAACACAGAACCTGTCCCATTTTTGACGAAACCGGTAGACGGGGCAGCTCAATTTATCGACAAAAAGAGCCATCTTTCTGATGTCGTCCAGCGTTCCGGAATGTGGTGTCCTGGAGCGCAGGCCGCCACTCACCCCGTGAACAGTAACATAAAGAGTTACTGTTCACAACCCCGCCGTCCGGACGCCCGCTGACATGTGGCAGTAACCACAAAGACGTAAAGAGTCCTGATGAACAGCAATTCTCTCTTGCGTCCCGCTGCCGGATATGATAATATAAGGGCATAAGGAAAGCAACCGCCCACAAAGTGGTTAGCCTCCGGTATAGCCAAAGCCTACCTGCACGGCCAAGTACAAGGTAGGCTTATTTGCGCTTATTTCTCCTATCGATATAGGTAAGCAATGTGATGAGAAAAGTACCTCCTGTAAATAACAGGTACAGCACTTCATATGTACTCATTCGCATCACCTCCCTCTTCCTGTATTTCCCATGATGGGATATGCCGGGCGGCATCAGCAGCGAACGCCACTTTCAGAAAGGCGGGAGGTTACCACCTTGTAACACGGTTGTTTCCTTATGGCACATTGTAACACAACTGATCATATTCGACAATATTCTTTTTCAAAACGCATTCTCTCGTAATAACAATATATGTTACTGTTCACAGGGCAATGTCATGTCAACAGAAAAGCTGCAGCTCTTTTCAGTAATTTCTGATTTCCATGATCCTCTCCAGATCCATGGAAGTGTCAAAATACTGTTCTTCCACATACTGGATCTTTTCTACCAGTTCTCCATTCTCCAGCTTTTCAATAATTCTCTCCACCAGCGGCGCAAGAATCGGATTGCATTCGAAATCCGCGTTGATCTCTCCCCGGATCATCGCCTCAAACGCCGCCCTTCCGCTGTCAAAGGAGATGATAATGATCTCTCCGTCCGGACCGCAGGTCTTTCCGGCCTCATGAATTGCATCAACCGCTCCGAACGCCATATTGTCGTTCTCGCTTACAACAACGTCAATGTCCTCATAGGTATCCAGAAAATAGTCCATAACCTCCTGCCCCTTTGCCTGCGTAAAATCCGCATCCCGGTACTCCAGCATCTCCCAGTTGTCCTGCGCCTCCAGAACCTCTGCAAAGCCCGCCGTACGTCCAAGCTGCGTGGTAGAGTTTATCGTTCCCTGAAGCGTAACCAGATGAATCTTCTCATCCGACCGCCCCTGCCGATCCAGATAATTCATCAGCCATTCACCGGCCTCCCGACCTTCTTTTTCAAAATCGCTTCCCACCCAGCAGGTATACAGCTCTTCATCCTCCACTTTCACGGAACGGTCTGCCAGAATCACCGGAATGCAGGCATCGTACAAAAATCGTCGGCACAGGGCCGGAAAGCGCCGGACAAAGATGCAAAGAACTTTGACCTCAAAAAGAGCCATATTGAAACCACCTGCAAAGTATGTTATGCTTTTTTAAAGTAATACTTACCAGGCAAACAAAAAACGGCACCGCTGAAATTGGAGAAAAGTGTATGATTAAGGTATTTCTGGTGGAAGACGAGAACATTATTCGTCAGGGAATCAAAAACAACATTGAATGGAAAGCCAACGGCTTTGAACTTGTAGGAGAAGCCGGCGACGGGGAATATGCATATCCGATGATATTGAAAAGTCAGCCGGATATCCTTTTAACGGATATCAAAATGCCCTTTATGGATGGTCTGGAGCTGAGCCGGCTGGTAAAAAAAGCACTGCCGAAGACACAAATCATCGTTTTCAGCGGATACAACGAATTCGATTATGCAAAAGAAGCGATTAAAATCGGCATCAGCGACTATCTTTTAAAGCCCGTTACGTCCGTCAGCCTGATGGATGCATTAAAAAAAGTGGCGGACAAGATTCAGGAAGAACAGGAACACTCCAGGCTTCTGGAACGCTATTTTATCGATTATGAGAAGTACATGGATTTTCCCGATAAGACGGATTACAGCGGCGTGGACCGGAAGCTGATCCGGAATTTTCTGAAAACCGGAAATGCGGAGGAATGCGGGCGTTTTATAGATGAATATTTTGAAGCAGTGGGAGAAGGCAACTATATGTCTCTGCTTCTTCGGCAGTATATGACCATGGACATTTTTTACTGTGTACAGGAATTCATCAGAACCCTGAATATCAGTGAAGAAGAAACTTCATCAGAGCTGATGGATCTAAAACGGGTTACAAAAGCCATAGAAAGGGCAGACCGCACCATGGATTACCTGAAGGAGCTTTTTACCTTTGCACTGGCTCTGCGGGATAAAAGCTCCGGCAACCGTTATGGACTTCTTATTCAGGAAGCCAGGGACTATATTGCTGAAAATTACGGAAACAGCGAATTTTCCCTGAATATGATCGCGGGTTATATTGGAGTAAGCCCCGGTTATTTCAGCTCCATCTTCAAGCAGGGCACCGGACAGTCTTTTATCGAATATCTGACGAAGGTACGGATCGACCATGCCTGCGAACTGTTAAGATGCACCACCCTGCGCACCTCCGAGATCGGAGAAAAAGCAGGATACAATGATCCCCACTATTTCAGTACTGCCTTTAAAAAAATTATGGGACAGTCTCCCAAAGAATTCAGGAACAACATAAGCCAGGAGCGTGAAGAAAAATGAAAAAAATAAGAAGCCGGAGACTGACACTCAAAATGCGTCTGTCTCTTCTTCTGTTTGTAATCGCAATCCCTCTGACCGGAATGGTACTGGAAATCCTGAAAATGATCGGGGATTATTCCGATTCTTACAACGGGATCATGTCCAATCTGAAGATTGCAAATGAGTACAATATTACATTCAAAGAAGATATGGAATATTCCATGTACCGGGTCATGATTGGTCTGATTGACGCTTCCGAATTCGAAAACGGCGACATTCTGGAAGGCAGCACAGAATATGCTACTGTATTAAAAAACCCGAACAACATGATCAATTCTGCCAGATACGCCTTTGGAAGCACCATCGAAAGAATCCCCGGAACGGACAGCGATATCAAGATCCGCGGCATTCTCTCCTGTCTTGACACGCTGGAAACCGCTGTCAACCGAATGATCGAAAATTCCGCCAGGCCCGGAACCTATGACGAGAACGTTTCCATATGGGAAAACGATATCAAGGGCCTCTGTTCCATGATGCAGGAATATATTACCCAGTACACTTATTATGAACTGGCACACATGGAGGAACTGCAAAAGCAGATGGATTCTCAGGTTCGAAAAAATATAGAGCTTTTCGTCGCTCTTCTGATTGGAATACTGATACTTGGCTTCGGCCTGTCCACCACCATAACCAAATCTGTTACGATTCCTATTAATTCTCTTCAGAAAACAGCTGAACGGCTGGGGCACGGAGACCTGGAAGCCCGGGCCGAAATGTACAGCCTGGAAGAAATCAACGTCCTGGCAAGAACCTTTAACCAGATGAGCAATGAAATCGCAGAATTGATGGAAAAAACAAGGCAGGAACAGAAGAACCTGCGGGAAGCCGAGCTGAAACTCCTTCAGGCGCAGATCAATCCTCATTTCCTTTATAATACTCTGGATTCCATCGTCTGGATGGCGGAAGGCGGCAACAGCCGTCAGGTAGTGGAAATGACCACGGATTTGAGCGATTTTTTCCGCACCGTTCTCTCCGGCGGAAATGATTATATCACCATTGCCGAGGAAGAATGTCATATCCGGAGTTATCTGAAGATCCAGAAAATCCGTTATGAAGATATCCTGGATTATACCATTGACATTGAACCAGCCATCGAAAACCAGTTCATCCTGAAAATGATCCTGCAGCCTATTGTAGAAAATGCACTGTACCATGGCATCAAAAATAAAAGGGGCGGTGGAAAGATCTCCATACAGGGATATGCTGTTGATAACGGAATCCTCCTGAAAGTGGAAGACAACGGAACCGGGATGACCGATGAAGCACTGGCCGAACTCAGGAAAAAACTCCAGGGACAGGAAAATCATTTAAATTCCGGAAAAAACAGTTTTGGAATGTACAATGTAGCTCAGAGGCTTCGTATGTACTATGGTTCCAGGGCAGATATTACCATCACGTCCAGCAAGGGAATCGGAACGTGTGTCAGCATCCGCTTAGGACAGTTGGAAGATACCGATTATAAAAATTTATAAATTTTTTTAAAATATCTCTTAATTCAGGCAGACTTTTTGACATTTTTCATCAAAGTCTGCCTTTTCAGTGGAAGAATTTAAACCTTTTTCTAAAAATATCCCATGGAAACCGCCACCATCATCTCTTATAATAAGAATGTAAAAAATATTTTTCATATCATAAGGAGGAAAAAATATGAAAAGAAAAGTATTATCCGCTTTGCTGATCGCAGCAATGACAGTGGCAACCGTAGGATGCGGCGGTGGCGGCCAGCAGGCAGCTGATGCGCCTGCTGAGACAGAAGCTCCCGCTGAAGATGCGGCAGCCGGCGATGACGCAGAGGCACCCGCTGAAAACACAGAAGCTGATGCAGAGGCTCCGGCTGACAGCACAGCAGCTTCCGGAGACCTGATCACCGTAGGTTATGCACAGGTTGGCGCAGAGTCTGACTGGAGAACCGCTAACACCGAATCTTTCAAGTCTACTTTTACTGAAGAAAACGGCTACAAGCTGATCTTTGACGACGCACAGCAGAAACAGGAGAACCAGATCAAGGCAATCCGTTCCTTTATCCAGCAGGAAGTGGACTACATCGTAGTCGCTCCGGTTGTTGAGACCGGTTGGGAGACCGTTCTGGAAGAAGCAAAAGAAGCAGGCATCCCGGTTATTCTTTCCGACCGTATGATGGACGTATCCGACGACACCCTCTATGAAGCATGGGTCGGCGGCAACTTCGTAAAAGAAGGCGAGACCTGCGGCGACTGGCTCGCAAAATATCTGGAAGAGCAGGGACGCGGCGAGGAAGAGATCAACATGGTAACGATCCAGGGTACCATCGGTGCATCCGCACAGGTTGGACGTACGGAAGGTATGGCAAACAAACTGGCTGAGCATTCCAACTGGAAGATGCTTGAGATGCAGTCCGGCGAGTTCACACAGGCAAAAGGACAGGAAGTTATGGAGTCCTTCCTGAAGAGCTATGACGACATCGATGTTGTTATCTGCGAGAACGACAACGAAGCATTCGGCGCGATCGACGCAATCAAGGCTGCCGGCAAGACCTGCGGACCGGACGGCGACATCATCGTAGTCAGCTTCGACTCTGTAAAAGCTGCTTTTGAATCCATGATCGCAGGCGATCTGAACGCTACGTTCGAGTGCAATCCGCTTCATGGACCGCGTGTAGCAGAGATCATCCAGAAACTGGAAGCAGGCGAAACGGTAGACAAGATCCAGTATGTAGATGAAGCTTACTTCGATACCAGCATGGATCTGGAAAGCATCCTGGCTGAAAGAGCATACTAATCATCGTTACATAATTGATCAGAATCATATATTGATTGAATGATCAGGAGGCGCGGGGCCGGAGGCTTGGATTCTCCTCTTACGCGCCTCCTTTTTATTGTCCAAAACGAATTCCGAATATCAAAAAGGAGGCACAGCTTTTATGGAAAAGGATTCTGTTCTCGAAATGAGACACATCTACAAGACATTCCCAGGTGTAAAAGCTCTGCAGAATGTGGGTTTCACGTTGAAAAAAGGAGAGATCCATGCACTGATGGGAGAAAACGGCGCAGGAAAATCCACCCTGATCAAAGTTCTGACAGGCGTCGAGGAATTTGAAACCGGTGAGATCATGATTGACGGCTGTGACCATCCGATCATCAACCGCAATCCGCAGGAAGCGCAGAAGCATGGAATCAGCACCGTGTATCAGGAGGTCAATCTCTGTCCCAACCTCTCGGTTGCAGAGAATCTGTTCATTGGAAGAGAACCCCGAAAAGGGGGATTGATCGACTGGAAGACCATGAACAAAAGAGCGGCGGAACTGCTGGCAGATCTGGATATCCACGCTGACGTGACACAGACCATTGACAATTATTCCATCGCCATTCAGCAGATGATCGCCATCGCCAGAGCCGTAGACATGTCGGCAAAAGTATTGATTCTGGATGAGCCTACCTCTTCTCTGGATGACAGTGAGGTGGAAAAACTGTTCCAGCTCATGCGCAGGCTCCAGTCCGAGGGCGTCGGCATTATTTTCGTCACACATTTTCTGGAGCAGGTGTATGCCGTCTGCGACAGCATCACTGTCCTTCGGAACGGCCAGCTGGTCGGCCAGTTCACAACTCAGGAGCTTCCGAGAGTCCAGCTGGTTGCCAAAATGATGGGCAAGGACTTTGATGATCTTGCCGCCATCAAACAGGACAGCGCAGAAAAGAAAACATACGGCGAAGAAGATATTGTGATCAAGGCAGTGGGACTTGGAAAGAAGGGATACATCAAGCCCTTTGATCTGGTCATTCACAAAGGGGAAGTGGTCGGCTTTACCGGTCTTCTGGGTTCCGGACGTTCCGAAACCGTCCGCGTCATCTACGGAGCAGAAAAAACCGACGAGGGAGAACTCTACGTCAAGGGAAAGAAACTGTCCGCCAAACATCCAATCAATTCCATGTACGAAGGCATGGCATATCTTCCGGAGGACCGGAAGAACGAGGGAATCATCGCAGATCTCTCCGTCCGGGAGAATCTGATCATTGCACTGCAGGCAAAACGCGGTATTTTCCACCTGCTCAGTAAAAAACAGCAGGAAGAATTTACGGATAAATATATTGAAACGCTTCAGATCAAGACGGCCAGCCGGGAGACCCCCATCAAATCCCTGTCCGGTGGAAATCAGCAGAAGGTCATCATCGGCAGATGGCTTCTGACCAACCCTGATTTCCTGATTCTTGATGAGCCTACCAGAGGAATTGATGTCGGAACAAAGACGGAGATTCAGAAACTTGTAGTAAAACTGGCAAAAGAAGGCATGGCTGTCGTATTCATTTCTTCGGAAATCGAAGAGATGCTCCGTACCTGTGACCGCATGGTCGTTATGCGCGATACCAGCAAGGTCGGAGAACTCAGCGGCGAAGAAATGAACCAGACAACAATTATGTCAACCATAGCAGGAGGGCAGTAATTATGAATAAAAGTCTGAAAAATATCACATCACAGCGGCTGTTTCTGCCGATCTTCTGTCTCGCCCTGGTACTGTTAATCAATCTTTTTACCAGACCGGACTTTTTCTCCATCGAGATCAGAGACGGCGTGCTGTACGGCTTTCTGATCGATATCATCAACCGTGCATCCGAGCTGGTCATTCTGGCAGTCGGTATGACACTGGTCGTATCCGCTTCCGCCGGAACCGATATCTCCGTGGGCGCAATCATGGCGGTCAGCGCTGCTGTCTGCTGTAATATCCTCACCGGCGGCGAACGTGCGGCTACCGCTTACGCCAATCCGCTGATCCTTGGATTTATCGCGGCGCTGGTCGTCGGCGCACTGATCGGATGCTTTAACGGCTTTCTGGTGGCAAAGCTGGAGATCCAGCCCATGGTCGCCACTCTGATCATGTTCACGGCAGGGCGCGGTATCGCACAGCTGATCACGGACGGCCAGATCACCTATGTCCGTGTGGACAGCTACAAAATACTGGGATCTTCCTTCCCGGGATTCCCGGTTCCGGCACCTTTCATCATATCGATTATCGTCGTGCTTCTGACTCTGCTTCTTCTGAAGAAGACGGCTCTTGGCATGTACATACAGGCGGTCGGTATCAATAAGAAGGCTTCCAGTCTGACCGGAATTAAATCCGTCCTGATCATCTTCCTGGCCTATGCGTTCTGCGGACTTTGCTCCGGACTGTCCGGACTCATTGCTTCCAGCCGGATCTATTCGGCGGACGCCAACAACATCGGCCTGAATATGGAGCTGGATGCGATCCTGGCAGTGGCCATCGGCGGCAACTCCCTGGGCGGAGGTAAATTCTCCATTGCAGGTTCCGTGATCGGCGCCTATACCATCCAGGCGCTCACCACCACGCTTTATGCAATGCATGTCTCCTCCGACCAGATTCCGGTATACAAGGCGATTGTCGTTGTCATCATCGTAACGCTGCAGTCCTCCGGATTTGCAAGGTGGAGAAAAGCGCTCGCTCAGAAAAAAGAGAGCAACACGGCAGAAAAGGGGGCGGCATAAATGAAAAACAGACGTAAATTAAATCAGACCAGTTTTCTTCTCATGGTCACAATCGTGCTGTTCATCGTCATGTACGTGATCGGCTGTATCCTCTTCAGTGATCAGGGATTTGCAAAAACTCAGAATTTCCTGAACCTGTTCATCTCCAACGCCGGACTGATCGTCATCGGCATCGGCATGACTGTGGTCATGATTACCGGCGGTATTGACATCAGTGTGGGCTCCTTCGTTGCCATGGGCTGTATGATGCTGGCATGGATGATGGAGCGCGGCGGCATCGGCGCTGTCCCGTCCGTCCTGATCGTACTGGTGACCGGTATTGTGTTCGGACTGGTGCAGGGATTCCTTGTGGCCTATATGGATATTCAGCCCTTTATTGTGACCCTGGCCGGGATGTTCTTTGCAAGAGGTATGACCGCTATCATCTCCAAGGATATGATCAGTATCACCAATGAGACCTTTATGGCATGGGCAAAGATCAAGGTCTACCTTCCCTTCGGCGGCTATGTGAACAAAAAAGGCGTTATGATCTATCCCTATATCTACCCGACGGTTGTAATCGCGCTGATCCTTCTTGTAATTGCTTTTATCATGCTGAAATATACGAAGTTCGGGCGCAGTATCTACGCCGTGGGCGGCAATGAGCAGTCTGCCCTGATGATGGGTCTGGATGTAAGGAAAGTAAAGCTGAAAGCCTACGTACTGGACGGCTTCCTCTGCGGCATCGGCAGCGTGCTGTTCTGTCTGAACACCCTGGGCGGCTTCGTAGAGCAGGCGAAGGGCTTTGAGATGGATGCCATCGCTTCTGCCGTCATCGGCGGAACGCTCCTGACCGGAGGCGTGGGCAATGTCATCGGCACCCTGTTCGGCGTGCTGATCAAGGCGACCATCGAGGCATTCATTACCTTCCAGGGAACCCTGTCCTCCTGGTGGACACGTATCACGATCGCAGCTCTGCTCTGCTTCTTTATCGTGCTCCAGTCCATACTGGCCATGGTGAAGAAGAAAAACTAAACCATAACACCAAAACAGCTGGTATAAAATATGCCCCTGCCTGTGTGTTCCGCGCTCATATGAACTGGAGCGCTGCTGAGCACACAGACAGGGGCATATTTTATGACCACCCTTTTTCATCCTGCAGCCGGATGATGTATTCAGATTACTTTTTCAGAATATGCTACCGGAACCTGTAAACCGTCACGGTATGATACGGCTGCCCCGCCTCAAATACCGGCTGGATAAATTCCGGAATATTGATACTGTTGGGGAAATACTGAGTTTCCAGACACAGCGCGCAGCGTTTGTCATAGCGGG
Organism: uncultured Lachnospiraceae bacterium; assembly: GCA_910583615.1. Lineage (GTDB taxonomy): Bacteria > Bacillota > Clostridia > Lachnospirales > Lachnospiraceae > Hominiventricola. Next base: position 73,407 of record CAJTXP010000005.1, on the reverse strand, counting down.
CGCCGCCTTTTCCGGTCTGCGGCGTAATGCAGTTGCCCGCATAGAACTGTACGCCCGGAAGATCCGTCCAGACTTCCATCGTACGTCCTGCCTTTTTATCCTCCACCTGCACGATCTTTTCCACTTTTCCATACGCCGTATTCAGCGCCCAGTTGTGATCATAGCCCTGGACCATGGTAAGCTGCTCATACTCTGCATCGATCTCATCCCCGATCCGCCTCGCTGTCCGGAAATCCATGGGCGTTCCTTCCACCGGCAGGATCTTTCCGGTCGGGATCGCTCCTTTCCGGATCTCGGCAAAACCGTCTGCGTAAATCGTCATATACTCATCTTCAATACTGCCGGCATCATGTCCGCCCAGATTGAAATAGCTGTGGTTGGTCAGGTTGATCAGCGTCTTTTTATCGCTGACGCCGTCATAGGTGATCTGTATGCCCATATCCGGAAGCAGCGTATAGGTAACGGAGATCTTCAGCGTCCCCGGAAAACCGTTTTCCCCGTCCGGACTCACACAGGAAAATTTCACTGCCTGTTCCTGATCCAGAACCTCCGCCGTCCACATGACTTTATGAAAACCATGGTAATAATCCGTATGGAGATTGTTGCCGTTCTCATTTGCCGCCAGCTGATATTTCGTCCCGTCGATCTCAAAGGAAGCGCCTCCGATCCGATTGGCACTCCTTCCGATCGTCGAACCGAAGTAACAGCCGTTTTCCTCATACTCCGCCAAACTGTCGTACCCGAGCACCAGGTCTTTTTTCACGCCGTTGGCGTCCGGAACGACCAGATTCACCAGAATGGCCCCAAAATCCGTCACTGTGGCCTCCATCCCGTTTTCACCGGTTATGGTATACAGGTGCGCCTGTTTTCCATCCTTTGTAACTCCAAATTCTCTTTTACTGATACTCATAATCTCTCTCCTTACAGCTCCACACGCCCCTCCAGCGCGCGCAGCAGTGTCACTTCGTCAATATATTCCAGATCCCCGCCCACCGGCACGCCGCTGGCGATCCTGCTCACCCTGATGCCAGTCGGCTTCACCAGCTTGCTGATGTACATGGCCGTCGTCTCGCCCTCCAGACTGGAATTGGTTGCGATAATGACTTCATCCACGTCCTTTTCCAGACGGTGCATCAGCTCCTTCAGCCGAATGTCGGAAGGTCCGATCCCCAGCATGGGAGAAATCGCTCCATGCAGCACATGATAGACGCCCTCATACTTTCCGGTCTTTTCGTATGCGCTCATATCCCGCGGATTTTCCACGACCATGATCGTCTTCTGATCCCGGGACGGATTGCTGCAGATGGGACAGAGTTCCCTGTCCGTCAGCGTCAGGCACTGACTGCAGTAACGGATGGTGCTTTTCGCCTTTACGATCGTATCCGCCAGTTTTTCCACCCGTTCTGCGGGCATGTCGATAATATGGAACGCCAGGCGCTGTGCGGTCTTGCTTCCTATTCCCGGCAGGGAGGCCAGCTGCTCGATCAAAAGGCTGATCTGATTACTGTAATATTCCATCAGAACGGAAATCCTCCGCCCAGCCCGCCGGTCAACTTCGCCATGTTCGCCGCACTCGCCTCTTCTGCTTTCCGAAGTGCTTCATTAACAGCTGCCATAATGACATCTTCCAGCATCTCCACATCCTCCGGATCCACCGCGTCCGGATCGATCTTTACTTTCGTCACTTCCTTCTTCCCGGTTACCGTCACTTCCACTGCGCCGCCGCCTGCTGCCGCCGTAAATTCTGCGCTTTCCAGCTCTTTCTGGCTCTCCTCCATCTGGCGCTGCATCCGCTGCGCCTGCTTCATCAGATTGTTCATGTTTCCCGGCATACCGCCTGGAAATCCTCCTCTTTTTGCCATCTTTCTATTCTCCTGATTATCGTTTTCCTTTTATTCTTCGATATCAATTTCCATGTCGATTAGTCCCGACAGGTCAATGACCGGATCCTCGAAACGGGGATCACTGTCCGGCGTGCAGACCTGTATCTTCATTTTCACATTCAATTCTCTCAGAACGGTCTGTTCCACCTCTTCTGCCAGCTCTTTTTCATCCACCGCATGATTTTTGCACAGAATGATCTGTACGCCGGCATGCTCCGGCAGTTCTCTTAACTGCGCCCCCTTCAGCACGAGCTGTGACCAGTTCCCTGTCTTCTTCCGAAGCTCCTGAAAGCGGCTGATAAAAAGCTGTATATCTTCCGGAAGCGCTGACGGCATGATCTTTTCCGGCTTCCGTCCGCCACTCCCCGCGTCTCTCTCCGGTTTATCAGGCGTACCGGAAGCCGCCGGCGGCGCCACAATGCCTTCCTCCATCTTCTGTTCCAGCTGCGCCAGCCGCTGAAGAATGGAATCATAACTTTGCTCCATTGCAGGTTTACATAATTTAATCAGTGCAATCTCTGCCAGAACCCGTTTCTGCGTTGCATAGCGAAGCTGTCCGGACAACTCCGAGAATACCCGGATGTAGCGCATCAGCGTATCCATATCCGCCAGATTCATCTCCTCCTTCATCTGAAGGAGATGTTCACTGGACACATCCAGCATCTCTTCCATTCCCTCATCGCTTTTCAGCATCAGAAGGTTTCTCAGATACCAGATAAAATCCGTGACAAACTGTGATAGTTCCCTTCCCTGAAGAATGATCTCCTCCAGTCCGCGGACGATGCCGATCACGTCCTGGCTGCAGATCTTCCGGAAGAAGCTGCCGAACACCTCCACATCCACCGCTCCCAGCACTTCCAGTACCTGGTCATAGGTCAGTTTCTGTCCCAGATAAAAAGCGATGCACTGATCCAGAAGGCTGAGCGCGTCACGCATGGATCCGTCCCCTGCCTTTGCCACATAAGTCAGCGCGCGCTCTTCCACCTCCACCTGCTCCTGATCCATCAGCTCCCGAAGCCTCGCTGCGATGGTCTCTGTCGTAATCCTTCGGAAATCATACCGCTGACACCGGGACAGAATCGTGATGGGAATCTTATGCGCCTCTGTCGTAGCCAGAATAAAAATCACATAGGAAGGCGGCTCCTCCAGCGTCTTCAGCAGTGCGTTAAAAGCTCCGATGGAAAGCATATGCACCTCGTCAATGATATAGACTTTATATTTCCCTTCTGTGGGCGAATAGGCAACTTCCTCCCGGATCTCCCGGATATTATCCACGCCGTTGTTGGATGCCGCATCAATCTCTATCACATTCATAGAGCTTCCGGATGAAATCGCCCGGCAGGAAGCACACTCTTTGCAGGGTTCTCCTTCCACCGGATGCTCGCAGTTGACCGCTTTGGCAAATATTTTTGCTATGGTCGTCTTACCGGTTCCTCTGGTACCGCAGAATAGATAGGCATGCCCAATACGATCCGCACGAATCTGGTTTTTCAGAGTTGTTACAATATGGTCCTGCCCTTTCACATCCGAAAATTCCGAAGGGCGGAACTTCCGGTACAGCGCTGTATAAGACATGCTCTCTCACTCCCGCTTAATCGCCGAAACTGATGCCGATCAGCTTTGCCTCTTCGATAATGCCTGCGCCTGGATCCACCATCTTCAGCTTTCCTGCCACCTCGCCCAGAGGTACTTTGCAGGTCTCTCCATTGACGATTCCGACCATATAGCCGTATTCTTCGTCCATGATCATCTTCGCCGCTCTTGCCCCCAGTCTGGTGGAAAGCACGCGGTCATAGGGCTTCGGAGACCCTCCTCTCTGCGTATGTCCCGGAACTGTCACCCGTACATCCGCGCCTGTCTTCTGCGCAATCAGTTCTGCCAGCTCATAGGACACGGACGGATACTGGTAGTTCGCCATCTTCGCCTTGTATTCTTTCTTGGACAGCTTTGCATCCTCTTTGGAAATGGCGCCTTCCGCCACCGCCAGAATCGTAAAGCCCTTCTTCGCCTTTGTCCTCTTCTGAATTGCTGCGCAGACTTTATCAATGTCATACGGAATCTCCGGAATCAGAACGATATCAGCACCTCCTGCAATTCCCGCATGAAGCGTCAGCCATCCCACTTTGTGTCCCATAACTTCAACAATAAATACCCGTCCGTGAGACGCTGCCGTCGTATGGATACAGTCGATGCAGTCCGTTGCAATATCCACTGCGCTCTGGAAACCAAAGGTCATATCCGTTCCCCAGATATCATTATCAATGGTTTTCGGAAGATGAAGAATATTCAGCCCTTCTTCTCTTAAAAGATTCGCCGTTTTCTGCGTTCCATTCCCGCCCAGAATCACCAGGCAGTCCAGGTCGAGCTTCCGGTAAGTCTTCTTCATGGCTTCTACTTTATCAAGCCCGTTCTCGTCCGGAGTCCGCATGCTCTTAAAGGACTGCCTGGAACTTCCTAAAATCGTGCCGCCTTTGGTCAAAATCCCTGCAAAATCCCTCCCCGTCATATGGCGGTACTCATTGTAGATCAGGCCCTTATATCCTTCTTCGATTCCAAAAATCTCCACATCTCCGCCCAGTTCGTTATAGAGGCTCTTTGCCACGCCTCTCATGGTAGCGTTCAGTGCCTGGCAGTCTCCGCCGCTCGTCAAAAGTCCTACACGTTTCATAAACTATCTCTCCTTTTCACCTTGTTTTCCGCCCGGACAGGACCATACGCCTGCAGATCCTGACCGCATTGTATTCATTATACCCCAACCGGAAATATTTCACAAGTCTCTGGATAGAGGGAATCGCACAGAGATCCGGAGTGCGTTGCTGTTCACACCCACGCCCCCCGGACGCCCGCCCCGAGAAAAATAATGAAACGTAAAAAAACACAGCCCATCCGGACTGTGCCACAGTTTCTTATAATCCGTGCATCCCGCTTTGAACCTGAAACCGGAACGTTACCTGTACAGTTAACTCAGCCCAGGCACCCCTGCGGCACACAGAAGGTCCCGCTTAGTGCTGCTTTGTTCCCAACCTGACACGGTTCACGGGTTCCTGTTGCGCAGGACCCAAACATCAACGCCACTTATACAGGGCAGCTTCCGATCCTTTGGCCCGGGGCGGGATATCACTCCTGCTATGGCGGATTGCAGGTGCAGGGCGCCGCCACCTCCCCAGCTGCACGGATATCTTATTGTATCCTGTTTTCAGGATTTTGTCAAAGCCTTTTTCCTGTGCTCACGAAGTTCCCGGAAAAAATCCGTAAGCATGGCCGAACATTCCTCACCCAGAACGCCTTCCGTCAGCTCCACCTGATGATTAAACTCCGGAATATTCAGAAGATTCAGGATCGATCCAGCGCATCCTGCCTTTGGATTGCGGCTTCCGATGACGACCCTTGGAATCCGCGCCTGCACAATCGCTCCCGCACACATCTGGCATGGCTCCAGCGTAATATACATGGTACAGTCTTCCAGACGCCAGTCACCGACTGCCCGGCTTGCTTTCCGAATGGCCTGAAGTTCCGCATGGGCCAGCGTGTTTTTATCCGTATTTCTCCGATTGTATCCTCTGGCTATGATTTTTCCGTCTTTGACAATCACACAGCCGATCGGAACCTCCTGAAGTTTCCACGCCTTATGCGCCTGCCTGATTGCTTCCTTCATATACTTTTCCTCTTCTGTCAGGCGCATGCTCCACACTCCCTTTACAGCTGCCAAGCTTTGGACAGTCAATGCATTTTTCTCCGCCCTTTGGATACAGAACAAACCGGCTTACATCCACCGGTTCATTTTCCCATTCCGCCACATAGTCCCGCGTCCCCAATCGTCGGATCCAGATGCCTCCGGTATCCGGAAAACGGATTCCCTTATCCTGAATATTTTCCGGATCCAGCACTCCCTGCCACTGAAGCGCTCCATTCTCTCTCTTAAGGTCTCCCAAATAGATTCCAACGGTCCGCTTTCCCCGGTAAAAATAAATATATGCCTTTCCGGGTTCTTCTCCCGGACGGCAGCGGCTTTTCAGGCAGATGCCAATCCTGCATCTTCCCCCTCTCACCTCCGCCTTTACAAAACCCGTGTTTTTTATCGGTCTCCCCTGCTCATAGGCATAAAGGTATGCAATCTGACGTCTGTATTCCTGCATAGAATGTCCCTCCTGTCCTTTCGGATATTCTATGCCCGTCCGCAGCGGAATATGTGTTGTATCTCAGGTTTTCAGATACCGGGCAGCCTGATTTGCAAAAGCCACAAACTGTTCCAGCGTCAGAGCTTCCCCTCTGACAGACGCAGGGAGTCCCAGTTCCTCCAGAATCCGAACAGTCAGCTCTTTGGAAATTCCAAGCTCCGATACATGAGAGAGCCCATTTTGCAGCGTCTTGCGCCGCTGATTAAAAGAAGCTCTAATCATGCCGAACAGCAGCGCTTCATCCTCTGCATGTACCGGAGGATGTTCATAAACATCCAGACGAATCACAGCGGAACCTACGCCGGGCCTTGGCATAAAACAGTTGGGCGGCACATTGGCTGCAATATATGGCAGGGCATAATACTGCACCGCCAGAGATAATGCTCCATAGTCTTTCGTCCCCGGACCTGCCTGCATCCGGTCTGCCACTTCTTTCTGCACCATGACCGTAATGCTCGAAACAGGCACATGCTTTTCAAACAGTCCCATGATGATCGGAGTTGTGATATAATATGGAAGATTTGCCACAACTTTGACCGGTCTGCCGTTATTCTTCTCGTCTGCAATCTTTCCAAGATCTACCTTCAGTACGTCCTCGTTAATGATATCTACATTCTTGTATTCCTGTAACGTATCATGAAGAATCGGTATGAGCGCTCTGTCGATTTCAATCGCCGTTACGCCTGCAGCTGACGAGGCAAGATACTGTGTCATGGTGCCGATCCCCGGTCCGATCTCCACTACATAATCCTGCTCCGTAATGTCCGCCGCTTTTATAATTTTCTCCAGCACATGCGTATCTATCAAAAAGTTCTGTCCGTACTTTTTCTGAAATACAAACCGGTACTTATTCAATATCTCAATAGTATTCCGGGGATTCCCCAGCGTTGGTATCGGTCCTGTCATTCTGTCTTCTCCTGTCAAGCCTGTAAAAACACCTGGCATTTTTCTCTGTGATCTCTATGACTGCTTCAGGCGTCACCCCTTTCAGCTCTGCCACCGCCTTCGCCGTATAGATCAGGTTTCTGGAATCATTCCGTTTCCCCCGGAAGGGTTCCGGTGCCAGATAGGGACAGTCCGTTTCCAGAAGAAGCCGTTCCAGAGGCGTTTCCTGAACTGTTTCTTTTAATTTTTTTGCATTTTTGAAAGTCACAACTCCCCCGACTCCCAGGTAATATCCCATTTTCACATATTCCCGCGCCATCTCCGGCGAATAGGAATAGCAGTGAATCACCACTGGTATGTGCGGACTGTACTCCTGTTTCAGGATCTCCATGGTATCCGTTGCCGCTTCCCGGCTGTGAACGATTACCGGAAGAGACAGTTCCTTTGCCAGCGCAATCTGTCTGATAAACCATTTTTTCTGAACTTCATGATTTTCTCTGTTCCAGTAATAATCCAGTCCGGTCTCGCCGACTGCTACGATCTTTTCCTGCAGACACTGCTCCCGAAGCCATGCGAAGGTCTCTTCATTCAGTTCTCCGACCTCATCCGGATGCACGCCGGCCGCGCCATAGATGAAAGAATATCTCCGCGTCAGTCCCACTGTCCTTTTCGTTCCGGGAAGACCCGATCCCACATTGACCACTGTTCCAACGCCGTCTTTTCCAAGAGAGGACAGAATCTCCTCCCGGTCTTCGTCAAACGCACGGTCATCATAATGTGCATGACTGTCAAATATCATACGCTTCTCCCATCCTGCCGTATTTGATAACAGTATAGCCGTTTTGCAGCGGCAATGCAACCAGATTCTGTATCCTTTAAGTCGCTTTCCCTGGGGGCGGTCACTTTTCACACATCGGCCGATGTTCAGCCTAGCGGGGGCAGATAAGTCTTTCAGACCCATTGAAGGGCGCCGGTCCTTAGGGCGCGTGTTTTGCGCCCTTAGTACCGCTGCGTCCCTTCATTAAGCGCAAGCGGGGTCCGGAAGACTTATCTGCCCCCGCCAGGCGTCCGGACGGCGTGGGTGTGAAAAGTAACCGGGGCAATCCTTTTTACAGTTCCACCTCGTATTCCACGCTGGCAAATGTAAGATACATCCCCGCCTTCAGCGGATAAAGCTCATATGGATTCAGCTGCATCTGATCCGCCCAGGTTCCATTCGTGGAATTCAGATCTTCCACATAATAGATTCCTCCATCACAGGTGATCCGGGCATGAATCCGGCTGATGGTAGGGGCCGGAATACATCCGTCCACACTGTCTTTTTTCTTTCCCAGCAAGAAAGCCTCTTCCTGTATCTGAAAACTCGGGTACTCTGTACTCAGGCTCCTCAGGAAAAGTCCGTCTCTTTTTACTTTCTGAAGGCACGCTGTCTCTGGAAGCGCCTCTTCTTTCAGGAACAAAGCCGTACCGCTTCCCATCTGGTCTGCTTCCGCCACATAGTCTTCCAGTGTGGTCTGCCTGTTCTTCTTTTTAAAAAAATTCTTCCAGCTTCCGGTTTTTTCCAGAATCTCCTTCTGTACTGAGACCGTCTCTGCAGGCCTGACCGCAGGTTGTGGCGCTTCCTTTTCTGTCTCTGTATGTCTGTGAAGAAGTTCTGTCAGGCTGAAATTCGGTTCCAGCGCATTCTGATACAGTTCATAGCCAAATTCAATCCCTTCTGCGTCGCTTTTATCCAGCTTTCCCAGCAGATATTCCGCCAGATCCAGAAAAGATTCCTGTATCTTTTTTTCAGAACCGGGGTAACAGCACAGATACAGCTTTTCTGACCTGGTATGCAGATATATGGTCTCCGGCCCAAGAAGCAGATGATCAGGATTCAGCAGATATTCCCCGGCCGATTCCAGAATACGAAGGAGCTCCCTGAGAAGTCCTTTCAACTGACCAGAATTCAGTTTTCTCCGTTCATAAAGAAGTTCCATACTTTGGCGGCCTGTAATCTCATAATAATATTCCGTCCGGCCCTCATACTGCTGATGAATACAGGGCAAAAGCCCATAAATGCGGTTTTCCGTAATCATACGGACTTCATAACTTTCATTCTTCGGATTTTCTTCCGTCAGAATCATATAATTGCTGTTCAGGTCTCTTTTATATCGTATCTCCATCTTTTTTCCTCCATCAGTCTCTCATCCATCTGCTTCTGCGTATGGTTTCACAGGGCTGTATCCGATATATGGTCTGCTGCGTCTCCAGTCCGGATACCGGAAGGAAACTGCCCGTTCCAGACACCTTAAGCGTAACTCGAAGCGGGCTGACCTGGATCTCCACATGATTGTTCTGCAGCCACAAAAGCTGCATGGACAGCTTTTCGGAAAGATCCCTTTCCATATCCTCTTTTCTCTGACTGTCCGTATGCCCGTCCGGATAGCATCCTTTGATTCCCACCTCCAGCGCCGTATGCACACATACGGCACAGTCATGCGCATACAGGGAAAAAAATACCGCATATACAAGCAACATACAGATGCCCGGTACCAGAAATGCCGCTTCCACTACATATCTTCCTTTTTTCTTCATATCCATTTCTCCATGACATAAGCCGCTGTCAGGAACGGAACCAGCGGAATATCCCGTTTTCGACAGCCAAGAGAATACAGAAAACCAAGCATCACTCCTCCGGAAAACAGGCGCAGAAGCTCTGCAGTATTCATCCACATTCCCAGTGCCAGCATCAGCCACCCGTCTCCATAGCCGATCCGCTCCCGGCTGAAAAATCCGGTCAAAAGTATTAAACAGCCCGGAAGGAGCGAAGGCGCACGCCCTGCCTGCACTGCACACAGCATTCCTGAGCCGCACAGTTCCAGAATCACCATCATGGATATCCGCTGTTCCTTCAGATCCTCGGCTGTCAGATACAGCAGATGAATCAGGACCCACAGACTGCTCAATGCCTCCCGCATCTGGAACAGGCATGGCGTCCTCCTGCCTGTGAAAGAGGTATGGCAGTTACAGTCCGCTTCAGTCCCTGACAGCCTGTACTGCTGTGATAGCTTGTACCATAATCCGTAATATAGGCGGTTCCTCCCGACCAGCCCCTGCGAACGCAGTAGATACAGGGCGTATATCTGCTTCCGGACTGATTTCTTTCCCCGCTTAGATCCTGAGTAGAAACCTGACGAATCGACAGTCTGAGATAGGTACAGTCCCGGCTCTTGTGATATACGCTTCCTGTCGGAGTTATGTAAACAATCGTCTCACCCGCCCGATTCTGAAAGGATTCTCCCGTATACCCGACCCAGGCACGGACCACCACATTTCTTGTCACCGGCTTTCTTCCGGAAAACAGAGAGGAAAACGGAAGTTGGATCAGATCCGCTTCCGAAAGTCTGATATACGGGTCAGATTCACGGGTACATCCCACAGTCACCGCCAGAAGCTCTGCACGTTCTGTCAGTTCTCTGCTTTCCTTTGCCTGTACGGAGGTAAAGGAAAAGAGATACAGAAGAGCCGTGACTGCAAAAAGCAGAAAAGGCAGTACCAGGGAAGCCTCTACCGTCATGCTTCCCTTTTTGGAGGTACAGAGGGAGGTCCTCCTGCCTGTCCGCATGTCATTAAAAAACACGGTCTGTATATAGGGTATCTGGAGAGTTTTGATAGATTTTAACTGTTCCCTGCAGCAGAAGGACATCCCTCCATACCTCCTTTCGGATTCTGCTTTTTTCTGATTCCGCATTTATGGAAACGGATTCATGAATATAAAATTATTCATATCCATAGCTCCTTTCCAGATACAGATCCTCGATCCACACCTGAGCCGTCAGATAGTCCACACAGTGATCCAGATGAAGATCTGCGCACCCGTCCGTCCGGCTGACCTCGCCTTCCATAATATCAACTGCTCTCATGGAAAGCGTTTCAGCAGATTCCAGCATTAGAAAGATTCTAAGGCAGGCCTCATAACTGATTCCTCTCTGCATGACAGCCTGTGTATCGTATCCTCCCGGATCACTTAAGGCAGAAAGCAGCCCGGACAGGGGAACCTGCCAGTCTTCTTCCGTCTTCACTGCCGCAAGTTCATATCCAAGCAGGAGCTGCCGGATCTCCGTCAGGCTCTCACCATATGCCCAGCCCAGCAAAATCAACTGTTCCAGGCTTTTTATCACACTTTCATTTCCCGTCATCCCGGCCAGTACCAGGGCAAGAAGCTCCGCCTTTTCCCGAAACTCCGGATGAGTTAGAAGAAATGCATAATTCATTCCCTCTCTGACCAGAAGAAGTTTTCCAGTCACGCCGCTTAAGTTCTCCTGATCCGAACCTTTTCCGAAAATAATATATTCGAGCTGATAATCCAGATACCCTTCTGTCCTGGCTTCCGGAAGCATTTCCTGCGCATGCTTCATATACTCGCACAGGTAACTGATAAACCACTGCTTCTGAATGGGCTGATTTTCTGTTCCTGCCGAAAGTCCCATGCCAATGGACAATTCCCGATGAGAGGGCATGTTTTCCAGTACTGCGGATTTTTCTGAAATCTGATAATCTCCGGGAACTGCTTTTTCCAGCGTGAAATCATTCCACAGGCCATCCCATTGACGGGCTTCCGGGCCAAGAGAACGGTCCTCTCCGTCTTCCTCCTCATCGTCCTCGTCTTCATCCTCGTAATCCCTTACGGTTCCTTCGTAATTCTCGCAGTCCTCTTGAAATCTTCTTGTGTTTTCATCCGAGCTTTCCATAAACAGATCCTGCAGCAGCCAGTCTTCCGCCAGAGACGCACCGGTTTTCTCTTTCATAATCTCCACGCCCTGGCGAAAAACCGCCGCTCCGAATCCATCCGTCACGCGTACCACGCTCCTGATATCCGTTCCCTGCACAGATAGACCGTCTGCTGCTGCATTATTCTCTACAAACTGCCACAGATGACTGCTCAGCTCATCCATACGTTCCCGTCCGCCTCCAAAAGAGGTATCCAGACAGAACAGATCATACTGCTTCATAAGATGCGGCTCAAATTCTGAAAACAGAGAGAACATTCCCGCCTCTACTGCCTGCTCCGCCTGCTTTTTCCGGTACTGCGTCTGCACAGATTGAAGACAGACCAGATACAGCCCCAGGAAAACCAGAAAACACAATGCCATAAAAACCGTAATCTGTCCGGATGCTTTTTTACACACTTCGGCTCTGAGAAACAATTTTTTCAAAAATCTCGTTAACAACTCCGGTGATCTGATTTTTGAAAATGATCACAAGCCCGATCAGTACCACAATGATCAGAATAACCTCTACAACTCCCATACCGCTCTCGTCTTCCCAAAAATGTCTCCAGAATGTTCTTATTCTCATATTTCCTCCTATTCAAGTTCCGCACAGCTCCTCTGAATTCCCCTTGTCTGGAAGCATTTCCGTCTGCATCCGCATTCGGAAATACTTCCGGGCATTCTTCGGATCTGTGCTGTTATGATCCGGGTTCCGCACAGCTCCTCTGAATTCCCCCTGTCCGGAAGCATTCTCCGGATCTGTGCTGTTAAGATTCAAGTTCCGCATCTGCCGTCACATCTGAAATGATACGACTGCAGGATACATGATGATGATCAATATCGTCAGAAGCATTAAAAGCATTGGCAAAAGCAGTCTGCTTTCACATTCTTCTCCCATTTTCTTTGCCAGCGCCCTGCGGTTTTCAAAAGCCTCCCTTGACTCCTCCTGAAGGAGGCCTGCCAGATTTTTTGTACCTTTTCTCAGATTCTGGCTTAACAATGTTCCCAGCTTCAGATAAGCCGGCATGCGGCACCTTGTTCCAAACCGTTCATAGGCAGACGCCTCCGCCACACCGCTTCGCATCTCATGCAGCGTGATGCGCATCTCCTCATATGCGTTATGTCTTATATCATCCGCTGCTTCCTTTTTTCCATAGTCGTCCACGATTCGTTCCCACGCTTTTCTTGTGCTGATTCCCGCCCCCATATAAAGGCTCAGCCGGCTCACGATCTCCGGATAGTCAAGCTGCATGCCCCGCTCCCTCTTCTTTCGAACCGTTTCTTCCTCCTGTCTTTGTCCGGCAGCCATCGCTGCCAGAGCCAGAAATGTCAGCGTGAGCATCCATATCCAACGGTCATCTGCGGCGTGATGCCAGACGACCGGTTCTCCTGCTGCCGCAGCCGGCAGCTTCAGTCTGTCCGAAATCTCCTTCTGCGCTTCTGAAAGCTCATATTCCAGCATCCGAAGCTTTTGTTCCGCATCCGGATGTTCCGGTGGCACGACCTTAATATCCTGTTCCCATACAAGCTCTTCTTCTCCCATGGTCAGAACTGCCTGCACGCTCACGGCAATCGGCTGTTTTAACAGTTCGTTCTTTATGGTTCCATCCGGATCCACATAATCCCAGGAATTCAGATACCACTGAATCTCTATCTCCGTATCCGGAAAGACAGGCGGCATGGATACTTCCTGCATCACATGTTCAAAATCCGTATTTCCATTCAGAAACACTGCTCCCAGCCCTTCGGACGCAGACTTAAGCATTTCAAAAATTTTCTCTTCCTCATACGGAATCTCCCGAACGGTCACCTGAAACGGCCAGGCCTTTCCTTCCATCTCCACCTGAAGTTCCGTCCGCCTGTCACCGTCCCCGCTTTGGGGCCTTTCCAGATACTGAAGGGGCTCCCCTTCCCTCATGCCATACAGAAAAAAGAGCAGCGTCAATATGCCGCCTGCCAGTGCAGTCAGGCATAATCTTGTCCTATATTTCAAACTGTACCATCCTTTTCCCCAGCAGATACGCTGAAAGGTAGATCACCAGGCATACGGTCGCCACCAGAATTCCCATCGGATTATGATACAGTCCTTTCAGAAACTCTCCGGAGCCAATCCGTACGTACAGAAGTACTGCCGCCGGCATAACTGTCATGATCTTCTGCTCATATACCTTTGCTGCCAGCAGTGTTCCAATTTCCCTCCGGGTATCCATGATCTCCGCCATCTGAGATGCTGTATTCTGAATGACCGCATTCAGGCTTCCTCCGCTTATACGCGCGGTGCAGAACACTTCCACAAAGCTTTTTACCTCTTCCAGGGGGTGTCTTTGTGCAAACTCGCCAAGAAGCGCCTCCGGCCGCTGGTTATTCTCAGCCTTTGCCAGCATCTCTTTCAGTTCATCCAGCATGATCCCCCCTTTGGGAAACATCATCTGAAGTTCCCGAAAGGACTGCCCCATGGCATTCTCCACCGAATATCCTGCGGACAAAGAAGAGGATAAAAGCAGGATCCATTCCCGAAACATCTTTCGGAACTGTTCTTTTGCTTTCTGTTCTCTTTCCTCCCTGCATTCCCCAAGCCACAGCCGGAGTAAAGGGAGCAGGCAGAAAACTGCCAAGAGAGAATCGTAGAATAACCAGGAAAATATCAGAATCAGGAGAATTCCCTTAAGAAGATCCAGAAATGATTCCTTTTTCATATGCCGAAATGCCGGCGCGCTGAAATTTTTCAATATTTTTCATATCTCCCGTTTTTTCCTGTGTCCCGCAGATTCTGCCGGATACCTCGCCGGTTTCCCGGAAGAGGAACAGCGGATTCAATACCACCTGATCCCCTTCCATACCGGTCACTTCCGTGATTTCCAGAAGTCTGCGGCTTTTATCACGCAGTCTTCCAAGATAAACGATCAGGTCAATGCCGGAGGCAATCTGCCTCCGGATTGCCTGCAGGGGCAGTTCCATCCCCATCAGTACCATGGTTTCCAGGCGTCCGACCGTGTCCTGCGTGCTGTTGGCGTGGCAGGTGGAAAAGCTTCCGTCATGACCGGTATTCAGACAGGTCAGAAGTTCAAAAGCCTCCGCCCCGCGGACCTCGCCGACAATAATTCTGCTTGGCCTCATCCTCAGCGAAGCACGGATCAGATCCCGGATCGTGATCTCCTTACAGTCCTCCGCTCCGGAGCTTCGAGTCTCCAGACGCACCAGATTCTCCACATTCTGAATCTGCAGCTCTGCAGTATCTTCGATTACGATGACCCGTTCATCCCGCGGAATATATTCGGAAAGCGCGTTCAAAAACGTCGTCTTCCCGGACCCGGTTCCGCCTGCAATCAGGATAGAATATCCGGACCGGACCGCATCCTTCAAGAACAGGGCCTCCTCCTGGGAAAGGCTTTCCAGTTCCAGAAGCTTCTCCATGGTTACAGGGCTTTCCGGAAATCGTCGTATTGTGATAATCGGCCCGTTCACCGCTACAGGGGGAAGGACAACATGCAGCCGGTCGCCGTTCTCCAGCCTTGCATCCACAATGGGCTGGGATTCATTGACAACCCGGTTGCAGGCCCCTGCCATCTGCTGAATGATATCCAGTATCCGTTCCCTGGAATAAAAATTCTTCTCCCAGCGTACCAGTTTCCCGCCTTTTTCAAGGAAAATTCCATCCATTCCGTTGACCATGATCTCTGTCACTCCCGGCTCATCCAGAAGTTCCTGAAGTACATCCATCTTCCTGAGCGCATGAAACAGCTCCCTTTTCAGCCGGCACTTCTCATTCAGTGAAATGCGCTGTTCCTTCCCGCAGGAAAGCACTACTTCGTCGATCAGCTCCTGCATCTCTTCATCCGGCACTTCCCTGCTTAAGTCTACCCGTTCAAGAATCCGGCTTTTCATCTCCAGAAATCTTTCTGATGTCCCTGACACCTGTTCCATGATACCTCCTATTCCTCCAGCAGTCCCCGGACAAAAGCGCCCAGTTCCTGCTGTGGCAGCATAAAGAGATCCTCCTCGCTGTACGGACCCATACCGCATTCCGGCAGTTCCAGCTTCTGAAGTCTTTCCAGTATATCCATTCCGTCTGATACCTGAAGATGCTTCTCCCACTGTCCAAGTCTGCCCTGCGAGATCAGATCCGGACCAACCGGTACATAGATACCGCTGCACTGCCTTAAAAGGTCCGTTTCGTGACCTGCGCTGTTGCCAAAATCCAGTATGACGACATCATAGCTGCTCTGCGTGCAGATCAGATGCAGCAGTCGCTGCCACTCTTCCGCAGTGACCTGCAGAAAATCCGTATAGGATTCACAGGGCGGGATATAATCCATCCGGTCCAGCTTCCTGATCATGCTGTTCAGTCGATACAGAAACGAAGCCTTATTTTGCCTAAGATAGTAGATTAAATCCGTCAGGTTCCAGTGACTTCCATCCAGAATCTCAGAAAATCCGGAACATTCTTCCAGATTCAGATATAAAACATTCCGATCCTCTGCTATGATCTGCCCCAAAGTAAGGGCAAACTTGTTTTTCCTGATCCCTTCTGACGGAGAATATATCCCTATCACCCTGTTTTCTCTGCGTACCTGTGTATAATATTCGTCCGCATCCTGTTCTGAATAATAATACATGATTTCCCGAAGAATATTCTCCACAGACTGATACTTGTACACAGCCGGGAACCTGTTCAGTTCTTTTGGAAGACTTCCCTCGGATAAAAAGATCACACATTCATTCCGGATGAAACCTTTCAGCGTTTCATACCACTTTGCTGATATCAGCAGTATCTCAATCTCTTCCGCAGAAAGCGCTTTCACAAGCTGCTCCTGTTCGGTACACATCCTGACCTGAAACAGATGGCTTTTTTTCAGATTTACGTATTCTCTGAAAGCCTCCGCATAGGAAGCTTCCGAATCCGCAATCCATAATCTTGTGTTTTTCACTTTTACCTCCTGCAACACAAGCCCCGGTTTCTTCATGCTGCAATTTTTAATGGAATCTGACTCTGAAAACATTTGAGTCCATGGCGAATGCCACTTTGTCGATAAACGTTTATCACGTTTTTTATTATAGAGAATCCTTTTTCCACTGTAAAGTCAATTTACAGTTTGTTCACAAATTTTGTCGAATACTCACAAAAACCGAAATGCCGCAATTGCGTAAAGAAGAGAAACCCCGCTGAATCCAAAGATCCCGGACGCCAAAAGACTTAACAGATTGATCCCTACCGAACACGGGATCTCCCACACTGCCAGCAGAAGATTAATCCCGTAGATCGAGATTGCACCCATCACCGCCCGCAGGCAGAAATTCAGAAAAAGCTCCGCTTTGCGCTTCACCAGCACCATAAAAAGCACCAGCAGGCACGCCCCTGCAATCACCAGAACTCCTGTTTCTTTCTCCACAAAAGCCGCCTCCTCTCTGGTTTACTATATGAAAAACACTGAAAAATATTCCCGTTTCCGTATAAATTTTCCAATTGGCGACTATACTGATACTAACCAGTTTCCAATAACAGGAAGGAAGATGCAGATGAAACGCACAGAACCCAATATAAGCGCAGATCCCAGAAAGCAGCAGCTTCTGGAAGATATAAAGAAAGCAAAACGCGCCATGGACTGCGCCTATTCCAACTTTGAAAACGTCATTGACCCGGATCTGATCGACTGTTCCATCTACGAACTGAAAGCCGTGCAGATGCGCTATCAGTTTCTGCTGAAGCAGGCGGAACTTCTGGATCTGACCATATGACCCTACAGTTTACGGAGAAAACGGGCCAGGTCCGCATCACTGCCCATGACCATCATATGGTCTTCCCCTCTGAAGCAGTAGTCTGCATCGGGCATGAACACGGAGCCATCCGCCTCCCGGATACCGAGAATGCTGATATTATAATTCACCCGTACATTCAGTTCTTTAATGCTCTTCCCTACCCATTCCTTTAAAGGGAGAGCCTCATAGATTCCGTAATCTCCCAGATCCACAAAGTCAAAAACATGGTTCGCACTGGATTTTTTCGCAACCCGCTCAGCAATATCACGCTCCGGATAGACAACCTCATCCGCACCGTTGCGCAGAAGAAATTTTGCCTGCACATCCGTACTGGCCCGGCTGATGACCCATTTCGCCCCCAGTTCTTTTAAAAGACTGGTAATCTCCAGACTGTTCTGGAAATTCGTGCCAATACATACAAAACACCTGTCAAAATTTCCAACCCCCAGCTCCTTAAGCACCTCCGGTTTCGTACAGTCTCCGATCTGCGCACTGGTCACCAGCGGAAGACAGGGCTCCAGGCGCTCTTCCACAACATCCACCGCCAGTATTTCATTTCCAAGTTTGGACAGCTCCTGGCACAGATAATGTCCAAACCTTCCCATTCCAATAATTAAAAAAGATTTCATAAAGCATTTCTCCCAAAACTCAGCCAATATTGATGCGTTCCATGGGCTGGCGAAGCCCGGATCTTTGTTTTTTATCCGTAAATGCAAGGGCAAAGGACAGACTCCCGATTCTTCCGCAGTACATCAAAAGGATCAGGATAACCCTGGAACATGTTCCGGTCTGTCTTGTAATCCCGGTACTCATCCCCACGGTGTCCACTGCCGAAAATGTCTCCAGAAGCACGTCGGTCAGAGGAAGGCCATCCAGGGCACAGATGAGAAAGGACGCCGTCACCGCCAGCGTAAGGGTCAGTGTAAACACAATCGCCGCCTTTTCGATCATGCCGTCCGGAAGCCTGCGGCCGTATACATTGACGCCGTCCCGGTGCTGAATCATGGACACTACATAGAATAAAAGTACCATGATCGTAGTGGTCTTCACACCGCCTGCCGTGGAACCCGGATTGCCGCCGATCAGCATCAGCACCAGCGTAAGCAGTTTTCCCGCATCACCCATCGCCGCCACATCCGTCGTATTAAAGCCTGCCGTTCTGGGCGTCACGGCAGCAAAAAGCGCGCCCAAGAACTGTCCGGAACCGCTCATGCCCGCCAGCACTCCGTCCCGCTCCAGAAGCCAGAACAGTCCTGTCGGCACGATTACCAGCACCAGAAGAGCAGTCAGAACCATCTTGGTATGCAGTGTATATTTCCTCACATGGCAGCGGTTTTTCACCAGATCCCGCCACACGGAAAATCCGAGGCCTCCGGTCAGAATCAGCGTTACAACGGTCAGATTCATCAGCCAGTCATCTGCATAACGGACCAGAGATCCATATTCTCCAAAACGTCCCATCAGATCAAAACCGGCATTGCAGAAAGCAGAGACAGAATGAAAGATCCCATAATAAATCCCTTCTGCAATCCCGAACTCCGGCACAAAACGACAGGCCAGAAGACACGCGCCAATCCCTTCGAAGAAAAGGGTTCCCTTCACGATTAACTTTGCCAGCCGCACCACGCCGCCAAGCTCCAGAATATTTACGCTGTCTCTTAACAGGCCCCTGTCCGCCAGGCCGACCTTTTTGCCCATCATCAGAAGAATCGTCACGCCAATGGTCACAAACCCCAGTCCGCCCGTCTGGATCATGAGCAGTATGACAAGCTGGCCAAACAGGCTCCAGTGCTGATAAGTGTCCACGACCACAAGGCCGGTGACGCAGGTGGCGCTGGCAGCCGTAAAAAGCGCGGACAGAAAATCCGTCCCTCCTGAATCCCGGCTGGACACGGGAAGCATCAAAAGGAGCGTCCCACACAATATGATAATCAGGAACCCCGCTGCGATCCACTGGACCGGAGTCAGGCTTTTTCGTATTTTTGTAAACATGATGATCCCCGCTTTCAAAAAACACGGTTGTATCCGGTTACTCTATATTATAGTATCTCCGTTTTGTTTTGTCTACCCGGATGCGGACAGATAAAAAATCTGCGATACTTGTAAATTCTGTCTACCTATTTGGGAAAAATAATGTTATGATAGGTGATAATAGTGGTTTCCATTTTCGCAGCCACTATGCGGCCTTACATAAGTAACGGCCTTCACAGCAACAAAAA
Source organism: uncultured Lachnospiraceae bacterium (assembly GCA_910583615.1). Classification (GTDB taxonomy): domain Bacteria; phylum Bacillota; class Clostridia; order Lachnospirales; family Lachnospiraceae; genus Hominiventricola. The sequence goes on along the minus strand of CAJTXP010000005.1, from coordinate 53,731 downwards.
TGAAAAGGAACTGTATGGATATCAACAAATTATGTGAAGAACGAGTCCTTCTTGCAGGAGAAGCAGAAAAGGAAAAGGAAACTCTTGCCTGCATCAATAAGGAGATCAAAAAAAGAAAAGACTACATCCGGTCCCTCCGTCTGCTGGAGGAAAACCGGTATGACAATGCACAGGCGCGGAAACAGTACACCGGCCTTATGCACCTGCTGAAGAAATACGAGATCGATATGGATAACCTCCCGGAAGCATTTCAGAAGCAGACGCGTTCCATCCAGGATGCCAGCCGGGGCCTGGAATTCGGACAGAAAGGAGAAGACCGCGCCGCAGAAGCCATGTCACTGCTCGGAAACAGAGTCATTTCTCTGCAGAATCTGCGGCTGAAATACAACAACCTTGACATCGAGCATGATCTGGTCATTATCGCACCCACCGGCATTTTCTCCATAGAGGTGAAAAACAAGCGGCACAACGGCATTATATCAGAGAAGGGAATCCTGAAAAGCGGCACACATTCCGAGAACCTGATTGAACAGATCCGCCGTCACACGAATTCTTTAAGCCGCCATCTGGAGGAAATTTATAAAAAGCAGCCTCAGATGAGCAAAAAGCTGAAGGTCTATCCCATCATCCTTTGGGCAAACGACCGCTCTAATGTCAAGGACCACTTTCGGGAAGTCCCGGTCTGCTATATCAACCGCCTGGAATATGAAATTTTCAAAAAAGACCGTTATACTGCAAACTTAAGCCGGAAAGAAATGGAGGATATCAGCTCCAGACTCAAAAAAAGGAAACAGCAGAACCGCCTCTACCCGCTCTGCGTAGATAAGGATTATCTGGAAGAATTGACGGAATACTGCCTGGCAGACCTGAAAAAGCAGATGGAGGATACGACGCGCCGGCTGAGAATACACGAATATGACATACGCATGCTGGACAGGAAGATCCAGCAGAAAGAAAAAGGATTTTTTTCCAGGATCGGGGAACTGTTCTCCAGAGATACGATATAAAAAGAGACTGGAGCAGCAAAACAAAAGCTGTCCGCGTCTATGACGGACAGCTTTTGATTATGGTTCCTGCAGACATTATCCAACCGGTTACGCCCTCTTCAGCTGCCGTCTCTGCACCAGCTTGTCCAGAGTCACGGCCAGGATCAGCACCAGTCCCTTTACGACCTTCTGCCAGTATTCGGACACATCCATCAGCACCATGCCGTTGGACAGGGTGCCCATGAGCAGCACTCCGATCACGACACCGGTAATTTTCCCTTCGCCGCCGCTGATGCTGATACCTCCCAGCACACAGCCGGTGATTACATCCATCTCGTATCCCTCCCCGGATTTTGCCTGTCCGGAGTTGACACGGGCCATCAGGATCAGCCCGGCCAGCGCGTACAAAACGCCTGCCAGAATGTATACCTTATACAGAACTGCCTTCACATTGACGCCTGACAGCCGGGCTGCTTCTGTATTCCCTCCGATCCCGTAGACTGCGCGGCCGAAAGGCAGCTTGTTGAGCAGAACGTAACCGACCGCGAAGACGATCACCATTAAAATGACGGGCACCGGCACGACGCCCAGATATCCCTGCCCGATCATCAGGAAGGATTCCGGAATCCCGTATACCGGAAATCCGCCGCAGAGGAGAAAGGCCGCGCCTCTCAACGCCGTCATGGTTCCAAGCGTCATGATGATCGGCGCGATCCCCACCTCATTGATAAAAAATCCGTTAAACAGTCCTGCGGCGGCCCCCATGAGAAGGATCAGAACGAATACCAGCGGAATCGGCACTCCGTTGGACAAAAGAATCGCGCCTGCCACGGTGGACACTCCGATCACGGAACCGACGGAAAGATCCATCCCGCCTGTCAGGATTACAAACGTCATGCCGACGGAGCAGACGCCGACAATCGACACCTGTCTTAAAATATTAAAAATATTGGACGGTTTCAGAAACGATGGCTCGCAGATCGAAAAGACGATCACCAGCGTGATCCACGCAAATATAATCCCGTATTTTGACAAATCTATCTTTTTCAATGTTTTCCCTCCGATCCCGTCTGCAGCGGCATCCCAGATGCCAGCGTCATAATATTTTCCTGGGTAAACTCCCCCTTCTTAAGCGTCCCGCTGATCCGCCCTTCATGAAGCACAACAATGCGGTCAGCCATGCCGATCAGCTCCGGCATCTCGGAACTGATCATAATGACGGTCTTACCCTGTGCGATCAGGTCCAGCATCAGCCGGTAGATCTCCTGCCTGGCGCCCACATCGATTCCGCGGGTAGGTTCGTCAAAAATCAGTATCCTGCTGTCAGTAAACAGCCACTTGGCCAGTACGACCTTCTGCTGGTTGCCGCCGCTTAAGTTCCCCACCGCCTGCTCCGCGGACGGCGTCTTGATCCCCAGACTCTCGATATAGGAGGCCGCGGCTTCCTTATCCAGCTTCTCGCTGATGAAAGGTCCTTTCATGATCCCCTTAAAATGTGCAAAAGAGACATTATGGCGGATGCTCTCTCTCAGAAATACCCCCTGCCGTTTGCGGTCCTCCGGGATCAGTCCGATGCCCGCACGGATCGCATCCATCGTCTTATGAATCACGACCTCTTTTCCGTCGATCAGAAATACCCCGCTCTCGATTCGGTCCGCGCCGAACAGCGCCCGGGCGATCTCCGTCCGTCCTGCGCCGACCAGCCCTGCAAGCCCGAGAATCTCCCCCTCATATGCCTCCAGATGAATATCCTTCAGAAGAGCCGTGTTCAGCCCCCGGATCTCCAGTACCTTCTTCCCTCTTTGATATGCCTTCTTCGGATACTGCTCCCCCAGCTCCCGGTTCACCATGATCTGGATCAGTTCATCCGCGCTGGTATTTTGGACCTCCATGGTCCGAATATATTTCCCGTCCCGGAATACGGACACCCGGTCACAGAGCCGGAAGATCTCTTCCATCCTGTGAGAAATATAGATGATCGTGATTCCGTTCTTCTTCAGCCGTTCCACGATCTCAAACAGACGTCTCGTCTCATTGTCCGTAAGCGGCGCTGAAGGTTCATCCATGATAAGTACACGGGCATGACACGATACCGCCCGGGCAATCTCAATGATCTGCTGATATCCCACGCTCAGGCTGCTCACTCTGGCCTGGGCGGATATGGATACTCCCAGTTGTTCCAGAAGGACCTCCGCTTCCTGATACATCTTTCGGTAGTCCACCATACCGTTTTTCTTCGGTATCCGCCCAAAAAAGATATTCTCTGCCGCAGTCAGAGCCGGAAACAGGTTGAATTCCTGATAAATGGCCGCGATCCCGTGTTTCATGGATACGATGGGCGAATTGTTCCGGATCTCCTCCCCTTCGAAAAAGATCTGACCTTCGGTGGGCTGTATGGCCCCTGTGATGATCTTGATGAACGTAGATTTTCCGGCCCCGTTTTCTCCCGCTATGGCATGGATCTCCCCCGGCCGGAAGGCCAGGGAGACCCCGTCAAGCGCGCAGACCCCGGGAAAAACCTTTTTTATGTTCTTCAGTTCCAAGATGTGTTTTTCCATATTTGCCCGCTCCTGCTGATCAGTTCGATTCCAGACTCGCTCTCTGATCCAGAACCTCCTGCACATTTTCTTCCGTCACCGGAGAATACTTTACATAAATCGGTTCTTCAACGGTACCTTTCTCCAGCACCTGGGTCACTGCATCGCACAGCAGATCGCCCTGATGATACGCGGACAGATCCACGGTTCCCTTGAGGATCGTACCTTCTGCAATGTACTCCAGATTCTTCTGATCGGCGTCCAGGCCGGTGATACATACGTCGGCATCCTGTTTTCCGGCTGCCACCATAGCTTCATATGCACCCAGCGCAACCGAGTCGTTGGAGCACACAATCACGTTCATATCCGGCTCTTTGACCAGAACCGTTTCTACCGCCTTCATACCGGATTCAGTTGTATTTCCGGACTGGACGGCGATGGTCTGCGCATTGGGAGCGATGGATGCGACGCCGTCCTCCATACCCTTTCCCCTCTGGATCAGCTGCTCATTTTCCTGTACGTACACATACATGACTTTCGCGTCTTCCTGATTTTCCAGATGATCCACGATCCACTGTCCCGCGAGCTTTCCGGTTTCAAATCCATAATTGTAGTTGTCGATGGCCACCCATGCGTCGCAGCCCTCGATCTTCTCCGACCAGGTGATGACCGGAATGCCTGCCTTCTGCGCCTCCTTTACCGCCGCTTCCGGAGCCACCGGGTCTACGGGGCAGATGACGATACAGTCCACACCCTGGGTGACCAGATTTTCCACTGCTTCCACCTGCGTGTTCGCATCTGAATGCCCGTCCACAACCTGCACTTCCATGTTATAGTTTTCCTGGAAATCCTCCACACCCTGTACGACGCTCAGGAAATAGTTGATGGTCAGATCCTGTACAATAAATCCTACCCGGATCTTCTTATCCTGGTTTTCGGCGTCTGCGGGTGCCCCGCTCTCGTCTGCACCGTCCTCCGCGCTCTCCTCCGCCGGAGCCGGTTCCGGCTGTCCCGCATCCGAACTTCCCGGTTCTTTCATGCTGCATGCCGCCAAAGACATCACCGTTAATGCCGCCGCCAGTAAGATCGATACTTTTCTCATGATTTTTTTCATACTCCGCCTCCTGATTTTTCATTTCAAATACATTGCAAGCATTTTCTCAATCGCTTTGTCCCAGATCCGCCACTCATGGGTTCCTGGACATTCTTCATAGCGAAAATCCTTGACAACTTTTTCACAAAGTTTCCGGATCTTCGTGGTCTGCGAATAGAGAAAATCCTCAGTGCCGCATACCATATAGATCCCTGGCAGATCCTTTTTCTCTGCCACCGCTTTCTCCAACAATGCCGGAATCAGCGTCTCTTCCGGTACTGCGTTCTGCAGTCCGGCCACAGCCTTCAGATCCTTCTCCATCCCCCGAATGACAAACGGCGCCTCCTCCGTCCGGGAGATCCGCACCACCTCGTTGATGTCATAAGCCCCGGAAAACGCCCCGCAGTATCCGAATACCTCCGGCGCCTTCAGCACACACCGAAGCGCGCCGTATCCTCCCATGGACAGACCCGCCAGCAGCATATCCTCTCTCTTCACGGATACATGGAACAGCTTATCTGCGATCTCTGGCAGTTCTTTCGTGATATAGGAAAATGCGTCGACGCCGTTTTCCATATCGTAATACCAGCTCCGGTGTACCTCCGGCATCAGAACTGCCAGATTATACTCCTGCGCATACCGCTCAATGGAAGTCTTTCTCACCCAGGTCGCCGCATTATCAGACAGTCCGTGAAGCAGGATCAGAAGCTTTGGATCTTCCTTGCAGGCGTATTCCCTCTCATCCTGCGGAATGATCACCTGAAGCTGCGTGTCCTGTTTCAGACAGTCTGAATATATATTTCCCACGAAATATGCCATTTAACCACCCCCCTTTTTAGTTTTGTATTTTACTTATATATTACTGTTTTAGTATATATCCATTCTATATAAAAAGTCAATAATAATTTTTATTTTTTTGTGAAATTTATATATTCTTGACAGGTTTTTTTCTAAAACTTATAATAAACAGGAGATTAAAACCATAGACACTTTGCAAGGGAGACCCTTTATCATGTCCAACAGCATTGATTTGAAGAAAAATAACCAGAATAAAGTATACCGGTATATCTACGAAAATAACGGCCCTGTGTCCAAGTATGACCTGATGGAGCAGCTGGACTTAAGCCTTCCTACGGTCAACCAGATCCTGAAGCATCTGACCGCCGAGCGCTATATTCTGGAAAAAGGGACCTTTAACTCCCAGGGCGGGCGGCCGCCGAAGGCATTTACCTACAATCCATCTCTGTATTACTCCATCGGCCTGGATATCACAGCCCATCATGTCCATTCCGCGCTGATCGATTTGAGCGGACAGATCATAGTCAAGCGAAAAGAAAGACGGGAATTTCAGTCCGACAAGGCCTACTACGACTTTCTGCGCGCCCAGTCGGACAGTCTGATCCGGGAAGCCTGCATCGACCGGCGGCAGGTTCTCGGAGTCGGCATCGCCCTGCCTGTGATGATGGATATGGCCAACCAGACCCCTCTGCACAGCGATATGACCCTGTTCCACCTGGCAGCTCTGGAGAATTTCGAAAAATATCTGGACCTTCCCTGCATCCTCTGCAACGATGCCAACGCCGGCGGTCTGGCGGAAAACTGGAGGATCAAAGGAGCCAGAAATACCTTCTATCTGTCCCTGAACAATACCATTGGCGGCGCTATCCTGAACAACAACCATCTGTACTGGGGAGAGACCTATGAAGGAGGCGAGATCGGACATGTAACCCTGGTCAACAACGGGCGGCTCTGTTACTGCGGCAAGAGGGGATGTGTGGACGCCTATCTCTCCGCGCTCCTGCTGTCCGACCAGGCGGAAGGCAGCCTGGACCGGTTCTTTGAATACCTTCATGCGAGAAGCGGGAAGCATATGGCCATCTGGAGGGAATACCTGGAATATCTGACGATCACGGTCAACAATCTGAAGATGCTCTTTGACTGCCCCATCATCGTCGGCGGCTATGTGGGGGCTTATCTGGAAGAATACATAGACCAGATCCGCGACATGCTGAGCAGGCGCAATACGTATCATGAAAATGCAGATTATTTTCGCATATGCCGTTATAAACGGTTTTCCACCGCCGTCGGCGCAGCGCTTTTAAATGTGGAAATATTTTTGTCGAAAGTATGAGAATGTTCCGAATATCAGATTTGAGAATACTGCAAAAGGGTTGCCGCAGAAAGCGCACCGGCTTCTGCGACAACCCCTCCTTCTATCACCCGATCGGCGCCTGATAAAAGCTGCCGTAAAAATTCTGCGTCTTCAGCACGTTGATGATAATATGCGGGTCCTCTCCGCGCATGAGTTCGATGATTTCCGACGCTTCATAGGAGGACACCACCGTGTGCAGCAGATACATTTTCTTGTGGCTGTAGCCGCCCACCGCTTCCACGCAGGAGATGCCGTGGCGGTATTTCTGCACATACGCTCTCATCACCTTTTCCGCATGCATGGTCGTGATCTGCAGCGTCACCCGCTCATAGCGGTGATGGAAGGACGAAATGGTCCGGGTGGAGATGAACTGGAACAGGATGGAATAGCCGGCGTAGATCCATCCAAACAGATAACCAAAGATGCACAGGAGCACCACATTTCCCGCAAATACCTGCTCCCAGATGGATTTTCCGGTCTTGTTGGACACATAGAGGGCGATAAAATCCGTTCCGCCGGTGGAGGCGTTTCCCTTCAACGCAATGGCCGTTCCGATTCCGTAGAGAAATCCGCCGAAAATCACGTTCAGCATCGCATCGTCAAACAGGGGCTGAAACCGGCAGACTTTCAGAAAAAAACTGGCCAGAAATACCTGCATCAGCGAATAAAAGGTAAACCGTTTGCTGATGCTGCGGCTGCACAGAAGCGCCACCGGAATATTCAGGACGAGCATTCCCAGAGAGACGGAAAAGCTCCCGCCATACAGGGAAGCAATATCGTCGATCAAAATGGCAATGCCTGTAAATCCGCCGGACAGAAGCCCGGCCGGACGAATGAACACCTGGATGACGAACGCCTGCATCAGCGCCGACGCGGTAACGGCAGCGATCGTGATGATCCTGCGCATGATCTTATTCTGTTTTAATCTTGCCCACATATGGTTCCCCCCTGTTTACACATTTCTTTCTGAACGCACAGAAACCCTGCCATGCAGGGCACTGTGATTTCTTACTTTCTGTATTCTCTTTTGGAGCAAATGTCTGTGTGCCGGTTCTTCAGGCCTGTGTACTGACGCTGTTAACAAGCTTCCTGACCAGTTCCGAAGAGACCACATCATATTCAAACATATGTTCTTCATCCGCAATGCTGTAGGAAATCCCGTTCTGTACGGTCGTCGGGTCCGTCTCCCACGCCTTGCAGGAGCTGTGGACCTGGCGAAGGCCGGTGTATGCCATCAATTCCGCGGCATTGTCCGCGTTGACTCCGCTGCCGGCCAGAATCTGAATCTCTTTCCCGTAATCTGCCTGCAGCTTCTTCAGCATCTCCCGGCCTTCCACCGCCTTCGGCTTCAGGCCGCTGGTCAGCACCCGGGCCACGCCCATGGCGATCAGCTGTTCCATGGCGGCAAAGGGATCCTTCGAGCAGTCAAAAGCCCGGTGGAACACGGCTTCCCCGCCCGCCTCCCGGATCCTGTCCGCAAGCCTCCGGTTCCGCTTCTCATCCAGCGACGCGTCTGCCAGAAGGCATCCGAAGGCGATGCCGTCCGCTCCGGCCCGAAGCAGGCTTTCGCACTCCCTTTCCATCACCTGAAACTCTTCCTCCGTGTAGCAGAAGCCCGCCCCTCTGGGCCGCACCATGGCAACCACCTTCAGAGCCGGAAACGCTTCCTTTACCATCCGAAGGGTGCTCTCCGTGGGCGTCAGGCCGCCCAGCATGAGCGCGCTGTTGAGCTCGATGCGCTCTGCGCCCCCCAGCGCCGCCTGCTTTGCGTCATAATAGCTTCCGCAGCAGATTTCCACGATCTTTCCTGTCATTTTTTACGCCTTTTCCCTTCTCTTCCATTAAACTACAAAAGTCCCAGACGGTAAAGCCCCAATGCGTAGATTTTTGCATTTTTCATCAGGTCCTCTTCCTTCATCCATTCATTGGGATTGTGCCCGATGCCTTTCTGCCCTGCGAAACTGGGGCCGAAGGGGACGATCCCGGGCATGGCCTTTGCGTAGGTGCCGCCGGTCGTCGTCACCGGCGTCCCGTCTTCCCCCATCACCTGCTCATAGCACTCCTTCAGCGCCTGCACCATGGGACTTTCCTTATCAAATACCACCGGATCGTAGTTCTGCACAAGCGCAACCTTCTGCGCTCCCGCCTTTTCCCGGATCTTTTCCAGAATCTCATCAACGGTATGGCCAGCCGGATAGCTGAGCGCCGCGTCAAAAGTCAGCGTCTGCCCGTTCATCCACAGTTTATAATTCCGCATCTCCATGACGCCGTACTCTGGATGGGAAAAATCAATGCCCAGCCGGTCCCCGTTATTTTTCGCGCCAATGAAATACTGTGTCACAAAATCGCAGAAGGAGATCATCTCTTTTGCTTCCACACGGATCACCGCCCGTCCGCGCTCCGCGTACACCACCGGAAATTTGCAGTCCGGCGTAAATCCATACACCGGGGGCTGCTCCTTTGACAGATAATACTTCAGATCCTCGAATCCGGATTCCTCATCGCATCCGAAGATGATCCGCACCCGGTGCTTCGGCTCATACCCCAGTTCCTTCAGGGCATACAGACCGTACAGGCAGGCAAGGATCGGCCCCTTGTTGTCCAGGACGCCCCGGCCGTACAGAACGCCGTCCTCCTGATGCCCCGCAAACGGCGGCTGCTTCCAGCCGTCCCCGGGCGGGACCACGTCCACATGGCCGATGGCGCACACATAGTCGTCTCCTCTGCCGTACTCCACATAGCCCATGTAATTGTTCAGATTCGCCGTCCGAAATCCCAGCCGCTCGCCCATCTCCAGCGCTTTCTGGAGCGCATGCCTGACTCCCGGCCCAAAGGGAGCGCCGGGCTGCGCTTCCGTCTCCACGCTGTCAATGCGCACCAGCTCCAGAATGTCGTCCATCATCTGCCCCCGCAGCGACTCTACTTTTTCCAGAATCTTCTGTTCCATCAGGTTCCCTCCCTTTTTCATGGCCGACACTCATTTCTCCACGACCGGCGCCATGCGCGTCCGCATGTACTCCTCCATCCACTCCTGCGATGCCGGAGCATACGTACAGTGTCCGTCCTCCTGACGCTCCACCAGATATACCTGCGTCTCTTTTTCCTCGGTCACCACCGCAAAGGAAAAGCCCTCGATGTTGGTCGCCACGCCCCACTCGCCGTCCTTGTTCATGGCGATCAGGGACAGATCCCCGGCTTCGCCCCGCCGCGCTTTCAGCTCCGCGTCCAGACGGTTCACCGCGGTCTCACAGGCCTCCTGCGGATGCATGCCTTCTTTCATAAGCCGGACGATCTCATAGGAAATACAGCCCTTCATCAGATCTTCCCCAAGGCCTGTGGCGCTGGCTCCCCCGACTTTACTGTCCGCATAGAATCCGGAACCTGCGATGGGAGAATCCCCTACACGCCCCTTCTTTTTCATAAACAGGCCGCTGGTGGACGTGGCCGCCGTCACTTTTCCGGCGCTGTCCAGACAGACCATGCCTACCGTATCATGTCCGGAGTAGGGTTTTAACTCCAGCTCCCGCTGCTCCTTCACCCGGTTCCGGTAGTGAGCCTTCGCCCGGTCTGTGAGCATGTTCTTCCGTTCAAAGCCTTCTTTATGGGCAAATTTCTCCGCACCCTCTCCCACGAGCATGCTGTTTACCTTCTCCCGGCTTAAGCGTCTGGCGATGGATACCGGATTGGCATAATCCTTTACCGCCGCTACCGCGCCGATGTCCAGCGTATCACCGTCCATATACGCGGCGTCCAGCTCCACTTCCATCTCTTCGTTGGGGAGTCCGCCGTAGCCCACCGATTTATAATATGGAAAATCCTCCACTTCCCGGATGGCCGTCTCGATGGCGTCCCCTGCATTCTGTCCCTCTGCCAGCATGTGCGCGCCCTTTTCCACGCCCTCTGCCGCCATTCTCCATGTTGCGATCATTCCCCACATGATCTTATCCCTTTCTATTACAGTTCCGCATCTGCCTCTCCCTTCTCCCCTGCGTCTGGAAGAATTTCCTGCCGCTGACGCGTCATGAAATCCTTCCGGGGCTTCGGGCAGGCAGATGCTGTTTTACAGTTCCGCATCCGCCTCTCCCTTCTCCCCTGCGTCTGGAAGAATTTCCTGCCGCTGACGCGTCATGAAATCCTTCCGGGGCTTCGGTTGGGCTGATGCTGTTTTACAGTTCCTCATCCGCCTCTCCCTTCTCCCCTGTATCTGGAAGAATTTCCTGCCGCTGATGCGTCATGAAATCCTTCCGGGGCTTCGGACGGGCTGATGCTGTTTTACAGTTCCGCCGGAAGGTCATGATCACACTTCCTCCCGGCGGCGTCCGATGCGTTTTGTCTTAGAAGCAGACGCTCTGCTTCAGCGCTTCCAGCCCCGGATCTCCATCCGCCAGCGCTTTCGCCACCTGGCAGATATGTTTCAGAGAATCATTGAGTCCCATGCCGCCCTTCTTCGGTGTTTTCACGATCATCACCTTATCCTTATAGGCAGCAATCGTCTCCTCATTTTCCTGAGACATGGCCGCAAACGCCTTCGCCTCCGTCGTCCGGTTGATATCGTCCGCCACCCGCGCACACATGGCTGCATAGTCCGCATAGTTGAACGCCGGTCCGCAGATTACAATATCCGGCTTCACCTTATTGACCATGGCGCAAAGCTTCCGGCTCACCTCGTCCGGGTCCGCCAGATACGTCCCGTTGCCACAGCACAGGCACGCTATGACCCGTCCGCCGGTTTCCTTCAGATACGGCTGCATCATCACCGCCGGCCCCACTGCCTCTTTCTTTCCGGTCAGCGGCACCATGGTGTCATCCTTCGTCCCAAGTCCGGACTGGATCTGGTCAAATATCATCACAATCTTCATGGTATCCCTCCATCGTCGTTGTACTTGCTGTTACATGTCGTCAAAGGACAGATCGTCCAGTGAGAAATCGTCCTCATCTTCTGTCTCATCCGTTCCCTTCGTCTCGTCCGCCAGATACTGCTTATCCATCATCTTGATGAACGGCATATACAGGAAGACTCCCAGGATCAGAAGCAGCGCCTGCAGAACCGCTCCCTGCCATCCGGTGGATAAAAATCCGGAGATGATGACCGGCATGGTCCACGGGATCGCGACGCCGGTACAGATGGGCACCAGGCCAATGCTCATGCAGATATAGGAAATGATAATATTGATCGTCGGCACCAGCATGAACGGAATCAGCATCATCGGGTTCAACAGGATCGGAAGACCGAAGATGATCGGCTCATTGATCCCGAAGCATCCCGGGATAATCGCCAGCTTGCCCAGCTCCTTGATCCGTTTGGATTTGCAGAAGAGCAGCATGGCAATCAGAAGCGAAAGCGTGGAGCCGGCTCCTCCAAAGGTAGCGAACAGATCCTGGAACTGCTGACAGATAATATTGGGCATGGCGTCTCCTGCCTGGAATGCCGCCAAGTTCTCTGCGGACAGGGTCTGCAGAATCGGGTTGAACACCGCACCTACCACGGAACCGCCGTTGACGCCGAAGAACCAGAAAAAGTGCAGGAAAATGTACGCAATCACCATGGCCGGAAGGGTGTTTCCAAGGGCCAGAAGCGGCGTCTGCAGAATCTCAAATACAAAATCAAAGGCATTGCCGTAAGGCGTCATGGCGAAGATCACATTGATCACAAAGAACACCAGTACGGACATTCCCGCCGGAATCAACGCCGCGAAGGATTTTTCCACAGTAGGCGGCACGCCGTCGGGCATCTTGATAACCCAGCCTTTGCTGTCTACCCATGCATACACATGGACGGCCAGAAAAGCGCAGATGATGCCCACGAAGATTCCCTTGGAACCGACCCATCCCAGCGGGATGCCGGATACCACAGACTCTTCAAACAGGATCTCATAGGGCATGATCAGGAACCAGCACACCAGTGAGATGGCCGCGCCGAACAGCCGGTCCACCTTCATTTGCTCCGCAAAGGAGTAGCCGATCCCCACCACGGCCAGGATTGCCATGATAGAAAAGGTGGCATCTGTCGGTTTTGCAAAATAGGACGCCCAGTTTTCCCCGAAAAACTGTCCCCAGAACTCCGTCCATCCCGGGATCGGGAAGTTGGCGATCAGCAGGAAGAAGGATCCTACGATCAACAGCGGCATGGATAACAGAAAACCGTCTCTGACGGCGATCAGATATTTATTCTTTCCGATTTTCTCTGCCAGCGGCATGAAAAAACTCTCTAATTTTTGTAACATCAGCTTTTCCCCCTGTTATTGTTCTGCAGCTATTTTGCTGCCTTCATCATTTTGATGGCTGTCTTAAGCACCTTTTCCCCGTCCATCATCCCGTACGCGGTCTGGTCGATGACAGCGATGGGGATTCCGGTGGAACCGAATTTGTCCACTACTTCCTGATAGCGGTACTTGACCTGCGGTCCTAAAAGAATCACGTCAGGATGCTTTTCCTCCACGATCTGCGCGATCTTTCCGTCCGGAAACGCCTCCACCTCAATGGGAAGTCCGTGGTCCGTCGCCACCCCCTGCATCTTGCTTGCCAGCATGCTGGTAGACATTCCTGCACTGCAGAATAAATATACTCTTTTCATAAAACACTCTCTCCTTTCTCATTTCAGTTCCGCATCTGACCTAACTCCGCCCCCGCGTCTGGAAGCATTTTCCCTCTCTTCGCTCCGTAAAATCCTTCCGGGGCTGCTTTCGGGCAGATGCTGTTTTTTGCCGGCTACTGCGCCAGCTTTTTTTCCAGTTCGTCGATTCGTCTGTAAGCTGCAATCATCTCTTCTGCGATGATCTTGAAACCTTCGGCGCTCATAAGCTGATCCTCCGCGTGGATCAAAAGCAGGGAACCTCCCACCTGCTCGCCGTTCGTCTCTTTCTGGAGCAGTCCGAAATGCGCTTCGTGCCCTTTCAGGAACTCCTGCTGCCCTGCTTCCAGACAGTCCTTCGCCCCCTCAAAATCCCCGGCCTTTGCCTTCTGGATCGCCTCAATGTAACTGGAACGCGCCGTTCCCACGCTGGATATGATCTGAAAACAGGTCATTTCTAATCCTTCCACCCGCATGCTCCTCCTTTCTTTTATCTGATCCTATTATAGTCCGGATCTGCGGAAAAGAGCAGCCAATCTCTTTCCTAGCTGTTAGGAAATCTGCCCGCTTTTTCCGTGAAACCCCTCCGCAAACCGGCATTTTCCACAAAATATACAGCCGTCCCTTCCGGACTTCTTTTGCAAATAGTTCATCCTTTTGAATCTTTTATTGTGAAAAGAAGGCAGTACGGGTATAATAGAAGCAGGGACATGAAATAACAGGAAATGTGTGAAAAAAGCACTCCGGCCGGAATGAAACATGGGGAGGCAACAGGGAAATGGGAAATTATGTAAACCCCGGAAACAGCGGATTTACCAGAATCAGAAAAAATATTTATATAGATAAAACCGGCCTGATCCGCCTGGTCAACCAAACCATTGATACTCCAAGATGTTTGACCTGCGTCAGCAGGCCCCGGCGTTTCGGAAAATCTTTTGCCGCGAAAATGTTATGCGCCTATTATGACAAAACCTGTGATTCGTCCATGCTTTTTGACGATCTGGCAATCGCCGGCGACCCACAGTATCGAAAACACATGAATCAGTATGACGTCATCTATCTGGACATGACAGAGGCGATCGGAGAAGCTTCTCTGGATGATATGGTATCTTATATTCAGCGGAATGTGGTGCGGGAACTGACGGAACAGTATCCTGCGCGGAAGGCTGCGGAAGGCTTTGCGGCGACTCTGGCCAATGCCGCCCAGACCGCGGGAAATAAATTTATCATGATCATCGACGAGTGGGACGCTCCGATCCGGGAAGCAAAGGAACGCCCGGACCTGCAGCGGAAATATCTGGAATTTTTGCGTTCTCTGTTCAAAAACAGCGGAATGACAGATAAAATATTTGCGGCGGCATATATGACCGGTATCCTGCCCATTAAAAAGGACGGCTCCCAGTCAGCCATATCTGATTTCTGGGAATATACCATGATTAAGCCAAGACAGTTTGCAGCATACGTGGGATTTACCGAAGCGGAAGTGAAGAAGCTCTGTGCGGACTACGGCAGCGATTTTGAAAAAATGAAACAGTGGTACGACGGATATTCCTTCCGGGATCTGGCCTCCGTCTATAATCCCAATTCCGTTATGAAGGCGCTTTATCACCATGATTTTGACTCCTACTGGACGCAGACTTCTGCAGCAGAAAGCCTGATGGGATATATCAATCTTGATTTTGACGGACTGGGGAAAACGGTCGCAGAGCTGATCGGCGGAGTGGAAACCCGCGTAGATACGAACGGCTTTGCAAACGATCTGGTGACTTTCCGGGACCGGAACGACGTGCTGACACTGTTGATCCATCTGGGCTATCTGGCCTATGATGAAGAGACACAGACCGTACACATTCCAAACGAAGAGATCCGCCGGGAATTTGCCAAAGCCGTACGGCAGGTAAAGCGGGACGATACTATCCGGCGGGTACGGGAGAGCGATCAGCTCATCATCGACACCATTCACGGAAAAGAAGAAGCCGTTGCAGACCAGATTGAGAAGATCCATGAAGAAGAAGCTCCTCTGTATTATAACAACGAACAGGCGCTGCGCAGCGTGATCAAGCGCGCCTACTTCAGCTATGGGGACGAGTACCTGATGTTCGAGGAATTACCGGCGGGGTCCGGCTACGCAGATATTGTGTATTTTCCCAAAAGAGGTTCCATACTGCCGGCTCTGATCGTGGAATTAAAATGGAACCAGTCCGCGGACGGCGCCATTGCACAGATCAAAAACCGTCGGTATCCGGAGGCAGTCAAAGAATATGGGGGAGAGATCCTGCTGGTGGGAATCAGCTATAACCGCGAAGCCCCTGCAGGTGAGCGAAAGCACCAGTGCCGGATCGAACGGTTTACGATTCCGCCGGCAGCTTTCTAAGAAATTTCCCGGAAATTTCATCCGCTTGGGAACGGCTTGAAACAGAACAATGAAAAGAAAGGGGGAGCGCACTTGAAAACTCCTGCAAAACTGCCCATCGGCATTGAAGATTTTAAAAAGATCCGCACAGAAGGATTTTACTATGTGGATAAGACCGGCATGATCACAGAGCTCCTGAACAACTGGGGAGAAATCAATCTCTTCACCCGTCCCCGCCGGTTCGGAAAATCCCTGAACATGAGCATGCTCAAATATTTCTTTTCCTTCGGCTGCGATCCGGAGCTGTTCCAGGGACTTGCTGTCGCAGAGGAACGGGAGCTCTGTGAGCACTATATGGGAAAATTTCCGGTGATCTCCATCACACTGAAAAATGCAGAGGCGCAGAATTTTAAAAAGGCGCAGGCGCTTCTCTGTTCCATCATCGGCAGCGAAGCGCTGCGGTTCCAGTTTCTTATGGACAGCGAACGCCTTTCCGCCGAAGAGAAAGAACGTTACCGGCGTCTGATCCACACGGATGCTGACAGTCTGCAGGAATTTCCCATGTCCGATGACGTGCTCAAGGGAAGTCTCCGGACCCTGTCGCAGCTTCTCTGCAGACATTATGGACAAAAAGCCATCCTTCTCATCGACGAGTACGACGTCCCTCTGGACAGGGCGCAGCAGAACGGCTATTACGACGAAATGGTGGACCTGATCCGGAGTATGTTCGGGCAGGCCCTCAAGACCAACGAAAGCCTGCAGTTCGCCGTTCTCACCGGCTGCCTGCGGATTGCAAAGGAAAGCATCTTTACCGGTCTGAACAACTTGAACGTCATTTCCATTACCGACGATCTGTTCCATGAACATTTTGGGTTCACCGATGCAGAAGTAAAAGCCCTGCTGGAATACTATGGACTGCATGACAAATACAGCGACCTGAAAGAATGGTATGACGGTTACCGTTTTGGAGAAACAAGTATCTATTGTCCCTGGGATGTGATCAATCATGTAAGCCGCCTCCGGGTCAATCCGGACGCCCGGCCCCGGGCCTACTGGATCAACTCCAGCGGCAATTCCATCATCCGTACGCTGCTTCAGAAAGCGACT
This sequence comes from uncultured Lachnospiraceae bacterium, assembly GCA_910583615.1. Classification (GTDB taxonomy): domain Bacteria; phylum Bacillota; class Clostridia; order Lachnospirales; family Lachnospiraceae; genus Hominiventricola. Next base: position 36,932 of record CAJTXP010000005.1, on the reverse strand, counting down.
CCGCAGACCCGGATGGAGCTGGACCGTCTGGTGAACGGGGACGCTGTCATCAAAAAAATCAACGAAGAGCTCACTTATCGGGAGCTGTATGACAGCCTTGACAACCTGTGGAGCGTCCTCTTCACCACCGGCTACCTCACCAAAAAGGCAGAGATCGATCTGAACACTTACGAGCTGGTCATTCCCAACCGGGAAATCCGCATGATCTTTACCGAGCAGATCCTGGACTGGTTTCAGAAGGAGGCAAGAGAAGACGCGCCCGCACTGGACGCCTTCTGCGAAGCCTTCTGCCAGGGCGATCCCGCGGCAATCGAACATCAGTTTGCTTCTTACTTGAAGAAAACCATCAGCATCCGGGATACCGCCGTGCGCAAAGAGCGAAAAGAAAATTTTTACCACGGCATCCTGCTGGGACTTTTAAGCCACCGGGAGGACTGGCTTCTTCTGTCCAGCGTCGAATCCGGCATCGGCTACAGCGACATCCTGATCGAGCTTCCGGATAAAAACATCGGGATCGTAATCGAGATCAAATATTCGGAAAGCCGGAATCTGGAAGCCGCCTGCCAGAAAGCGCTGGAACAGATCGAGGAAAAAAATTATGCAGACCGCCTGATGGAGGATGACATGGATACGATCCTCAAGTACGGCATCGCCTGCCGCAGAAACACCTGCATGGTGCGGATGGCGGAATCAGAACGTTATTGAAGATCATATGCTGCAACATCGATCTGCGCCGTTCCGTCCGCAAAGAATGAGATTCCATCCGCTTCCTGCTCTGTATACATGGTCGCAGTCAGCACCTGTTCCCCGTCGTTCACGAAGACTTCCACGCTGAACCGGTCCAGTATGATCCGTAACTTCAGCTCTCCGTCTGCAGTCTTTACCAGACTGCGCCGCTGATGAATAATGGCTCTTCTGGAGCCGGAGAACTTCCGGTCGATTTTCAGAATCGATTCCCGCGGCCGGAAGCTTAAGGATGTATAGTACCGGTCATTCTGCGCAAAACGAACCGCAAATTTCTGATATGGATTCTGCAGGTCTTCCGGGCGGATCCTAAGCTCCATATCCACCATTCTTCCCCGGAGGCCATCCAGTTTCACCACTCCCGAAACTGCCACATTCGTGTATTGTATCTGACGGCGCCGCATGGCGTCCAGTTCCCGGACCGGCCGCTGGTACAGCCTGCCGTCTCTGACCGACAGCTCTCTTGGCAGGCTCATCTGCCCCATCCACGGATCTTCCGGCGAACGCATACTGCAGGCGTCCCAGTTCTGCATCCAGCCGATCATAATCCGGCGCCAGGACCGTCTGCGCCGCGTAAAAATCAATCCCGTAGTCGATGGACTGATCATGCGTTTCCTTAAATGTCCCGGTCTCCTCGTCGTAATCACCGATCAGGCAGAGCGTTCCGTTTCCATTATGGTATTCAAACCCTTCCGGGAGCATATCCTGGGGGCTTACAAGCAGCACCCACTTCCCGTCCAGTTCGAAAAAATCCGGGCATTCCCACATCTTCCCGAACCGGTCGTGATTGGAAACCAGCACGCTTTTGAATTTCCAGTGAAAACCGTCCCCGCTGGCATACAGCAGGATCTGCCCGCTTCCGTCTGCCGGACGGGAACCCACCACGCACCGGTAGGTTCCGTCCGTGTGTCTCCAGATCCGGGGATCACGGAAGTCAAACCGGCTGCTGCCTTCCGGAAGGTCCGTATCGTCCAGCACGGGATTCTGTTCATATTTCTCATAATCCAGCCCGTACGCGGAGTCAGGTGAAAACCGGGACGCTCCTCTGCTTTTATTAATTTTTCAGAAGCTTCTTCATATTTTCGCGCTTCACGTAATGTCTGACTTGTCATCACTCTTTTCCTTTCCCACTGAATAAACGGCACTGGATTTCTGCACTCATCGTTCTCGCTCTCTGGTGGCGTTTATCATACTTTTTCGGCAGTTTTTAAACACCAAATATATGAATTATGATTGGAATGATTTATTTTCCTTCCATGCTTGCGTTATACGAATCCAGATATTTCTGGAATAATGCCAGATATTCACTGAGTCCGTAGGCTTCCAGTTTATCCAGATATTCCTCCCAGTCCTTATCTGTAAATCCGTTCATGATCCAGTCCGCTTTTTTTGTCTTGATCTCTTTATGAATATCTGCCTGAAGATTGGAAAGCTTCTCCGTATCCTCGCGGCTCATGAAAATATTTGGATACACATACTGCGTGTGCATATCGGGCGTATAATATTCTTCGATCCAGTCCAGACGGTACTGAGCGTCATCCGGGCAGGTCACATACACGTCATAATATTCATCCAGTATGGCAAGAGGACCTCCTACCGATTCCGCCTCCCTGACTTCCACCGGAGACGCGTCGCCCAGAGGCGCATGTCTTAACATATCCTCGCCGTCTGCATTTTTCCCCATCTCGAAGATATCAAAATCGTCATCCTCCCCGTAGGTTCCCCAGTTGTTCTGCGGAGACTGCAGCGGCGCGTACATCTGATCCAGCCATGCGCATACCAGCGCCGGATTTTCCGCCACGGAAGTCACCACACAGCGTCCGCGGTCAAACCCGCTGGTAAAAGAACCGTTCTGGGGCGTCAGGTTGCGGGTATCCGCCGTCAGAACCGGAAGCGGCACCCAGTCTTTCAGGTTGTCGATATTTCCCACATCCCAGCTGAAGCATACGCCGTAACGTCCGGACTTTCCTTTGGATACATAGGTGGACCATTCCTGGGTAAATGCTTCCGGATCGATCAGATTCTCTTCGTACAGCTTATGCAGCCACTCAATTCCTTTCTTATAGCCTTCCTGCGTGGCGCTGCAGATTACTTTCTGCTCATCTGTAACGACAATATGCCTGCCGTTGTTCTTGTCTTTATCCACCTCCCCATATCCTTCTCCGAAGCCGTTGATCAGGATCGACGGGTCCTGGTCCCCGTCGTTGACAATGCAGGACATGGGAATAATGCTTCCTTCAATTCCAAATTCCTCCTGAAGTTCGGATGCATGATCACGGAACTGAATCAGGACTTCCTCGAATTCGTCCACCGTTTCCGGAATCTCAAGCCCCAGAAAATCCAGCCATTTTTTGTTAATAAAACTCATGCCTCCCACCGTCTGGATAGCCGTCTTGTTGGAACCGAGCTGCTCAATCCACGGCAGCGCCCAGATATGTCCGTTTACATCCGTACACATGGTCCGGTATTCCGGATATCGGTCAAATATCGACTTCAGATTCGGCATGTACGCGTCAATGTATTGTTCCAGCGGGATAATCGCGCCGTAATCTGCGTATTTTAACAGGTTGCTGTCTGTAAATCCCGCCGAAAAGATAAAGTCCGTCAGCTTGTTCGGGTCCGACATATTCAGGGAAATTTTATCCGGCCACTGGTCGGACTGGATCGCCGTCCAGTCGATCTCCACATTGGTCTGCTCCTGCAGGCGTCGAAAGATTGTCCGGTTGTTGGGCTCGGATTCCGTATTGGGCGGATAACTGATCATTCCGGTCAGCACGGTCTTTTCCTTCAGGGGAAATGCAAGCTCCGCCTCATCCACCGGACGGAACGTTCCGTCGTTGATCTTCCTCCTGCCCGCGCAGCCCGTAAGGGAGACGGCCATACACACCGCAAGAACTGCCGCCGCCATTCGTTTCCCGGTTCTGTATCCAAATCTGTTGCTCATTCCTCTGCCTCCTTCTCATTGTTATGGCCTGCCGCCATTTCAGTAATCATTCCTGTTATCCCTTGACCGCTCCGGCCATGATTCCGCTGTCAAAATATTTCTGGAAGAACGGATACATGATCAGAAGCGGCAGACTGGAAATGATAATGGTTGCATATTTCAGAAGCTCCGCCAGCTGTGCGCGCGCCGCCGTACTCTGCATGTCCGCGATCATCCCGGATTCCGGCTGGTTCTGGATCAGGATGGAGCGAAGCACCAGCTGAAGGGGCTGTTTGGCGGAATCGTTCAGGTAAATCATGGCGTCAAAGTAGCTGTTCCACATGGCCACAAACTGCCACAGAGTCAGCACTGCGATGACCGGTGTACAGACGGGAAGCAGAATCTTGAAGAAAAAGGTCAGCTCGCTGGCGCCGTCCACATCCGCCGCCTCCCGAAGTTCCTGCGGAATGCCCCGGTAATAGGTTCTTGCAATCGTCATGTTCCAGACGCTGAACGCGCCCGGAAGAATCACCGCCCACATGCTGTCCACCAGTCCCAGGTTACTCACGATCAAATAAGTCGGAATCAGTCCGCCCCCGAAAAACATGGTGATCATGAAAATCACATTGAAAAATCCTTTTCCCCGGAAATCCGCCCTTGACAGCGGATAGGCCGCCAGAAGCGTCACGGTCACGGAGACAACGGTAAACAGGACCGAGTAAAGCACCGCGTTTTTAAAGCCGATCCAGATTTGACTGTTGGTCATAACCCTTTCATAGGCCGTCGTCGTCCATTTGCTGAAGTCAAAGGTAATTCCCTTATTCTGCAGGGTGATGGGGTCCATGAAGGACGCGACCACAATATAGATCATCGGTACAATGATCGCGATGACGAACAGTCCCAGCAGCACATATCCGATGGTCAGCAGCACCTTATCCTGTCTCGAATATTTTGCAAATGCGCTCTTTTTCTTTTTCATTTTGCGTACACCTCCCTAGATTCCCTGTCCGTCATTCATCTTCGCCACGATCTTATTCACGGCAAGCAGAAGTATGACATTGATTACGGTATTGAACAAGCCCACGGCGGTTGAAAAGCTGTAATCGCCGTCGATCAGGCCTTTCCGGTATACATAGGTCGCGATGATCTCCGACGCCGGAAGGTTCAGGTCCGTCTGCAGAGCGTAGGCTTTTTCAAAACCGATGCTCATGATATTTCCGGCCTGGAGAATGAACTGGATCACGACCATATCCTTGATCGCCGGCCACTCCACCGCCCGGATCTGCTGCAGGATATTCGCGCCGTCCATAACCGCGGCCTCCCGGAGCTCCTGGCTTGCATTGGACAGGGACGCCGTGTACATGATGGATGCCCAGCCTGCCCCCTGCCAGATTCCGCTGATAATGTAGATGGAGCGGAACGCCTCCGGCATGGTCATAAAGTTCATATCCGTTCCCAGCAGCAGGTTCACCGGTCCGGTCACGGACAGAAAGATCCGCACGATACCGCAGAGCACGATTACCGACACAAAGTTCGGAAGATAGAGCACCAGCTGAATCTTCTTCTTGATCCCCGAACTCTGGATCCGGTTCAGCAGAAGCGCCAGAATGATCGGAACCGGAAAGCCCCACAGCAGGCTGTACACGCTCAGCTTCAATGTATTGATCAGGTATCTCATAAAGTCCGGGGAGGACAGAAACCTTGTAAAATGCTTGAAGCCCACCCACTCGCTTCCGGAGACGCCTTTGAACGGATTGTAATCCTGAAAAGCGATCAGTATACCGCTCATGGGCGCGTACTTGAAAATCATTGTCAGTAAAAATGCGGGCATCAGAAAGATCAGATAGAGCTGCCAGTGCTGTCTGACGTAGACCATGGTATTGTGAAATCCTCTGTCTTTGCTTTCCTGTCCTTTGGCCGAAACCGTTTTTGAATTCATTGTCATAACTTCCTCCTTTCTCCCAAATCCCTCCGTTTTCTGCACGCTGTTTCGTCTGTATCCTATGTACAGTATTTCTGATTCTCCTTTCTTTTTCAGATTTGTGCATATGTAAAATATATAATTTTACATTTCCGAGATTTGTATAGTATCTTTATATCACTTTTTTTACATTAAGTCAATAGTTTTATTTGCTATTTGCACATTATTATTTTTACATTTGAATCCTTCTGTACACTTTAGACAAATTCCATGTCTGTTGTTTTTACCTGAATTATTCTTTTAAAAATTTATATTTTTACATTTGACACATTTTGATTTGTGCATTATAATAGAATCAGCACAAACAAATGACAAAAGAAACATTTGCCGTCTGTATCATGCAGACCGAACATCACAGGTGTAAAAGAATTTTATAAAACAAGGACAGAAGGAGGCGTATATGGGCGCACGAGTTACGATTCAGGATATTGCCGATGAGCTTGGTATTTCCCGCAATACCGTTTCAAAGGCAATCAACAACACCGGCATCCTGGCAGATGCCACCCGGGATAAGGTGTTAAAAAAAGCGGTGGAGATGGGTTACAAACAGTTTTCCTATGTAACGGCCGCCGCTTCGGGAAGCTCTGTGCTTTCCGTTCCCGCGCCAAAAGAAAAAAACGAAATCGCGGTATTTCTTACGAATTTTGTGGGAGGAAACCATTTTGCAATGGTCATGCTGGATAAATTCCAGAAGGAACTGGCAAGTCTTGGGTACAGCCTCACCATGCACCGGATCCTCGCAGAAGAACAGGACGGCATGAAACTGCCCGCCTCTTTTTCCCGGGAACGGACCGCCGGCATCCTCTGTATCGAGATGTTTCATTATGAATATGATCAGATGCTCTGCAGCCTGGGCCTGCCGATTTTATTTGTGGACGCACCGGTCACCTGCCTGAAAGAACCTCTGCGGGCAGATATTCTGTGTATGGACAATCAGTCCGGCATCGGTTCCTTCCTGGGCGAAATGGCCAGGAGAGGGAAGACCCGGATCGGATTCATCGGGGAAGCCATGCACTGTCTGTCCTTCTTAGAGCGGTATATGGCCTACCGGAACGCCATGTACCTGACCGGGCTTGGCTGTCCGGAGGAATACTGCATCATACGGAATAAAGAAGGAATCCGCAATCCGTCTTCTGAAGAGTATCAGGAATATCTGGCAGAAAGCTTTCAGCGGCTTCCGCAGCTACCGGAGGTATTCTTATGCGCCAACGACTTTGTGGCGCTGGACGCTCTGCAGGTGCTGAAAAAATCCGGATATTCCGTTCCGGAGGATGTATGGCTGTGCGGGTTTGACGATTCGCCGGAATCCAAGATTGTAACACCTACTCTTACCACCATCCATATCCACAGCCAGATCATGGGATTTTCCGCGGTCAATCTGCTCATGTCCCGCATCAACGAGCCTTCTCTGAATTACCGCACCGTGCATACGGAGACGGACCTGATCTATCGGGAATCCACAGAAGACTGATCTGTTACAGACTTTTCAACCATCTGTCCAAGGAGGAAACTTATGACTGATTTATTCAATGTGGACGGCCCCGTCCTGCAGTTTGTCAACAAAATCGTATACAGCGTCTATCTGAACATTTTATGGTTCCTCTGCTGTATTCCGGTGATCACCGTCGGCGCATCCACCACCGCGCTTTTCTACGTGACGCTGAAGATTTCCAAAAATGAAGAGGGCAATATTACAAAGGCGTTTTTCCGCTCTTTCCGACAAAATTTTAGACAGGGCACCCTCATATGGCTGATCCTGCTTGCTGCCGGAATCATTCTCGGCGTGGACGGATACGTGCTGTATCATATGCGGTTTGAAAATCTGTTCTGGACGCTCTGCACGGCAGTTTTCTGCGTTGCCGCCATCGCCTACGCCATTGTCCTGATGTATATCTTTCCGCTCCTTGCAAGATTCGACAATACCACCGGCGCCATGTTCAAAAACGCGCTGTTCATCGGCGTCCGTTTTCTGTTCTGTACCGTACTGATGGCTGCCGTTTATTTTATCATGCTGCTGGTCATCGTCCGCATCTTTACCCCGGCCGTCATCTTCGGAGAAGGCCTCTGCGCCCTGCTCTGTTCCTTCCTGCTGTCCAATATTCTGCAGCTCTGTCAGGAGAAGAGCGGACAGCACGCAGACGCCGCTTCCGAGACGCAGCAGGTCTGAAACGGCAGAAGATCCCGGATCTTTGTCCCTGAACCCCGGCGCCGGTCTGAAGTGCTAAAACCGAATGCCGCCAAAAAGGAGCCCCCCTATGTACACCCGAACAACCGATTCCGAAAAAGAAAACCGCTGGAAGCAGCTTCACGGAAAACAGAAAATACAATATGTCTGGGACTATTACAAGCTGCCGATCGCCGTCTGCCTGATCCTCCTGTATCTCATGGGCAGCATGGTATACGGTCATTTTACCAGAAAAGACATTGTACTGTATACCGGCCTTGTAAATGTTTCCGCAGGAGAGCCCCTTGCCGCCGAATTAAGCCGCGGTTTCCTTAATTCCATAGATGCCGGCACTTCCAGAACCGATCTGAGACTGTATACAGGCTTATACTTCACGGACGATCCCGACGATCCCAACCGTGAATACGCCTATGCTTCCCGTGTCAAAATACTCGCTTCCATCGACGGCGAACAGCTGGATGTGCTGCTCATGAACCGGGAAGCCTTTGACCTGTTTTCCCAAAACGGATATCTTTATAATCTGGACGCACTGCTCCGGGAACTGGATGCCGAAACCGCCGCACAATGGACCCCGTACCTTGTGACCAGTACCGTCCTGCAGGAAAATGATACCGATGACACGCAGGCCGACTGGCCGTCGGTTTCTGAATCCGCGGCGGAAACCTGCTCCATGGGACTTAAGATGTCGCAAAAAGGACTTTTTAAGAACGCCGGTTTTGACGGAGACGTGTATCTTGGCGTCATAAAAAATACGCCGCGGATGGATATGGTAATTGAATATATCAACTATCTGTATTCGGAAGAGTAATCTCAGACAGCATTCCCCTTGGGGAACCCGGATCAACCTCCGGGCCGCTCCAAGGGGATTTTTGTTCTTGAAAAACACTTACAGTTATGATAATGTGTATATATTCACATTGTCTGAAATCAATACGGAACCATTCGGTTCCAGGATTCCATACGTAAAAATGAAAATCTTCTGCCTTTGCAGTTGCCGTCGGTTCCCAGATGGGCCAAATGCGAATACGCAGGCAGAACCTTTGATAACCAGATCATTTAAGATCCCCTTGTCAGACGCACACAAAAACAGGTATAATAAAGGAGAAGCCGATGAAAAAACGAAGAAAACGCAGACACTCCCGGCAGCAGTTAACGAAACAGCCGATCAACCGGAAACACAAGGACCGCCTGTTCCGCCTTGCCTTTCAGGACCGAAGGGATCTTCTGGATCTGTACAACGCACTCAACGGAACAGACTATGAAGACCCGGAAGCGCTTACCGTCACGACTCTGGAGGACGCAGTATTTCTCGGGGTAAAGAATGATATTTCTTTTATCGTTGGCAATACCCTGAACCTGTACGAACACCAGAGCACCATGTACCGGAATATGCCCCTTCGGGGCCTGATCTACTTTGCCGCTCTCTATCAGACTTATGTAAAGACTAACGGCTATGACCTGTACGGAGTCCGGCAGATTCCGCTCCCGTTTCCCAATTATGTGGTCTTCTACAATGGAAACACCGAAGAGCCTGACGAGACCATGCTTTGCCTTTCGGAAGCATTTCTGCTTCCGGAACAGGACAGCCTCCCGGCCGTGGAGTGCCGGGTCCGGGTGCTGAACATCAATCAGGGGCACAACCGGGAGCTGATGGAACGGTGCCGGAGACTGTGGGAATACGCGGAATTTATCGGATGCATCAGGAACAATCTGAAAAACGGAATGCAGATCCAGGCGGCGGTCAAATGCGCCATGGACACCTGCGAGGAGCAGGGAATCCTGTCGGACCTGCTGGGAAGATGCCGGACGGAGGTGCTTGAGATGTTACTGGCGGAATACGACGAACAGAAAACCATGGAATATATCCGAAGAGAAGAACGGGAAATCGGCAGAGAAGAAGGGGAGACCCTCCTGTCCGAACTTCTAAAACGCCTGCTTGCAGACAACCGGCAGGAAGACGTCCGTCTTGCCGCAGCGGACCGGGCTGCCCGGATGCGGCTGTACCGGGAATATGGACTGCTGGAGGACGTCTGATCAAACATACATACTGTCAGCAAATTTCACCTGATTTTCCAGAAGTATCAAGTGCCGGAACATGCCGCTCCAGAAGCTGGTTTACTTTGCCGCTCTCTTTATCCGGACACGGCAGAAGTAATCGGGGAAATTTCGTCATTCCCACATCTTCCCGAACCGGTCTTGATCGGAAACCAGCGCGCTTTTGAATATATATATTCAAACCATCTGAAATCAATACGGAACCACTCGGTTCCAGGATTCCATACGTAAAAATGAAAATTTTCTACCTTTGCAGTTACCGTCGGTTCCCAGATGGGCCAAATGCGAATACGCAGGCAGAACCTTTAATAACCAGATCATTTAAGATCCCCTTGTCAGACGCACACAAAAACAGGTATAATAAAGGAGAAGCCGATGAAAAAACGAAGAAAACGCAGACACTCCCGGCAGCAGTTAACGAAACAGCCGATCAACCGGAAACACAAGGACCGCCTGTTCCGCCTTGCCTTTCAGGACCGAAGGGATCTTCTGGATCTGTACAACGCACTCAACGGAACAGACTATGAAGACCCGGAAGCGCTTACCGTCACGACTCTGGAGGACGCAGTATTTCTCGGGGTAAAGAATGATATTTCTTTTATCGTTGGCAATACCCTGAACCTGTACGAACACCAGAGCACCATGTACCGGAATATGCCCCTTCGGGGCCTGATCTACTTTGCCGCTCTCTATCAGACTTATGTAAAGACTAACGGCTATGACCTGTACGGAGTCCGGCAGATTCCGCTCCCGTTTCCCAATTATGTGGTCTTCTACAATGGAAACACCGAAGAGCCTGACGAGACCATGCTTTGCCTTTCGGAAGCATTTCTGCTTCCGGAACAGGACAGCCTCCCGGCCGTGGAGTGCCGGGTCCGGGTGCTGAACATCAATCAGGGGCACAACCGGGAGCTGATGGAACGGTGCCGGAGACTGTGGGAATACGCGGAATTTATCGGATGCATCAGGAACAATCTGAAAAACGGAATGCAGATCCAGGCGGCGGTCAAATGCGCCATGGACACCTGCGAGGAGCAGGGAATCCTGTCGGACCTGCTGGGAAGATGCCGGACGGAGGTGCTTGAGATGTTACTGGCGGAATACGACGAACAGAAAACCATGGAATATATCCGAAGAGAAGAACGGGAGATCGGCAGAGAAGAGGGCCGTGAAGAAGGAGAGGCGCTGCTGTCCGAACTTCTGAACCGCCTGCTTGCAGACAACCGGCAGGAGGACGTCCGTCTTGCCGCAACAGACCGGACTGCCCGGATGCGGCTGTACCGGGAATACGGACTGCTTTAGGACGTCTGATCAAGACTGTGGAGCAGTGCCGGCGGGCGCCTGGCAGTCTGCGGAAACGAACACTGAAAAACGGGCTGCCCTGATCATCTCGATCGGCAGCCCGCCTGTTCATTCCATAACCCGTTCGGTAAATTCTTCGTAGGAGCACCGCTCCGTCAGTCTCGCCAGTTCCTCCGGACGGCTGACGATATCCGATACCCAGTCAAAAAAGATCTTGATCATCCTTTGATCCCCTTCATTGATGGCGAAAAGCATGACCAGCCGCACTTCAAACGTTCCCCACTGGATCGGACTGCGCAGCTGCGCCACCGCGATGGTGGACCGGCTGGCATACGCCCGAAAAGCGTGGGGGATGGCCAGCGCATTGGCAAAGGAGGTGGGCGTCATCCGCTCCCGCTCCAGCACGATTTCCTGATAGTCCGAATCCACAATCCCTTCCTTCTCAAGCCCCCGGCAGAGACAGCGGATCACCTCTTCCGGCGTCTGCGCATCCAGATCCTGATAGTAGTGCTCCTTTCGGATCAGATGCCCCATATGAGAGGTAAATTCCAGCCGGAAGCGCTTCTTATCCAGCTGGTTCAGCGCCTGCAGAATGCTAGCCTCCGTCTCCGGGTCCACAAAAAGACTGATGGACACCGTCGGGGTATTCAGCTTGTGCTCGATGGGAAACGTGGTCAGCACCAGATCCGGTTCCAGCAGACGAATCTCCTCTTCCTCAAAATAAGAACATTTCCGGACGATCTCCATCCGCTCCCGATAGAGTTCCAGAATCCGCTTTTCACACATCTCCGAGAAAACCTGATTGTGAGGCATGATCATGACCACCCGGTATTTTCTCACCGAATTCATCCGCTCGCTGGCCGCCCCCAGATGCAGCGCGATAAATCCGCTCTCCATATCCCCGATCCGGATCTGAAGCTGCTCTTCCAGATAACTGACGATACAGACGCCCATCTCAAAGACCAGCGGATATTTCTGTTTGATCTCTTCCAGAAAAATATCTTCCAGAACCACCTGGTTTTTCACCCGCTCCACCAGACCGTGGATATGGATCTTCAGGCCCGCCGCCAGATCCTCATCCCCGCCGAAATCCACACCGAATACCTCTTTCAGGCGCGCCAGCGCATCTTCCATAAGCCTGCGGATGTTCAGCCACTTTTCCCCCAGCCGGATATGGTCGCTGGCATAGTTGGACGCCCGCCGGCCCATGATCACAAGGGCGAACATGGTGATCTCTCCCTCCTGGATCTCCAGATGGAGCCGGTCCGAGATGCGCTCGAAAAAAGTCCGGGAGATCTGGTACTCAATGGTTTCCTTCAGTCCCTGCTGCTCTTCCTCCGGCTGAATGTAATGGCAGGTCCGGATCCGCTCGATGCTGGTACCCGCATGGAGGATCAGCATGGAAAACAGGGATTCATGGATGGAATAATCGTATTCTTCCAGTACTTTTACAAAAATATCCTTTACTTCGATCAGGTCAAAATGCCGGTACAGATGGGCCAGACGGTTCAGATTCAGGAAATTTTCCTGCACCTCCGCCACCAGAAGCTCCCGGTAAAACCTCCGTTTGCTGACCTCATCTCCCTGAAGCGAGATGCATTCCCGGCTGCGCACCAGCCTAAGCCTCGGATAGGGTTCGATCATCCTGCGGATTCGTTTCAGATCATTCTGAATGGAAGAATCACTCACATAGATCTGGCTCTGCAGATCCGTCAGATTCAGTTCCCGGTTTTCAAAAAGAAGCTTCTGGATAATGTAAATACAGCGTGTCCCGGGCGTCTGGGGCAGCCCCGGCGTCAGCGCGGCCTTCGGTTCCTGCCAGGCATCCTGGACCGCACGATAACCTTTCCGGACATTGGACTCAATGAGCGGACACTCTCCCTGCCGGTTGACGGCGTCCACATCCGAACGGATGGTCCGGTCCGTCACATGGAGATATCCCGCCAGCTCCCGGCTGGTCATCCAGTCTTTTTTCTCTGTCAAAAGTTTGATCAGCTGTTCCTGTCTTCTGTTCAGCATAGCTCCCTCCTGCAGTATTTTTTTCTGATCATTATCCGCAAACGGTAAATGCAAACGGCTTCCATGGATCTGCATAGTCCAGAAGAATGTGTTCATATTCCGGCAGACGACCGATGACGTTCTTCCGTCCGTCATTGGGCATGTCCTTTAATACAATATGCAGTTCGCCCTTATACCGGGAATATCTATCATTTAAGATGACCACATCTCCCCGCACCAGATCCCTGGTATTCTCCGCCGGAATGGATTCCTTTGCAAAAGCCACCCTCGGCCAGGTGGAACGGAGCATATATTCGCTCATGTCGCCTCTGACCACATGCCCTTCCGAAAAATCAAGAACCGCCTGCTCCGTCTCTGTCAGTTCCTTTTCCAGCAGAAGCCCGAACGTCAGCACAGAGGGATTGACCCCTGCGCATGCTTTCATCTCCTCCTCCGACGCATATGCGTTGGCAATCAGAATGTCGTCCACATTTCCCAGAGCGAACAGATGGCGCACCTGGAAGTCCAGCGGCAGGCCCCGGTGCATCTCCAGCGTACAAAGCCCCTCATTGACCGGCCATGGCCCGTACGCCCCCTCCACATTGCTGGATACAAACGCGGCCACGGTCAGACGGTGCTTTTTGATAAATTCATTGCAGCGGTTAAAATGCGCCAGACCAAGCCCCGTATATTTTTGAGGATAGAAATTGTGGCATGCCACAACCTTCTTCCGGTCCGGATGGTGGGTCATCACGTTTTCAATGAATCCCATCTCCGTACTGGCGTTCAGTTCGATCTTCAGCCCCTGCCGGTTGTAGGTCATGGAGCTGGTCTGCGCGCCGTTAAAACCCTCATCCAGACGGATTCCGTCCGCGTGCATCTCCACAAAAGGATCCAGATGGTCGTAAGAGATCCCCAGCCGCTCAAATACCGCCGGACTTACGTCCAGCATGACCTCCATTCCTTCCTCATGGGCCGCGTCAATACGGACCCGGAAGTCCCGGATCACCTCCTCCTTTGTACGGTCTCCCACGCTCAACAAACAGGTGAAGATCCGTTCAAACCCATATCTCCCAGCCATACGGATGTACTCCACATCCTGTTCCGGTGTTGAATGCTCCGGATAGATCGAAAAACCCAGCCTTGCCATACGCTTTTTCCTTCTTTCTTCTATGATAATTCTATCATATCCCGGATGGAAACACAAAAAAGACAAAGGTATTTCCTAACTGCCAGGAAAACTTTCGTCCATCTGCACAACTTTCGTTTCTGTCCAGAAAAAAAAGCATCCTTTTACCCAAACAGAAAGACCTCTCTGCTTTCCAATTGTATTTCTCATAAAAATATTTTATAATCAGGAAGACCGAGCCGCATAAACTGCCCCGGTAAAAAGATGAAAGGAACCTTGATTTATGAAAGAAAGCAAGATCGAAAAACAGCAGAGGAAACTTCTGGAACTGGACGTGATGGAAAAGGGCGATACCCTTATTGATTTTTTCCAGGCAAGCTATGTGGAGCGCCTGATTGGAAAATTTGGTTCCTGGAAGCAGGGATGGGCCTATTTTACAGAGAGACGGCTGATTGTTTTTACCGGACTTCTGGAAGATAACCTGATCATCCCCTATGACCGAATCCGGGGGCTTGGGAAGTGTACCCAAAGCCTGCTGCCCATAGGCATTGAAATTACTTATGAACATCCGGAAACCGGGAAGATGGTCAGTGACAAAGTCTCCATGATGAAACGGGACAAATGGCTGAAATTTCTGTCGGAAAAATCCGGGGTGTCTGTTTCCTGAACCCGGCTCTGCGCAAAGTGTATGCGAAACATATCTTTTTATGCACTTTCAGAAAAAGAGAATCCCGCAGACGCTGTCCGTGCATCGATGACTGCACGTCTGTTCTGCGGGATTTAATCAGAAGATTAATCCATATTCAGAAGATCCTTCACCTTCGTGGTGATCCCCTGTACCTGCACACCATAAATAATCTGCACGGATCCTTTCACATGCACCACGCCGCGGGCTTCCAGATATTCCTTCCAGTCCTCATCCGGAGCCAGCAGGCTCTCATCCTTCAGGCTTACCCGAAGCCTGGTGGCGCAGCAGGTGACATTCAGAATATTTTCCGCGCCGCCCAGCGCCTCGATAATCCGCTCTTCCAGAGATTCTCCCGGCGCCTCTCCATTGCCTGATCCCTGACGGATCTCGTTGTATTCCTTCTTGCTCATGAGCCGGATCTCACTGTCCTCCCGGCCCGGCGTCTTCAGATTGAACTTTTCAATCATGAACTTAAACGCAAAGCAATAGACGGCAAAGGTCAGAGGAAGCAGCCAGAGCGCTGCCATGGCATGAACCTTCTGAGGCTGGAACAGGTTCGGTATCATAAAGAACAGCGCATGTCCGTTGATGGAGATCTGGAAGATCTCAGCCAGCACATAGCAAAGGCCGCACAGAGGCGCATACACCAGCCAGTACAGCGCCGGCGCCACGAACAGGAAGGTATACTCGATGGGCTCCGAGACGCCTACCATGGCAAGGGTAAATACCGTAGGAACCAGAAGCGCCGCCACTTTCTTACGGTTCTCCTTCTTTGCGCACCGGTACATGGCAAACGCCGCACCCGGAAGGCCGGCCAGCTGGAACAGAAGACGTCCGGTCGTGAAGTTGCGCACCAGATACCCGGTGGCCGAAGCGCTTGCCGCCTGCCCGTTGATGATATTTCTGACCCCTTCGTACAGGACGCCGTCAATGGTCATGGTTCCGCCCACAGAGGAATATTCGATGGGAAAAGCAATCAGATGATGAATGCCAAAAGGCAGAAGCGCCTTGTCCAGTGTACCGAACACAAACGTTCCGAACAGACCGCTCTCCCCGATAAAACGGGTGATGCCCTGCAGGATTCCCGCAATAAACGGCCAGATATAATAAGCTGCAATGGCTGCCGGAACCGATACCAGCGCCACCATAATGACCACAAATTTCGTTCCTGCAAAAAACGCAAACATGGCAGGAAGCTGCGTGTCCACAAACCGGTTGTGCACCGCCGCTGTCAGAAGCCCGCAGATGATGCCGGAGAAAATCCCCATATCATAAGTAAAGAAACCGATGGCGCTGGTCCAGAGCGCGTTGAAATTCAGCGCCGCCTGTTCGGTATATCCGTTTGCAATCAGCGCCTCCACGGATGTGGTCTCCGCCGTCCATCCGCACATGGACGCCCAGTTTCCGATCCCGCTGGCAAAACAGCAGTACAGAATCAGCCCGGAAAATGCCGCCCAGCCCTTTTCCTTCTTCGCCAGTGAAAATGCGATGGCGACTGCAAACCAGAGCTGAAGATTTCCCATAAACATAAAGCCCAGATTGGTAATCATGGAAAACAGTCTGTAGAGCAGCGTCCCTTCCGGAAGAATGTAGTTGGTGAACGCACTTCCGATTCCCACAAAGAAGCCAACCAGTACCAGCAGGATCACCGGAACCATCATAGCACCGGCAAATGTCTGAATTTTTGCCTGAATATTTTTCATAGCAATGTTCCCCCTTTTTTTATTAACCTCATCTTATCACGGGCAAATTCTCCTTTCTACCTGCCAATCCCTATGACCTTTTCCCCATTATTGTGGCAAAATCTAACGTTTTTCCACTGTCAGATTCCACAATGCATGAACATAGATTTCCATGGCTTTCATCAGGGATCCACAGGACATGCACTCGTTTGGCATATGGGGATTGTTCACTTCATGTTCAAAGGCCGCGCCGAAAGCCACCCCGTTCTCCAGCGTCCGGGCATAGGAAGCGCCGCCCTTTGTGAGCGCCCGGGCCCTCTCCCCGGTCACCTTCTCATAAGCATCCTTCAGTCCCGTTACCAGCTCGCCGTCCTCCGGCACATACAGAAGCCTCTTCTCCTCCTCCGCCTGCCATGTGAACCCGTAGGCCCCGGACCATCCCCGCGCCCATTTCCGGATACGCTCCGGACCCGTGGAACGGGGATAGCGGATATCCACATACAGGTAAATCCCCTCCTTTGTCATACGGACTCCCGTGGGACAGACGGACGTAAACCCCATCTGTGCGTCCTCTGCGTAAAGCCCGCTCTTTCTGCCGAAGCAGTCGTCCGTCAGGCAGTCGTTCAGAAAACGGACCAGCCCGTCCGCCTCCGGCTGGATCATGGAATACTGTGAAAAGTATGCCGCAAATTTCCACAATGCATTCTCACCCCTCTGAGGATTTCTGGAGAGCGCCTCTTTTCCTGTAAGCGTTATTTCTCTCTGCTCTCCGTCTATTTCGTATTTCGATTCCACATGTGCGCATACGTAATTCCGGACGGTCCGGCACTGAAGCTCCTTGATACGACAGACGCCGTCTCTTTCTTCGCCCCGGGGAAAGAGAAGCGCCAGCTTCAGAATCCCTTTCTCGCCGTTCACCACCGGGAAATTTCCGTCCGGAGAAAATCCCATGACCGGCTGGGGATTTCCGGCAAAATAGTATTCCATACATTCCCACGTGGTCTCTTCTGCTCCGCCGGCGATCACCCGGATGCTTCTCTTCAGCGGAACCTTCATCTCCTTCAGAATCCGCAGCGCGTACAACCCTGCCAGCAGCGGTCCTTTATCATCGCATACCCCTCTGCCCCAGAGCATCCCGTCCGGTGACTGAACCATCTCAAAGGGCGGCGTTTTCCACTGCCCGGGGGACAGGATATCTACCACATCCAGATGCCCCAGCACCCCCACATATTCCTTCTGCTCCCCGTATGCCAGATGGCAGGCATAGCCGTCAAAATCCTCTGCCCGAAGCCCGAAGCGCTCCCCGATTTCCAGAAAGCAGTCAAATGCCTGTCGGATTCCCCGGCCAAAGGGCGCGCCCGGCCCTGCTGCCGCAGAATCCCGCACTGAACGGATCCCCACCAGCCGCCTCAGATCCTCCAGATATTCCTGTTCGTACTCCTGTATCCTTTTCGTAAATTCTGTCATTTTCTGTCTTCCCTTCCTTGTAAACCATGTGAAATAATCTGTGTTTTTCACAGCCCATCATACCACAGTTCCTCTCCGCGGCCCTCTGTCTCTCCCCCATGAACGTGTACTTTTCTTTTCCACATGCTTCCGGTATTTTATCAACATCCTTCCCCGTTTTCCATATTCGCCGTCTTGACAAATGCAGTTTTATCTTTCATTCTGAAATACAGGAAAGCAAAAAAGGAGTAACGCCCATGGAGAACAAACGCATCCTGGAGATTATACGGATCCTGCTGCAGCAGCGGAACTATATTACGATCCGGGAAATTGCTGAACTTTTAAATGTTTCAAATAAGACCATACGAAACGATCTGGCTCTTGCGGAACATTACCTGGCCGAGTATCATCTGTCTTTCCGCAAAAAGACCGGCACCGGCATCCGGATCGAAGGAACAGAGTCCGGGAAACTCAGCCTTCTGGAATCCGTCAGCCAGAAGATCCTGCTTCCCGGCGGCTTTTCGCCCACTGCCAGAAAGATCTACATTGGCCTGCGCCTCATTGCCTGCACGGAAAACTGCCGGATCTACGAGCTGGCTTCCGAACTCTTTGTCAGCCGCGCCACAATCCACAAGGATATCACCGCACTCTCCGAGCGTTTTAAAGACTGCCAGATCCGGATCGTACGGAAGAACAACAACGGGATCTTTCTCGAGGGAAAAGAACGCCATCTGCGGGATCTGATGTTTGACCTTATGACTGAAGACCGGGGGTATTCGGAATTTCTCCGAATCGTCCAGGACCCTTCCTGCTCCTGCATCGGAGCTTTTCCTTTTGAGGCTCTGGACTACACAGACCGGGATATCTGCAGGTTTGTCCGTCTGGTCATCGAGTCCGGCGGCCTTTATGTAAACCGCCTGCCTTTCAACGCCCTGATCACCGTACTTCTCAGGGTCTTTATCAGCCTGATTCGGATTCTGGATGACCATCCCATCCGCCTGTCTGCGGATTTTATGAGTGAACTGGCAAATGAACCTCTGTATCCGGAGGCGCGGCTCCTGACGCAGGCGCTGGAGCAGGAGTATCAGATGACATTTTCAGAAGAAGAGCTGTGTTACCTCCAGACCCATCTTCTCGCTCTGCAGAACAAGCATCTTGCACCCGACAGCGAGAAGACGGCGGCCCGGAAACTGACGGACGAACTGCTGGCAGAATGGGAACGGCTTCTGAACCTGCCTTTTACAAAGGATCAGGTGCTTCGGGAAGCGCTGACCGCCCATCTGGCGCCGGCTATTACACGAATCCGGCATGGGATCCCTCTGGAAAATCCCATGATGGACACCATCCGGGCACACTATTCCAATACCTTCGAGATCGTCAAGAAAAGTCTGCATACGCTGAAACAGAGCGACCTTGGCCAAATGGACGAGGACGAAGCCGGCTATCTGGCCATCCATCTGGCAGCTGCCCTGGACCGTGCCAAAAAACCGCTGAAGACAGTCCTGGTCTGCCATGGGGGCGGCGGCGCCAGCGCGCTGCTCCTCCAGAAACTGTCCACTCAGATCCCGGAAATTACGGTCATCGCCCAGGAAAGCTTTCTGACCATACAGCATGCGGATCTGTCTCAGGCGGAACTGATCATCAGCACCCTGGAGCTGAACCTGTCCACGGACATTCCCGTCCTTCAGGTCAACGTCCTCATGTATGACCATGATATCCGGCGGCTGAAGGAAATCGCCCAGGCTTATTACAAAAAGAAAAATACTCCCGCTGTTTCCGGAAATGTCAAAGAATTGCCACAATGATAAGTCGATACGAAATGCACCGCCGGCTTGTCTTTCCGGTTTGCCGTATTTACAATAAAGGTATCAAAAGGATTTAAAAGATCAAAAGGAGAAGGAGAAACCACATGAAACATATCAAGATTGCCGCAGGGCTGGCACATGTCAATTATGGAAATATTGCCGGAATCGTCAGGGAGATCAGCGACGCCGGCGTAGACTATATCCATTCTGACGCGGCTGACATGCATGACCTTAAGAACATGAAGCTGATGGGCGGGCACCAGATCATCGCAGGCATCCGTCCGGTCACGGACAAACCCATTGAATGCCACATTTATACGGTCTCCATGGACCGGATGTTCATCGAACAGATCGACGAAGCCGGCGCAGACATGCTGATCATACCGGCAGAGCATTTTCTCGGGGCCCAGCTTGCCTATATCATCAACTGGTGCCGGGAGCATCACCTGAAGATCGGCCTTACCCTGGGCTGCTACACGCCTCTGTGCTTCGTGGAAGAGTCCATCTACGACATTGACCGCCTCCACATCGTCACCCACGGAGTGGACGAGACGGACGGAAAAGACAACTGGGGCTTCCGTAAAAGCGTACCCGACCTGATCCGCAGAGCCCGCAAAATGATCGACGAGAAGAATCCCCGCTGCGAGCTGGCCATCGACGGCGGCCTGCGGGCGGATAACATGGAGCCGCTCATCGAATGTAATCCGGACGTCATCGTGCTCTCTTCCGCGCTGTTCAAAGACCCGGAAGGCATCACGGCAGCCTACCGGAAATGCCGGAGGAACATTGACGCCGCGGCAGAGAAATTCGGGCTGGAATAATGCGGAGCGACAGATGCTGAACGCAGCCCCTTCGCTGTTTTGATCCGTACGGATCGTCACCGCAAAGGGGCTGCGTTCTCTCTTTCCTGCAGTCTTTGGACTGTTGTGAAAATACCGGTCCGGTCTTTCCACTGCGGCCGGGCCTGGATCTGTGGAAGTATGAAATGCAGGATCAGGACAAAAAGGAGTAACAACATCATGAAATATATCATTGACAGCGCCAGTCCGAAGGAAATCCGGGAAGCCGTAGAACTGGGCGCATATGGAATTACAGCAAATCCTTCCATGTATCGGAACAACCGGCAGGCATTTCTACCGTTTCTCGAATCCTGCAGCTCCATGGAACCGTCTTTTCTGACCGGAGAGGCCATGGGAAGCACACTCGAAGAGATGAAGGCGGAAGTGAGGAAAATTCAGGAGATCGATCCCGGTATCATCATCAAGCTGAATTTCTCCCCAAATGCGCTGAAACTCTGCCGAAGGCTCAAAAAAAGGGGAATCAAAACGGCGGTGACAGGCGTCCCTTACGCGGCCATTCCTTACGCCCTCTATCGGAAGACTCTGGAACATCCGCTGACCGACCGCGGCATCCGGGATTTTGAACGGGACTGGAAGGCAGCCGGGCAGGAGGGGATC
This sequence comes from uncultured Lachnospiraceae bacterium, assembly GCA_910583615.1. Taxonomy (GTDB): domain Bacteria; phylum Bacillota; class Clostridia; order Lachnospirales; family Lachnospiraceae; genus Hominiventricola. The sequence continues at coordinate 15,537 of CAJTXP010000005.1, read as the reverse complement.
GATATGCCTTAAAAATTTTCCTCTATCTGCATCTGCAGTTTTTTATATTCCTCATACCCATATACTCTTTCCAGCTCATCCAGCTGATTCCCTGCCAGTTTCTTCAGCAGAGGGAGCATCCTGGGATTGCTGTTTTCCAGATAGAACAGGATGGGATTTTTACGGGCTGTAAAACGGTCTTCCTGTGAACGGCGTATCCACTTTTACACAAGCGTGCTGGTACGGATAATTCGGTCATATTCATACCACTACCCCGAAGTCGCACTCTTTCATATAATAGTCGGCCAGAAAATCTTCTGCCGGTATTGCCGTGTCTTCTTTTATGGGATACTGTACAAAGACTTCATACCCGCTGTCACTAATCTGATATACAAATGTGACTGCAATGTCGCAGTCATTTGCAGTGATGAACCGATATAACCGCTCTATCATATCCGGACAGAGCATATCATCATTGTCCATGAATCCGATATACTGTCCTCCGGCATGTCTGATCCCTGTATTCCGGGCTTCCGGCACGCCGCTGTTTGTCTGATGTATGACGGTTATATTCGGATATCTTCCGGCATACCAGTCAAGAATCTCCGGCCTATGATCAGTGCTTCCGTCATCTACCAGAATCACTTCCAGACCGGAGAATGACTGTGCCAGCACCGTATCCATGCTTCTGACAATGTAGTCTTCTGCATTATAAATCGGTATGATCAGACTGACTTCTATTATTTCATGCCTCCATGTCTTCAGAGTGACCGGTGGCGATTCGACTGTCACCACTTTGCCTTCCGGTATATTTACATAGGCTTTTACAATAAAGACATCCTCTGCCCCGGATCTGCTGCCCGTTATGCAGATCTCCCATGGTTCCGGAACATTCAGAAAAGCAGCAGATAAATCTTTTTCCGCCTGTATCTCACGATGATACCGAGTGCGAAAATAACCGTAAGGAGAAGAAATCCCGTCCGGCAGGAAACCGTTTTCTTCCATAACCACGATTTCCGCCGTCCGTCCCATGCGCCGCATGGTATCCTGCAGTTTTTTACATGCTCTGTATATCGGTCAAAGAAAAATATCATGGTATGGTACCCTCCAGAAGCTCTTTCCATTTTTTCTCAATTTCTGTTTGAAAAAAACATCTGCCGATTTCATATGATGCTTCATGAAACTGATTCAGCCTGTCCTGATCCGAAAAGATGTCCACTATTTTTTCAGACATCGCTTCAATCAATTCCGTATCATCACCCGTAACATATGCCGGATCAAAGTCCACCAAATACCCGTTTTCTCCCGGATGGACAAACAGACGGTTGCCGTACCTGACATTCAGTCCGATCACCGCATTGCCCGAACCAATGGCTTCCATGACCGACAAGCCCAGGGTTTCCCACAGAGAAGCTGTAAGATACACTTCATAATTTTTATATATCTCCGTCACATCCGCCCAGCCCTGAAAACGGATATAGGACTGCGCCTGCGCTTCCGCTACCATCGCCTGCAGTTCCGAAAGAAAACCGTATTCGTCTCCCCCGTAAATATCAAGAAAAATTTCCGGATTTTTCTGGTGCGCTTTTATCACGCTTTTTATCATCCAGTCTATCTTCTTCCGCCGGTCGATCCGGGAAACCGTCAGAAGAGAATACGGTTTCCGCTCCGTCTCCGGACGGCGCAGGCGGTCGATCCCGCCTGCCGGTATGACTTTTATATCCGGAACATTGCAGTCGTATTCCTGCAGCCTGCTGATCAGTTCCGCCTTCTGCTCCTGTGTAGATACGATCATGGCCTCCAGTTTGTCAGAGTGCCGGAACCAGCTGTAATATTCAGAATTCAGGTACAGGCTGTACGGATCCTCGCCCTTTTCGTAATAATGGCCGGAATGCACCACAGAAATGATCCGCGCCCCGTTTCCATACTGAAGCAGCGGCTGTACATAATCAAACGAAGACGGCCGGTCCACCAGAACCAGATCCTGCTCTGACAGATTCAGTTTTCGGAAAAACATGACCGTCAGCTGCTGCTTCGAGACACATCTGCCGTCCGGAAAGAGATACCATTCCTTCCGGTCTTCAAAAATCTGGTCAAAGCACACAGTCCCGTCAGGGTCATAGAAAGTACGTCTTACCAGCTTCGCATAAGGCCCCTGACTGGACTGGGCTGTGACATAACTGTTCGCGTAGAGAAGCGCACCTGTATAGATTTCCGTACGAATCAGTTTCAGCCGGCTGTAATAATGGACGCCGTAGCAGAAGGATCTGTCCTCCTCATCCAGCAGAATCGCGGCTGCTATCATTCCGTCCGCATAAAGCTCGATCTCGTTTTCCGTGTATTCTGTTTTTGTAATCCGCAGTCTTTTTTTCAGTTCCTGCAGCTTATCCTCCGCTTTTACAGACAGTTCAAAGGAAGGATTCCCTGTGAAATACGAATGCATTCCCATCATCTGCCCCGTATGGATTCCTGTTTTTCTGTAAAAATCGATATCCCTCCTGTCCGGAAAATCCATAAACACATACTTCGCAGGACAGGAAAGATTTCTCAGGATCCTGGCCCGGTATCCCTGGGCATAATCCACGCCGTTCGGCTTATATCCTTTCAACAGGCTGAATATGTATACCGCCATCTCTACACCTCCGTCTGTTTCAGCCGTTCCTGTATGTTTTCCCACAGGCTGTATGCCCTCTGCCGCTGCTTTTCCTGAATCATCCGTGATGCTTCTGCATTCCCGGTCAGCCATTTGATCCTCTGAACCATTTTTTCGGGCTCCGCACAGGAAAACACATGTTCTTCCATAAAAAGCTTCCGGCTGTGCACAGTTTCTTCAAAACCTAAAAGCAGCAGATGATGCCAGAGCGCGTTTCTCACTGCATGATGAATCTCCCGATAGTGATTGATATCGAGATAAAGATCACACGTTTCCCACAGGCGTTTCAGAACGTCCGGACGCACCTGCGGATAGATCTTTACGTTCTTTCTCTCCTCCAGCTTTCTGATTTTATCGGAAACCTGTGTATTGGCGGCAATGTGAAACTGAATATCCATAAGATGGCCCGTCAGATAATCAATCCCTTCCAGCCGGTCGGAAGCCGTCAGGATCAGCGCTTCTCCTCTTATGGCATCAGTAGAACATGTCTTTGGAACGGCACAGAACTCATATCCGTTCTTCCCTCCCCTGCCGATATATCGATCCAGTAACGCCTGATCAGAAAACAGTATGAATTCCCACTCCCGGTCTTCAGACAGCTTTAAAAGTTCAAAATCCTCCTCTTCCTGGATGAACAGAGCACGTTCCGGACCTGAATCATTTTCTCTTATGAAATACTCCAGAAACTGTCCATAAGAATGGAAACAGGCTTTCTGTTTTCCATGTTCCAGAATCTGAACCACTTCATTCTGCGGCCGTTCCACAATGATTTCCTCATTCCGGTCAGAGTAAAAAACCCTTGATTCTGTCCCTGCGTCCACACCCGAAAATTCGCTGATGTACTTCCGGGCATACTGGTCATAATAATCAGTCTTATATACCCATCCGTTTTCCATCTCCCATTCCACGCGCTGCACATTCCGTTTTTCAATCGGTTCCCGAAAATATACGGTCGCCTTCTTACATCCCATGTCAAAAACTGCACCGTTGATCCCTTCCGCACGGATCTCCCAGCAGTCCGGCAGAGGCAGAAACGCATAAAAAAGATTCTTTTTCTCTCCTTTTGTTCTGCACTGCGCCGCCACAACAGATTCCCAGGGAGACTGTACGCCCTCCGGTAAAAACCCGTCATCCTTCCATACGAGGACCTCCATATTAAGACCCGTATTCTTTATCGTTTCCAGAAGCTGTTCTGTATCTTCTGTATACCTGCTACAGACAATTATCATTCCGTGTTCCTCTCTGTTCCGCTGTTATCGAAACCGCCGATAGCTTTCCTCTGTCTCTGCATAAGCGCTTTCCTGCTGCAGACGCAGGTGCCCTGCCATGGCATGCTCGTCCGACATGGTTTCCTGGATCACATCGATCATCTGATGCACCTCGCCTGCCGGCCAGATATGCCCTTTTGCCACATAATCCTGATGATGCAGCGTCTCCTGAAAACCCAGGATCAATTGATTGTTCCGAAATGCCCGGTATACCGCTGACACGATCTCCGACTCATGATTGATATCCAGATAATAATCGCAGGACTCAAAAAGCTCATCCAGAATCTTGGACTTTACCCCCGGATAGAGGGTTACATTTTCATAAGCATCCATGCGCATCAGTTTTGAAGACATTTCCGTAATAGCTGCAATGTGAAAATGCATTCCCGGAAGCGCCTCAACCAGTTCCCGGCACTTTTCAACCCGTTCCGAATTCGTACAGATCAGTGCCTCAGGCCTGCAACGGTTTTTTCGTTCAAACGGATAGAGAAAGCCCAGCGGATGTACGATATCCGGCGATGCACCCAGCTGCAGCAGACGCTCATAGGAATTTTTCTTCTGAACCAGGATCTCTGCCGTGCGGGTAGCCTGGCCTTTTAAGATAATCTGCATATTCCCGGGAATCTCGTCACGCACCGGTTCCTGCCAGAACAGGATATCCCTTTTTTCTTCTGACTGCAGTCTCTGCGATACAAAAAACGGAATGGACAAGGAGTTGAAAAAGAGCCTGTGCCGAATCAGTCCTGCCTGTTCCAGAACATGAACCGCAAGCTCCGTCCGGTTCCGGAAGAAGTGAACCTGTTCCCCTTCATTCAGAATAATGTCGCCTGTGACATAGTTTTCCACGATCACTTCTCTGCCGTCTGCCGAAAACCAGGATTTGTTCACCCTCTGCCCTTTGGCATTGAACGTGGTTCTGGCATATAACGCCCCGTAACGGTTATAATGATCGCTGGAGCGTACCACATGTCTTTCATCATACCAGTCCACTACCTGCACCAGACGCCTGTGCACAGGCTCCGCATAAAAGATCTTCCCTCTTTCCCGATGCAGATCGTGCACTTTGCCCTGTCGGTTTGTACCGCTGATTTCCCAGTATTCCGGCACCTTGATCTGATTAAAATAGCGCGGCCTGCCCGGTATCCCTTCCGCCTTTTCATAATCCCCCAGGAAGAATCCATATATGGAAATCACATGTTCCGGAAGAAATCCGTCATCTTCCATCACAAGGACCGGGCATTCGTATCCCGCCCTCTGAAACGAAACATGAAGTTTCCGGCTGTCCTCGGAATACTGATCAAACAACAGCACTATGTCGCAGGACTGAGCAGTTTTATCCATCTCTTCTCCACCTCCTCTGTAAGATACTGCCGGGCTTTCTCATAGGAATGCTGGTGAAATGCGTTAAGATCCGCTTCTGTAAACAACTGGATCATGCACTCTGCCAACCGCTCCACCCGCTCCTTTCTCTCCATCCGGTCATGAACCGGAATCTGATACCCGTTCTGTCCATGGTCAATAAAATTCTGATTGCCATACCGGACATCAAACCCGATGATCGGGAGTCCGGAGCCAATCGCTTCCATTAAGGTAAGCCCGAATCCCTCGCTGGTCGATCCGGAGATATAGGCTTCGTATTCCTGATAAATTTCCTGAAGGTCCTGCTGCCCCTTCAGATGCACATAACCGCCGCAGTCAAGTTTTTCGATCAGCTCCTTCAGCGTCTTTTCCTCTCCGCCCTTTCCATAAATATCAAGCGTAAGATCCGGAATCTGTTTTCGGGCGGCTGCCGCCGCTTCCACGACCCAGTCCACATGCTTCTCAGATGCAAGCCGGGACGCCGTAATGAGAGCATGCCGCTTTCTGTCCTCCTTCGGATACCTCAGCCTGTCGAGACTCCCCACCGGAACCGTAACCACATTTGGCTCCGCTCCCACATACTTCCGGAACTGCTCCCGAAGGAGCCTGTTCTGATCATCGGTAGCCGTCAGATAAAACGAGATCCGCTTATACTGCGAAAAACTGTATTCATAATAATTGTTCCAGAGGATGTTCTGATCATCCGTGCTGCTTTCACTGAAATGATCCGCATGGATCGTGATTCCCAGCCTCGCCGGTCCTGCATTCTGCATAATTGCCTGCCCGATTCCCGTCGTACGGTCTATGATAACCGTATCCCTGTCCGTCAGATTCAGACAGGAAACCAGATAACCTACCAGTTCCTCTTTGGATCCCAGCAGGCGGTCCGGAAACTGATACATAACGGTATCATTGTCCGTGATCTCCTCATAGGCGACGCTTCCGTCCTCGTTAAAAAATCTTCTCTGATACAGATGAGCCTCCCCGTCAAGCGGCGCATAATACTCTGAGTAAATCCGGCAATAGGTAAAATAATCCTTTCGAACCAGACGTCCTCCTGAAACCATCTCCACCCGGTGCACCCGGTCGCTTTTTTCATCCACCATGTAGACGGTGTAATAAAGCCCGGCGCCCGAAAATGTATAATTGGCCTTTTTCCCTTCCCGGGAAAACGTAAAGTTCTGGTTTCCGAAAGTTTTCTGCAGATCCCCCAGTGTATATGTGACCGGCGCGATCCTGATGTCTGTAAAAAAAGTATAGAGCCATATGATTTCTGAGTCCCGGTATCCCAAGTTCTCGGTCATATGCTGAATATTTTCCCTCGGAAACATATCTGTAAAAACAAATCTGGCGTCAATCCCTGCTTTTCGCAGCGCATTTCTTCTGTATGCCTGGGCATACTCTACGCCGCTGCTGGCCCAGCCGATGCCCAGATTAAAATTGTAGACCATATGTCCTCCTCACTGTCCTATGGGAGCAGAATCCTGATCCTGCCTTCCCTGTCTGTATATATATTTCCAAGCAGAATATTTCTCATAATGTTTTTTAACACGGTGACCTCCATCTTCTGCCAGGATTCCAGCGCGTCCTTCTGAAATTCCACCAGCAGGTCTCTCTGAGCGGACGCCCTGCCCGACACTGCCGTATGGATCTGCTGAAGATAATCTACCTGTTCCACCCAGCCGTCGTCGATCGCCTGAAGGGCCGCCACACGCATGAAATCCTCCATCTGCTTTCTGCCTCCCGCTTTTTCCTGCTGCTCTTTCAGCCCCTGCTTTACCCGTTTCATCAAATACTCTTCGACTGCGTCTGATTCTTCCGGCGCCGGAAACGCTCCCTGTCCGTCCAGACGGTAGGAAATATGGTCCAGAATGTACCGGTTCAACATCCGCCTGTCCATATGCTCCACAGCCGCCAGAAACCGGCGGATATTTCCTCTGGCAATCTCCTGTACTTTCCGAAGATCCACGCCCTCGCCTTCCAGAAGCCGGTCCCGGATCCCGTAGATGAGATTTCTCTGATAGCGGAGCACCTGATCATATTCCATGGACTGTTTTCTGGACTGGACCGCCAGCTCCTCTCCCAGCTTCTGGGCCCGGCAGGCGATCCGTTTCACTTTTCTTCTGCTCATGCGCCTCCTGCCCTCCCGGTATTTCTCCATGCCGGAAGGACCGTTTTCCTGAACCACCTCGTCTTCCAGAGATATGAAAAAGCAGCTGGTCCCCGGATCTCCCTGACGGCCGGCGCGCCCTCTTGCCTGGCGCTCCAGACGGACATTGGCCATCCGGCCGATCCCGATGACCGCAAGTCCTCCCAGTCTCTCCACTCCCTCTCCAAGGCGGATGTCCGTACCGCGCCCCGCCATACCCGTGGCAACTGTTACGGCGCCTTTCTGTCCGGCTTCCTTTATGATCTCGGCCTCCCAGAACGCATTGTTCGCATTCAGGACGTTGTGCGGGATTCCTGCTTTCAGAAGCTGTCCGGATACATATTCCGTCTCTTTGATCCTGCTGACGACAACCAGTACCGGCTGTCCCCTGTCATGTGCTTTCATAACGGCGGACATGGCGGAAGCAAACTGTTTCTGCGCATTGCCGTAACAGCAGTCCGGCATGTCTTTTCTTCGAAGCGGACGATTGGGCGGGATGACCAGTACCTCCGCATGGTACACATCCGCCAGTTCTTCCGCGGCATCTGAGATCGTGCCGCTCATACCGGACATCTTTGGAAACAACTGAAAAAAATTCTGAAAAGTAATGGAAGCCACAGAACGGTTCTCCTGAGAAGGTTTCAGTCCCTCCTTCACCTCCAACGCCTGATGCTGACCTCCCCGAAGCTTGACTCCCGGCATCAGACGTCCGGATCCCGCATCCAGAAGCTGCAGATCTCCTTTTTCGGACACCATATATTCCTTCTCCGCTTCATACAGCATATGGGCGCGGAGCGCCAGCGTCACATGCCGGTTGATTTCAAAATGCTCTTCCCCGTAAAAATTGTCGATCCGGAAAAACCGTTCCGCATACCGTACGCCGTCTTCCGTCAGCCACACCTGCTTTTCTTCCAGTTCGTAATCCCGGTCTTTCACAAGGGTGGTGACGAAAAAATCCGCCAGTTCATAAAGGTTGGACTGCACCCTTGGAACTCCGGAGATCACCAGCGGCGTCTGAGCCCCGTCCAGAAGGACCGAATCCGCTTCGTCAATGATCACATAGTAAAATTCCCGCAGAAAGCGGTCGGAAGCTCTGGACACCAGATTATGAAGCAGGTAATCAAAGCCCAGGACTCCGTGTGTCGTATAGACAATATCCGCCGCATAGATCTCCTTCTTCTGCGCATTAGTAAAACGTGCGCCTGCCTCTGCCTGCACTCCTACGCCGACTGTCAGCCCCATAAACCGGTACACCTGTCCCATCTCCTGGGCGTCCCGCATGGCAAGATAGGTATTTGTCGTCAGCAGAATTGTGCTTTTCCCGGAAAGGGCGTTCAGATAAAGCGGCATGGTTGCCACCAGCGTCTTCCCCTCGCCGGTATTCATCTCGGTCAGATATCCCTGATGAAGCGCAATCGCACCCAGCACCTGCACGTCATAAGGGAATTTCCCCAGAATCCTGCGGTCCGCCTCACAGACAGCCGCATAGGCTTCCGGCAGAAGATCATCCAGACTCTCCCCCTGGTTCAGCCGCCCTTTAAAATTGTCTGTCAGGGACGAGAGTTCTTCATCCGAAAGTGCAGCCATCCGTTCTCCATAACTTCTCACACGGAGCAGAATTTTCTTCAGTTTTTTTAATTTCTTTTTCTGTCTCATAGAACTTCCTCTGTGATCTCCCGGATCACGATGGAATGAAAACGAAAAGACGTGACGCCGCCATTGATCAGCTGCATGCGATAACTGTATGTTTTCAATGGACACTGAAAATCCGTCGCCCGATCCCGCATCACAAGACTGCCGGCCTCCACCTCATACCGGTCATAAAAGATCAGCCGGATCAGACAGCCTGCGTCCACGTCACAGTCAATATTTCGGATCAGCTGGTAGGTACTCTCTCCGTCAATCATGGGCAGCGCCGGTTCTATCCGCTGCATCTGATAGTTGGTTCTGGAATACCACTGCCGAATCACGGTTCCCGGTGGCATCAAAAGATTACGGAATTCTACGTCGTCCTTTTGATGGAAAATGACGTCAGACCCATGCAGACAGGTATCGGAAGCGTATTCATTCCAGTAGATGTTCCATCTCTCCTCTGCCATCTACGTCTCCGCCTTTCTTGAAAAATCCTCGTCCAGTATCTTTTCATACTGGCTGACAAACCAGCTTACGATCGCCTGGGTGTCATCATTATGCCGTCCGTGGATTCCTTTTCCATACACCTGTACGCCGTCCGAATGAAGGTGTTTCAGCAGGTCTGCGTATGCAGTAGCGTCATAATCGTCTTCCATCATATAAGATACTATAAACTTTGACCTTCCCCAGTCCGCTGTGTCAAATTTGTTCCAAAAGCGTGCATCCAGTTTTTTCACCGCTTTCATATCTGCACTTCCGTGCAGATATTTTAATACATCCAGAGATGTGGGAAACCCGCCCGGACGCAGAAGCCTCTCGCCTGCCGCCACGGTGCCGATATTTGCCAGAGGTTTTCCCAGAAGCAGCGCATGGGGACGAATATCGCATCCATAATAAAGAGCGCCGAAAGTGCCCATGGAAAGCCCTGAGAAAATCACCTGATCCGATGTGAATCCCAACTCCTGCATGTATCCCAGGATGGCCGACCGGATCATCTCTTCATACTCTTCGGAACCCATATAAAAACATCCGCCTTCCAGTCTTGCCTCGGCAACCAGCAGAAACGGGCAGCCCAGCTTCCTCATCATCCTGTAACCCTCAAATCCTTCCAGCGTCTTGTAGCCGGAAAAATAGACGTTCAGCGGCGGTTTCAAGTCTCCCGGATCAAAATAGCAGAATACTTCTTCCCGCTCCGATGTTACATACCGGTCTCCTCCGGGTAGAAAATGGCCGTGTCCGCGCCTGGAATACCGGTCGTGAAGCGCAATGATCTGAAGCTCTCCTTTCCCCATTGCCGACAGCGACAGAAATACCGCTCCTTCCGGCATCTGGTTGTCCATACGGACTACCTGGTCCAGTTCTTCCTCGGAAAATTCCCACTTCTGCTGGATCTCCGATATGGTACCACGGACAAACTGAGTTGCGGTCAGTGCAATCCGGACCCCCGGATCCTTTTTATACTCCAGCCACAGATCGATGCACTGGCCCTGAAAAACAGGAATATTGTTCCTCCAGAAAACGATCTGATGAAGTTCGTCTCCGAAATCCCCGCCAAGGCAGACGCGATAATTTCCGTCCCAGCGGATGCTGCCCTTAAAATCCCGGCTGACCGCCAGTTTCAAAAGGTCAAATTTCTCTCCGTAGGGCTTTGGAAAATAATTCCTCGCTTCCGAGAGCAGAAACTCCTGAATATCTGACTGATTGATATATCTGCCTTTTCTGCTGCAAAGCAGCCAGTCCGTCTCTTCATTCTGTGCTACATGGTCTGTCGCAAACAGCGTATACGCTTTCGCCGCCTGATACAGAAACGGGATCTCTTCCTTCCGGGGCGTCCGGTCCAGGAAGACCAGGTCATATGGTTTTGAAGGATTTTGCTGCAGGTTTTCCTCATAATGCAGTTCCGCATCTTCGGGGAGTGTGTAAACTCCGTTCCAGTCTTCACTGCCCAGCTGTAAGATTCGAATCTTCTCCAAAGCTGTCGATCACCTCTTTCCATTGTTTCACCAGAACGTCTGTTGTGTATTTTTTTCCGATTCGATAAGAAGCGATCATGGCGTCATTCCAATTCTTCAGGCTTTCCAGATAATGCGCCAGCACCCCTGACAGCTCGTTGATATTCCCAAGAACAACGCCGTTTCTTCCGGGCCTCACAAACTGTGTTCTGGTGCGCACAATCTGGGGAATTCCAACGCTGATTGCCATAATCTGAAGATAAAGCTCCGGCTGCTCTCTTAATTCCAGCAAAACCCGCTGTTCCCGCATACATCTGCTCACAGACAGTTCATCCACACACTGTTCCACCTGAAATCGCTCTGCCTTCGGTTCAGGACTGTCCACAGCGTTCTCGGATACAAATGCCCCTGTTCTCTGTCCGCTCTGCCCTTTGACGGAATCCGGCGTCTCCAGATAACCGGATACCAGATCCAGAAGTTTCCTGTCCCTGCCATAGTCCGCCTGTCTGGTGAACAGACAGACGACAGCCTTGTCGTTTTTTCCAAGATATGCGTTCAGGACCCGTACCATCCGCTCGAAAATCTCCGGCTCCAGACTGTCCACCGGCACCAGGATTTTCTGTACTTCCAGCTGCTGGCTGATCCCCGGATCCACCCTGGTATCAAAAGGAGGAATGCTTTTGCTCTTTTTTATCAATCCGCCCATAACCTGCCTGATCTTTTTCAGACTCTCTCTGGAATCCATAACTACATAGCCGGCGGACTCCAAAAGCCCCAGACATTCCATATGTTCTTCATACGAATACCGGTCTTCAAAAAAGGAAAGAATCGTCCTTTTTCCCTTCAGCGCTTTCCTCATCAGTCCCGTATGGCGGTCATGCATGGCAAGGCAGAACAGATCCTGAACTTTCGTCAATTCCACATACGAAGAGAACACTTCCCCGATTACCTGCTCCAGCCGATCATAAACCAGTCTTGAAAAACTTCTTTTTTCTTCTGCATTTCCGTTCATAATCAGATATTCCGGACATCCAGGATTGATCTCCACATGTCCGTCCTCCAGGAAATGCCGGAGCTTCCACATTCCGTTTTCCATTAAGTAATCCTGCCGGAACGGTTTTTCGTCTTCCTGAAACAAAATTGTACTGGAAAGGAATCCCCGGTCGTCATAAAGATTTCGGCGGCAGATCCCGCCCTTCTTATACAAATCGATCTGAATAGGGTTGCCGTCCTCTCCGAATTCGATCTGCGCATACTTTTGTCCCCTGTGCAGAGCAACAACTGCAAACATGGTGTAAATAAATTCTGTGTACGGCGGCCATTTCATGTTGTAAAAAGACAACGGCACTGCTTTCTTCCGTCGGATCTCCTGAACCGCGTCAAAACAGGACCAGTACGGAGCATGAAAAATTCCCTGTCTGTGAAGAAAATGCCGGAAATTGGGGGTATATCCCGGCAGCAGAATCTGATATGGATACGATCTGCTTCGATGAAATAACTGAATCTGCTTTACAGTATCGTCAAATTCTGTATGCATGCGCCTCACATGCCATTTCTGTTCATTTTCGCACCACTGGTCCTGATGGTACCAGGCCGGTATAAAATACAGCATGGTTCCTCCTTCTCTTCCTGGATGATCAGATGAAAGGGCGATAGCAGTCATAGCTTCTGACGGCCAGATATTCCTGATACAGGCTGTACCATATGCCGGTCAGAATCATGGCTGAGGTCGGAAACATCATAAGCGCCTGATTCCATCCTCTGTAATACTGCAGAAACATCGGAAGTCCCATACAGACGCCCATGACCGTAGCTCCAAAGAGGCTGATCCGGCATACTTTTCCCACCAGATACCGCTTCGTATCACGCCCTGCATGAAGGTTCAGAATACTGTCCCCGCTTTTCATAAGCTGCTCTGTAATGTCCCCGGGAGAGATAAAGAGAAGAGCAAAGCCGAGCGTAAGCAGATAAATAACCGCAATATAGATCACGATTCCCAGAGGCCTGGTCAAATTCAGATTCTCATACCACCATGCGATTCTCCCGCTGTCCGGAAACAGATAAAAAAGTCCCTGAACCATAAGCTGAGGCAGCATGAAGAATGCGGTGGAAAACATGATCGGCATCACTCCCACCGGGTTCAGTTTCACCGCCAGATAGTTCTTATCTGCATAGATATTGTGTATGGAGATCCTCTGAACCGGAATTCTGAACTCTGCTCCTTCCATAATGAGCGTGATCACTACCAGCTCCGCCGCAAAAACCAGAGGAAACGCAAGTTCCCGGATTCCATGTCCATTCAGCGTCGACGCCATTCCGTCCAGAATATTCACATAGATCAGAATGGTCTGTTTTCCGAAACCGTACCGCTTGTTCCGGCCGACCAGCCAGACAATCAGCATGGCCCCGGTCACCATCTCCAGGCCGCAGATCATCCTGGCCGGAGAAAGCATAGATTCCGGAACGTTCAGCAGAAGAGACTGCGCCTGAAAAAAAGCCTGCAGCGCTGCAAACAGCAGTGTCAAAGTAAGAATCGCGCGATTCATCTTCTTTGGAGACACTTTCGACTTTGACCATATTTTTCTGCAGGCAAAAAACATCTGGACAAGTATGGACCCCATCATATATGGCGATATTCCCAGTGCAAACAGAGAGCAGCGGTTGATATCCCCGCTGATCGTCTGCACCAGCAGAGCCTGTACGTCCGCCTTTCTGCCTGCATATGCTGAAAAATCAACTCCATACAGCGGGATGCACCTTCCCACGATATATACCAGGACAATAACCGAGGTAAATGCAAGTCTCTGTCTCAACAGGCTGCTTCTTTTCTCTGACTGCCGCATGATCTTCTCCCGACGACAAATACCCCACAGCTGACTGTAGGGGTATCTGTCCATGTTCTTATCTGATTTTCGTGATCTTCTTACCGGTTCCCGTCCTCGTCATCGGATGAACGTTTTCCTGCAAAAAGTCCTTTTCTGTATTTCTTATCATAAGCCGTCTTTCCTGCAATCGCCGCAAGGATCGGAATGATGGACCATGTTGCATATTTCGCAAATTTCGATCCTTCCTGAATCTGTGCCGGCGCTGCCAGCGGAACATCCTCGTCTTCGACTGTTTCCAGCTCCGCAGTGTCTTCCTCGTCTTCCATGACGGCCAGCGGAACTTCTTCGTCCTCTGCAGCCTGGAGACCATCTCCATCATCTGCAATGCCGTCTGCCAACGGAACGATTCCATCCGGAACCACTGCCGCCGGCGCCGCTGCAGGCGCTGCGACCGCCGCTGTAGCGGCTGTTGTTACCGGAGCCGTCGTTGCAGGCGCTGCGGGAGCCGTATCTGCTGCCGGTGCGTCGGTTCCACCGCCACCGCCAGTGGTTCCGCCACCGCCGCCTCCAGTCGTCTCGCCGCCTTCATCGGCCGCCGATGTACTGGTGCTGGTACTTGCACTTGCAGACTCACTGGTACTCTCGGAAGTTGATGCGCTGGCGGAAGTACTGGTACTGGTGGATTCCTCCGTACTCGTACTTGCGGATTCGCTGGTACTTGCGCTTACAGATTCTTCCATGCTCGTACTTGCAGAATCACTGATACTTGTGCTTGCAGATTCCTCCGTACTCGTACTTGCAGACTCGCTGGTACTTGCGCTTGCAGATTCTTCCGTGCTCGTACTTGCAGACTCGCTTACACTGGTACTCTCAGATTCTACGAGACTCTCGCTCTTCTCCGCAGATTCCACGAGGCTCTCGCTCTTCTCAGTCGACTCTACAAGGCTCTCGCTCTTCTCAGTAGATTCCACGAGGCTTTCGCTCTTCTCTGCGGATTCCACGAGACTCTCGCTCTTTTCCGCAGACTCTACGAGACTTTCACTCTTCTCCGCGGACTCTACAAGGCTCTCGCTCTTCTCCGCAGACTCTACAAGGCTCTCACTCTTCTCCGCAGATTCTACAAGGCTCTCGCTCTTCTCCGCAGATTCTACAAGGCTTTCGCTCTTCTCCGCAGACTCTACCAGGCTCTCGCTCTTTTCCGCAGATTCTACAAGGCTCTCACTCTTTTCCGTAGATTCCACAAGGCTTTCGCTCTTCTCTGTAGATTCTACCAAGCTCTCGCTCTTCTCCGCAGACTCTACCAAGCTCTCACTCTTCTCCGCGGACTCTACAAGGCTCTCGCTCTTTTCCGCAGATTCTACAAGGCTCTCACTCTTCTCCGCGGATTCTACAAGGCTTTCGCTCTTCTCCGCAGATTCTGCAAGGCTTTCGCTCTTCTCTGTAGATTCTACCAAGCTCTCGCTCTTCTCCGCGGACTCTACAAGGCTTTCACTCTTCTCCGCGGATTCTACAAGGCTCTCGCTCTTTTCCGCAGACTCTACCAGGCTCTCGCTCTTCTCCGCAGACTCTACGAGGCTTTCACTCTTCTCAGCAGATTCTACGAGGCTCTCGCTCTTCTCCGCAGACTCTACAAGGCTCTCACTCTTTTCTGCGGATTCTACCAGACTCTCGCTCTTCTCCGCAGACTCTACAAGGCTCTCACTCTTTTCTGCGGATTCTA
>CAJTXP010000004.1:115882-155699 GCA_910583615.1 uncultured Lachnospiraceae bacterium | reverse complement strand
TGAATGGGTGTAAAGACATTCGGTATTGTTCTTTTCCTTAAGTTAATGACATTGTAATTTTACAAGCTTTTCCGCCTTATGGAGCATATGGGATTCGAACCCACGGCCTCAACAATGCGAATGTTGCGCGCTCCCAACTGCGCTAATGCCCCTTTTCTTGAAAAATGGAAGCAATGGGGCTCGAACCCATGACCTCTCGCGTGTGAGGCGAACGCTCATCCCGGCTGAGCTATGCTTCCATGACCATTATTATAGCACTTTTATAAAAAAAAACAAGATGAAATTTGAAGAAATATAAAAAGAAATGCAAAATACTGGTTCCGCATGACAAGCGTTCAGAGACGTGCTACAATAAAAGCGTGATTTGTATTTCAGGAAAGAGAAAGGAAGTATGATTCGAATGGAAGACAGAGCGAAAACAGTTTTATTTGAGGAGACTCCGATCCCGAAAGTAGTTATGATAATGTCCGTGCCCACGATTATCAGTTCGCTGGTCATGGTTATCTATAATCTGGCGGATACTTATTTTGTGGGAATGGTAAATGATCCAGTACAGAATGCGGCAGTAGCGCTGGCGGCTCCGGTGCTTCTGGCCTTTAATGCCGTCAATAATCTGTTCGGCATAGGAAGCTCCAGTATGATGAGCCGGGCACTGGGCAGCAAAGATTATGATACTGTATACAAAAGTTCGGCCTTTGGTTTTTACTGCGCGCTCATAAGCGGCGCCGTATTTTCGATCCTGTTTACTCTGTTTTGTCATCCGCTTCTGACCATACTGGGTTCGGATATGCAGACGTCGGCCGCCACAGGAGAATATCTGAAATGGACCGTCACCTGCGGGGCAATTCCGGCTATCTTAAACGTCGTTCTTGCCTATTTGGTGAGGGCGGAAGGATCGTCTCTTCATGCCAGCATCGGAACCATGAGCGGATGTCTTTTGAATATTGTTCTGGATCCTGTATTCATTCTTCCGTGGGGACTGAATATGGGAGCGGCAGGTGCAGGTCTGGCAACCTTCTTATCCAACTGCGCGGCATGCGTATATTTTTTGATTCTTCTGTATGTAAAACGCGGAAAAACCTTTGTGTGCATAAAGCCGTCCATGTTTCAGCTGAACCGTTCAATCATTGTCAATGTCTGCGGCGTCGGGGTTCCGGCATCCATTCAAAATCTTCTGAACGTTACGG
This sequence comes from uncultured Lachnospiraceae bacterium, assembly GCA_910583615.1. GTDB lineage: Bacteria > Bacillota > Clostridia > Lachnospirales > Lachnospiraceae > Hominiventricola. The sequence goes on along the minus strand of CAJTXP010000004.1, from coordinate 154,512 downwards.
GTATGACGGTACTTAACAATTTTACTTCCGTCTATGGGTCCGATGCGGTAGCTGCCATGGGGATTGCCCAGAAAATCAACATGGTTCCCATGTATGTGGCGCTTGGGCTTTCTCAGGGGCTGATGCCGCTGATCAGCTACAATTACGCCAGCGGCAATACATCCCGCATGAAAAAAGCGGTTATTTTCTCATCCAGTATTTCGATCACATTTCTGGCATTTATATCCGCCGGTTATTATGTGGGATCTGATTTTTTCATCAGCATGTTCATGAAAAATGAAAGCATTATCGCATACGGGAGTCGTTTTCTTCACGGCTTGTGCCTGGCGCTGCCTTTCCTGTGTCTGGATTTTCTGGCTGTGGGCGTTTTTCAGGCGTGCGGCATGGGACGAAAATCTCTGATTTTCGCCATTCTCCGCAAGATTGTGCTGGAGATTCCGGCACTGTATATTCTGAACTGGCTGTTCCCTCTCTATGGACTTGCATTTGCACAGTTTGCTGCGGAAGTGGTGCTTGCTGCAGCTGCCACGGTGGTTCTGCTGCGAATGTTCCGGCAGTTGGAACGGAAGAAAACGGCGGCTGACAGTAACTGACAGGGTTAAGTATGCAGGGAGGGATTTCATGAAAAGACTGCTTTTACTGGAGGATGACATCAGCCTTGTGGACGGGCTGGCCTACTCATTGAAAAAAGAAGGCTATGAACTGGATGTAGCCAGGACCGTCAGGGAGGCAGAGGCGGCGTTGTCAGGAACCTGTAATGATTATGATCTTCTCCTTTTGGACGTATCTCTTCCGGACGGCAGCGGATATGAGATCTGTGAGCAGATCCGCGCTTCCGGAAATCAGGTTCCGATCCTCTTTCTCACTGCAGCTGACGAAGAGCTGAATATCATCCGGGGGCTGGACTGCGGCGGGGATGATTATCTGACCAAACCATTTCGGCTGGGAGAATTGTGCTCCCGTATCCGGGCGCTGATCAGACGAAGCGGAATACGGAAAACGCCGGAAAATACAGAGATTTTAAGTTCCGGAAACCTTCGGATTCATCTGGCGGAAAACCGTGTATGGCTGGAAGAGCAGCTGCTCCTTCTGACTCCCATGGAGTATCGTCTGCTCTGCCTGTTCCTTCGGAATAAGGGGCGCATTCTGACAAGAGAAATGATTCTGAACGAACTGTGGGACAGCGGCGGAAGCTTTGTAGATGACAATACGCTGTCCGTCCATATTCGCAGGCTCAGAGAAAAGATTGAAGAACATCCGTCCCGCCCGGTTCGTCTTCTTACAGTACGCGGATTCGGATACCAGTGGAAGGAGGAAACGTCATGATTTTTTTTCAGGAAAAGCAGAACCGTCGATATCTGGGAATTTTGTCTGTATTCTGCACATTATTGCTGAGCTCTACCTGCCTGTCCGCCTATGTCATGCTCCTGAAATTCAGAGATATTGTATTTCTTCGAGAACAGCAGATCGTCTCTTCTCTGCTTGCAGACGGCATACCGGCGGCAAAGATCGCAGCAGCCTGTTCCAGTATGGAAGTTACCGAACAGGCTGCTGATTTTCTGTTCCGGATCGGCCATCAGGAACAGACGTCTGTCTGGTTTTTTCCCATTTTCAGGAGCTTTGCCGGTTCTGTATATTTTCCTGTACTTTTATTACATGCGGCCTTCTGCGCAGTTCTCTTCGGGTGCAGTATCCGGTATATGCGAAGGAGAGAGCTACTGTATCAGCAGGCGGCTGAACTGGTCGAACGTTTTGCAGAAGGAGATTTTTCGGGACATCTTCCAATGGGCGATCAGAGAGGGAGTATATACCGGCTGTTTATTTCCATTGATCAGCTTGCAAGGGCTCTGAGAAGCCGGTATGAAGGGGAACTTGCATCCAGAGAATTTTTAAAGGACATGATCTCCGATATTTCCCATCAGATTAAAACGCCTCTTGCGGCCCTTTCCATGTATACAGATATTATGGCAGCTGAACCGGATCAACCGGACACGGTTCGGACATTTGCAGAGAAATCTGCACAATCGCTTATGCGTATGGAAAATCTGATCCAGTCTCTTCTGAAGATTGCCAGGCTGGATGCAGGGCAGATCTCTTTTGAGAGAATACAAATCTCCGTCCGGGAGCTTGCACTGCGTGGAGCGGAAGAACTGAGAATCCGGGCAGCACGGGAAGGAAAAAATATCGTAATAGAAGGCGATGCGGCGGCGAAGATTTTGTGCGATCCGGCGTGGACTGCGGAGGCAGTGGGAAACCTGATTAAAAATGCGCTGGATCATACAGAAGAAGGCGGAGTGGTCCGGATCTTCTGGGAATGTTCACCTGCCATGATTCGATTGTCGGTGGAGGATAATGGGTGCGGAATCGCACAGGAAGATATCCACCGTATATTCAGACGTTTTTACCGAAGCGGCCGCTCCCGTGACCGTCAGGGAGTCGGACTTGGACTTTCCCTGTCCAAAGCGATTATCGAAGGCCAGAACGGGACGCTGTCTGTCAGGAGCCGGGTGGGAGAAGGAAGTACATTTGCCGTCTCCTTTTTGTTACAGGACAGCAGTCCGGCCTGATGCCCGTCCGCATGGTTTGCCAAAGCTTACGAAAACGCAAGCTTTCTTTCACCGAAATGTAAGATCCGTCTGTTACACTCAGACAGTAAAGCGGCAGACTGCCAGGGCCTGAAGAAATGGCCGGTTTCAGACAAGGCGGTTTTAGAGGCGGTCCGGCAGCATTACAGAAAGGAAGGTGTAATACCATGGAACTGTTGCAGGTACAAAAATTATGTAAAGTATACGGAACAGGTGAAACCGCTGTAAAAGCCCTGCAGAATGTGTCCTTTTCCATGAACAGGGGAGAATTTGCAGCAGTGGTGGGAGAGTCCGGCTCCGGAAAGAGTACGCTCTTAAACTGCATCGGAGCACTGGATACGCCCACTTCAGGCAGCATCCGGCTGGATGGGACCGATCTGTTCGACATGAAAGAAAATCAGCGTACCCTGTTTCGAAGGAGGAATATCGGGTTTATCTTTCAGGCGTTTCATCTGATCGAAGAACTGGATGTGGAACAGAACATGATCTTTCCGCTGCTTCTGGATCATCAGAAACCAAAACGGGAGAGAGTGGAGGAACTGCTGGAGCTTCTGGGACTGAAAGACCGGAGACATCATCTGCCCGGACAGTTATCCGGAGGACAGCAGCAGCGGGTTGCCATTGGCCGTGCCATGATCACAAGGCCAATGCTGGTTCTTGCTGACGAGCCCACCGGAAATCTGGATTCCAAAAGCAGCCAGGATGTGATGGATCTGCTCCTGAAAGCATCCAGGCATTATCAGCAGACAGTGCTGATGATTACTCATAATATGCAGCTGACCTCTTCCGTGGATCGGGTATTCAGGGTACGGGATGGAAAATTTAAGGATCTGGGAGGGACGCAGGCATGAGAAAATATCTTGACCTGATTGCCATTCAGGCAAAGGTGAACAGAAGACAGAGCCGTATGACAAGGATCTGTATTTTCCTGTCTGCCCTCCTGATCATGGGACTTTTTGGCATGGCGGATATGTCAATCCAGAGTCAGGAGATCCAGGCGATTCAGAAAGACGGAAGCTGGCACGCGGTATTTAAAGGCCTCTCGGATGAACAGGCGGCGATGCTCGCCGCAAGACCGGAAATAGGGGCATGCGCCCGATATGATGCGAGAAACTATCGGCTGGATGAGGCATGGCAGATCGAAGGAGCACAGACGGTTATCTGCGGATTTGACGAAGCGCTGGCGGAAATGCTGCCTGCTGCTGAAATTATGGAAGGAACTTTTCCGCAGGGAGAAAGGGACATTGTATGTTCTGACAGCATAAAGAAAAGGCTGCATCTTTCCTGCGGAGATGAAATTACGATTACCTCGCCGGACGGCACGCCGCTGGTCTTTACAATCAGCGGATTTGTCCATACCACTTCCATGCTGACAAAGGCGGATGCTTTCGGCGTATTTGTCAATCTGGAAACTTACAGGGATATGTTCCTGACGGAAGACCCGGACACAACCGAAAGCGTTGTCTATGTACAGTTTCTGCCTTTCTTAAGGATCCAGAGAGCAATCCGGGCGATCTGTGAGCAGATGGACATTTCCGGGGAACAGGTAGGACAGAATGCGCTGCTTCTGGGTCTGCGTTTCCAGAGCAACGACTCGTATCTGATGCAGCTTTATCTGGTGGTATCCGTGATCGCCGGGCTGGTAGCGGTTGCAGGCATTCTGATGATTACCGGCAGCCTGAACAGCAGCGTGGCGCAGAGAACAGAATTCTTCGGGGTCCTGCGGTGTCTTGGAGCGACTCCGGCTCAGGTGGCGGAATTTGTCCGAAAGGAGGCTCTTGGATGGTGCAAAGCGGCGATTCCCGCCGCGCTTCTGACAGGTACCGTGGTGATCTGGGGGCTGTGCGCGCTGCTTCGCTTTATCAGTTCCGGATTTTTCGGAGATCTGCCGGTTTTCGGCATCAGCTGGATCGGCATTGCGGCCGGTACAGGAATCGGCATTGCAGCCGTACTGCTGGCTGCACGGGCACCGGCAAAGAGAGCGTCCAGAGTTTCCCCGCTGACCGCCGTTTCCGGCAATGCAGGAACGGTATATGCGGCAAAGCATGCAGCAGATACCCGAGGGCTTTGTGTGGAGACGGCGCTTGGTATCCATCATGCAAAGGGCAGCCTTAAGAACCTCCTTCTCATGTCCGGTTCTTTTGCGTTCGGGATCGTTCTGTTCCTGTCCTTTTGCACGCTTCATGCTTTCATGAATCATGCACTGACGCCTTTACGGCCGGAAACGCCGGATCTCTCCATGGTCAGCCCGGACAATACCTGTTCGATCCCTCCTGCGCTTGCAGAGAAATTAAGAGATCATCCGGCGGTCAAACGGGTATATGGAAGGAGCTTTGCCTATGAGGTGGAAGCAGAGCGGAACGGACAGAAGGGAAAAGTGATGCTGGTCTCTTATGAAGAGAATCAGCTTCGATGGGCAGAGAAGGAGCTGTCTGCCGGTACAACGGAGGAGATTCCAAAAGGCGATTCGGTCCTGATGTCCTGTCAGGAAAACGCTTCTGTAAATCCCGGAGACCGGATCACGCTTTTTACCGGAAGCGGGACATGGGAACTGCCGATATCAGGAGTCCTTGGATACCATCCCTTTGATGAAGAACCAGGCACAGAGACGGTATTCTGTTCGGAAGAACTTTTTCAGAAGCTGACAGAAGAAAGCGGCTATACCATCATCGATGTTCAGGTGCGGCGCGGGACTACGGATGAAGATGCCGAAGAACTGAGAGCTCTTGCAGGCGACGGCGTTCTGTTTTCAGACCGGCGCATGAGAAATATGGAAGTCATGGGCGCTTATTATGCCTTCCTGCTGTTTCTGTACGGGTTTCTGATCCTGATCCTTATGATTTCGGCGTTTCATATTATCAACAGCATGTCCATGAGTGTGTCTGCACGGATGAAGCAGTACAAAAGCCTGTATGCCATCGGCATGAGCCGGACGCAGATCCTTAAGATGACGGCGGCAGAAGCAGGTACGTATCTGTTCTTCGGTATCCTGTCAGGCGTGCCTGCAGGCCTTCTACTCCATCGGTTTCTGTTTCGGATCATGGTGACTTCCCGGTGGGGCGATCCCTGGACGATACCAGTGCCGGAACTTCTGGCGGTACTGATTCTGCTGATCCTGTCGACCGTCCTGTCTCTCTATGAACCGTCAAAGCGGATTCGGCTCATGACATAAGACATCAGAAAAATTTTGCCAGAGACTTGACAAATGATGCCGGCTGGCGTACAATGCAAAACGGAACAGACAAAGGCGTCTTCCATGTATATTTACGTGGAAGGTGTCTTTTTTTGTGTCTGACGGACGAAAATGACGGAAAATTTGATGATACGGAGGAGCTATATTATGTGTTCGATTATGGGATACTGCGGCAGCAGCGCTGCGATGGAAACGTTTCAGAAGGGTTTCCAGAGGACGATTTCCAGAGGACCGGATGACAGCCGGATCGTGGATACCGGGAAAGGGATTCTTGGATTTCACAGGCTTGCGATCATGGGGCTTACCCCATCCGGTATGCAGCCTTTTGCCCTGAACGGCAATTATGTGGTGTGTAACGGAGAGATCTACGGGTTTGAGAAGCTGAGACAGTCCCTTTTACATAAATATACATTCAAAAGCGATTCGGACTGCGAGATTCTGCTGCCGCTGTATGAGGAATACGGTACGGATATGTTCCGCATGCTGGACGCGGAATTTGCGTGCATCATCTACGACGGGAAGACACAGGAATACATAGCGGCAAGGGATCCCATCGGGATCCGTCCCCTCTATTATGGATACGATCCGGAAGGCGTAATCGTGTTTGCCAGCGAGGCGAAAAACCTTGTGGGGCTGTGCGGCCGGATCATGCCGTTTCCGCCGGGACATTATTATAAGGATGGAGCGTTCATCTGCTACTGTGATATTGCGAAGGTGGATACGGTATGTCAGGATGACCTGGAGACTGTGTGCAGGAAGATCCGGGAGAAACTGACGGCAGGGATTGAGAAGAGGCTGGTAGCGGACGCCAAAGTCGGGTTTCTGCTGTCGGGCGGTCTGGATTCTTCCCTTGTCTGCTCCGTGGCGGCAAAGAAAAGCCGTGAAGCAATCCGGACCTTTGCAATCGGCATGAGTGAAGACGCCATTGATCTGAAATATGCAAAACAGGTGGCGGATTATATAGGAAGCGACCATACAGAAGTCATTATCACGAAAGAGGATGTGCTGGATGCGCTCCGCAGCGTCATAGAGCTTCTTGGCACCTTTGATATTACCACGATTCGAGCAAGTATCGGAATGTATCTTGTCTGTAAAGCCATTCATGAACGGACGGATATCCGCGTTATACTGACCGGGGAGATTTCGGATGAGCTGTTCGGTTATAAATACACGGATTTCGCGCCATCTGCAGAAGAATTTCAAAAAGAATCGGAAAAAAGGATCCGGGAATTACATATGTATGATGTGCTTCGGGCAGATCGCTGCATATCGGTCAACTCTCTGGAAGCAAGGGTTCCGTTCGGTGATCTGGATTTTGTGCGCTATGTGATGTCCGTCGATCCCGGGAAGAAGATGAATGTTTATCAAAAAGGAAAATATCTGCTTCGGCATGCTTTTGAAGACGGAGATTATCTTCCGGAGGAGATTCTGTGGCGCGAAAAAGCCGCCTTTTCAGATGCGGTCGGACACTCCATGGTGGACTATCTGAAAGAATATGCAGACAGTTATTATACAGAGGAAGAATATGAAACGAAACGCCGGAACTATTCCCATGCACGTCCCTTTACGAAGGAGTCTCTGCTCTACCGGGAGATTTTTGAAGAATATTATCCGGGACTAAGTGAGATGATTGTTGATTTCTGGATGCCGAACAAAGAGTGGGAAGGCTGTAATGTAGATGACCCTTCCGCGCGTGTTCTGTCAAACTACGGGGCAAGCGGGAAATAATCAAAAGAAGAAAGCAGGTGGACATATGAAGGCATTTCTCATTCTGGAAGACGGTACGGTATTTACCGGGAAAAGCATCGGAACCGGAAAAGACGCGGTCAGCGAAATCGTATTCAATACATCCATGACCGGTTATCTGGAAATACTGACGGATCCGTCCTATGCGGGGCAGTCGGTGGTTATGACCTATCCTCTGATCGGCAATTATGGCATTACGCCGGACAGGGAATCCAGGAGAATATGGGCCAGAGGACTGATCGTAAAGGAGCTTTCAAGAACGCCGAGCAATTTCAGGTGTGAAGGCGCGTTGCAGGAACTGCTGGAGAGAGAAGGCATCACAGGGATTGAGGGAGTTGATACACGGACTCTGACAAAGCTTTTGAGAGAAAAGGGGACCATGAACGGCCTGATTACTACGAAGGAACCCCATGATCTGCAAGGTATTCTTCCGGAACTGGAAAAATATACCGTTGGAGACGTGGTTATGGAGACGACCTGCCAGGAAGCATATACGCTGCAAGGAGAAGGACCTAAAGTCGCTCTGCTGGACCTTGGGGCGAAAGATCATATCGCCGTTTCTTTGAACCGGCGGGGATGCCAGGTGACGGTCTATCCGGCGGGCACGCCTGCAGACCGGATTCTTGCTTCCAGGCCGGACGGCATCATGCTGTCCAACGGCCCGGGAGACCCGTCCTCCTGCACAGCGATTATTCAGGAAACCAAAAAACTTTATGCTTCGGATATTCCGATTTTCGCAATCTGTCTCGGACATCAGCTCATGGCGCTGGCCAACGGAGCGAAGACTTACCGGTTAAAATACGGACACAGAGGCGGGAACCATCCGGTAAAGGATCTGAGCGATCAGCGCGTTTATATCTCTTCACAGAATCATGGATATGCGGTGGACGCAGAAAGCATGGACCCGGCCATAGCAAAAGAGGCGTTTGTCAATGTCAATGACGGAACCAACGAAGGACTTGTTTATACAGGCAAAAAGATCTTTACCGTACAGTTTCATCCGGAGGCAAGTCCCGGACCGCAGGACCTTGCGTGGCTGTTTGAACGTTTTCTTAATGTGATGAGAGGAGTGAGATAATGCCAAGAAATCAATCGATTCAAAAAGTACTGGTGATAGGCTCCGGCCCGATCGTAATCGGTCAGGCTGCGGAATTTGACTATGCAGGCACGCAGGCCTGCCGGTCTTTAAAAGAAGAGGGAATCGAAGTTGTGCTGCTGAATTCGAATCCGGCTACGATCATGACCGACAAGGATATTGCGGACCATGTATATATTGAACCCTTGACTGCAGAAGTAGTGGAGCAGCTGATTCAAAAAGAGCGTCCGGACAGCATTCTTCCTACTTTGGGCGGCCAGGCTGCTCTGAATCTGGCGATGGAACTGGAAGAGAACAGATTTCTGCGCGATCATCAGGTGCATCTGATCGGAACGACGTCTGAGACCATCAAAAAGGCAGAAGACCGGCTGGCATTCAAGACTGCCATGGAAAAAATCGGAGAACCCTGTTCCCCCTCGATTGTGGTGGAGAATACAAAAGACGGTCTTGACTTTGCAGAAAGCATCGGCTATCCGGTCGTACTTCGGCCGGCTTATACGCTTGGCGGAAGCGGCGGAGGAATTGCCCATGACAGAGAACAGCTGATTCAGATTCTGGAAAACGGCCTCCGCCTTTCCCGTACCCACCAGGTGCTGGTGGAACGGTGTATTGCCGGCTGGAAAGAGATTGAATACGAAGTGATGCGTGACAGCAACGGAAGCTGTATCACGGTATGCAATATGGAAAACATTGATCCGGTCGGCGTTCATACAGGCGACAGCATCGTCGTGGCGCCGTCCCAGACACTGGGCGACAGAGAATATCAGATGCTTCGGACTTCTGCCTTTCGCATCATCAACGAACTGAAGATTACAGGAGGCTGCAACGTGCAGTATGCTCTGAATCCGGATTCTTTCGAATACTGCGTGATTGAAGTCAATCCCCGGGTCAGCCGGTCTTCTGCACTGGCATCCAAGGCGACCGGATATCCGATTGCAAAAGTGGCGGCCAAGATCGCGCTTGGATATACTCTGGATGAGATCAGAAATGCGGTCACGCAGAAAACGTATGCAAGCTTTGAACCGATGCTGGATTACTGTGTGGTCAAGATTCCGAGACTTCCTTTCGACAAATTCATCCGTGCGAAACATACGCTGACTACGCAGATGAAAGCGACCGGAGAGGTTATGAGCATCTGTGATAATTTCGAGGGAGCGCTGATGAAGGCGATCCGGTCACTGGAACAGCATGTGAACAGTCTGATGGCCTTTGACTATTCTCAGTTTTCAGAAGAAGCTCTGCTTCATGAACTGACAATTGTGGATGACCGGCGGATCTGGAAGATTGCGGAAGCGCTCAGGCGGAATATTTCCAGTGAGAGGATTCATGAGATCACAAAGATTGACGCATGGTTTATCGATAAAATCGCCAGGCTTGTGGAGATGGAGCAGACGCTGAAGCGTGCCCCGCTTACTCCGGAGCTACTTGTGGAAGCCAAACGCATGGAATTTCCGGACTGTGTCATCGCAGATCTGACAGGCAGGACAGAAGCGCAGATTCACGCTCTGCGGGAGCAGTACGGTATCAAGGCGGTCTATCGGATGGTAGATACCTGCGCGGCGGAGTTTGAAGCCAGAACCCCTTATTATTATTCGGTCTTCGGCGGCGAAAACGAAGTGCAGAAAACGGCTGACAGGAAGAAGGTCCTGATCCTGGGCTCCGGTCCCATCCGCATTGGCCAGGGAATTGAATTTGATTTTTGTTCCGTGCACTGCACCTGGGCGTTCAAAAAAGAAGGGTATGAAACGATTATCATCAACAATAATCCGGAAACGGTCAGCACGGATTTTGACATTGCGGACAAACTGTATTTCGAACCGCTGACTCCGGAGGATGTGGAACATGTTGTTGACATGGAAAAACCGGATGGCGCAGTGGTCCAGTTTGGCGGGCAGACAGCGATTAAGCTGGCGGAAGCGCTGGGAAAAATGGGAGTCCCCGTGCTTGGAACCGCCCCTGAAAATGTGGACGCTGCAGAAGACCGGGAACTTTTTGACGAAATTCTCGAGACATGCAGGATTCCAAGACCGGAGGGAAAGACGGTATATACGGCAGAAGAGGCAAAAAATGCAGCGCACAGTCTTGGGTATCCGGTTCTGGTAAGACCCTCTTATGTCCTTGGGGGACAGGGGATGCAGATTGCGGTCAACGATCACGATATAGACGTGTTCATGGGAATCATCAATCAGATCGCACAGGAACATCCGATCCTCGTGGATAAATACCTGCTGGGAAAGGAAGTGGAAGTAGACGCCGTCTGTGACGGAGAAGACATTCTGATTCCCGGCATCATGGAGCATATTGAACGGGCGGGCATTCACTCCGGCGACAGCGTGTCTGTATATCCGGCAAGAAGCCTTTCCGAAAAAACAAAAGAGATCATTACAGATTATACAAAGAGGCTGGCGCGTTCTCTTCATGTCATTGGATTGATTAACATTCAGTTTATCGTATGCGGGGAAGAAGTGTATGTGATCGAAGTCAATCCAAGGTCCAGCCGAACGGTTCCTTATATCAGCAAAGTGACAGGCGTTCCGATTGTACCGCTGGCAGTGCAGGCTATAACCGGAAAGAAATTAAAAGATCTGGGTTACGCGCCGGGACTCTGGCCGGAGTCGGATTTTTTTGCAGTGAAGATGCCGGTTTTTTCTTTTGAGAAAATACGGGGCGCCGATGTCAGTCTTGGACCGGAGATGAAGTCAACCGGAGAATGCCTCGGCATTTCCCGGCGTTTTGAGGAGGCCCTTTATAAAGCGTTCCTGGGCGCAGGCATCCGCCTTCCCAAATACAAAAACATGATCATTTCCGTGAGAGAAGAGGATAAAAAAGAGGCTGTGGAGATCGGGAAAAGATTCGAAAAGCTCGGTTATAAAATATATGCGACAAAGGGAACCCACAGAGCGCTGAAGACGGCCGGAGTCATGTCGCATCAGGTGAACAAGCTGGAGCAGGAGTCCCCCACGCTTCTGGATCTGATCCTTGGACATGAAATCGACCTTGTGATCGATACTCCTCATCAGGGGTCAGAGCACACGGGAGACGGATTCATCATCCGAAGGAACGCCATAGAGACAGGAGTTAATGTGCTGACCGCCATTGATACGGCGGCTGCACTGGCGACGAGTCTGGAAAATGCAGATGCAGGGCAGCTGACGCTGGTTGATATTGCCGCTTTTTAAAATCCGGAATCGGACATATTGACAGCAGACGCTGCGATTGTTATAATACAGACAGACAGGACAAGGGCGTCTTTATTCGGAAGATATCCGGATAAAGTGCCCTTTTTGGTTTTTGGAAAGGGTTACATGGAAAGGAAAAAGAGAGATAAGGAGAATGAGATATGAACAAGTATGGCAAAACGGAGATTCTGCAGAAGATGGAGGAGGAAGGCGTAGAATTTATCCGGCTGCAGTTTACCGATATGTTCGGGGGATTTAAGAATATTGCGGTACCGGCCAGCCGTTTGATGAAGGTGCTGGAAAATAACTGTACCATAGACTGTGCGTCTCTGGACGGATTTGCAAACGGAGCAGAAGAATATCTGTATCTGAAACCGGATCTGGATACTTTTGCGATCCTTCCATGGCGGCCGCAGAATGGGAAGGTTGCACGTTTCCTGTGTGACATCTGCCGGGAGGACGGGAGCGAATATGAATTCAGTCCCCGCTGGATTCTGAAAAAATCTCTGGAAAAGGCGGCGGCTATGGGATATGCGTTTCAGGTAAATCCGGAGTGTGAGTTTTTCCTGTTTCACACGGATGATAACGGTCTGGCAACTACGCTGACGCATGAGAAGGCCGGATATCTGGATACTTCGCCGGTCGACCTGGGAGAAAACACAAGGCGGGATATTATTCTGACGCTGGAAAAGATGGGATATGAGATAGAGTCCTCCCACCACGAGATCGCTCCCGCCCAGCACGAAATAGATTTTTCGTTTGAAGATGCGCTTGGCACGGCGGACAAACTGATGACTTTTAAGATGACGGTGCGGACGATTGCAAAAAGATATGGGCTGCATGCGACTTTTATGCCGAAACCAAGAAAAGAAATCAACGGTTCCGGTATGCATCTGAACATGCGTCTGATCAAGGATGGGAAAAATGTGTTTACAGATGAAAACGGAGAGATCAGCCGTGCGGGAGAAGCGTTTATAGCAGGCATTTTCCAGCATATTTCCGGCATGACGGCAATTTTAAATCCGCTGGTCAATTCTTATAAACGTCTGGTTCCGGGTTTTGAAGCGCCGTCGGACGTAACCTGGTCCCATATGCAGAGGAACGCATTGATCCGGGTATGCAGAAAAAGAAACGGTTCGGTAGACCTGGAGCTGCGCAGTCCGGATGCTGCTTCCAATCCATATCTGGCTTTTGCACTCTGTCTGGAAGCCGGGCTGTATGGGATTCAAAAAGGACTGGAAGCGCCTGCGGAACTGAAAGAAGATATCCGGAAAATGTCCTGCGAGGAAAAACAGGAACGGGGGATCCAGACCCTTCCGGAAAACCTTGGAAAGGCGCTGGAAGCCATGCATCAGGATCCGCTTCTTCGGGATGTGCTGGGAGAAGCGTATGTGTCCGTCTATGGCAGGGCGAAGCGGGAAGAATGGAAAAGTTATCTGGCTCAGGTAACAGAATGGGAGATCAGCCAGTATCTGTACCGGATGTAAAAACTGCTGATGGAGGTTGCAGATGAGTATTATCGTTGTAGTACTGCCAAAACTGGACAATGCAAAAAAAATCAGGAAAATACTGCTTGCGCATGGATTTCAGAATGTATTTGCATGTTCATCTGCTTCCTCGGCGCTTCAGACCGTAAATCAGAATGAGTGCGGGCTTGTGTTCAGCGGCTGCCGCCTGACAGATATGTATTATCTGGAACTATTGAACAGTCTTCCGCCCTGTTTCGAACTTGTACTGCTTGGATCGTCGGAAACAGTTGCAGCCGCAGATGCAGGCATTCTTGCCCTTACAACGCCGATCAAAGCGTATGATCTGGTTAACACTGCGGAGATGGTGCTTGGACAGCTGGAACGCCGGGTCAGAAAAGAGAAAAAACCAAAAGTCAGGAGTGAACGGGAGGAAAACTATATTCGAAATGCAAAATTTCTTCTGATGGAGCGGAATCATCTTACGGAAGAAGAGGCGCACCGGTACATACAGAAAAGCAGCATGGATAATGGAACCAATATGGTTGAAACCGCGCAGATGATACTGACACTGTTGTTTTATGAGGCATAAAAGGTTACTGTTCACACGTCAGCCGGTGTTCAGCCCGGTGGGGGCAGATAAGTCTTCCGGACCCATTGAAGGGCGCCGGTCCTTAGGGTGCGTGTTTTGCGCCCTTAGTACCGCTGCGTCCCTTCATTAAGCGCAAGCGGGGTCTGGAAGACTTATCTGCCCCCGGCGGGCGTTCGGACAGCGGGGGGTGTGAACAGTATCCATAAAAGTCAAAAACTGAGGTTGCAATCCGGTATGTAAGGCATTATAATAGTGAGATGTTATAAAATACGGAGGATTGATACAACTATGAAACGAGAGAGATTTGGTTCCAGGCTGGGGTTCATCCTGGTATCTGCAGGATGCGCCATCGGCATTGGAAATGTTTGGAAGTTTCCATACATATGCGGCGAGTACGGCGGGGCGGCATTTATTCTGATCTACCTTGCTTTTCTGCTGATTCTTGGTATCCCGGTTCTGGTCTGTGAATTTGCAGTGGGGCGCGGAAGCAGAAAGAGCGTGGCGCAGAGCTTTGAAAAACTGGCTCCGGAGGGTACCCTCTGGTACCGATTGAAATATATTGGCATTTTTGGATGTTATCTTCTGATGATGTTCTATACCATGGTCGGCGGATGGATGATGTATTACTGTTACCGTAGTCTCAGGGGAGAATTCACCGGGGCATCGCCGGATCAGATCGCGGATGCCTTCGGAGGAATGCTTCTTGATCTTCCCACCATGGCGTTCTGGACCGTACTCATCTGTGTCATCGGCTTTGCGGTCTGTATGCTGGGACTGAAATCCGGTGTGGAACGGATCACCAAATGGATGATGGCAGCGCTGCTTCTGATCATGCTGGTGCTGGCAGTCCACTCGGTATTTCTGGATGGTGCGGTGTCCGGCATCCAGTTCTATCTGGTTCCGGATTTTCAGCGGATGTTGGAGAGCGGTATCGGAAACGTGGTCTTTGCAGCTCTGAGTCAGGCATTTTTTACGCTGTCTCTTGGTATCGGAGCCATGCTGATCTTCGGAAGTTATCTGGACCGGTCTCACAGCCTGACCGGAGAGGCGGTCAGCATTACTGCGCTTGACACTTTTGTGGCGCTGACCGCAGGATTTATCGTGATTCCCGCCTGCTTTGCCTATGGCATCGAACCTGGAGCGGGACCAAGCCTTGTGTTCATTACGCTTCCCAATATCTTTGCGCAGATGCCGGGAGGGTTCCTGTGGAGTTCCCTGTTCTTTCTGTTTCTGACTTTTGCGGCTCTGTCTACAATTATTGCGGTATTTGAAAATATCATCGCCATTGACATGGACCTGTTCGGATGGAGCAGAAAGAAAAGCGTGCTGGTCAGCGCGGCGCTTATCATCCTGCTCAGCATGCCTGCAGTGATGGGGTATAATGTACTTTCCATGATTCAGCCTCTGGGAGAGGGCAGTACAATCATGGATCTGGAAGATTTTATCGTATCCAATAATCTGCTTCCGTTGGGCAGTCTTGGCTATGTATTGTTCTGCACGCGGAAAAACGGCTGGGGATGGGAGAGTTTCATTGCAGAAGCCAATGCGGGTACTGGACGCTCTTTCCCGAAAGGGCTGAAAACTTATGCGGCATATGGAATTCCACTTATCATTGTGGTTATTTATCTGAAAGGATACTATGATATGTTTGCCGGAAAAGGCCCTGCAATGCTCGCCGGGTGGATGACGGCTGCAGTCGTGTTCCTGCTGTTTGTATTCTACTGCGCAGTCGGGAAGCGAAAAAATTAAAAATATCAGGGGAGCTGCTGCAAAATGCTCCTGTCCGTTTACACGGCATTGCTGCGTGTATGGGCAGGAGCATATGCATTACACAGAACGATGTTTATGGGGACGGAACGGGGCGGACGGATTTCAAGGAGGGAACGGCTGTCAGAGAACGGGGGTTTTATGGAGAAGAGATATGAGTCAGACCGGCTGCGCCGGAGACAGAGAGAGCAGAGAAGAAAAGAGATCCGGCGGAGAAAGAAACGCCAGGCGCTGCTTCGGCGCATCTTTGCAGCAGGGACTGGACTTGTCGTCCTTATCGTGCTTCTTATGACGGCAGCAGGGCGAATAAGAGAAAAAGAGACAGAACAGGATAAAAACAGCAGAGAGAACGCAATTCAGGAATTGCCGCCCGCAGAAGGGCAGGCGGATGGAGAAGACAAAGCGCAGAAAGATACAGAGGATGAGCAGGATGAAGATTCAGATACGGCAGAATCGGAAAAAGGGCGGTACCGTTTTCAGCCCGCGGAAAACATGTATAAACCGGGGGAAGACATCATCAGCAGCCATGTCATATTCGTGGACGTGGAAAACGGAACGATTCTGGCAGGACGGAACGAAACAGAGCGCATGGTTCCGGCTTCCATGACAAAAGTTCTGACACTGCTCGTTGCAGCGGAACATATTCAGGACCTGGACGAAAAATATACGATTACAGCGGAAGCTGCAGAATACGGCTTTCTGCATGATTTAAGCAGCGCCGGATTTGAGAAAGGGGAAACCGTATCTGTCCGGGATCTTTTATACGGCGCAATTCTGCCTTCCGGCGCGGATGCAGCGCTGAGCCTGGCCGTTTATGTATCCGGATCACAGGAAGCTTTTGCCGAGCAGATGAACGGAAAGCTGGAAGAGCTGGGATTATCCGGATCGGCTCACTTTACCAACTGTGTGGGCATTTACGAAGAAAATCATTATTGTACGGCATATGACATGGCGGTTATCATGAATGCTGCCATAGATAACGAAGTGTGCCGGGAAGTCCTGTCTGCCCATACCTATACGACTTCAGGGACAGATCAGCATCCGGACGGAATCCTTTTGTCCAACTGGTTTTTAAGGCGCATAGAGGACAAGGATACCGGGGGAGAAGTTCTGTGCGGAAAGACCGGATACGTGGACCAGTCAGGGAGCTGTGCAGTCAGTTACGGAGTTTCGGAAAGCGGAGGAACTTATATCTGCGTTACTGCAGGCGCTTTTAACAAATGGAAATGTATCAATGACCATGCAGCCCTGTATAAACGTTTTGAATAAGGAAAGTACAACGGATGAATATAAATGATACGATGATGATTCCAGCTGCGGGTTTTGCAGTTATGCTGTATATCCTGTGGCTGATCCTGAAAAGAAGAAACTTTGCAAAGAATTACCCTTACGAAAAAAAGTTTCTTCTTACCGGTACGGAATACCGGTTTTACAAAATATTAAAAGAACAGTGCGATAAAAACGGTCTTTTGATCTGTCCGAAAGTCCGGATGGAGGACTTTCTCCATGTGACTGACAGACGGAACAGGAACAAATACAGAGGATATATAAAATCGAGGCATATCGATTTTATCCTGTGCGACAGGGAGCTTCATATGCTGGCAGGGCTGGAACTGGATGATTCTTCCCACGATACGGCAGCTGCTGCAAAGACGGACGCATTTAAAAACAATGTATTTAAGAAAATAGAAGTGCCGCTGTACCGGATTCCCGCAGAACCAAAACTGTACAGGAACCGGATCGATGAAATGATACGGGATCTTGTTCGGAACAGATCCTGTTAAAGAAAAACATTTTAAAGGGGGATACCATGAAGAAAAAAGATCCTGTATACATTACCGGACACCGCCATCCAGATACTGATTCCATTGCATCATCCATTGCATATGCTTTTTTTAAGCGGTCCATGGGCGTACATGCGGTTCCATGCCGGCTGGGGGCGCTTAACCAGGAGACGCGTTACCTGCTTTCCCGTTTTGGATTTCCGGAACCGGCGTTACTGCAGGACGCCCGGATGAAGCTGTCAGAGATCACCATAGACGCTCCGGTTTCCATTACGCCGGATACGACCATCTATGAGACTCTTAAGATCATGCAGAAGGATAACCATGCCTACTGCGGCGTCGTGGATGAAAAGCAGCATCTTGTGGGGATGGTGACAAAATCCGATCTTGCGGTGGTCGGTCTTGACGACACTGCCATGTCCATCGATATTCTCGCACATACGCCTGCGGAAAATATCAGAAAGACCATCAACGGCACCATGGTCTATGATGATGATCGGTACTGCATCAACGGGAAAGTCAGCATTATTGCCATGACAGAGCTGGACCGTCTGGAAAATTTTGATGTGAAAGACCGGATTGTCATCGTCGGAGCCAATACAGAAGCACAGCTTAAGCTGATCCGGCAGGGCGCCGGAATGCTGATCATCGTATGGACCGATCAGGTGGAGACGCGGGTCATTGAGACGGCAAAAGAATGCCACTGTCCGATTATCCGTTCTGGATATGGAAGTATGAATACCTCGCGTTATCTGTATTTCGCACCTTCTGTGGAGCGGATCATGAAGAAAAAGCTGGTCTCCTTCCGCTCTAATGAACTGGCTGAGGACGTGGGCAACAAGATGCTCAGAAGCCGTTACCGTGTCTATCCGGTGATTGATCAGGAAGACCGTCTGGTAGGTTATATCTCCAGATACCATATTATGGATTCCAAAAAACGCAGACTGATCCTGGTGGATCACAATGAATTTTCCCAGTCCGTGAATGCGGTGGATAAAGGCAAGGTGCTGGAGGTGATCGATCATCACAGGATCAATGATTTCTCCACTGCACAGCCGGTTTCCTTCCGTAATGAAATCGTGGGTTCAACAGCTACCATTATTGCAACGATCTTTCGGGAAAATCAGATGTTGATTCCGTCCGCTCTCGCCGGTCTGCTCCTTGGTGCGATCCTGTCGGATACCATGAATTTTCACTCGCCGACAACCACGGACAGGGACAAGTCGACAGCCAATATACTGGCGGCGCTTGCAGATCTGGATATTGAAGAATTTGCAGAAGAATTATTTACGGTTACGGCCAGCCAGGATAAGACAAGTTTCTCAGACATGATCAATCAGGACCGGAAAATTTATGACATTCATTCCTGCAAGCTTTCCATCTCGCAGGTCATCGTCCCGTCCGCCAGAGAGACGCGGACGGATGCGCAGGAGATCGCCGGAGCGCTGGAGCATTTCTGCCGGAAAAAGCAGATCGACCTGGCAGTGCTGGTATTTACCAGCATACTGGAAAATGGTTCCGTCGTCTATGCAGGAGGGGACCGCTCTTCCTGGGCAGTAGAGGCGTTTCCCGACTGCGACGGAGAAGAACATACATTTCAGGAAAATCTGCTTTCCAGGAAGCAGCAGATCTTTCCGGCGCTTTCTGCCGTAATCAGTGAATATATGGGAGGCTGAGTTCCTTTTCGCCGGGTGGGTGGCGGCCTGCGCCCTGGACCTCTCTGGTTACTTTTCACACCCATACTGTCCGGACGCCCGCCGGGGGCAGATAAGCCTTCCAGACCCCGCTTGCGCTTAATGAAGGGACGCAGCGGTACTAAGGGCGCAAAACACGCGCCCTAAGGACCGGCGCCCTTCAATGGGTCTGGAAGGCTTATCTGCCCCCATCAGGCTGAACATCGGCCGACATGTGAAAAGCAACCCTCTGTGGTCTGCGCTCATATGGAATGTATCGGACACAGAAGTCGCAGAGCACAGAGATCCAGGGCGCAGGCCCCCCACCCCGTGAAAAGCAACGTGAAAAGTAACAGGGCTGAAAATGCGGTCAATGGGAAATTGCAAGACCCGCTCAAATGTGTTATACTATTATACGCTGAAAAAGCAGTCAGCACAGTCAAAAATGAGAAGGAGGACCTTCATGAAAGCAGTTTCCGGTTTATTGGAAAATCTGGACTATCGGATCATAAAAGGGGAAGCAGGGGGCCAGATCAGCGCCCTTGTCTATGATTCCAGAAAAGTAACAAAAGACTGCATGTTTGTATGCATTCAGGGCGCGGTATATGACAGTCATGAACATGTGGAGGAGATTACAGCAAAAGGGGCCCGGGTGATCGTGGCGGAGAGAGAGGTGGAAGTGCCGGCGGGAGTGACGCTGGTGCTTGTTTCGGATACCCGTTATGCACTGGCTCTTCTGTCGGCAGCGTATTTTGACTATCCGGCCAGAAAGCTGAAAGTGATCGGTATTACCGGTACCAAGGGAAAGACTACGACGACTTATATGGTGAAGGGAATTCTGGAACATGCAGGATACAGAGTCGGTCTGATCGGAACCATCGAGACAATCATCGGAGATACACACATTCCGGCAAATAATACCACGCCGGAGTCTTATGTGATACAGGAATATTTTTCACAGATGGCAGCGGCGGGCTGCCAGATCTGCGTCATGGAAGTCTCGTCACAGGGACTTATGATGCACCGGACGGCTGGCATTCCTTTTGAGATCGGGATTTTCACCAATCTGGCGCCGGACCATATCGGTCCAAATGAGCATGCGAGCTTTGAAGAGTATGCAGAATGCAAAGGACGTCTGTTCCGGCAGTGCCGGATGGGGATCGCCAATGTGGACGACGAACATTTCGACCTGGTGATGCAGGGACATACCTGCACTATGGAAACGATCGGTTTCTCCGGGCAGGCGGATTACCGTGCTTCGGACGTGGAACTGATCGGGAGACCGGGATATCTCGGCGTACGCTATCACATCTGCGGAAAGCTTGACATGGATGTGGAGATCGACGTGCCGGGAATCTTCAGCGTATACAATTCTCTGGCGGCTGTCGCAGTTTGTGAACATTTTAATGTATCGGAGGAAGATCTGAAAGAAGCGCTGAAGGTGGTAAAGACCAAAGGCCGCATCGAGATGATTCAGGTATCAGAAGATTTTATCCTTATGATTGATTATGCCCATAATGCCATGAGTCTTCAAAGCCTGCTCCTGACTTTGAAAGAATATCATCCGAAACGTCTGGTCTGTGTCTTTGGGTGCGGAGGCAATCGGGCGAAACTGCGCCGTTATGAGATGGGCGAGGTGTCCGGACGTCTGGCGGACCTGACCGTCATTACTTCCGATAATCCCCGTTTTGAAGAGCCTCAGGCGATCATTGACGACATCAAAGTCGGAATGGCAAGAACGAGCGGCGACTATGTGGAGATCAGCGACCGGAAGGAAGCGATCCGCTATGTGATCGAGCACGGGCAGAAGGGCGACGTAATCGTCCTGGCTGGAAAAGGACATGAAGATTATCAGGAAATCAAAGGAAGAAAGTATCCCATGGATGAGAGAGAGCTGATCCGGGAAGTACTGGAGGAACTTGGATAAAGGAGCAGTCCCGATTCGGGCGGGCTGCTTCGGGATTTTGAGCAGGAAAGGAACCGGAACATGGATTTTGTCAATGTTATTGTGGATATTTCCCATGAGAAGGTAGACCGGATTTTCCAGTATCGGATCCCGGATCACCTGAAAGGCAGGCTGAAAGCCGGTATGCAGGTGAATATCCCGTTTGGCAGGGGAAACCGTCTGGTGAAAGGCTGTGTGGTCGGATTTGCTGAGAAACCGGATTATCCGCCGGAAAAAATCAAGGAACTGGACAGTATCGCAGAGGGAAGCGTACAGGCAGAATCCCAGCTGATTGCACTGGCGGCATGGATGCGGGAACGATATGGTTCCACCATGAATCAGGCGCTTAAAACAGTTCTTCCGGTGAAACAGAAGACCAGGCAGAAACAGAGCCGCAGGCTGATACGAAAAATCTCCGTTGAGGAAGGAGTGTCTCTGCTGGAGGAATATCAGAGAAAAAAGTATCGGGCGAAGGCCAGATTATTAGAAGCGCTTCTTCAAAATGAAGTTCTGGATTATCAGGAAACAGTGGGAAACCTGAAAATATCCTCAACAGTGGTCAGAGGTTTTGAGGAAGAAGGAATTATCCGGATGGAAAGCAGAACTCTTTACCGGAATCCGTTTGCGGATCATTTTACAAAGAAAGAAAAAGAAGTTCTTTTAAACAGTGAGCAGACGGAGGCGGTGGAGGGAATATGGTCAGAGTACCAGAAAGGCGTTCGCAGGACTTATCTGCTTCACGGCGTGACAGGAAGCGGTAAGACAGAAGTATATATGGAGCTGATTGCCAGGGTGATTCGGGAGGGAAAACAGACGATCCTTCTGATTCCGGAGATCGCCCTGACCTTTCAGACCGTCATGCGGTTTTATGAACGGTTCGGAGAACGGGTATCTGTGATTCACTCCAGGCTTTCAGGCGGCGAACGATACGATCAGTTTATGCGGGCTCAGAATGGAGAGATTGACGTGATGATCGGACCAAGATCGGCGCTGTTTACTCCATTTTCCTGCATTGGCATGATTATTATTGATGAGGAGCATGAAAGTTCTTATAAAAGTGAAACGGTTCCCAGGTATCATGCAGTGGAGGCGGCGCGGTTTCGGGCCGGAATGTGCGGCGCGTCCGTGGTACTTGGAAGCGCTACTCCGTCCGTGGACAGCTATTACCGTGCCCGGTCAGGCAGATATGGTTTTTATCGCCTGACCGGGAGATTTGGAAATGCAGGGCTTCCGAACGTCAGCATCATAGACCTGCGCAGGGAATTAAAGGAGGGAAACCGCAGCATTTTCAGTCGGAGACTGAAAGAAGCCATGGAAAAACGGCTGCAATGCGGACAGCAGACCATGCTGTTTTTAAACAGGAGAGGACTGTCAGGCTTCGTGTCCTGCCGCTCCTGCGGAACGGCAATCCGCTGTCCTCATTGTGATGTGGCGCTTTCTCTTCATAATGATGGAAAACTGCGGTGCCATTATTGCGGATATGAGACCGGCATGCCTTCTTTGTGCCCATCCTGCGGATCCCGTTATATCAGCGGGTTCCGGGCCGGAACGCAGCAGATCGAACGGGAAGTGAAGAAACTGTTTCCGTATGCGCGGGTACTGCGGATGGATTATGACACCACGCGGACAAAAGAAAGCTATGAACAGATACTGACTGCTTTTGGAAAAGGCGAAGCAGACATACTGGTTGGTACGCAGATGATCGTAAAAGGACATGATTTTCCCAATGTGACGCTGGTTGGAGTGCTGGCGGCAGACATCTCGCTGTATGCGGCAGATTATCGTTCATCAGAGCGTACGTTTCAGCTGCTGACGCAGGCGGCAGGACGTGCAGGAAGAGGACAAAAGACAGGGGAAGCGGTGATCCAGACCTATGTGCCGGATCACTACAGCATCAGGGCGGCAGCTAGGCAGGATTATGAAGAGTTCTACAGACAGGAGATTCTTTACCGGAAGATGATGGGATATCCGCCTGCGGCATTTATGCTTGGAATCTATCTGTCCGGCCCGGAAGAGACGTTTCTTGAAAAACAGGCGGACAGACTGGGAAAGGTGATACACCGGCTTCACGCAGAAGGACTTACCGTTATCGGTCCGGCAGTGGCAGCGCTTTCCAGAAAAAAGGATATGTATCGTATGGTGATTTATTTGAAACATATGGATGAGAACATGCTTTTGAATGTGAAAAATCAACTGGAGAGAATATTAGAAAATGAAACTGTGTGGCAGAAAATATACATACAGTTTGATTATAATCCATTAAATGCATATTAGGAGGAAATTATGGCAATACGGAATCTGAGACTGGAAGGAGACCCTATTCTTCGTAAGACAAGCAGGGAAGTAAAGGAGATCACTCCGAAAGTCAGGGAATTAATTGATGACATGCTGGAAACCATGTATGAAAAAGATGGAGTCGGGCTGGCGGCTCCTCAGGTGGGAATTCTGAAAAGAATCGTGGTCATTGACGTGGGAGACGGACCGCTTGTAATGATCAATCCGGAGATTGTCAGAGAAGAGGGCTCTCAGACAGGTGACGAGGGCTGCTTAAGCGTTCCTGGAAAAGCAGGACAGGTAACGCGTCCGAATGAAGTGACGGTTCATTTTATGGATGAGGACGGGGAATATTATGAACTGGATGGAACGGAACTTCTGGCCCGCGCCATCTGTCATGAATGTGAACACCTGGACGGTAAACTCTATATTGACAGCGTGGAAGGAGAACTTCATGATGTCGTCAATGAGGAAGAAGAGGAGGCATAGCCGCATATGAATATTATTTTCATGGGTACGCCGGATTTTGCAGTGGGAACGCTGGATGCACTGGTGGAAGCCGGTCACCGGATCACGCTGGTGGTGACTCAGCCGGATAAGCCAAAAGGCAGAGGGCATGCCATGCAGTATACGCCGGTGAAAGAGGCGGCCGTCAGGCACGGACTGCCGGTATTTCAGCCGGAAAGGATCCGGGATAAAGAGGCGGTTCGGACTCTGGAGAGAACGGAAGCGGATGTGATGGTCGTCGTGGCATTTGGCCAGCTCATTCCAGGGGTGATTCTTCAGATGAAGAAGTATGGATGCATTAACGTGCATGGATCACTGCTTCCGAAGTATCGTGGGGCAGCGCCGGTCCAGTGGGCTGTTATTAATGGAGAAAAAGAGTCAGGCGTGACTACCATGCAGATGGATGAAGGGCTGGATACAGGCGCAATGCTGTTAAAAACAGTCGTACCGCTGGAAGAAAAAGAAACCGGCGGAAGTCTGTTCGACAGGCTTTCCAGGGCGGGAGCAGAGCTTTGTGTGGAGACCTTAAGACAACTGGAGGCCGGAACGGTCATACCGGAAGAACAGGGGGAATCTCCCACTGCTTATGCCGCCATGCTCACCAGAGACATGGGAGCGATCGACTGGACGAAGAGTGCCGGATCCATCGAGAGACTGATCCGGGGACTGAATCCATGGCCCAGCGCATATACGAGACTGAACAAAAAGGTTTTGAAAATATGGGAAGGAGAAGTTCTTTCCTCTGATGTATTAAAGGGAAGATGCGGTGAGATACTGGAAGTGACAAAAGATTCTCTGATCGTGCAGACCGGTGAGGGACTGCTGGCAGTCAGAGAACTTCAGATGGAAGGCAGAAAGAGAATGAAGGCCGGAGCGTTTTTAAGAGGATTTCCGGTGGAGGCAGGTACGGTTCTGGGATAGTCGGCAAGGAGGTTTTCATATGTTTTTTTATGATGCAACTTATATACTGGTGCTGATCGGCGCGCTTTTGTCCATATGGGCATCTGCGCGGGTGAACAGCACTTACAAAAAATATGCACGGGTCAGAAGCGCGTCAGGGCTTACCGGAGCGGAGGCGGCGCGCAGGATCCTGAACGGCGCCGGTATCTACGATGTAAGAATTGAGCATATCAGCGGAAATCTGACGGATCACTATGATCCGCGTGGCAAAGTGCTCCGGTTGTCAGATACCGTCTATGGATCACCGTCAGTAGCGGCGATTGGAGTGGCGGCCCACGAGTGCGGGCATGCGATCCAGCATGATCAGGGATATGCTCCGCTTCAGATCCGGAGCGCAATCGTTCCGGTGGCAAATATCGGAACGAAGGCGGCGCTTCCGATCATCCTGCTGGGACTGTTCTTCGGAAGCTCTTATACACTGATTCAGGTG
The DNA here is from genome assembly GCA_910583615.1 of uncultured Lachnospiraceae bacterium. GTDB lineage: Bacteria > Bacillota > Clostridia > Lachnospirales > Lachnospiraceae > Hominiventricola. Next base: position 129,315 of record CAJTXP010000004.1, on the reverse strand, counting down.
GGACTTCTGTGTTTCGCATGCGGGACACTGTTTCAGCTTGTGACGCTGCCGGTCGAATTCAATGCTTCTGCCAGGGCGGTCGATATTCTGGGGAATACGCATATGCTGTCCGAAACGGAACTTACTTCTACCAAAAAAGTGCTGTCGGCGGCGGCAATGACCTATGTTGCGGCTGCAGCTGCATCCATTCTGTCCCTGCTTCGCCTGATTCTTCTGTTCGGAGGTAGAAGCCGTGACTGACAGCAGAGTAAATGTCAGGGCGGTGGTTCTTGAACTCCTGCTGGAGATCACAGGAGAACAGAGGCTGAGTCATGTGGCGATTGGCGGCGCTCTGGAAAAGTATCAGTATATGAATAAGCAGGATCGTGCGTTTTTGAGCCGGCTTACAGAAGGAACACTGGAGCGCATGCTGGAGATCGACTATATAATCGAACAGTATTCCAGCGTTCCCATGAAAAAGATGAAGCCGGTGATACAGAACCTTCTCAGGCTTTCTGTCTATCAACTGCGCTATATGGACCGGATTCCGGATGCCGCAGTCTGCAATGAGGCTGTAAAGCTGGCGCAGAAAAAGGGATTTGGAGACCTGAAAGGTTTTGTAAACGGTGTTCTGCGCAATATTGCCCGGGAGACCAGGGAGATTGTATATCCGGATCTTTCAACTGCCTGTTCCACTCCGGAATGGATCGTAAAACAGTGGACAGAAGAATACGGGGAAGATACCGCTTTCCGGATGCTGCAGGATCAGTATGAGGAAAAGCCGCTGACCATCCGGGTAAATATACAGAAGATCACAAGGGACCGTCTGAAGGAAAAGCTGCGGCAGGAGGGGATTCAGGCAGAGGAAATACAGGGCATGGACTGCGCCCTTGCCATATCAGACTATGATCATCTCCGGTCCATTCCTTCTTTTCGGGAAGGACTGTTTCAGGTACAGGATGTAAGTTCCATGTATGCAGCTCTTATGGCGGCGCCGAAACCGGGTGATTACTGCATTGATGTCTGCGCGGCTCCAGGAGGGAAAAGCCTGCATCTTGCAGAGCTGATGAACGGAAGCGGCATGGTGGAAGCGCGGGATCTGACACCATATAAAACAGGTTTGATAGAGGAGAACACAGCGCGTATGAATGCACAGAATGTGAAGGCAGTGCAGATGGATGCGACTGTTTTTGACCGGGAATCGGTGGAAAAGGCGGATGTCGTGCTTGCCGATCTGCCCTGTTCCGGTCTGGGAGTCTTAAGAAAGAAGAGTGATCTGAAATACCGTATGACCCCTGAACAGCAGAAAGAACTGGTAAAACTTCAAAGAAAGATACTGGATACGGTATGGCAGTATGTAAAACCGGGCGGAACGCTTGTTTACAGCACCTGTACTGTACATAAACAGGAAAATGAAAGGAATACTTCCTGGTTCCTTGAACGTTATCCATTTCTTCTGAAGGAACAGGTACAGATGCTTCCGGGCGTGGACCCATGGGATGGATTTTACATTGCAAAAATGGAGAGAGCATTACATGACTGACATAAAATCACAGACACTTTCCGGACTTATGAAAGAAATGGAGCGGCTTGGAGAGCCGAAATTTCGGGCAAAACAGATCTACAGCTGGATGCATGGGAAACTGGCGGACAGTTTTGAAGAAATGACAGATCTTCCCGGAAAACTTCGTGAAAAACTGCAGCAGGAATATGAATGGATCCGCCTGGAGCCGGTGAAGGTGCAGCGGTCTGTCCAGGATGGAACGTGCAAATTTCTGTTCCGTCTGCCGGACGGGAACGTGATTGAAAGCGTACTGATGAAGTATCATCACGGGAATTCGGTCTGCATTTCTTCACAGGCCGGATGCCGGATGGGATGCAGATTCTGCGCATCGACTTTGAACGGGCTGGAAAGAGGACTGAAGGCTTCAGAAATGCTGGAGCAGGTCTATCAGATACAGAAGTGGTCGAAAGAACGGGTGCACAATGTGGTTGTCATGGGAACCGGAGAACCGCTGGATAATTATGATGCGCTGCTTGATTTCTTACAGATTTTGACCGGGGAAGGCGGACTGCATATCAGTCAGAGGAATGTTACGGTGTCTACCTGCGGACTTGTTCCGCAGATGAGAAAACTTGCAGATGAGAAACTTCAGATTACGCTGGCATTATCACTTCATGCATCCAGCCAGGAAAAAAGAAGAAGCATGATGCCGATTGCAAATAAATATGAACTTTCAGAAGTTCTGGACGCCTGCAGGTATTATTTTAACCAGACCGGACGCCGGATCACTTTTGAGTACAGTCTGGCGGCCGGAGTCAATGACAGTGAAAAGGATGCAGAGGAACTTGCAGTACTGGTTAAATCGCTGAACTGTCATGTAAATCTGATCCCCGTTAACCCGGTCAAAGAGCGGGATTTTGTACAGCCAAATCACAGGGCTGTTGTCAATTTTAAAAATAAACTTGAAAAATCAGGAATAAATGTTACTATAAGAAGAGAAATGGGCCGTGATATCGACGGCGCCTGCGGGCAGTTACGCAAAAGCTATATGGATACAGAAAGAGTGAGGTGAATACCTATGCAGACATCGGTTGCGATGACAGATATTGGGCGCAGAAGAAAAGTGAATCAGGATTATGTGTTCGCTTCCGACAGGCCGGTAGGCAATCTTCCGAATCTCTATATTGTCGCAGATGGAATGGGAGGACATAAGGCAGGGGATCTGGCCTCTTCCTATGGAGTCCGGATGGTCGTGGAAGCGGCAGAGCGGTGTACCGATGTGAGGCCGGCGCTGATTCTCCAGAAAGCAGTCCGTTATGCAAATTATCAGCTGCTTCAGAAGTCGAGGGAGAGTGAAGACTATTATGGCATGGGAACTACGCTTGTAGCGCTGAGCATCTGCGGATATGAGGCTCTGGCTGTCAACATCGGAGACAGCCGGCTCTATGAAGTGACACAGGAAGGAATCCGCCAGATATCAGAGGATCATTCCCTTGTGGCAGAGCTGGTGCGGAAAGGTGAATTAAGTCCCAGGGAAGCCAGAAATCACCCGGATAAAAATATCATCACAAGGGCGCTTGGAATCCAGGAGGAGGCGGAGATTGATCTGTTTCCATTTCATGTGGATCCGGGAAACCGTTATCTGCTGTGCTCCGACGGGCTCAGCAATATGGTGGAGGATACGGAACTCTGCCGTTTGATTCAGAAAGACGGAACTATATATGATGCAGGCTGCAGGCTGATACTGGAAGCAAACAGGAACGGCGGGATGGATAATATCGCAGTTGTACTGGTGGAAATAGAATAACGGTGAGGTAGGATTATGATTAAAGTGGGAACGATTGTCGGCGACCGCTATGAGATCCTGGAACGGGTAGGGGTCGGAGGTATGGCTGAAGTCTTCAAAGGAAAAGACCATAAGCTTAACCGATTTGTTGCAATAAAGGTTCTGAAGGAAGAATTCCGTGAAAACGGAGGATTCATCAAAAAGTTTAAAGAGGAAGCACAGGCGGCGGCAGGCCTTGCCCATCCCAACATTGTCAATGTTTATGATGTGGGAGACGAGTATGGGATCTACTATATCGTAATGGAACTGGTGGAAGGGATTACTCTGAAAAACTATATTGAAAGGAAAGGACATCTTACGGTCAAGGAAGCCACAAGCATTGCCATACAGGTATCGGCAGGGCTTGAAGTGGCACACAATAACCAAATCGTTCACCGGGATATCAAGCCGCAGAATATTATGATATCCAGGGAAGGAAAAGTAAAGGTTACCGATTTTGGAATTGCAAAGGCGACAACGTCCCAGACCACCACATCCACAGCAATGGGATCCGTTCACTACGCATCGCCGGAACAGGCAAGAGGCGGATATGTGGATCACAGAAGCGATATTTACTCGTTGGGAGTTGTGCTCTATGAAATGGTAACGGGAAGAGTTCCTTTTGACGGGGATACGGCAGTTGCGGTTGCGGTGAAGCACCTGCAGGAAGAACTGGTGATGCCGACGACCTTTAATCCGGAGATTCCGTTCAGTCTGGAACAGATTATCAGAAAATGCATGGAGAAGAGTCCGGACCGCAGATATCAGGATATTGGAGATCTGACAGCGGACCTGAAGCAGTCTCTGATGGATCCGGAGGGAGATTTTGTGCAGATGGTGGATCTGGATTCCCAGGCGAGAACGGTGGTCATGAAGAAAGAAACGACTGCGAAAGTAAAATCTGCAAGACGGGCAGAACGGATCGAAGAACCGGAAGAGGAGGACGAAGAAGAGGAATATGAAGAAGAAGAGGAGGACGAGGAGGAATTAAGTCCGACGGTAGAGCGTCTGATGACGGTTGCCGGCGTAGCGCTGGCTGTTATCATCGTTGTTGTCATGCTCTTTTTACTGTCCCGGATGCTGGGTCTTGGTAATAATGAGGATCCGGAGGATTCCAAAGGCCAGCAGACAGAGCAGGAGAATGACCAGGAGGATGAGAACAGCGATGTGAATACTGTCGTCATGCCGGAGCTTCGCGGAAAAACCATGACAGAAGCAAAAACAGAACTTCGGAGTCTGGGACTTGAGATCACACTCAAGGGAAGTGAGCGTTCGGGGCAGTACGCCCCCGGACAGATTATACAGCAGAGCGTAAAGACAGGTGATCGGATTGCGGTGGGAAGTTCTGTGGAAGTAGTAACCGCTGATACCGGTTCCGGGACCGGAAATGCTTCTTCCGCAGAAGATGGAAAACCTGCAGATAAGACAGAAGAAGTGACTGTTCCGAAAGTGGAAGGACAGACGGAAGCGAATGCCAGAAATGCACTGGAGGCGGTTGGTCTTAAGACAGGATCTGTGACCGAAGCAAACAGCGATACCGTGCCGGCCGGAAGCGTGATAAGCCAGAATCCGTCCGGAAATACCAGTACGGAAAAGGGCTCTTCTGTAAATCTTGTTATCAGTAAAGGAGCTGGAAATGTAGCAGTAACGGATGTCATAGGCCATGAAGAATCCCGCGCCACGCGGGAACTGCAGGAACATGGATTCCAGGTAGCGGTAAAGGATGTATATACGGATGAGATGCGCGCCGGTCTGGTAGTGAGTACCAGCCCTGAAAAAGGAAGTTCCGTGGCGCCGGGAAGTACGGTTACGATCTCGGTGAGCCGGGGAAGGGAACAGGTTTCCGTTCCGTCGGTCAGTGTGGGCATGACTTTTGAACAGGCGTGTGAAAAGCTGGAAGATGCAGGGTTTGAAGGCGAGATCAGAGAGAAAACTGAATCCAGTGATTCTGTAGGCGCAGGCTTTGTGACCCGTTACGAGCCGTCAAAAACCGTCGATCCGGACGGGACAGTGACGATCTATGTGAGCGATGGATGGGATGATCCGGAGAGCCCTTCGGAAGAAGAACCCGAGCCCGGGCTCCCGGCGGAATAAGACCATGCAGGGGAGGATCATGAAAGGGATCGCCGGCTTCTTCTATGTGTATATAGAAGGGCAGGGTCTCTATGAATGCAGGGCGAAAGGGATCTTCCGCAATCGGAAGATCAGGCCGCTGGTGGGCGACGAGGTTGAAATAGAGATTCTGGATGAAGAAGAGAAGGAAGGAAATATTATAAATCTTCTTCCGCGCAGTACAGAACTGGTTCGGCCGGCAGTGGCGAATATCGACCAGGCGCTGGTGATCTTCGCCGCTGCCAGGCCGAAGCCGAATCTGTCTTTACTGGACCGGTTTCTCATCATGATGGACCGTCAGTCCATTAATGTGGTCATTTGCTTTAATAAAAAGGATGAGACGACAGAAGAGGAGCTGAAGCGGCTGGAGCGGATTTATGCGGGCTGTAAAAGCAGGCTGTTATTTACCAGCGCCCGATACCGGGAAGGGATCGACGAACTGAAAGAGGTACTGCTGGGGCATACTACAGCCGTTGCAGGTCCTTCCGGAGTGGGGAAATCCACATTGATTAACCTTCTGGTTCCTGACGCCTGTATGGAGACGGGAGCAATCAGCGGGAAGATCGATCGTGGAAAACATACAACCAGACATTCGGAACTGTTTCGAATGGAGGCGGGAAGTTATATATTTGATACCCCGGGTTTCAGCTCGCTGGAACCTGGAGATATGGGGAAGGAAGAGCTGAGATACAGTTTTCCGGAATTCGGAAGGTATGAGGGCAGCTGCAGATTTCAGGGCTGCGTCCATATGATGGAGCCGGGATGTGCAGTCAAAGCGGCTGTTTCAGACGGTTTTATCAGCAGAGAGAGATATGACAGCTATGCGCTTTTGTTCCGGGAACTTCATGAAAGAGAGAAAAGGAGATATTCGTAGCTATGAATTATTATTTATCACCATCGATTCTGTCAGCGGATTTTGCACATCTGAAAGAGGACATTGACCATGTAAAAAGAGCAGGTGCGCAGTATCTGCATTACGATGTCATGGACGGCAGTTTTGTTCCAAGCATATCCTTCGGAATGCCGGTATTACGATCCGTTCGTAAGATCACGGATCTGGTACTGGATGTCCATTTGATGATTGACAGGCCGGAACGCTACATTGACGAGTTTGCCGACTGCGGAGCAGATATCATCACCATTCACTATGAGGCATGCGAAGACCTGAAAGGAACGCTTGCAGGAATCAGGGAGAAGGGGATAAAAGCCGGAGTAGTGATTAAGCCCAATACTCCGAACCAGGTGCTTTCTGAGGTACTGGATCAGGTGGATATGATACTTCTGATGACGGTGGAGCCGGGATTTGGCGGACAGGCATACATTCCCTCATCTACGGAAAAGATCCGGGAGCTGAGACGGATGCTGGATGAACGGGGACTTCAGACGGATATTGAGGTGGATGGCGGAATTAAGAAGGGAAATCTTCAGACGGTGCTGGATGCCGGCGCGAACGTGATTGTGGCAGGTTCCGCAGTCTTTGCAGGGGACATTGAGCAGAATGTGAAAGATTTTCTGGAGATTATGGAGAAGGACAAAAGACGGTGAATACGCTTATTATCAGCGGGGGCAATATCGAGGTCGATTTTGCCCTCGAAATTTTAAAAAAGCCATATGACCGGATCATAGGAGTGGATGCCGGACTTTTATTCTGCCGCGAACATCATGTCATTCCAACCAGTGCGGTAGGGGATTTTGACACATTACCTGCAGATATACTGATGTGGTACAAGTCTCATACGAATCTTGAGATACGGGAATATAATCCTGTGAAAGATGCAGCAGATACACAGATTGCCGTTGAGATGGCAATCGAATCCGGAAGCACGGATATTACGATCCTGGGCGGTACCGGTACCAGGCTTGACCATGTGCTTGGAAATATTCAGGTTCTGTATCTTCCGCTGGAGAAAGGAATAAACTGTGAGATTCTGGACAGCCATAATCGGATCCGGCTGATCAGAAACAGACATGTGATACAAAAAGAAGCGCAGTATGGGACTTATTTTTCCCTGATTCCTTTTACAACCGATGTTTATGGAGTGACTCTGACAGGAGCGAAATATCCTCTTCATCAGCATCATTTTACAGTCCTTGGTACCGGAAGCCTGGGAGTTTCCAATGAAATTTTAGAAGAACAGGTGGAGATACTTCTGGAAAGCGGTATTCTGATCCTGATCGAGTCAAAAGACTGAGGCGTTATGTCCAGAAAGGAGAACTTTTTATATTATGAAACTGAAATGGAAGCTGCTGTCTGCGTTTCTCGCAGCGGCAGCGGCATGCGTGTATTATTATGTGACGATTCCGGCGGTAAACATCCACTCCAGCGGATTCTGGCTGTTTATCGTCTCGCTGGTCGTGGTGCTTACCCTTCTGTTCAGCGCCAGAAGCATGAGGGACGGATATTCGGTCCGGGATATCAGGCCAGTGAAAGTCGGCGGTCTTCTCACAGTGGTTCTGCTTTTGATCTATGGAGCGGGAACCATACTTTCATCTCCGATCGTCAATGCGAAGAAATACCATGAACTTCTGTCCATACAGGAAGGAACTTTTACAGAAGATATTGCAGAAGTGAACTATAACGAGATTCCGCTTCTGGATAAAAGCTCTGCAACTCTTTTAGGCAACCGGAAGATGGGATCTTTGATTGATATGGTGTCTCAGTTCGAGGTCAGTCCTCTGTATACGCAGATCAACTATCAGAATAAACCCATGCGGGTGACGCCTCTTACGTATGCCAGTCCGATCAAATGGCTGACGAACATGAGCGAGGGGATTCCGGCTTACATCATGATCGATATGACGACGCAGGATACGGAGTGCGTCCGGCTTTCAGAGGGCAGTTACATCCGATACTCTCAGGGAGAATATTTTAACCGGAATATCTACCGTCATCTGCGTTTCCGGTATCCAACCTTCATCTTTGACCAGCTGAGTTTTGAGATTGATGAAGAAGGAACTCCATACTGGATCTGTCCGGTGAAAAAGTTCAATATCGGACTTTTCGGCGGACAGACGATCGGAAAAGTAGTGCTTTGCAATGCGATCACAGGGGAGACGGCCTGCTATGAGATTGAGGACTGTCCGCAGTGGGTGGATTCGGTCTATTCTGCGCCTCTGCTGATTCAGCTGTATGATTATTATGGGCTGTATATGAACGGTTTCTTTAACAGCGTACTGAGCCAGAAAGGCTGTCTGCAGACAACGGACGGCTATAATTATCTTGCCATGGAGGATGATGTATGGGTGTACACGGGCATTACTTCCGTCAGCGGCGATGAATCCAATGTGGGATTTGTACTCATGAACCAGAGGACCATGGAGGCAAAATATTATTCCTGCCCGGGTGCAGAAGAATATTCGGCCATGAATTCCGCAGAAGGACAGGTACAGAACCTTGGATATCACTCTACCTTTCCGCTGCTTCTGAATGTGGCGAGTGAACCGACTTACTTTATGGCGCTGAAGGATGATGCGGGGCTGGTGAAAAAATACGCCATGGTCAATATTAAAAAATACCAGAACGTGGCAATTGGAGATACCGTGGCAGAGTGTGAGAAGGCATATATCAGTCTTCTGAAGACCAACGGCATTTCCAGCAGTCCGGTGTCTGTGGGAGAGTCCACAGCCGGGACAATAGAAACCGTGGCTCCTGTGGTGCTGGAAGGGAATTCCCACTATTATGTCATGCTGTCGGGAAGCGACCAGATCTTCGATGTGCCGGTCAGCGATTTTCCGCAGATCGTCCGGTATAAAGAGGGCGAGCGGATTACTTTGGAATATATTGCAGGCGAGGCACTGCAGATTGTAACAGGTATACAATAATCATTCAGCGCTTTTATAATCAGGAAGGATAAAAAATGCGAAAACTGGCATTATCAGATGAAATTCTCATGTCTGTGGAAAAGCCTGCCCGCTATATCGGCGGGGAAGTCAATGCGGTCATGAAAGAAAAAGACAAGGTGGCTGTCCGGTTTGCCATGTGTTTTCCGGACGTCTATGAGATCGGTATGTCCCATCTTGGCATACAAATCCTGTATGACATGTTCAATCAGAGAGAAGATATCTGGTGTGAACGCGTTTATTCCCCATGGACAGACCTTAACCAGGTTCTGCGCAGACAGAAAATACCGCTTTTTGCACTGGAATCCCAGGACCCGGTGAGGGACTTTGACTTTCTGGGGATTACGATACAGTATGAAATGTGCTATACAAACATCCTGCAGGTACTTGATCTTGCACAGATTCCGCTGAAGGCAGAAGAGCGTACGAAAGAACATCCCTTTGTCATCGGCGGCGGTCCCTGTGCCTATAATCCGGAACCGCTGGCGGATTTTTTTGATCTGTTCTATATCGGAGAAGGAGAAACACAGTATTTTCACCTGATGGATGTGTATAAGAGCTGGAAAGAAAGCGGTGCGCCAAGAGAGATTTTTTTAAAGCAGGCGGCTCAGGTTCCGGGCATCTACGTTCCGTCACTCTATGACGTGGAGTACCGGGAGGATGGGACCATCCGGTCCATGCATCCCAACTGTCCGGAAGCGCCGGACCGGGTGAAAAAGCAGATCGTTATGGATGTGACGGATACCTTTTATCCGAAAAAGCCCGTAGTTCCCTTTATCAAAGCAACACAGGACCGGGTCGTGCTGGAGATTCAGAGAGGCTGCATCCGGGGATGCCGTTTCTGTCAGGCGGGCATGTTGTACCGTCCCACCAGAGAGCGGGACCTGTCCATGCTCAAAGAATGCGCGAAAGAGATGCTGAAAAATACCGGATACGAGGAGATATCCCTGAGTTCTCTAAGCTCCAGCGATTATTCAAAGCTTGGAGAGCTGGTGGAATATCTGATCGGGGAATGTGGAACGAAAAGAGTCAATATTTCCCTGCCGTCTCTGCGTATTGATGCGTTTTCACTGGATGTTATGGGCAAGGTACAGGATGTGAAGAAGAGCAGTCTGACCTTCGCGCCGGAGGCAGGGTCGCAGAGGCTTCGGGACGTGATTAATAAGGGACTTACGGAGGAAGTGATTCTGGAAGGCGCCGGACAGGCGTTTGAAGGCGGATGGAACCGGGTGAAACTGTACTTTATGCTGGGGCTTCCCACAGAAGACGAAGAGGACATGAAAGAAATTGCATGGCTGGCAGAGAAGATCGCCGAACGGTATTATGACGTGCCGAAAGAGCAGCGGAATAAAAAATGCCAGATCGTGGTCAGCACTTCGTTTTTCGTGCCGAAACCCTTTACGCCTTTTCAATGGGCGCGGATGTGTACAAAAGAAGAATTCCTGCACCGCGCCTGTGTGGTCAATCATGAGATCAGGGAGCAGAAGAACAGGAAGAGCATCAAATACAACTGGCACGAAGCGGATGTCACGGTACTGGAAGGAATCCTGGCCAGAGGTGACCGGAGGATCGGGCCTGCCATCCGGAAGGCTTATGAGAAAGGATGTCTCTTCGATTCCTGGAGCGAGTGTTTTCAGAACGAACGATGGATGGAAGCCTTTGAAGAATGCGGCACGGATATTGACTTTTATACTACAAGGGAACGGGCTCTTGATGAGATTTTCCCATGGGATTTTATTGATATCGGCGTAAGCCGCAGATTCCTTGAAAGGGAATGGGAGCGCGCACAGGAAGAGACTGTGACGCCGAACTGCCGCCAGAACTGTTCCGGCTGCGGCGCTGCTTCATTTGGAGGAGGTGTCTGTTATGAACATCAGGATTAAATTCCGCAAATACGGGCCGATGAAATTCATCAGCCATCTGGATGTCATGCGGTATTTTCAGAAAGTGATCCGAAGGGCGGACATTGATGTCTGTTTTTCAGAAGGGTTCAGCCCTCATATGATCATGTCGTTCGCATCGCCTCTTGGAGTGGGGCTGACCAGCGATGCAGAGTATGTGGACATCCGCGTAAATACATCCCCTTCCTCGAAAGAAGCGGTCAGACGTATGAATGAGACGATGGCGGAGGGAATGGAAGTGGTAAGCTTTCGCCTTCTGCCAATGAACAGTAAAAACGCCATGTCCATCGTTGCGGCAGCGGACTACGAAGTCCGTTTTCGGAAAGGCAGGGAGCCGGAGGAGGGATGGCTGGAAAGATGGAAAGAATTCATCTTACAGCCGGAAATCCATATTCTGAAAGAAACGAAAAAGGGACACCAGGAAACGGATATCCGCCCGTGGATCTATGACTGGTCCGTAACAGACGGAGGACTTTTTCTGAAAGTATCTGCAGGAAGCGTACACAATCTGAAACCGGAGCTTCTGATGCAGACGTTTGGCGCATGGGCCGGCATGGATCTTCCTGCCGCCGCGCTTCTGATACACCGAAAGGAAATTTATGCAGATCAGGGAACGGAAGGAAAACGGAAGCTGATCTCACTGGAGGGGCTGGGAGAAAACATTGGATAATACCAGGATCGTTACGTATCTGAAAAACGGGGTGCTGGCAGACGCGCTTTATGAAAACGGGCATCTGACGGAGCTGTCACTGCTTCCGGCAGAACAGCCCTCTGTTCTGGGGAATATTTATACAGGAAAAGTAAAGAATATTGTTAAAAACATTCAGGCGGCTTTCGTGCAGATCGAGAACGGCATGATCTGTTATCTGCCGCTGGAGGACGCAAAGCATCCTGTCTATACCAGGCCGAAGAAGCAAAAGCAGCTGGCGGAGGGTGACGAGCTTCTGGTACAGATCAGCAGAGAGGCAGTAAAAACAAAAGCTCCGTCTGTGACGACAAATATCAGCCTGACCGGGAAATATCTGGTGATGACGACAGGAAACCATGTAATCGGTTATTCCTCAAAACTGAAATCGGAAGAGAAGACGAGACTGAAAGAGCTGCTGAAAGAATGGGAACTTCCGCCGGTGGGGCTGATCGTACGTACGAATGCCGGACAGGCAAATCTTTCAGATCTTAAAAAGGAGTATGACAGACTCTGTCGAAAGTATTATTTTCTGACAGAGCAGGCGGTTCATCGGGCGGTATATTCCTGTGTGATGAGAAACCGTCCGGCTTATCTGACTTCCATCCTTGGAAGCAGAAGCGACAGCCTGAAAGAGATTCTGACAGATCATTCTGAACTGTATGAACAGATCCGGGAGTTTCTTGAGGAGGAAATGCCGGAGGATATCGAGAAGCTTCATCTGTATGAAGACCGCACGCTTCCGCTGAAGTCCCTGTATCGTTTGGAAAAGGAAGCGGCAGATGCGTTGTCTGCAAGAGTATGGCTGAAGTCCGGAGCCTATCTGGTGATCGAACCCACAGAGGCATTGACTGTGATTGACGTCAATTCCGGGAAGTATACCAGAGGCAGGAATAAGCAGGAGGCCATATGGAAGATCAATCAGGAAGCGGCAAAGGAAATCGCAAGACAGCTGAGACTCCGCAATCTGTCCGGTATGATTCTGGTGGATTTTATGGACATGCAGGAAAAGGATGCGCAGGATGCACTGCTTCTTCAGATGCGGGAATTTTTGAAGCGGGACCCGCAGAAAGCGGCGGCAGTAGATATGACGGAGCTTGGGCTGATGGAAATCACCCGTAAGAAACAGAAAAAGACGCTTTTGGAGCAGGCAAAGGAGTGTGGGCTATGATTCGGGTACGTGCAGTAAAAAAACATGGGCGGTACAAAAGCTTTATGATAGACGGACATGCCGGGTACGCGGAAGCAGGAGAGGATATTGTGTGCGCTGCGGTATCGGCGCTGGTAATCAATGCCATCAATTCCATAGAACAGTTTACGGAGGATGCGTTTACCTGTGACTGCCAGGACGGCATGGTCAAAAGCTGGGAATTCACATCGGATGTTTCAAAGGAGACCGGACTTTTGATGGACTCCCTGATGCTGGGACTTGCCGGCGTGCAGAAGTCTTATGGGGACAGGTATCTTCGGATCGAGGGGTGAGGGGATGTCGCAAAGTGCTCCTGCCTGTATGCTCAGCACTCGTATGGAATGTATCGGACAAAAGAGCCGGCCTGTCTGTCTCATTCGGACATCTTAAGTCCGCCT
>CAJTXP010000004.1:0-115872 GCA_910583615.1 uncultured Lachnospiraceae bacterium | reverse complement strand
CCCCCCGCCCGGCTCTTTTGTCCGCTCCAGTCCACACAGCGTCGCTGAGCATACAGGCAGGAGTGTTTTGCGGCAGAACCTTCTGGGTGAAAAAATATGGATGCTGCCTGATTCCGGCAATATGGTGATCATGGAAATATAGAAAAATTTCAGATGAAATATGCCCGGTATGTGATATAATGTTATTAACTGAAGCGAAGCGGAAGGTGATGACAGATTTTTAACGGAGGATAAACAATGATCACAGGAGAACTGAAAAATAAAATTGACGGATTATGGGATATTTTTGCTGCAGGCGGTCTGGTGAATCCTCCCATATGCAGGTGTATCCATGGCTGTTCTGATATTTACAAAGACAGGTTATGGAGCAACCGATCAGGTGTGGTTTTATGACATGACGGCGGATTGCCTCAGTCTGGATGATAAACGGACGCCTGTGGCAGATAATGATATATTTGCATAAAGTCTTAAAATCCAGGAGACATATGAATGTGAAAAGGATAAATTGGTAAAGAGGAAATAGATGAAATCGGAAGACAGAATAAGATACGCAAAACGTGCCCTGGATGGCATTGCATTAGGCGACTGTTTTGGGCAGAGCTTTTTCATACCCGATGAAATGGCCCGCCGGAGTATAAAAAACAGAGAATTATTGAATGAACCGTGGCATTTTACGGATGATACTGTGATGGCAATTGGAATTTATCATATCCTGGAACAGTATGGGGAAATCAATCAGGACGCATTGGCCAGGACTTTTGCGGAAAATTATGCACTGGACTGGCACCGGGGATATGGAGGAACAGCACATTCTATTTTGGGCAGTATCAAAGAAGGACGAAACTGGCGGGATGTTGCTTCAGAAGCATTTGATGGCATGGGCTCTATGGGGAATGGCGGCGCCATGCGCGCTGTTCCTGTAGGTGCATATTTTGCAGATGATCTGGACAAAGTTTTATATTACGCCAGGGCATCTGCGGAAGTTACACATGCACATATGGAGGGAATTGCAGGCGCAATGGCGGTTGCTATAGCATCGGCCCTGTTTCTGAACAAAAAGTTGGGGAACTATTCCAAAGAAGGAAAAGATTTTCTTCAGGATGTTGCAGATAAATTACCCGAATGCGATACAAGGTATAAAATATTGTCTGCAGCTTCTCTTAAAAAGGAGAGCAGTATTGATTTTGTGGTTTCCGTGCTTGGAAATGGGATCCGGTTGACGGCACAGGATACAGTTCCTTTTTGTCTCTGGTGTGCGGCATATTTTTATACTTCAGCAGAGGAAGCGCTGTGGACGGCGGTGTCGGCTTTAGGAGACCGGGATACCATATGCGCTATCGTGGGAGAAATGGTGTCTCTTTTTGCAGATGAATTTCCGCAGCAATGGTTAAGCTATATGGAGTATCCGGAAGATTCCATTTTTTGGAATACCCAAAATTCTGAGGCAGGAAAATGAAAATATACAAAAAAACGGTTTACGAAAATTGCCTGAAGGGACTGTGATATTATCTTCAAGAGCACCCATTGGTAAAGTGGCTGTTGCAGGTAAAGAAATGTATTACAATCAGGGATTTAAATGTTTCATTTGATGTACTGGAAGACAGGGCGGTCAATAATTTTATTGGTTCAAGTCGTTGGAGTATAACTTGAGTTTGATTCCAAAAGGAGATAAGCTTTTTCCAGGAGAACTGAAGGCGGAACATGAAGCAATGATTCTGGGAGGACTGGATCAGATTCTTTCAGAAGTTCATTTGAAAAAAATCTGGGAAATGCTTTGGAAGAGGTGGAACAGGTATGCAGAAATTTGCAATTAAAAATGCGTATTATGACGGAAAGACAGTTGGATATCTGTATTATGATGAACAAAGCCGGGAATATGAAATTGAAATACCTGAAACTGTAAAAAGTTATGAAGCACCATTGATTATTTCGTATTTTATTGAAAAAAATCAGTACAGGATCGGAAAAAAATGGAGTTACCGCTGGGTCTGCCAGAGAGTTATTCCGCCGGAACGACAAAACATCGGCCAGATTTTGAAAGCAAATCATATGACAGAATATGATGAGTTTAAGTTTTTGGTGAAAAACGAGGGACGATGTTGCCAGGATGAGTGCTATATTATAAAAGTTGATGAGAAGTAAAATTCGATTAAATACGAATTGCAAGATTTAACAAAGACTTTTATTTTGGATTTTACGATTTTTAATTACGTACAGGGATTTGTTGATGGAAAATATTCGAGAGCTGCTTTTTGGGATCTGACAAAGTTCAAATATCCTACGCATCAGATTAGTTTTCATACAGCAAGAGCACTGATAATTTTAAAATTTGTGAAAGGAGTACCAGTTCATGAAAAATAACAGCGATTTGTTTTTTGTATGCAGTCTTATTGAGTACATTGCAAGAGAAACAAAAAATCGAAGATCCGATGTTGTGGACCGGCTGGGAGATGATATTTCCCGCATTTATAAATATGCGGATGTTTTTCATTGTGAACCAATAGAAAAGGTGGCAGATGATTTTATACAGAAAGATTCAATATCCGATGGAGATTATGATAATTTATCCCAATGCAAATATACAGTTCCTGATTATTGGGATATTGGCGAAGTATTTTCACGTTTGATTGAAGATTGTTATGAAGAGGAAAATATTATAACAGGAATAAAAGAAGTATATGCCTCCTGGATGGCAGAAAAGATTTTAAATTTTAATTCAGATCTGTATTATCAGTCGAGAGAATATCTGGCAGTTTGTTATAAAGAAGGAAAGTTGTTATTGGCATAATATTGGCTGTTTTCAGCGGTGCAGGATGTTGGTAAATCATATTAAGAAACAGTTGTCCTTATAAGAGGAAGTTTTACGAAGCATTCCAAAATATCCGCCAACTACAACCGAAGCTGGAAAGCAGGAGATAGATATGGTTCTTGAGTTAAATAAACACGTTCAAATTGAAGAAATATCAGAACTGGCTCTATCAGGTGTAAGCCTTGATAAAGATTGTAAGGTGGAATTCACATTTAGTAAAGCAGCATTGATTGGTTTTGCCACAAATTTATGTTGGTTATATGAAGATATTGACAAAACAGATCAAACTCATGTTCATATTGACCCATTAGGAAGGATAATTCCAGGAAACCAGGCATTAGGCTTTTTTTTAACAGCTGGAAGCCCGTCTCTCATAGTGCAGGTAGGCGAAAGACAAATATTGGATGATATAAAAATATGTAAACAAATAAGTATAAGAAATAAAGTTAATAAGCTGATTGAAATTAAAGAACCTGCATGTGAAGAAGCCATTGAAGAATATGAGCTGGGATTACAAAATATTGTAGATATTAAGATTGTAAATAAAAATGGGGAAGATGTTAGTAAAAAATGTGTCCAGATTGTTTTGAAAATCGGTTATGAAACAATTAAAAATTTAGCTGTTATGTTAATGATTTTGGCTAATAATTTTTCCGCTGATTGCGAATATTTACTGGCAAATTTAAATCAGGATACTATCCAATATAATATGGGAATTATATTTTCAAAAGAGAGTCCAAAAGCAGTAATAAAGTGTAAAGAATTAGGATGTGTCTATGATTACGCTCCAAATTTTGGAGAATTTAGGGAGTGACATAATTGGAAAGGAGAAGCATGAATGGAAACAGGAAGTATTCTACTGAGTTGGCAGATATTATAATGAAGAATTTTTCAGTAGGGCAAATGAGAAGATATGTATATTTTGATAAGATTCCCAGATTGATATTTCATTTGAAAAAAACAGGACAGGAATTGGAAGATTATAAAAAAATGGATGAAGTCCTGGGAAAATTTAAAGGAAATTTAGAATGGGGAGTATTTCAATGCCCCAGGTCTAAAGTAAACTATATGATATCACCATTAAAATGGGAAGAAATCGAACGAGGAAAAGACTTTAAAGGGGAAGAGCATCTGAAAGAAGATATTCAATATTTGAGTTTATTAGAACAGGCTGTTTTAGATTATGACTTGTTAATTGAATATTTAGATGCCAATCCTGATTTTTGTACAGACGGGGGTTACCATGCTATGTGATTGATTAAATTACGGTAATGATCTAAATGCTCCACTTGAAATAAGAATACAGAGTAATCCAACAGTGATTTGCAAAATAGAGAGATTGTATTACAATTCAGGTAGACCTACACAAATTGTGCTTAAAGATTTAATTAAAAAAGTGAATGAATATATGAAAGTTTTAGAAGTGGATCATATGATCTAAAAGTTGCGATTCAAAACTGGACATGCCATATCAGGATCAAGTGTAAACGGTAGATCTGGTAGATGTCGATATCTGGACCGTAGTGAAATAACTCAGAACTTGTGGAGGTTTATACATGCTAAGGTTACAAACTGTTCAAGTAAAGGACAGAGATTTACTCTGGAACATCAATCAGAAATATCTGTATGAGATGACAGGCTTTTATGATGATCCGATGGATGAAAACGGGAATTATCATTATGGACATTTTGATGATTACTTCTCGGATCCAAAGCGGGTAGCGTATTTCATATACAATGATGATGTTTTGATGGGTTTTGCGATGCTCTGCCCTTATTCAAATATCAATCAGGAACCGGATTATGCAATGGCGGAGTTTACGATATTCCCGTCATTCCGAAGGAAGCACTTTGCGTTTGATGCGGCGAAAATGATTCTGATAAAGCATCCAGGCAAATGGGAGATTAAATATAATGAGAAAAACGATGGCGCGAAGAAATTGTGGAATACGGTGGCTGCGCCTTATAATCCGGAAGTGCATCATCTGAACGAAGAGGAAACGGTTTTGAGTTTCCTGACACTATAAAATGATACAGGATAAACCTAAATTATTCATGTAGACTACATATTCAGAAATTTAATGTACTGGAAGACAGAGCGGTCAATAATTTTATTGGTTCAAGTCGTTGGAGTATAACTTGAGTTTGATTCCAAAAGGAGATAAGCTTTTTCCAGGAGAACTGAAGGCGGAACATGAAGCAATGATTCTGGGAGGGCTGGATCAGATTCTTTCAGAAATACAATTCGTAAGGTGATCGATCAGATTAATTCGAATACAGTAGCATAAAATCTGGAATTTTTGAAACACATCTGAAAAGCGGGAATGGTATGGAATATCTGGCAAAAAAACTTCGGTATACAGAATTTGGCATCAGTCATGCGGAAGTGCCCGGGGAATCCTGTTTATGTATTTATATTTCAGGATGTCCGAATAAATGCCCGGATTGTTACTATCCGCTTTTACAGTCTCCATCGGAAGGAGAATTATTGAGAACATATTATGAGGATATTCTGGATTTGTATTCTCATTTGGCTACCTGCGTATGCTTTCTGGGAGAAGGAGATCTTTCAGCTGAAAGCCGGAACGAAATGATTGGATATGTTGAAAAAGCTCATGATAAAGGATTCTCCTGCTGTCTTTATTCCGGAAGGGATATAGAAATCAAATCCTGGATGAAATGTTTTGAATATGTAAAGACAGGCAGTTACAGGAAAGCACTGGGAGGACTTGAAAAGAGCAGTACGAATCAAAGACTGTTCAAAAAGATGGGAAATCAATACATCGATATTACAAAATCGTTTTCTGAGTGAGTCATTGAGAGGGAGGTATTGTTTAACGCTTATGAAAAAACATTTCGTAACCGCTTTTCTGTTATTTTCCTTTTTGGCTTTTTTGGAAACAGGCATTGTTGTTGAGGCACTGTGGCATGGCTGGGGCGGTTTTGGAGGCGTATCGCTGGAATATACTAAAACAGGGGAGATCGGAACCGGTATTTTGATATTTTTTATTCCAGTGAGTACAGTTGTCCTGTTTCTTATACGCATCATTGGGTGTAAAAAAAGAATGGAACCTGTGTTGGAACTTTATCCGGGCTGCATCGGCGCCCTGCTTGGCATCAGCATGGTGCTTGGAATCTGTTTCGCTGCGCCGGATATTGCAGACAACAGTGTTATTTATAAATGGGGCAGACAGATGGCAGCTTTTTTGATTGACTGTTTTCACTGGATGAGGTTTCCGGTTTGATGAACCGGAAGACGGTAATTGTTTTGAAAGAGCCTGGCAAAACAGGAAGGAGGAATTCAGGTGAGTGCTGGAAGCTGGCATAAAGAACGATATGCAGAGTATATGGAGGACATCAGAATTGCCCGGGATGAAATTAAAAATATAAAACTGTATCCGTCAGAGCCGGTCATATGTGATATTTATGCGCTTCCTTCGCATAACTTTCAGGCGTATTACGCAATGATTTATGAACGAAACGGCAGGCTGGAAATGGTTTATGCAAAGCCTCAGATTTATTCATGTCAATATATTGAGCCTGTCAGGATGTATTCCTTTGCAACCAGCAGAAGGGCTGATAAACGACCTGGATTTGACGGTAGAATCGTGATTGGAATCAGACATTTGACAGACGGGTTTTCTGAACTGATAAGAAGCATCATGCAGAACCTTCCCGATCGATACATACTGGACGAAAACTGGATTGTGATTGCGGACGGAGTTTTCCAGGCGATCCGGGTATTTGACGGCGATGCGGTGATAAAGGAAGTCGTCTATTATGAAGCAGACAGGATTCCGGTTGAAAATCAAAAAGAATGGTTGAGAAATCAGCTGGATCATTTATACCTGCTGGCAGGAGAAATAATTCGGTAATGATCGGTAATGATCAGGAATTTTATGCTTGACATGCCATCTGAAAGCGTGTAAGATATAACAGATGCCGCATGACGGGGTTATAAGTCTGTATATCTGCAGCACCAAAGTCAGCGAGTAATGTTTTAGGAGGTGCCATATGTACGCGATTATTGCAACAGGTGGTAAACAGTATAAAGTATCCGAGGGCGATGTAATCAAAGTTGAGAAGCTGGGCGCAGAAGCCGGTTCCAGTTATGTATTTGATCAGGTTCTCGCAGTATGCGACGACGCTCTTACCGTAGGTACTCCGGTAGTGGAGGGCGCTACCGTAGAAGCATCTGTGATCGGTGATGGAAAAGCGAAGAAAGTCATCGTTTACAAGTACAAGAGAAAAACCGGTTATCACAAGAAAAACGGCCACAGACAGCAGTACACCGCTGTTAAGATCGAAAAGATCAACAAGTAATCCGGTCAACTGTTAACGTATTGATACATGATAATTTAAGGAGGTGTAGACCCATGTTAAATATGAACCTTCAAATGTTTGCGCATAAAAAAGGTGTCGGTTCCACCAAGAACGGCAGAGATTCCGAGGCAAAGAGACTTGGAGCCAAGAGAGCGGACGGTCAGTTTGTAAAAGCCGGCAACATCCTTTACAGACAGCGTGGTACCAGAATTCATCCAGGCGTGAATGTAGGACGCGGCGGCGATGATACACTGTTTGCTCTGGTAGACGGTGTTGTTCGTTTTGAGAGAAAAGGCAGGGACAAAAAGCAGGTTTCTGTATTTCCAGCAGAGGCAAAATAACAGGAAATGCCCTGCGGCGTTTCTGTCAGTATGAATCATGCATGAACGTGGGCTTCAAGTCGGATCGATTTGAAGCCTTCTTTTATAACCGTATAAATGCCACTGAATGGAAAAGAGCATCTGCCCGGATCTTAGACATCGGCAGATGCCGGATGTTGACAGGAGAATAATACAATGTTTGCAGACAGAGCTAAAATATGGATCCGTTCCGGTAAAGGAGGAGACGGGCATGTGAGTTTCCGCAGGGAACTGTATGTGCCGAATGGCGGCCCGGACGGCGGAGACGGCGGAAACGGCGGAGATGTGATTTTTGAAGTGGATGAGGGACTGAATACTCTGACAGACTACCGGCACCGTCGAAAATATACGGCACAGGATGGTCAGGAAGGCGGAAAGAGAAACTGCCATGGAAAAAGCGGCCAGGATGTAATACTGAAGGTGCCGGAGGGAACGGTGATCAAGGACGCACAGAGCGGGAAGGTCATTGCAGACATGTCGGCGGGAAACCGCAGGCAGGTCGTCTTAAAGGGCGGAAAAGGAGGGATCGGCAACCAGCATTTTGCCACATCAACCATGCAGGTTCCCAAATATGCCAAACCGGGACAGCCGGCGCAGGAGCTGGAAGTCATGCTGGAGTTAAAAGTAATTGCCGATGTGGGACTGGTCGGATTTCCGAATGTGGGAAAATCCACGCTGCTGTCCAGAGTAACCAATGCACAGCCTAAGATTGCCAACTATCATTTTACCACGCTCAGTCCGAACCTGGGAGTGGTAGATCTGGATGGAGCCGGATTTGTCATTGCGGATATTCCGGGTCTGGTAGAAGGCGCTTCCAGAGGAGTGGGACTGGGACTTGACTTTCTGCGCCATATTGAACGGACCAGAGTGATGATCCATATGGTGGACGCCGCATCGGTAGAAGGCCGGGATCCTGTTGCGGATATTCATGCCATTAACAGAGAACTGGAAGCTTATAATCCCGAAATTGCAGCAAGGCCGCAGATTATCGCCGCCAACAAGATCGACGCCATCTGGGATGAAGAAAACAGTCCGGTGGAGAGGATCCGTAAAGAGTTTGAGCCAAAAGGAATCAAAGTTTGTCCCATATCGGCAGTCAGCGGTCAGGGAGTGAAAGAACTGATGTACGAAGTGCAGAATCTCCTGAATACGACAGACGACAGTCCTGTCGTGTTTGAACAGGAGTTTTTCCCGGAGGACGTGTTCGTTCAGGAAAATCTGCCGTATACGGTGGAACGGTCAGTGGAAGAACCGGACACTTATATTGTGGAAGGCCCGCGTATTGAGAAAATGCTGGGCTACACCAATCTGGATTCGGAGAAGGGTTTTGCTTTCTTCCAGCGGTTTCTTAAGGATACCGGTATTCTGGAGGAACTGGAAAAAGCAGGGATCCAGGAGGGAAATACTGTTAAAATGTATGGATTCGTATTTGATTATTATAAATAGGGGAAAGAATATGACAAGTAAACAGAGAGCATATTTAAAAGGACTTGCCATGAACATGGACCCGATCTTTCAGATCGGGAAGAACAGCCTGACGCCGGAGATTACAGCAGCAGTTCAGGAAGCTCTGGAGGCCAGAGAGCTGATTAAGATAAGCGTCCTTCAGAACTGTATGGATGACCCGAAGGAGCTGGCGGCGATCGTATCAGAACGTACCCGGTCTCAGGTAGTGCAGGTCATCGGTAAAAAGATTGTATTGTATAAGGAAGGCAAGGATGAGAAGAAAAAGATCGTTCTGCCCGGATAAGGGCTGCATGTATGGGTGACACAAAGCGGCATATCGGCATCATGGGCGGAACTTTTGATCCGGTTCACAATGCACATCTGGTACTGGCAGAACAGGCTTATGAACAGTATGCGCTGGATGAGATCTGGATGCTTCCCAATGGAAACCCGCCTCACAAACGGGATACCAGACAGGCGGATGTGGAATGCAGAATGGAGATGCTCCGTCTTGCCATTCGGGATGTTCCCTATCTGAAGCTCTGCGATCTGGAACGTTCCTCTTCGTCGTACCATTATACGTATGAAACTCTTCAGCGTTTAAACAGGCGGTATCCGGATACTGTATTTTATTTTATTATGGGAGCGGATTCTCTTTTTGAGTTTGACAGGTGGAAGGAACCGGGCATGATCAGCAGGGAATGCATCCTGCTGGCGGCGGTCAGAGACCACCATGCCAGAGGACAGATTCAGGATCGGATCCGGGAACTGAATGAGCGGTATGGAGCAAAGATCCATATACTGGACACGCCCAATATGGATATTGCTTCTGCAGATATCCGGGAACGTCTGGCAGAAGGAACAGCGGTTTCTCATCTGCTGCCTGCGGCAGTGGAAATGTACATCCGTCAGAAGGGACTGTATGGCTCAGGAACAGACAGGACAGCTGCCCTGTGCCAAAGTATGGAAGAAAAGAAGCGAAACTTGAATGAGGTGGGATAAGAATGGATGCAATCTGCATTAAGGATTTGAAGAAAGATTTAAAAAAGGAAATGGATGACAGCAGATTTGAGCACACGCTGGGGGTCATGTATACCTGCAGTGCGCTTGCCATGCGTTACAGTTACGATCTGGAGAAGGCCATGCTGGCAGGGCTTTTGCATGACTGTGCCAAATGTATGCCCAATGCGAAGAAATTGAAAATGGCGGAGAAACATCAGCTGGAAATCAGCAACTTGGAGCGAAAAAATCCTTTTATGCTTCACGCCAAGCTTGGTGCATTTCTGGCCAAAAAGAAATATGATATTGAAGATCCGGAGATTCTGGATGCGATCCGCTGGCATACGACCGGGCGTCCGGATATGACGCTGCTGGATAAAATCGTCTATGTATCGGATTATATTGAACCCAAACGGGACAAAGCGCCGAATCTGGCCAAGATCAGGCAGCTTGCATTCATTGATCTGGATAAAGCCCTGCTCAGGATTCTGGAAGATACGCTTGGATATCTGGGAGATTCTTCAGAACATGTTGACGCAATGACAAAAAAGACGTATGATTATTATAGAACCGAAAGCCGTGACCGGGATGGAGCAAAGTGCAGTTGAGGCAGACTGCCGTTTGTATAAATGTTCCCATAACTTATGACAGGAGGGTATCTATGGTAGAAAACAGTTCAAAAGAGATGGCAAAGATCGTTGTCAACGCACTGGAAGAAAAAAAGGCGAAGGACCTGAAGCTTCTGGACATTTCAGATGTGTCAGTCCTTGCAGACTACTTTGTCATTGCATCCGGCAGCAACCATAATCAGGTGCAGGCAATGGCAGACGAAGTGGAAGAGAAGCTGGGAAAGGCGGGCTATACCCCCAAACAGGTGGAAGGCTATCAGACTGCCAACTGGATTCTGATGGACTATCAGGACATTATTATTCATATATTTGACGAAGAGAATCGTCTGTTCTATGATCTGGAACGGATCTGGAGAGACGGCAGTCTGGTAGAGAAAGTAGATTTAGAGGGATAGAGGATGGGAAGTCGTATATTATCTATTGAAAAGACAACGGATAATCGTTTTCTGAATATGTACAATCTGCACTATGAGAACAAAATGGGCAACAAAAAGCTGTACCATATAGCATCCAGGGGGAAAGATGCAGAGCATCTTAAGATCAATACCCGGAAGAATGATCCGGACGGCGTCATTATCTACAGCATTTACGGAGAGAAGCGCGACCGGATGGTGCTGGTCCGCCAGTACCGCCTGTCCATAGATGACTATATCTATGAACTTCCGGCCGGACTCGTAGATGAAGGCGAGACTTACGCTCAGGCGGGAGCTCGGGAATTAAAAGAAGAGACCGGGCTTGATTTTGAACCGCTGCAGGTGGATGAGATGTATCACAAGCCTTTCTTTACCACCATAGGCATGACGGACGAGTCCTGTGCAACCGTGTATGGCTATGCATCGGGAACGGTTTCCGCAGAGGGCCTGGAAGCCAATGAACAGCTGGAAGTTGTCCTGGCGGACCGGAATGAGATCCGGCGCATTCTGAAAGAAGAGAACGTGTCCATGAACTGCGGTTATCATATGATGCATTTTCTGCACCATACGGAAGAGGATCCGTTCTATTTTGTCAGGCAGGAGTAACTGGCAATATCAGAAAATTTTTAACTGACCTGGAATTGAAGCATGTGAACAATGCTGTGTTCCAGGTCATGTTTCCGTTTATGATGTTCTGCAACAAGTCTTTCTGTTCCGGCGGATGGGGGCGTTTTAACAATATACGCTGTTCTGCTGCGCGTATCTGGGGAGAGATAATATATGGCAATTATAGGGATTGATCTTGGAACAACGAACAGTCTGGCATGCGTCTGCCAGGATGGGCAGATCAAGCTGGTTCCCAATGCATTGGGACAGACGTTGACGCCAAGCGTAATAAGTATAGATGAAAACGGAGATATTTGTGTTGGAGCAGTGGCAAAGGAACGACTGGTCACGCATCCTTCGGATACAGCCGCTTCTTTTAAACGGTACATGGGAACGGAGAAAACGTATATGCTGGCAGGGCGTTCATTCACTCCTCAGGAGTTGTCCTCTTTTGTGCTGCGTCAGCTGAAAGAGGATGCAGAACATTTTCTTGGCGAGGAAGTGACCGAAGCAGTCATCAGCGTACCCGCATATTTTAATGATCATCAGAGATATGCAACCCGGGAGGCAGGAAGGCTGGCAGGTATGCGGGTAGAACGTCTGGTCAATGAACCTTCTGCTGCAGCGCTTGCTGCCAGCAGAATCAGCCGGTCAGGAGAGGGAAGCTATCTGATATTTGATCTGGGCGGTGGCACACTCGACGTCTCCGTGGTGGATTTTTTTGAAAATGTAATCGAGATCATTGCAGTCAGCGGGGATAATCATCTGGGCGGAAATGATTTTGATGAGACGATTGCGCACCGATTCTGTGAAGCTGTTGGCATAATGTATGAAGAACTGAAGGAGAATGAAAGGGCTTCTCTGCTTCGGATGTCAGAACGGTGCAAAAAGGAACTGACCTCGCAGAAGGAGAGCGTACTTACTTTCGGGTCGGAAGAAAGAACATTTACTCTGACAAACATGCTTCTGGCCGAGTCCTGCCAGAAACTTTTTGACCGAATCAGCCAGGCAATTAAAAATGTACTCAGGGACAGCAAAAGGACAATTAATGAAATCGATGAAATTGTTCTGGTGGGAGGCTCTTCCCGAATGCCGGTAATCTTTCTGTTTCTTCAGACATTTCTTGGAAAAAGCCCCTGTATGATTGGATCGCCGGATGAGATTGTGGCGGCAGGCGTTGGTACTTATGCCGGGATCAAGGAACGGAAACAGGAGATCCGGGATCTGGTGCTGACAGATATCTGTCCTTTTACGTTGGGAACGAATATAGTCAATCATTCGGACCACGAAAGGCCGATCATGTCTCCGATTATTGAACGAAACAGTATTCTTCCCAGTTCCAAGACAGGATATTATACGAATGCTTATGATGGGCAGGCACATATTTCCATTGGGGTCTTTCAGGGCGAATCCTATTACTGCGAGGAAAACGTCAGGCTTGGAAATATTGAAATGGATATTCTTCCGGTCCGCAGGGGGGAAGCGCAGATAGAGGTTCGCTTTACTTATGATATTAACGGAATTCTGGAAGTGGAAGTGACAGACCGATATCAGAATCGGACAGAACGGGTTGTGGTAACATGCAAAACTCTTCGGCTGTCCGAACAGGAACTGAAGCAGCGTCTGCAGGAACTGAATGCATATAAGCTGGCGCCTTCGGGTGGAATCCGCACAAGGCTTGTTCTGGAAAGAGGAGAACGCCTGTTTGCACAGCTTTCAGGTGAAGAACGAAAAGAGATCGCCGAAGTTCTTCAACGGATCGAAGAAAGTATGCGTGAACAAAACGATCAGCTGATTGCAAACAGGCTGCGGGAAGCGGAAGCCATTTTTGACCGCCTTGATGACTGGAAACCATAGACGCAGATGAGGATAAAAAATGGATGAATATATGGAATATTTTACAGATAGAACCGACTGCCGACAGAAAGATGATTCGTCAGGCATATGCCGCCAGATCAAGAATCGTCCACCCGGAAGAAAAACCGGAAGAATTCCGTTTGCTCTATGAGGCATATCAGGAGGCGCTGGAGTATGCGCAGAGCCATGACAGATCTGAACTTCTTTTAGAAGAAGCGCAGAGGATAGAATCAGAAGAATTAAAAGAGGAAAAAAAAGAAACTGAAAAGACAGAATTGCAGAAGGCTGCCGCAGAAGATGTAGAGCAGGAGATTTTGGCTGCTTATTTTAGAGAGCATCTGCAAAAACAGGAAACATATCTTGAGCATTTTCAGTCGTGCTGGGCAGATTTTGAAAACAGTTTTCGAACCGTTCCGGTTATGGAACGGTGGAAAGAGTACCTGAGATCAGAAGAGTTTCAGGAGATTAAATGGCATCCATTTGTCCGGACCTCTCTGGCAGAAGCTGTCAATGGAGATCTGAAATATGAAGAAGAATTTCTCTGCATTCTGTGGGATATCTATGGTTTTCAGAACGATGGATCAGCATACGGAGGAGATGCGAAAAAGCTTGCCCGATTTCTGCGTTTCAAATCTGATATAACGACTGATGTTGAACAGGAACAACAGCAGACTGACACCGGGCATGCTGTTCAGGAGAAAACAGTCGTAATAATCGGCATAGTTGTAATTCTGTTTCTGGCAGCAGCGCCTTTTTTGATATATCATTATCTGACGGCAGATCAGCGTTATGTGTCCCGTTATATGCAGGAGACGTATCCAGAAGAACAGTTTTCTTCACCGGAACGAATACATGCGTCGTCTGAAAGTGAAAGAAAGTACGAACTCTATTCCGAAAAATATCCGGAATTACCGATTACAGTGGAAGTCAGCGGCTATAGAGAGTATCAGAAGGCAGAAGATAATTATGGCGGTATGCTTCTTAAATATTATGCAAAACAGTACGGACTGTCATATGGTGTACAATCGGACGTCCTGAACGGTAAAACGGACACTTTGTATTATCCTGACTATGACCATATTGATGAATTCTGCAGCCTGGTTGCAGAGATGTTTCGCGAACAGGAAGATCTCCGTATGCTCGATGAAGTGGGAATCTGCATGGAAAATATGATATATCCGAATATTATGATAAAAGGAGGGGAGATTTATTCCAGTCTGTCGGAAGAACAGATTTATACGGTGGATGAGCTGATCGATGAAATGGAACTGTCTGCCAACATCCGAAAATCCTATGTGGTTTATATGTTCAATTACGAAGCATGGAATCTGACCAGTCAGCAGTACCGGAAACTGGGACCTGTCTATGAGGCCATGTGTGAAAAGTGGGGTGACAAAGAAGGAGAGTGGTATGACTTATATGACGGTGATGAAAAGATATGCCGGTTGTTTATAGCGGTTTATACAACCGAAGAGCCGGATATAGTATTAAGCGGTTATCAGACGTGGTCCAGGGTAACCTGGATCACAACGGGAAATATCTGGCATCTTTTCCGGCTTTATGATGCAGACACCGCAGTTCTGGAGGATGGCAGTGGATTCCGGGTCGAATATAATGGAGAAACCATGATTCTTGGAGAAGGAACAAAATCCTCCTTGAGATTAAGAGACATGCAGGAGTGGTACTAGGAAGGGATCGTTGTAAAACACGTTCCTGTCTGTGTACTCAGCAACGCTGTGTGAACTGGAACGGACAAAGCCGGTTCTTTTGTCCGCTCCGGTGTCTTTGAAGTGATTTCCGTATATCAGCGGCATTCCATGCGCTGCAGTATGCACCGCATCATCTGCACTTCCTGTCTCTGCGACCGGATGATCGAATCAAGGATCGGAATGAGCTCCGGACAGATACAGTACCGCAGCGTATTTTCCGACATGGCGATGGCGCCGCAGTGATGGGGAATCATTTCCCGGATAAAATTGCAGTTGACGCAGTTGGTGGAACATGCATGCTTCATCTCATGAAACATGGTATGCATGATCTTTCCTGTGCGGGTCTGATAACAGCACAGATCTTCCTTGCAGTTGTGAACGGCATCGCACCGGCACAGGATCCCGCGCATGTCGGATATGCTTTTTGTCTGCCCGGTGATGATCTGAAGGGCGAGATTCTGAAGCGCAATATTCGTTGTGTATTTTAAAATATTCCGCGCCATTTCAATGGCGCCCTGATGATGGGGGATCATCTGCGTGATAAAATTGTGGGAAATACTGTCTGACAGGTCCGCATGAGTCATTTTGTCGGTCATTTCGGACAGAATGCAGTCGAAAGCTGCCAGATAATCGTTTGTCACATGGCTGAAATTACATGATCTGTTCATAGTTACCGGTTTTCATGATCTTTTTGTTAGTATATGGGGGGATTTCTTTTTTGTCACTGTCCGGGTTACTGTTCATGAGGTGGGGCCTGTGCCCTGGGTCTCTGTGCTCTGCAGCGCTGTGTGGACTGGAGCGGACAGCGGAGTCGTTTTGTCCGTCGCAGACGAACAGTCCTGTCCGAATGAGACGGACAAAACGGCTTCGATGTCCGATACACTCCATACGAGCGCAGAGCACAGAGACCCAGGGCACAGCCCCCGTGAAAAGCAACCTGTCCGGAATTGCCGGGTATACGGATTCATAATTTGGGATTGATAATATCTTAACAAAGCAGTATAATGTTCTTAACAGGAAACCGGCAAAAGACAAAGGAGGAAAAAATCATGCTGGCAGTATCCATTCAGCCGATCATCGGGTATGCAATACCGTTGATCCTGGCAGTCGTTATCATTGTAATCCTGGGAATGGGGTATGTGAAGGCCCCGCCGGACCGGGCATTTATCATCTCAGGTCTTAAAAAAGAGCCCAAGATCCTGATCGGGCGCGCAGGAATCCGGGTTCCGTTTTTTGAAAGGCTGGATAAGCTCTATCTGGGACAGATGACTGTGGATATCAAGACAGAGCAGTCCGTGCCTACTACGGATTTTATTAATGTCAATGTGGACGCAGTGGCAAAGGTGCGGATCGATCCGACTACAGAAGGAATCCGTCTGGCCGCAAAGAACTTTCTGAACAAGACGCCGGATCAGATCTCAAAAGATCTGCAGGATTCTCTGCAGGGAAATATGCGTGAGATCATCGGCACGCTGACGCTGAAATCCATCAATACAGACCGGGATTCCTTTTCTGACCAGGTGATGGAAAAGGCTTCCAAGGATATGAAAAAGCTGGGTATTGAGATCGTATCCTGCAATATTCAGAATGTGACGGACGAAAACAGCCTGATCAAGGATCTTGGCGCAGACAACACGGCCAAGATCAAGAAAGATGCTTCCATTGCAAAGGCGCAGGCGGAGCGGGATGTGGCCATCGCCCAGGCGGAGGCGAACAAGGCCTCCAATGATGCAAGAGTGCTCTCGGAGACCGAGATTGCAGAAAAGAATAATGAGCTTGCCATCAAGAAGGCGGAACTGCAGCAGATCTCCGATACGAAAAAAGCCATGGCAGACGCCGCCTATCAGATTCAGGAACAGGAGCAGCAGAAGATCATCCAGACGGCGACGGTCAATGCGCAGATTGCCAGAGCTGAGAGAGAGGCGGAGCTCCGTAAACAGGAGGTTCTTGTAAAGCAGCAGGCGCTGGAGGCAGAGATCAACAAGAAGGCGGATGCGGATCGCTATGCGGTGGAGCAGGCGGCGGCAGCGGCTCTGGCAAAACGGCAGCGTGATGCAGAAGCAAAGAAATACGAAGCGGAGCAGGAAGCTCTGGCAAAGAAATATGAGGCTGAGCAGGACGCTGTTGCGAAAAAAGCGCAGGCAGAAGCCAGAAAGTATGAATTTGAGCAGGATGCGCTGGCGAAGAAAGCACAGGCGGAAGCAAACAAATATTCGATGGAGCAGGAGGCGGCCGGTATCCAGGCCCGCGGAGAAGCGGAGGCAGAGGCCATCCGTGCCAAAGGTATGGCAGAGGCGGAAGCCATGGAGAAGAAGGCGGAGGCGTATCAGAAATACAACCGTGCAGCCATGGTGGAGATGCTGATCGATGTACTTCCGGAAATTGCAGGAAAGATTGCAGAACCTTTGAGCCAGATCGACAAAATTACGATTATCGGAGGCGGCGGTAACCATACAGGAGTCAGTGACGTGGCCGATAATGTCCCCGCAGTCATGACAAAGCTTTTCGAATCCATGAAGGAGACGGTGGGAATTGATCTTGCGGAAATTGTGAAGGCGGATACATACGATGCAAAGGTGAACCGCAATCTCAATATATCCGGGATTCCGGATGTGGAAAAGAAAATAGAAAATCTGTTTGAGGAGGAAGAGAAGAAATAGACAGTAAAAAAGTGACGTGGAAAACTGTTCTGTTATGTGTTTATGTTGATTTAGTCTTACCATTCCTGTGCCTGTACCTGTTCCCTTATTACAGAATGAGAGCAGAGAAAATTCTCTCAGATACATTTGATTCTTCAATGGCAGAAAAGATGCTTATCCTTGTTTTTCTGATATCCGGAATATCTTATGCGCTTCTGGCAGATTTGGTTTTAAAGTATATGAACCGCCAAAAAGACATCTGGATACTGGCAGTCGGCATTTTGATTCTTATAATCTGGAACCAGGCAGGAGGCGCCGGATATCTGAATTATTGGCCGTTCATGGCGTATAACAGACCCTTTTGCGCCTTGTATACAGGCTGTAATCTCTATCTGGCAATACGCATTCTGAGTAAAAAGAAATAAAAAAGAACCGGCTTTGTCTGTGTCATTCGGACTTATCAAGTCCGTCTGTGACAGACAGAGCCGGTTCTTTATCCCTTATCAAACCCGTTTTACATGACCGGGCAGCTGCATAAGTCCATCCTGAAAATCCTTTGCCGCAGGGGAATATTTTAGTTGACATTCTGAAATTAAAGTGATATGATTTTGATATCAAAATAATGGAGGTCCATACAAATGAACGAAATCGTATTAAGTAAGAAAAAAAACGGCATGACTGCGCTTCTGCTGGTCGTGTTCCTGTATGCACTGGCGATCGCAGGAACCGTCTTAAGCGGGATATGGATGCAGAACATCTGGAGTCCGCTGGCAGTTGCACTGATGGTCGTCTGCATTGTGGTTTTATGCATCGGCTGGATTCCTCTGTGCGGACTGAGGGTGTTAAAACCGCAGGAAGCCCTGGTGCTGACGCTGTTTGGAAAATATGTGGGAACCTTAAAGGACCATGGATTTTATTGTGTCAATCCTTTCTGCACCAGCGTCAATCCGGCTGCAAAGACAAGGCTGAACCAGAGCGGAGATGTAAAGCATGCCTCTGCTGCAGGCCTGGATGCGGGAGTTGCTGCGGCTGTGGCTTTTGAAAATACCGGAAAGAAGATTTCTCTGAAGATTATGACACTCAATAACAACCGCCAGAAGATCAATGACTGCCTGGGCAATCCCGTTGAGATCGGCATTGCCGTTACCTGGAAGATCACGGACACTGCAAAAGCAGTATTTAACGTGGACAACTATAAGGAATTCCTTTCTCTTCAGTGCGACAGCGCTCTTCGGAACATCGTCAGGCTTTATCCCTACGATGTGGCGCCGGGAGTGGATACGACCGGCGACGGCATCGCAGATGAAGGAAGCCTTCGGGGTTCCAGCGAGATCGTGGCAGAAAGGATCCGGAACGAGATTCAGAAGCGGGTTGACGAAGCAGGCATCGAGATCGTGGAAGCGCGGATCACCTATCTGGCCTATGCGCCTGAGATCGCGGCTGTCATGCTGCAGCGTCAGCAGGCTTCGGCAATTATTGATGCACGGAAAATGATTGTGGACGGCGCAGTAGGCATGGTGGAGATGGCGCTGGAGCGCCTCAGTGAAAACGAAGTGGTGGAGCTGGACGAAGAGCGGAAGGCGGCCATGGTCTCCAACCTTCTGGTAGTTCTCTGCGGAAACCACGACGCGCAGCCCATTGTAAATACAGGAACCCTGTACTGATATGGCGGATAACCGTAAAAAGCAGGTCCCGCTGCGATTGTCATCGAAATTATATGATGCCATCGCAGCGTGGGCTGAAGACGACTTCCGCTCGGTAAACGGTCAGATTGAATATCTGCTGACAGAATGTGTAAGGCAGAGAAAGAAAATCGACCGGCCGCAGACGTTTGAAATCACTCCAGAGGAAAAGTGACTTTCCAGCTGCCTTCCGTCTTCTGTCCGGAAATGACATAATATCCGTGCAGCGTGCAGTCTGCCAGTTCTTCCATGGAGAGGTCAAAGACTTCTTCCTGATAAGTAACCGGATGCTCCGGATCCGTCTCGTCCCAAAAAGAGATGCTGTAGGCGGCGTCCTGCTTTCCATTGGCGTTTTCCAGCCACAAACAGCCATGATTGTCATGTTCTTTTGTGTTGCCCAAAGAGGTCTGGATGTGGAGCATGCCGTTCTGGTAGCCCCATGCCGTCAAAGTGACGCTGTGATCCGGCAGAAGATCCATGGAAACATTGGGGAGCAGAACATCCGTCGTTTCCCCGATGCCATAGAGTTCATATGCTCCGCCGTATCCATGCAGATCAGCCTTCCTGGTTTCAGGATTCGGCGGGACATCTGCCAGATTGAGCGGAATCACAATATCTTCATATTTGGCCTTGCGGCTCAGAAATTCCTGTACGGAGAAAGTGACCTTATCTCCTTCGATCGGATGTTTCGACCAGTCCTCTTCCCGTTCTTTCAGCGTAATTAAAAACGAGACTTTGCCGGTTTCGGAATCATAGCCGGCACGTTCACAGGTTCCAACGGAATTAAAGGGACGATGGATGGAATAACTGTCGTAAAGATCGGTAGTCCCGTCGATCCGGTCGCCCTCCAGATCCTCCATGGTGATATAGATCTTTGCCGTATCTTCATGAACACAGGCAGATACCACTTCCATACGGATGCCCTGATCTTCAGAGGACATCTGCACCGGCATAAAATACTGGGCGGCTTTCGGGGACAGAAGATACAAAAACTGATAGACCGGTTCCACATGGGCGGCCAGCACCGGCATGGAAAAGGAAAAGACCGCGCAGAAAAGGAGAATCGCGGCAGCGGTCCTGTACCATGAACGGAACATATGCGTTCCGGTTCTCTTCCCGGCTTTTTTAAGCAGTCTGTCCGTCAGCATCCGGTCCGGCACAACGGCTTCATTCCATTGTCTGTATGCTTCTTTAAAATTCATAGTGTTCCTCCTTCAGGATTTCTTTTAAAACGGCTCTGGCACGGGTAAGCTGGGTCCGCACCGTAGACGTTTTCCGACGGAGAATCTGTCCGATCTCCTCCGTTGACAGCTCCTCATAATAGTACAGATGGATCACTTCGCGATAACGCGGCGGAAGTTTTTGCAGCGCCTGGGACAGATCGGCAGCCTGTTCTTTCTCCTCTGATACCAGATCATCAGTCAGCGGCACTGTGAAACGTTTCCATGGAGAAGTCCAGAGGCTGTTGGCGCAGTTTACCGTTACTTTCAGAAACCATGCTTTTTTATGTACATGATTCTGGAAATCCGGCTTTTTCCGTATATATCGAAGAAAGACTTCCTGATAGATCTCATCCGCATCCTGTCTGTTTCCTGTGCGGGCATATGCCAGCCGGTAAACCATATGAGAATACTGCCGAATCGTATTTTCTGCATTATCGTCCATATTCGGCACCCCCTTTCACCAAGAATACCTTTCAGAGAGCGAAAACGCTACAAATATTTACAAAAAATTCCGTGGAGGGAACCATTCGCCCTCCTGGTTCGTCTTATATACGAAGCATGTTTCAAAACAGACAGCCTGGGGTCGGAACAGCCTCAAGGCGTGAAAGGTTGATGAAAAAGAAAAATGATGGAAAAAGAACAGTTTTGCCATAAAATCCGGGATCTGGAGACTTCCATGTACCGGTATGCGCTTGGTGTTCTGAAAAGTCCTGCTGATGCGGAAGACGCGGTAGGAGAAACGGTTCTGAAAGCATACGCTCATCTGGCGCAGCTGAAAGCTCCGGAACATTTCCGGTCATGGGCCATGTCAATTCTGGTCAATGTAACACGTACCATGCTGACCTGCAGGAAGCGACTGGAACTTTCAGGAGACATGAGTCTTTATGAGCAGCCTTCATCGGGAGAACACAGGGAACTGTGGTATGCGGTTATGGATTTGCCGCAGGATTTTCGTCAGGTAGTGATTCTCTATTATTATGAAGGATTTCGTACGAAGGAGATTGCCCTTATGATGAAACGGTCCGAAGGAACGGTCAAGTCAAGACTGAATCGCGCAAGACAGAAACTGAAAACAGCATTGGAGGACAGGAACAGATGAGAGCAGAAGATCTAAGAACAGACCGGCAGATTATTGAAAAAGCAAAGCAGGAGCCATGGAAGGCATCTGCAGACTGTCAGGAACGGATAGAGCGCATTTTGACAGAACTTCCGGATGCGCCGGAAAAGATGGAGACAAGGATGAGGAATGTATGGAGCAAACGGACGCTGATACTGGCTGCAGCGCTGGCGGCAATCGTTGGAACGACGGTCATGGCATCTGAATTATTTCAGTGGGATCAGAAGGCAGTGGAAAATTTCCGCAGTCCCACAGAGGATGAGCAGAATGCCATGACCATGGAAGGGATGGCAAAGGAACAGACCGCTTCTGCAACAGATGCCGGAATCACGATTACAGCCAAACAGACTGTACAGGACAAAAATACATTATACATTCTGCTGGATATTCAGGCGGAGGAAAACATCATTGACGGAAACGGAGGTTTCGAACGTTCAGATGAAAACGGAACTTACGGACTGCCATGGATCGTTACGGATCATGAGGACGCATTCAATAATATATCTATGGGATTTACTTCGGGCACACCGGCCTTTTCGGAACTTTCGAATCATGGCTGTTATGAGATTTCAGCGCTGAAATCTCTGGAACAGGAATGGGATGAGGAGAAGATCGAGGTTCATTTTACAGAATACAGTTATTATACTTATGAGAATGGAGACACCATTCCTCATACGATCCGCGGCGACTGGTCACTGATGCTGCCGCTTGGTGAGAATACCATATTGAAAGCCGATGTCTATGAACCCGGACAGCCAGTGGAAATCGCCGGTGTATCTGTACACGTAAAACGGGTGGAGGTATCACCGTTGTCTCTGCTTCTGACTTTTGATCTGGATGATCTGGAAGAACTGCGGGAAACGCTTTATGCCGGAGAAACAGATGTTTATTTGAAAGAAGTGGAATGTTCCGGTTTTCTGGATCAGAACGGAAACGAGATTCTTACAGGACTTGGCGGAATAAGCGGAAAATATGATTTTGACAAACGCGAAGCCATTTATCAGACAGGATTCGGCTCCTATGTGAATCCCGCTGATTTGAGTATAATGCTTCTGGGGGATGACAAAATAAAAATACCACTGAAATAAAAAATGACTTGGCGGAATCGGAGGGGAAGAAAATGCAAAAACGGAAAGATTTTTACAGATTATGAAACTTTTTTGATACAAAAAGCGTCTAATATAGTAGAAAGAGAAAAGAGCAAAGGAATGAGGTACAATGATTCATGCTTTATTGGATGCCCTTCGCAGGCAGCAGTTGGAACAATATGAAGAACAGAAGATCTATGAGCTGGATTACCGCAATCCGACCGTCAAGGATTCTGACGTGCTGCTCATCAATCTGGCTGCAGAATATCTGGGTCTTCAGAAAACAATCGAACTGGCGCTTGCCTGCCATGCCAGGGTAGTATCATTGATTCTGTGGGATCCCGAGAACCTGAACTCCATCCCGAATGATGGTCACTGGCCAGGAGCCTGCCGCACAATCTCTCTGGAACGGGCAGTTGTGGAATTTCAGGCAAGAAATATGGATCTGATTTATATGCGTGATCCGCAGGATGAAAATGGCGACCGCCTGATCCGGCTGGACTTTCAGAATGTCTGCGCCTGAATATCTGCCGGATTCCAGAAAGACATAAAAAAACAAATCAGGAGCGGGTGCTGCGGCGCCCGCCCCTTTTTTCATAAGCGCTGTGAAAAGCTGTTCCGGATCTGGCGGTCCGGATCAGAGAGAGGGTTCTTTCTTCCTGTAAGGGTGGCAATGATTACGCACAGGAACAACAGATACGGGTAGAACAGGTACGGCATGATCTGGATCGAAGAGACCCCGGCGATTCCCGCCGCAATCAAAAGCTGCGCCCCGTATGGGATAATCCCCTGTGCGATACAGGTTGAAATATCCATAAGAGAAGCCGTCCGCTGGGGCGTAATATGGTATTCTTTCCGGATATCTGTGGCAATGGGCGCAGTAACCACGATGGCAACCGTATTGTTGGCGGTGGAAATGTCCATCAGTATGGAGATCAGAATGATGCCCAGCTGTCCGCCCCTGCTTCCGTGGAAATACTTCTTAATAAAATCAATGACCGCCTCAAATCCGCCGTTGTATTTGATCAGTGCGGACAGAGCCGTGGCAAGTATGGTAACGGTGATGGTCTCATACATGCCGCTGACGCCGCTTCCCATGGAGATGAAGACATTGTGCAGGTCGATGGAACCGGTGCCAAGTCCAATGGACGTGCAGAGTATCAGCCCGAAACCAAGAACAAGAAAAACATTGATGCCCAGAAGGGCTGCGGCCAGGATCACAAAGTAGGGCAGCGCACGGACGACGTTGAAGGAATATTCCCCTACGGCTGCCGGTTTTCCGGTCCATGCAATGATGAGAAAAATCACGCATGCCGCCAGTGCCGCCGGCAGTGCGATCAGAAGGTTTTCCCGGAACTTGTCCCGCATCTGACAGCCCTGCGTCTTCGTTGCTGCAATAGTTGTATCGGAGATAAAGGACAGATTATCACCGAACATGGAGCCGCCGACCAGAGCGCCGAAACACAGCGGAAGAGACAGGCCTGCTGACTGTGAGATGCCAAGCGCCAGCGAACCCATGACCGTGATCGTTCCGCAGGAAGTGCCCATCGCCATGGAAATCATACAGGCAATCAGAAAAATTCCAAGAACGGTCAGTCTGCCCGGAACGATACTCAAAAGCAGGTTGGCCGTGTCTTCTGCGCAGCCGGAAGCAGAAGCCACGCCGCTGAAAGCGCCTGCCAGCAGGAAGATAAAGATCATGGTCAGAATATTATCGTCGCCCATGCCGGAAGCGCAGATCTTCATCTTTTCATCAAAAGAGACAGAACGGTTCTGGAGCAGTGCGACAGCGATTGCAGCCATAAATGCGACAACTACAGACATAACGTAAAAGCCCTGAACGCCTTCCCTGGGCCGGATGTATTCATAATAGACGCCGACGCCGATGTAGATGATCAGGAACACTAGGATCGGAAGCAATGCAGACGCCCGGTTTTTCTTTTTCTCAGTTTTCATAATGATAATCCCCCTGAAAAGTAACTATTGTCCGTTTTATAATAGCATAAAACATGGTTTTTTCCTATACATTTTTCAAAACAGGGTATATAATGGAATTGATACGTTGCTTCAGGAGGAAAAAGGATGAATACAATAGAACTGCTGGATGAGCTACAGAACCGGGCGCACAGGGACGAAGCCCTTCGCAGAGCGCTTCTGGAAACAAAAAAAGAGAAGAATCCGGTGGATGCGTTCTGCAGGAAATGCCAGGAATACGGCTATCCGGTCTATGTTATGGATTTGATCAATGCCGGAGAAGAGTTTTACGGAACCATGCGCAGAAGCACCAACGGCGGCGGAGAGAATTCCCCGAAGCTGGAAGGGGAAGATGATTTTTATGAACTGTTTATGGCAAGCCTGACATAGCGTACATGGACAGCGGACGCTGCTCTGACATAAAAATGAACTCCATACATATATTTATAATAAATATCCAGGCAGGTATGGAATGAAACTGAGAGAACAGATGGCGGAGAAGCTGAAGCTTCCGAAGGACCTGGTCATGGGAGCGGCAGTCCTGACCGTTACCGGGAGAAGTGAAGCGTATATCGAAAATTACCGCGGAATCATTGAATATACGGAGAAACGGATACGTCTGCAGACAAAGACCTGCCAGATGACGCTGTGCGGGGAGCATCTGCATATTGATTACTATACCGAAGACGAGATGAAAATATCGGGCGAGATTGGAGAAATCCGTTATTGTTGACAAGGCTTTTAAAATTTTTAAAGGGCTATGTGGTGATACGTCTGTCCGGATATTCGCCGGAACGCTTCCTGAATCTTTGCAGTCATCATCATATCATACTGTGGGGCCTTCGTTCCGTAGGGACAGACTATGAGATGTGCATCAGTATCAGCGGTTTCCGCAGACTGCGGCCGCTGGTGCATAAGACGAGAACAAGGGCCGTGATTCTGGAAAGACACGGCCTTCCTTTTATTCTCTACCGCTATCGGAAACGAAAACTGTTTGCAGGCGGGGCGCTGCTTTGCATGGCGCTTTTATATGTTCTGTCTCTTTTCATCTGGAATATCCACGTGGAGGGAAACTACAGCCTGAGCGATGAGGTGATCCTTGCCTGGCTGGAAAGCACCGGAATCGTGCACGGCATGGCAAAAAGAAATGTGCACGGAGAAGAAATTGAAGCAGGACTTCGGGAACATTTTCCGGAAATCACCTGGACTTCGGCTGAAGTAAAAGGAACGCGTCTGATCATTCATGTACAGGAAAATGAAGATCAGACGGCTGAAACGATTCCGGAGGATGAGCCGGCGGATCTGGTCTCTTCCGGAGAAGGAACGATTGTCTCCATGATCGTAAGAAGCGGAACTCCCGCCGTTTCAGAAGGAATGGATGTTCAGAAAGGGGATCTTCTGGTCGGGAGCCGGGTGGATGTCCTTGATGATGCCGGAGAGACGGCAAATACTTATTATGTACATGCAGATGCAGACGTCCGGATTCAGAGAACGGAGCATTATGAAGAATCCTTTGACATGCACTACATAAAAAAAATATATACCGGGGAGACAAGGTCCTCTTATTATCTGATGCTGGGGCAGAAGAGGTTCTGGTTCCGTCTGTGGCATCCGGACGTCTACGAACAGTCGGATTCCATTGCCAGTGAATTTCCTCTTAAGATCACGGAGAACTTTTATCTTCCGGTGGTGTTCGGCAAAAGTACAGAGCAGGAGTATGCAGAGGAAGAGGCTGTCTATACAAAAGAAGAGGCTGTAGCGCACGCAAAAGAGAACTGGGCGCTGTTTTTTGAAAAATTAAGAATAAAGGGACTTCAAATTATTGAAAATAATGTTAAAATAGATATCAGCGGAGGCAGGTGTACGGCAAAAGGAGATTATCTGGTGGAAGAATCCGCCGTGCAGGAACAGGCTCCGGTAATCGGGACGCCGGAACAGGCAGAAGAACCGGAAGAAGAAAGGGAATAAACATACGTGACATTAGAAGAATATATTTTTGATATTCCGTCCGAGCATGAGCAGAATGTATTCGGACAGTTTGACGCATATTTAAAAAAGATTGAAAAGACAACCGGCGTGTCTGCTGTTACCAGAGACGGCGGACTGAAGCTGATCGGCAGCAGAGTTCAGGTAGAGCAGGCAAAGCAGGTGCTTCTGGAACTTCTGGAGCTCTCCGGCAGAAAGCGTCAGATCACGGAGCAGAATGTGGACTATGCACTGGCGCTTGCAATGGAAAAGCAGAGCGGGGCGCTGCTGGAAATAGACGCGGATCTGATCTGCCACACAATCAGCGGAAAGTCCATTAAGCCCAAAACGCTGGGGCAGAAGCAGTATGTGGATGCGATCCGGAACAACATGATCGTGTTCGGCACAGGCCCTGCGGGTACAGGAAAAACATATCTTGCCATGGCCATGGCAATCACCGCCTTTAAAGCCAATGAAGTGGAACGGATCATTCTGACCCGTCCGGCAATCGAAGCCGGAGAGAAGCTGGGGTTCCTGCCTGGAGATCTTCAGAGCAAGGTAGACCCGTATCTGCGCCCGCTCTATGACGCGCTTTACCAGATCATGGGTGCAGAAAGCTTTCAGAAGAATATGGAAAAGGGGCTGATCGAAGTTGCGCCTCTTGCTTACATGCGCGGACGGACACTGGATAATGCATTTATCATACTGGATGAGGCGCAGAATACCACGCAGGCGCAGATGAAGATGTTTCTGACCCGTATTGGATTCGGTTCCAAAGTGGTGGTAACCGGCGACGATACGCAAAAAGACCTGTCGCCGGATGTCAGATCCGGACTGGAGGTGGCTGAAAAAGTGCTGGGCCGGGTGGAAGGCATTACGTTCTGCAGGCTGACCAGCCAGGATGTGGTGCGTCATCCGCTGGTACAGAAGATTGTGACTGCATATGAGGAATATGAGAGAAAGACTTCAGGAAGAAGGGAAAAACATGACGTTAAACATAGAAAAAGAGTACGATCCGGATCTGGGAATTGATTATGAAGGGACGGCGCTTCAGGTCGCAGAGCAGGTGCTGACAGAAGAAGAGTGCCCTTATGAAGCTGAGGTAAGCATTCTGCTTACGTCTGATGAGAAGATTCACAGGCTGAATCTGGAATACCGCGGTATCGACCGGCCCACGGACGTGCTTTCCTTTCCGCAGATCGAGTATGAGAATCCGGCGGATCTGTCCATGGCGGAAGAACAGGGGACAGAATGCTTTAATCCGGATACCGGAGAACTGTTCCTGGGAGATATCATCATTTCACTGGACAGAGTGAAGGAACAGGCGGCAAACTACGGACACAGCACAAGGAGGGAATTTGCCTTTCTCGTGGCGCACAGCATGTTCCATCTGCTGGGATATGATCACATGACAGAAGAAGATGCCAGGGATATGGAAGCAAGACAGGATCTGGTGCTTTTGCATCTGGGCATTGAAAGATAAAGAGGATTTGAAAATCTATGGGTACAAAGAATCAGAAAAAAGGTTCTAATTATATCGTACAGGGGAGTATACTGGCAGTCGCCTCCATTCTGGTCCGTATCATCGGACTGGCTTACCGGATCCCTGTTACGCGAATACTGGGTCCGGTGGGCAACAGCTATTATTCAGCAGCATATGAAGTGTATTCCATGGTGCTTCTCATCTCTTCTTTCAGCCTTCCGCTGGCAGTGTCCAAGCTGGTATCGGCAAGAATGGCAAAAGGAAGGGTGAAAAGCGCCTACAAAGTATTCCAGTGCACCCTGGTGTTCGCAGTTGTTTCCGGGGGACTTGGATCTTTGCTGATCTATTTCGGAGCCGGTTTTTTCAGCGACGTACTGGTCAACACGCCGCAGAGCAGACTGGCGCTTCAGGTACTGGCTCCCACAATTCTGGTTGTGGCGCTGATGGGCTGCCTGCGGGGATATTTTCAGGGACTTGGTTCCATGATTCCGACCGCAGTCTCTCAGATCGTGGAGCAGGTCATCAATGCGGCAGTCAGCATCGGCGCGGCATGGGCGCTGTTCCGGTACGGCACAAAACTGGACGCTCTGTTTTCCACGAAAACGGCGTCATATGCCTGGGGAGCCGCCGGAAGCACCTTCGGCACGGGTGCAGGCGCATTTGTGGGGCTTCTGTTTCTTGTGTTCGTCATGTTCGCATACAGCAGAGTGATGAAGCGGCGCAGACGTCAGGACCGCGGCGGCAGAGTGGAGTCTACCGGGGAGATCTACTATCTTCTGATGATTACGATTCTTCCTGTGATCTTAAGTACGGCAGTCTATAACTTAAGCGGGATTATAGACCAGGGCATCTTCAAACATCTGATGGCATATAAAAATTACGACAGCATGAAGATTGATGAATTGTGGGGAATTTTCAGCGGAGAATACAAGGTTCTGACCAATGTTCCCATAGCGGTGGCCTCCGCCATGGCGTCTTCGACTATTCCGGTGCTGACGCGGGCAAGAGTAAACAAGGACCGAAGAGAGATGCGAAGAAAAACGGAGAATGCCATCCGCTTTGTCATGATCATCTGTATTCCGTGCGCAGTGGGACTTTCCGTGCTGGCGGAACCCATTCTGACACTTCTGTTCGGAGCCAGGAGCCATATGCAGATATCTGCGTCGCTTCTTCAGATTGGAACCGCATCGGTGGTTCTTTATGGAATGTCTACGCTGACCAACGGTATCCTGCAGGGCATGGACCGGATGCGGCTTCCTGTGATTCATGCGGCTTTTTCGCTGGTACTGCACGTGTTGCTTCTGGTCGGACTGCTGGTGGCAACGGATATGAACATTCATGCAGTGGTGTGGGCGAATATCTTCTTTGCCCTTCTGATGTGCGTGCTGAATTCCCGTTCCATTGCGAAATATATGAGGTACAGGCAGGAAGTGATCCGGACGTTTTTGATACCGCTGGCAGCCTCAGCGGTCATGGGCGGAGCGGCTTACGGCATACATAAGGGTCTTATGACGGCGGTGAAAAACAACA
This sequence comes from uncultured Lachnospiraceae bacterium, assembly GCA_910583615.1. Classification (GTDB taxonomy): domain Bacteria; phylum Bacillota; class Clostridia; order Lachnospirales; family Lachnospiraceae; genus Hominiventricola. Next base: position 86,021 of record CAJTXP010000004.1, on the reverse strand, counting down.
CGGCGGCCACACTGGCAGCATGCGCAGGCGCTGTTCTGGTGTACGGCGTTACGTTGCTGCTTCTGAAAGGACTGAAGGAAGAGGAGATCATGGGATTTCCGAAAGGCTATTTACTGGTGAGGGCTGCCAAAAAACTCAGACTTATGTAAAAACCGTGTATAATCCTCTTTTTTCCAGTTCATACTAACTGGAAAAAGGAGGTTTTATTATGTCCAGAAGAACATGGGGGATCACGCTTACGGTTCTGGCTCTGGCGGTTGTGGCCGCGGCAGCGTTCTGGTATGTACGTAAGGATACGGTTACGCCGCCGGAAGAGCAAAAAGGAACCGAACTGGTGGAGATGCTTCCTGCTGAAACCAGACCGGATCAGGTATCACAGGAAAGTATCCGCGAGATATTCCCGCCGGAACCGGAAGAAGAGGAGCCCATATCGGAAGAATATGAGTACCTGCTCCGAAACCAGGATGGTTACGTGACGGTCTATCAGCTTCCGGAAGATGAGATATATGAATACACTGACGTGATTATGGAGATCCTTCCTGCCAGGCTGCAGGAAGAGATCCATGACGGAAAATATTTAAGAAATGAGGAAGAACTGTATAATTTTCTTGAAAATTATACAAGTTAGCATTGTGTTTGGAGCCAGGATGTTGTAAATTATACGTGAATGGGACATCTGCAGTCGGCATATGTTCCATCATGGAATGAAACAGACTGGTGGAATGAGTATGACACTTAGAAAAATACTGAAAGATAAAAAGCGGATCGTTATAAAAGTAGGGACCTCTTCTCTGACCCATCCAGAGACCGGGCAGATCGATTTTATCAAGATGGAAAAGCTGGTCCGGGAACTGGCGGACCTGAACAACCGCGGAAAGGAAGTGATCTTGGTGAGCTCCGGCGCCATCGCAGTGGGACGGAAAGCCATCGGCATGAAGGAACGTCCTTCCGGGCTGGCGGTCAAACAGGCCTGCGCGTCCATTGGACAGGCCCGCCTGATGATGATCTATCAGAAGCTCTTTATGGAATATAACCAGACCGCATCTCAGATCCTCATGACCAAGAATACACTGGTTAATGAGGTCAACCGGGAGAATGCAAGGAATACGTTTGAGACGCTTTTGACCATGGGCGCCATTCCCATCGTGAATGAAAATGATACGGTCTCCACCTATGAGATTCAGTTTGGGGACAATGACACGCTGTCGGCAGTTGTTTCCGCGCTGGTTCAGGCGGACCTTCTGATTCTCCTGTCGGACATTGACGGTCTTTTTACAGATGATCCGAACCGGAATCCAGATGCAAAATTTATTGAATATGTGGACCGTGTGGACGAACGTTTTGAAAAGATGGCAAAAGGATCGTCCAGCGATGTGGGAACCGGTGGCATGTCTACCAAGCTGGGAGCTGCAAGGCTCGCCACTTCGGCAGGAGCGGACATGATCATAGCAAACGGATCGGATATGGGCATCATCCACAGAATCATGGATGGAGAACGGATCGGAACCATGTTCCGGGCAAACCGGATTGAGAATTTTTATCTGATCGACTATCTGGATGCTCCGGCACCGGAACACGGATCAGGCAGAAAGGAAGTTTATGGATGAAAGGAAGATTGCCAGAATCAATGAACTGGCACACAAATCAAAAGCGGAAGGACTGACAGAGGCGGAGAAAAAGGAGCAGCAGCTTTTGAGGCAGGAGTTTCTTGCCGCTGTGAGAGGAAACCTGAAGAGTCAGCTTGATCAGATCGATATCAGGGAAGCTGACGGAACCATTACAAATCTGGGGGACAAATATGGAAAAAAACAAAAAAACTGAAATCAGAGCAGAAGTAAAAAAGCGCAGGGCCGAAGCGGACCTTAAAGATCTGCATGAAGCAAGTCTTCGGATCAAGGACAGCTTCGCAGGGCTTGCGGCTTATCAGGAAGCAGAGATCCTTCTGGCATATGTGGATGCAAAGCGGGAGGCAGAGACCAGGCTTCTGATGCAGCAGGCATGGACAGATGGTAAGAAAGTTGCTGCTCCAAGAGTGGATGGAGACGGCATTATGCATTATTACTACATAGAGAGTCTTGAGGATCTGGAATCCGGAAGCTTTGGAATCATGGAACCGAAACAGGACCGTCCGCTCTGCGAGACGGAAGAAGGGCTGCTTTTAATGCCGGGGGTGGCGTTTGATGAAAGCTGTCACCGGGTCGGTTACGGAGGCGGCTATTATGACCGTTATCTGGAAAAACATCCGGGACTTGTACATATTGCACTGGCATTTGAATTTCAGGTCTTTGAAGAAGTTCCATTCGAAGATCACGATATCCTGCCTGAAATGATCGTGACAGAACGAAGAATTTTGAAACCGGAAGAGAAAAAAAGAAAATCACTGGAAGAGATCGGTAAGAGCGCCCGGACGGCGGAGCCTGTGCTGCGCATCCTGAATACATCAGAGAAAAATGAGGCTCTTTTGCATACAGCTTTGATGCTGAAGGACATGAGCGGATATATTCTGGCTGAAAATGCCAGAGATGTGGAAAAAGCCAGAGAAAACGGAATGAACCCGGGACTGATCGACCGGCTTCTGCTGAATGAAGAACGGATCGCCGACATGGCGGAAGGGCTTCGTCAGGTGGCGTCGCTTCCGGATCCGGTAGGAGAAGTGCAGTCCATGAAGCCAAGACCGAACGGGCTGATGATTGGACGGAAAAAAGTGCCCCTTGGCGTGATCGGCATCATCTATGAATCCCGTCCCAACGTAACGGCAGATGCTTTTGCGCTGTGCTTTAAAGCCGGAAATGCAGTGATCCTGCGCGGCGGAAGCGATGCGTATTATTCCAATCGGGCGATTGTAAAGGCAATCCGCACGGCGCTTACGCATAAAAGGATTCCACAGGACGCCATTCAGCTGATTGAAGATACCAGACGTGAGACGGTCCAGGAATTTATGAAAATGAATCAATATGTGGACGTGCTGATTCCCAGAGGAGGCGCAGGCCTGATCCGTACGGTTGTGGAGAACAGCCGGATCCCCGTGATCGAGACCGGAACGGGAAACTGCCACATCTACGTGGATGAAAGCGCGGATTTTGAGATGGCGGCGAATATTGTCTATAATGCCAAGACGCAGAGGATCGGCGTGTGCAATGCCTGTGAATCTCTTGTGGTACATGAGAAGATTGCAGATGCGTTCCTTCCGCTTTTAAAAGAGCGGCTTGACGAGAAGCATGTGGAACTGCGCGGAGACGAGCGGGCGAGGGAAGCAGCGGAAGGGCTGGTTCCGGCATCTGAGGAAGACTGGGGAACCGAATATCTGGATTATATCCTGTCCATAAAGACGGTATCCAGTCTTGATGAGGCGATTGCACATATCAATCATTATAATACAGGACATTCGGAGTCGATCATAACATCCGATTATGAGAACGCGCAGAGATTTTTAAACGAGATCGATGCGGCAGCCGTGTACGTGAATGCGTCCACCCGTTTTACGGACGGATTTGAATTCGGCTTTGGCGCGGAGATCGGTATCAGTACGCAGAAGCTTCATGCCAGGGGCCCCATGGGGCTTGATGCACTGACCTCCGGCAAATATATCATCTATGGAAACGGACAGACAAGATGAGAGTCATAGCAGGAACGGCACGAAGCATGCCGTTAAAGACTGTAAAGGGAATGGATACACGGCCGACCACGGACAAGACAAAGGAAACACTGTTTAATATTCTGCAGACGGACGTGCCCGACTGCCGCTTTCTGGATCTGTTCAGCGGCAGCGGGGCAATTGCCATTGAAGCGCTCAGCAGAGGCGCTTCGCATGCGGTTCTGGTGGAACAAAGCAAAAAGGCGGCAGAGTGTATCCGCGAAAATCTGATTTTTACAAAAACATCTGACCGCGCAGACGTATACAGGTGCGACGTTCTGACCGCGCTGAACCAGATGGAAGGGCAGAAACCGTTTGATATTATATTCATGGACCCGCCGTATGACCAGGATCTGGAGCGGCAGGTTCTTGCCTGTCTGTCAGACAGCAGTCTGGCCGACGAATACACGGTGATCGTGGTGGAAGCTTCTCTGGAAACGGATTTTTCGTGGCTTTATGAGCTGGGATATCATGCGTATAAATACAAAAAATATAAAACGAACCAGCATGTATTTCTTCAGAAAACGTGACAGGGGGAGGACATAAATGATTCGAGCAATTTATCCGGGCAGCTTTGACCCGGTGACACTGGGACATCTGGATATTATAGAGCGTGCGGCGAAAACGGTGGATGAACTGATCGTCGGAGTACTGAATAACGGAGGGAAAACTCCCATGTTTTCCATTGACGAACGCGTAAGCATGCTGGAAGAGGTGACAGAGGAGATTCCCAATATAAAGGTGTTGTCTTTTTCGGGGCTTCTGGTGGATTTTGCGAAGCAGACAGGCGCAACCACCGTGGTAAGAGGCCTTCGTGCGATCTCTGATTTTGAATATGAGCTTCAGATGGCACAGACGAACCGTAAGATGTATCCGCTTCTGGATACCATGTTTCTGGCAACCAGCCTGGAATACTCTTATTTAAGTTCCACAACGGTGAAGGAAGTGGCTTTTTTCGACGGCGATATCCGGGAGTTTGTGCCGGAATCTGTCATTTCAAAGGTGCAGGACAGAGTGCGGGCCGCAAAGCAGAAAGGAAGAACCTGATTGGTTCTTGCGAATCTCTGTCAGTTCCGTTATAATGTGAGAGGAGTGTGATGAAAATGAGCAACAGCCGTATAGAACAGATTATAGAAGAAATAGAAGATTATATTGATACATGCAAGGGTCCGCTTCTCGGGTCAGGAGACAAAATCATTGTAAACCGGGAGCGGATGGAAGAACTGCTGCGGGAACTCAGGATGAAGACGCCGGAGGAGATCAAACGCTACCAGAAAGTCCTGGCGAACAAGGACGCCATTCTGGCGGACGCCCAGAAACGGGCGGAAGCGATCGTGGCACAGGCGAATCTTCAGAATCAGGAGATGGTCAATGAACATGAGATCATGCAGCAGGCCTATGAACAGGCGAATCAGGTCATCGAAACGGCAGGCATGCAGGCGCAGGAGATTCTGAACAATGCCACCAGAGATGCCAATGAGATCCGGCTGGGAGCCATCCAGTATACGGATGACATGCTGGCGGAAGTACAGAATGTCATACAGAAGATGGTGGAGACGTCCAACAGCCATTATGAGGCAATGATGAATGATTTTCAGGGAATCTATACCACGATCACCAGTAACCGTGAAGAACTGATGCCTCAGCCTGCGCAGCCGGAGAAAGAACCAGAAGCAGAAGAAGCAAAAGCAGAGCAACCGTAATCCGGCCTTTCAGCCAGGTCCGTACGGACAACGGCGTTTCAGCAAGAACGCTCTGCGTCTGCGCACAGATACACAACCCGCCGAGAGCGGCGCTTACACAGGCTGTTACGGTTTTAAAGACCGGGTTTTTTATTACTGCTGCCAGCTGGTCAATGCCGCAGCTGATCTCCAGTCCTGCACTGATCAGGGCGGTCAGAACACCGGAGAGCGGAAGCAGCTTTAAAAACTGAACAAAGATGGTAAACAGCATAATGTATCCGCCCAGACGGGTGATCGTGGAGAATCCATCCATGATACAGGCATCCAGCATCGGAAAATCCAGCCGATGAAAGGATGTCTGTTTTGGCGTAAGGGCCGGCTGGGAAAAACGATAAAAAGGACGGGATACCAGTCCATAGAGAACAGGCAGCCCATAAAACAGCAGGACCAGCTTCCAGGGAATGGAAGGATATCCCAGTTTCAGCAGGCAGACGTAATTCAGAAAAAAAGCCGGACTGACATTGTTGCAGAATCCAAGAAGGTAAGAACCTTCCTCTGCAGAGATGTGATGCTCCCGCACCAGGTCTGCAATCACCTTGGCACCCATGGGAAATCCGCATAAAAATCCCAGAAGGACTGCATAGCATCCGTCATCCGAGATATGGAACAGTTTTTTCAAAAGCGGTGCGTAGACCGGATTCAGATACCGGAACATACCGGTGCGGATCAGAAGATTGGAAGCGATCATGAAGGGCAGAAGAGATGGAAGAACTGCCGTATACCATAAACTCAGTCCAAGAGAGCATCCGGAAGCAATCACGTTCGGATGCGTGAATAAAAGAAGGAGCAGGGCAGGAGTCAGAAGAACGAAAAGTATCTTTTTCAAGGTGTCACCATATAATGAACTAATTCCCTACATTTTATGGGGCAAGCGGTGAAATATGAGTCAAAATCGGAAGATTGCGTTTTATCTGACCGTGATACTGCTTCTTGGCTGTATCGTACAGGGGGAACTGTTCTGGCTTGAAGATCTTCTGGAGAATCAGATCCTTCCCGAACAGAACACACAGAACAGCTTTGAGATCTGCAGGGATACGCTGGAACTGGTGTGGGAAGAACTGGTCTGGTTCCCGGTTCCTGAGTCCTCCGTCAATGAACAGGCAACGGTTGCATTCGAAAACAGCTGGATGGCAGAGCGGAATTACGGCGGAAAGAGAAGCCATGAGGGAACCGATGTCATGGCTTCAATTGACCAGGCGGGATATTACCCCGTGGTCAGTATCACAGACGGTGCGGTCGAGCAGATAGGATGGCTGGAAAAGGGGGGATACCGAATCGGAATCCGCTCCGGCAACGGAAATTATTATTACTATGCCCATCTGGCCTCCTATGTCAGAGAGTGGAAGGCAGGAGACGCGGTGGAAGCTGGAGACATCCTCGGATATATGGGAGATACCGGATACGGGCCGGAAGGAACGACCGGACAGTTCCCGGTACACCTGCACCTGGGCGTGTACGTGCCGTTGGGAGCGGACAAAGAGATGGCGGTCAATCCGTACTGGATGCTGAAATATCTGGAAAATTCGAAATTGACGTATTCTTATTAGGCGGGAAATGTGGTATACTGTTACGTAACCCATTTTACGGATAGAAAGGAACAACAGATGGAATTACCCGCGTTATTTGTGGAAAATATGGAAAAAATCCTGGGAACGGAGCTTCCGGAGTATCTGGCAAGCTTTGAAAAGCCAAGGTTTATGGGACTTCGGGTGAATACATCGAAGATTTCCGTGGGAGAATTTGAACGGATCTGTCCGTTTCGCACTTTGAAGAAAGTGCCCTGGATCTCCAATGGATATTATTATACAGAAGAGGATGCTCCCACCAGGCATCCCTATTATTATGCCGGACTTTATTATATTCAGGAGCCCAGCGCGATGACGCCGGCGAATGTACTTCCGGTGGAGGAAGGAGACCGGGTACTGGATCTGTGCGCGGCGCCTGGCGGCAAGGCGACCGAACTGGCAGCCAGGCTTCGTCACACAGGACTTCTGGTGGCGAATGACGCCAGCGCCTCACGGACGAAGGCGCTTCTGAAGAACCTAGAAGTGTTCGGAATGCCGAATATTCTGATTACCAGCGAGATGGGGGACAGGCTGGACCGGTATTTTCATGAATTTTTTGATAAGATTCTTATTGACGCACCCTGCTCCGGAGAGGGAATGTTCCGGAAACAGCCGCATATGATTCCGGCGTGGGAGAAACAGGGGCCTCAGGTATTCGCAGGGATGCAGCGGGAGATCCTCCGTCAGGCGGCAGAGCTTTTAAAGCCCGGCGGGACGATGCTGTATTCTACCTGTACGTTTTCAGAACTGGAGAATGAAGGAAGCGTGGACTATTTTCTGAAAACACATCCGGATTTTTATCTGGCAGACATTCCATGGCACGAAGGCTTCTGCCCGGGGCGGCCAGAGCTGGTAAAAAGTACGTTTCCGCTGGAAAAATGCGTTCGGCTGTTTCCGCATAAAATCGACGGTGAAGGACATTTTCTGGCGCTTCTTGGAAAGGATGGAGCGCATGTACAAAAGGAATCCAGGCTGAAAAAACGGACGCAGAAACTTCCGCAGGAGCTTCTTTCCTTCCTTTCGGATGTGAAAATGCCCATGGAGCTGTCCAGAATTCAGGTGAAGGATACGAAAGTATTCCTGATGCCGGAGGACATCGGAACCTGTCCGGGGCTTCGTTTCCTGCGCTCCGGCCTGTACCTGGGAGAACTTTTGAAAAAAAGATTTGAACCGAGCCAGGCGTTTGCGATGGTACTGAAGAAAGAGGAATATACATCCGTGATCGATCTTCCGGTTTCAGACGGACGGGTCATCCGCTACCTGAAAGGAGAGACGATTGAAACAGACGCGTCGGAAAGTACAGGAAGGGACGGCTGGCAGCTGGTCTGCGTGGACGGATATCCGCTGGGCTGGGGAAAGCTGATCCGGGGTACGCTCCGCAATAAATATTTTTCCGGATGGAGGATGAACGCGTGATGAGGCTGGATCGTTTTCTCTGTGAAACCGGTTTTGGAACCAGAAGCCAGGTAAAGGCTTTTTTGAAAAAAGGGCTGGTTACTGTCAACGGGGAAACGGCGAAAAAACCGGAGCAGAAGATAAAAGAGACAGAGGATGCGGTCTTCTGCAACGGAAAGAGAGCCGTCTATGCCGTCTTTGTGTACCTGATGCTTCATAAACCGGCGGGAGTGGTCTCTGCCACAGAAGACAGAAGAGAGCGGACGGTGCTGGACCTGCTGGATACAGAGGACAGAAGAAAGGTATTTCCGGTGGGAAGGCTTGACAAGGATACGGAAGGCCTGCTGCTTCTGACAGATGACGGAGAACTGGCTCACCGGCTGCTGTCCCCGAAAAAGCATGTGGACAAGGTTTACTTCGCTGAAGTGGAAGGACAGATCACAGAAGCGCATGCGGACAGGTTCCAGGAAGGCCTGGATATTGGAGAGAAGGAACTGACGCTTCCGGCTGAGCTTGAGATTCTTAAAAGCGGCGCGGTCAGTGAAGTCCGTGTCACGATCCGGGAAGGAAAGTTTCATCAGGTAAAACGGATGTTTGAGGCAGTCGGCTGCAGGGTAGTATATCTGAAACGGCTGTCCATGGGGACGCTTACGCTGGATGAAAAACTGGCAGCGGGAGCATACCGGAATCTGACAGAGGAAGAAATAACAAAGCTGAAGCAACTGACGGGACTTTTGCCGGTCCGCTGATGATAAAGCATTTTCGCAGTTCTGTTAAATCGTTACTTTTCACACCCACGCCGTCCGGGCGCCCGCCGGGGGCAGATAAGTCTTCCAGACCCCGCTTGCGCTTAATGAAGGGACGCAGCGGTACTAAGGGCGCAAAACACGCGCCCTAAGGACCGGCGCCCTTCAATGGGTCTGGAAGACTTATCTGCCCCCACCAGGCTGAACACTGGCCAACGTGTGAAAAGTAACGTAAAATCAGGGCATGGCGTGATGACAGGAGAGAGGAGGGATTTTAAAGGATGTCGGACAGACAGGATGGAAGAAAAGATCTATACAAAACCGGAACGGCAGAACCGTCTGCAGTTTCCAGGGGATTCCTGCCGGTCTGCCGTGAGGATATGGAGAAACTGGGGATCTCTCAGCTGGATTTTGTCTATGTGATCGGAGATGCTTATGTGGATCACCCGTCCTTCGGTCCGGCTATCATAAGCCGGGTGCTGCAGGCACATGGATATACCGTCGGCATCCTTGCGCAGCCGGATTTCAGAAATGCAGACAGCATTACCATTCTGGGAGAACCGCGGCTTGGCTTTCTGGTGTCTGCCGGAAATATGGATTCCATGGTAAACCATTATACGGCAGCCAGAAGGCCAAGAAGCACGGACAGCTATACGCCGGGCGGAGAGACAGGCAGACGGCCGGACCGGGCTGTGATCGTCTACTGCAACCTGATCCGGCAGAAATATAAGAAGACGCCTGTCATTGCAGGCGGGATTGAGGCTTCCCTGCGCCGCCTTTCCCATTATGATTACTGGTCGGATTCCCTGCGCCGCTCGATTCTTCTGGAAAGCGGGGCGGACCTGATCTCCTACGGGATGGGAGAACGGTCCGTGACGGCGATCGCAGAAGCGCTGGAAGCAGGGATTCCCATACAGGAGCTTACGTATATTCCGGGAACCGTGTGCAAGGTCCGGTCTCTTTCCAAGGTCAGTGATTACATCCTGCTGCCGGAATATGAAGAACTGGTAAAGGACCGGCGAAGATACGCAGAAAGTTTTTATATTCAATACTGCAATACGGATCCTTTTTCCGGGAAAAGACTGGCGGAGCCTTATTCCAGAGGCTGTTACGTGGTGCAGAACCCGGCGGCAAAGCCGCTTTCAGAAGAGGAGATGGATGAGATCTACGGACTTCCTTATCAGAGAACCTGGCATCCCATGTACGACGGGGCCGGCGGGGTTCCGGCTCTGTCAGAGGTAAAGTTCAGCCTGGTCAGCTGCAGAGGGTGTTTCGGCGGATGCTCTTTTTGTGCACTGACCTTTCATCAGGGAAGGATCGTGCAGGCAAGAAGCCATGAATCGCTGCTTTCAGAAGCGGAGAAAATGACAAAGGATCCGGATTTTAAAGGATATATCCATGATGTCGGGGGGCCTACGGCAGATTTTCGCGGCCCGTCCTGCGAAAAACAGAAGACCCGCGGAGCATGTCCGGACAGGCAGTGTCTGTTTCCAAAGCCTTGCAGGAATCTGAAGGCGGATCACCGGGATTATATCCTGCTGCTTCGGAAGCTGCGCGCACTGCCCAAAGTCAAAAAAGTATTTATCCGTTCCGGGATCCGGTTTGACTATGTGCTGGCGGATCCGGACCGTCGTTTTCTGGAAGAACTGTGCCGTTATCATGTGAGCGGACAGCTGAAGGTTGCGCCGGAGCACGTCAGCGATACGGTGCTTTCCTGCCTTGGAAAGCCGGAACATGCAGTATATGAAGAATTTTCCAGACAGTACCGGAAGATGAACGAGAAACTGGGTATGAAACAGTATCTGGTGCCCTATCTCATGTCTTCTCATCCGGGAAGCACGATGAAGGAAGCCGTTAAGCTTGCAGAATACTGCCGGGATCTGGGCTACATGCCGGAGCAGGTGCAGGATTTCTATCCGACTCCGTCAACCATATCCACATGCATGTACTGTACCGGACTGGATCCCCGGACGATGAAACCGGTCTATATACCGAAAAGCCTTCATGAAAAGGAGATGCAGCGGGCGCTGATTCAGTATCGGAACCCGAAGAACCGCGCTTTGGTAGAGGAAGCGCTGAAGCTGGCAGGGCGGGAGGATCTGATCGGTTACGGCCCCGGATGTCTGCTGCATCCGGCAGGAAAGAAAGAGATGCCGGAAAAAAACGGGAGCAGGAAGCCTTCTGTGCCAAAACAGAGAAAGAAGAAGACGATCCGAAACGTCCACCGGAAGAAACAGGAGAAATAAATGGATACAAAATCTGTAAAAGGAACCTATGGGTATCTGGACCGGAACAGGGTGCAGGCATGGAAGCGGGCGACTCTTATGCTGTCCGTTCCGGTTATCATCTTTCTTGCTGCCTGGGTCCTTCACGGCACGAGAGAAAATGTCATGACCGTCGTGGCCATCGTAGGATGTCTGCCCGGCTGCAATCAGGCAGTACGGGCGATTATGGCCGGCAGATACCATTCCATGGAGAAGGCGCTGTGGGAAAGAACTGAGGAGGCAAGGGGAGATCTGCCGGTTCTCTATGAAAATGTCTTTACCTCCTATGAGGTAAATTATTATGTGGACTGTATTGCCGTATCCGGAAGAGAAGTGGTCGGATACTCCAGCGACAACGGCCTTGATGCGGCAAAGGCTGCGGAGCATATCCGGACCATGTTAAAAAACAGCTCTTATAAACAGAATGTAAAGATACTGAAAGAAGAGAAAGCCTTTCTGGAACGCATCCGGAGTCTTTCGGAACATGGAACGGAGCCGGCGCCCTTTCAGGGAGACGACCGTTATCCGGGATGCACAAGGGACGAGATCATTGTGCATCTTCTGATGGCGATCTCATTATAATCCGGCGCAGGAGACAGGTATGAAACTGATTACAGTGAAAGAGACAGAAGCCGGACAGCGTATGGAGCGGCTTCTGTCCCGGTATCTTCAGGAAGCGCCCAAAAGTTTCCTCTATAAGATGCTGCGGAAGAAAAACATCACGCTGAACGGGAAAAAAGCGGACGGCAGCGAAAAGGTGCAGGCCGGTGATGAGATCCGTATTTTTCTGGCGGATGATACGTATGAGAAATTTGCCGGACATCCTGAAAAAAAGAAGGTCGCGTATCCGGTGACGGATCTGGACATTCTCTATGAGGATGCACATGTCCTTCTGGTCAACAAACCGGCAGGAATGCTGACGCAGAAGGCAAAGCCTGAGGATATCTCTCTAAACGAATATCTGCTCGGATATCTTCAGAAGAGCGGCCAGTGGGACGAAGAGAGCGGAAAGGATGAGAACGGGAATGTCCGTGTTAATTATGCATTCCACCCGTCTGTCTGCAACCGTCTGGACCGGAATACCAGCGGGATCGTTGTCTGCGGAAAATCTCTGGCAGGGCTTCAGAAGATGTCCGAACTTTTGCGGGACCACAGTATGCATAAATATTATCAATGCCTTGCGGCGGGAAAAGTAACAGAGGACAGGCGGATCCGGGGATATTTGTGGAAGGATTCGAAAGCCAACAGGGTCCGGATCCTGGAAAAGGAACGGGAAGGCGCAGCGTTTATCGAAACCTGGTATCGTCCGATCCGGGTATTTTCGGACTGTACGCTTCTGGAAGTACGCCTGATCACCGGGCGGTCTCATCAGATCCGCGCGCATCTTGCTTCGGAAGGCCATCCGGTCATCGGAGACTGTAAATACGGCAATCCGGGCGTCAATACGTACTACAGACAAAAATACGGGCTGAAGAGCCAGCTTCTTCATGCGGCGCGTCTGGAGTTTCCTGCACTCGAAGCGCCGTTTCGGCCGATCTCAGGCAGGGTATTTGAGGCGGAGCTGCCCGGACAGATGAAAAGAATCATAGAAGAGAGAGAAGAAGGATAAGCAGAAAATGGCGACCTGGAACACACGGGGGCTTCGGGGCTCCACTCTGGAAGATATGATCAACCGAACGAATGAAAGATACCGGGAAAAGGGACTGGCGCTGATCCAGAAAGTGCCGACGCCGATCACCCCCATTAAAATAGACAAGGAGCACCGGCATATCACACTTGCGTATTTTGAGCAGAAGAGCACCGTGGATTATATCGGAGCGGTGCAGGGAATTCCGGTCTGTTTTGACGCAAAGGAATGCAACGTACTGACGTTTCCGCTTCATAACGTCCATGAGCATCAGGTAGCTTTTATGAAGGATTTTGAACGTCAGGGCGGAAAAGCGTTCCTGATCATTCATTATACATCGGAGCAGAAGTTCTATTATCTGCATATCCGCCAGCTTCTGACCTTCTGGCAGAGGGCTCAGGAGGGCGGACGGAAAAGCTTTCGGATGGAAGAGCTGGACCCGGCTTATTTCTTCGATTCGGGCAGCGGGTTTCTGGTGCCGTATCTGGAGCCGCTGAGCCTGGATCTGGAATCGGAGGTTGACAATCACGGATGACGTGGTATAATACTCCTGTTGCCTTTAATATGGTAGCATTTTACCACGATAAAGCAAAACAGGGAATGCGGCTGCCGGAAGAATATGCGTCTGAAAGAAACAGGAGGGAGCGTTTTATCATGTACAGACAGATTTTACATACTCCGGAAGGAGTACGGGATATCTATAACGAAGAGTGCAGGAGGAAAAACCGTGTGCAGGAACTTCTGCATGAAGTGCTGCACAGTTATGGGTATGAGGATATTCAGACTCCGACTTTTGAATTTTTTGATGTGTTCAGCAGAGAAGTCGGGACAGTTCCCTCCAGGGAGCTGTATAAGTTTTTTGACCGGGAAGGGAATACGCTGGTATTGAGGCCGGACATCACGCCGTCGATTGCAAGGGCGGTGGCAAAGTATTTTACGGAGGATGATATGCCGGTCCGTCTCTGTTATGCGGCGAATACGTTTATCAATCATTCGGATTTTCAGGGACGCTTAAAGGAGAATACGCAGATCGGGGCAGAGCTGATCGGGGACGGAAGCGTGGAAGCGGATGCGGAGATGATCGCGCTTGTGGCGGAATCCCTGCTGAGAACCGGTCTTTCGGAATTTCAGGTAAGCATCGGACATGTGGATTTTTTTAAAAGCCTTTTGAGGGAAGCAAGGCTTGACGAAGAGATGGAATCCGCGCTCCGGGAACTGATCTCCAATAAAAATATATACGGGGTCAGGGAGCTTCTGGAGCCGCTGCCGATTGCCGCCGGGCTGAAAGAAGCGTTTGCGGCGATTCCGGATCTGTTTGGATCTGTGGATGTTCTGGAACGGGCGGATGCCTGTGCGGTGACAGAGGATGCCAAACGGGCGCTGGAACGCTTAAGAAAGATCCATGAACTTCTTTCCTGCTATGGTTATGAAAGATACGCCGCATTTGATCTGGGCGTCGTCAGCAATTACAAATATTATACGGGAATTATTTTTCAGGCCTATACTTATGGAACCGGAGAAGCCGTGGCCAAAGGCGGGCGTTATGATACGCTGATGGATCACTTCGGGAAACCGGCTCCGGCGACCGGCTTTGCCTTTGTAGTGGACCGTCTGATGAACGCGCTCTCCAGGCAGAAAGTGTCTGTGGATGCAGGGATTCCAAAAGCGATGATCGTATACCGTGCTTCCCGGTCTGCTGCTGCGATCCAAAAAGCCATGGAGCTTCGGAAACAGGGCATGGTCGTGGAACTGATGCCGGAGCGGATTGGAAGAGATTATGAAGCATATGCAGAGAAAAACGGGATCCGAAAGATCATTTACGCAGAGGAGGAAACGGTATGAGATACCTGACGTTTGCGCTTGGCAAAGGCCGCCTGGCAAAAAAGAGCATGGAGCTTTTTGAACAGATCGGCATTACCTGTGAAGAGATGCAGGATCCTGCCACCAGAAAACTGATTTTTGTCAATGAGGAACTGAAGCTTAAGTTCTTTCTGGCAAAAGCGCCGGATGTCCCGACCTATGTGGAATACGGCGCTGCGGATATCGGGATCGTCGGCAAGGATACGATCCTGGAGGAAGGAAGACGGATGTACGAGGTGCTGGATCTGGGATATGGAAAATGCCGTATGTGCGTCTGCGGACCGGAAGCGGCAGGGGAACTGTTAAAGCATCAGGAGCTGATCCGCGTGGCAACCAAATATCCGCATATTGCGAAGGAATATTTCTATAATCAGAAGCACCAGACGGTTGAGATCATCAAGCTGAACGGGTCCATTGAGCTTGCGCCGATCGTGGGGCTTGCGGAAGTTATCGTGGATATCGTGGAAACCGGATCAACGCTGAAGGAGAACGGCCTGAAAGTGCTGGAAGAGGTATGTCCGCTGTCCGCGCGCATGGTTGTGAACCAGGTGAGCATGAAGATGGAGAATGAGCGGATCGGAAAGATCATCAGCGAGCTGAAGAAAGTGATCTGAAGAAAGAGAGAGGAATATAGATATGCGTATTGTCAGTCTGAATGAGGAGTCCAGAAAAGAGATTCTGGGGCAGCTTTTGAAAAGAAGCCCGAATAACTATGAGCAGTATAACGATACGGTTATGGAGATCGTGGAGCGTGTGCGGACCGAAGGGGACCGTGCACTCTTTGCATATACGAACCGGTTCGACTGTGAAGACATCGATGCGTTGAATATCAGGGTTACGGAGGAAGAGATCGAAGAGGCATATGCAAAAGTGGAGGAAAGGCTTCTGGAAACGATCCGCAGGGCGCTTGCGAATATCCGGGCCTATCATGAAAAACAGAAAAGATACAGCTGGTTTGATACAACAGCAGACGGGACGATGCTGGGGCAGAAGGTGACTCCTCTGCAGGCTGCGGGAGTCTATGTGCCGGGCGGAAAGGCGGTCTATCCTTCCTCCGTGCTGATGAACATTGTACCGGCGCGGATCGCCGGCGTGGGAAAGATCATTATGGCAACTCCCTGCAACCGGCAGGGAAACATCAATCCGGCAGTTCTTGTGGCGGCAAAAGAAGCAGGAGCGGACGAGATCTATAAGATGGGCGGCGCGCAGGCGGTGGCGGCCATGGCATTTGGAACGGAAAGCATCCCAAAAGTAGACAAAATCACCGGGCCGGGAAATATCTTCGTGGCGCTGGCGAAGAAGGCGGTGTCCGGAACGGTGAGCATTGATTCGATTGCAGGTCCCAGTGAGATTCTGGTTCTGGCGGATGAAAGCGCGAATCCCCGGTATGTGGCGGCGGATCTTCTGTCCCAGGCAGAGCATGATGAGCTGGCAAGCGCGGTTCTTGTAACCACCAGCCGGGAGCTGGCGGAGAAGGTGTCCGAAGAGGTTGACGGTTTTGTAAAGGGGCTGTCGAGGAAAGAGATCATACAGAAGTCTCTGGACAATTACGGATATCTTCTGGTTGCGGATACAAAGGAGGCGGCTCTTGAGACCGTGAATCTGATCGCCTCGGAACATCTGGAAATCGTGACAGAAAATCCTTTTGAGGATATGATGAAGGTGCAGAACGCCGGAGCGATTTTCCTTGGGGAGAACAGCAGCGAACCGCTGGGAGATTATTTCGCAGGACCGAATCATATTCTGCCGACCAACGGAACCGCGCGGTTTTTCTCGCCTGTGTCCGTGGATGATTTTGTAAAAAAATCCAGCATCATCTATTATTCCAGAGAAGCGCTTAAGAAGGTGCACGGGGATATCGAATATTTTGCCGAAAAGGAGCAGTTGACGGCGCATGCCAATTCAATCCGGGTACGATTTGAATAATCGGGCAGCCGGTGAATACGAAGTCAAAACAGGAGAACGAGGATGAACAGAACAGCGATTGTAGAACGCAGCACGAAGGAGACGAAGATAAAGATTCAGCTTATGCTGGACGGAAGCGGAAAAGCGAAGCTGCATACGGGAGTCGGCTTTTTTGACCATATGCTGGACGGATTTGCCCGCCACGGGCTTTTTGATCTGGAAGTGCATGTGGATGGAGATCTGGAGGTTGACTGCCATCACACGGTGGAGGACACGGGGATCGTACTTGGAACCGCGATCCGGGAGGCGGCCGGAGACAAGAAGGGCATCCGGCGGTACGGAAGCTGCATACTTCCCATGGACGAAGCGCTGGTGCTGTGCGCAGTGGATCTGTCCGGAAGGCCTTATTATGTGTCGGACGCGCAGTTTACGGTTCCCCGGGTCGGAGATCTGGATACGGAGATGGTAAAGGAATTCTTCTATGCAGTTTCTTACAGCGCACAGATGAACCTCCATTTTAAAGTATTGTCCGGCAGCAACAACCATCATATCTGTGAGGCGATGTTCAAGGCGTTTGCCAAGGCGCTGGATGCAGCGGTGTCTTATGATGAGCGGATCACGGATGTATTATCAACGAAAGGCAGTTTATAAGAATGAAGAAAAAATATCTGGTTCCGGTTATGCCCTTAAGGGACGGAAAAGTCAATGGACAGGACGGCGTGAGACTGGCAAAATATTACAGCGACAACGGAGCGGACAGCATTCTGATCATCGACCTGTCCGATACGGACGAGGCGCACGAGACCAATCTTCATGCGATGAAGGGAATCTGCAGGGCGGCGGAGATTCCGGTCTGTGCAGGCGGGCATATAAGGCGGATGGAGGATGTGAAAAAGATCCTCTATGCCGGCTGCAGCAGAGCGGTACTGAATTTCGGCAGGGAAAGCAATGTGGATATGGCGGAAGAGGCTGCAAAACGTTTTGGAAGAGAAAAGATCGGTTTCAGCATCTCGGACGAATCACAGATTACCCGTAACATGGAAGAATGGGGGAGCCTTATGCTCTGGTCCGGTTCGGACCGTCAGTGCCCCTATCGGGGGGAACTTCCTGTGATCAGCGTCAGTCCCGCGTCCTCAGATGAAGCTGTCATCGAAGTTCTCTCCAACAAATGGGTGACCGGGATCGCAGCAGCATATTTTTCCAACGATCAGGCGGATTTTCAGGGACTGAAACAGAAAGCGGCAGCCAGGGGACTGCGGATGCATGTGCTGGAGAGCAGCTTTGCATGGGAGGACCTGTCGCCCGGAGCGGACGGACTGATTCCGGTCGTTGTGCAGGATTATAAAACGCTTGAGGTCCTGATGCTCGCCTATATGAACGAAGAAGCATTTGATACTACGCTGGAAACCGGACGGATGACCTACTGGAGCCGCAGCCGCAGGGAATTGTGGACAAAAGGAATGACCAGCGGCCATTTTCAGTATGTAAAATCCCTGTCCATCGACTGCGACAACGATACGATTCTGGCAAAGGTCAGCCAGGTGGGCGCGGCCTGCCACACAGGCAACCGGACCTGCTTCTATCGGGACATGGTGAAAAAGGAATATGAGGAGAACAGTCCGCTGAAAGTCTTCGAGGAGGTCTACGGAGTCATTATGGACCGGAAGCTGCATCCAAAGGAAGGCTCCTACACCAACTACCTCTTCGACAAGGGCATCGACAAGATTCTGAAAAAAGTGGGAGAGGAAGCGACCGAGCTGGTCATTGCAGCTAAAAATCCCGACCCGGAGGAGATCAAGTACGAACTGTCGGATCTTCTCTATCACGCCATGGTGCTGATGGCGGAGCGCGGAGTCACCTGGGAGGATGTTACGGAAGAGCTGGCGAACCGGTAGGAGACAGGAGATGGGCTCTCTTTTGGTAAAGCAGGATTTGATTTAAATGAACCTGGCTGCAGATCAGACAAATGGACATATTTCCGAAAAAAGCTCATAAACTCTTATCAAAGAAACAGGGACAGGAAAAGGAGCGAACGGTATGGGCGCTTACCGGGAACAGCTGTTAAGAGAACGGTACGGAAACCAATCGCCGTCATATATGGGACAGCCAGAGGAAATGCCTTCCGGTGCGTTTGCACTTTTTAAACTGAAGTTTACTATTTGTCTGTTTTTATTCGCCGGTTTTGCATGGATGAACCTGACTGGAAACAGCTTCGGACAGGTGACGGCACAGCAGATCGTGGAGGCGGTGACGGAAGAGGATATATCTGTGCAGCTTTCCGAACTTGGGCTTTACGAATGGCCGAATGAATGATAAAATGTGGGAAATACACGAAAGAGGGCGGATGGACGATGGAGCTTTTAGAAAAAAGGATACAGAAGGACGGTACTGTAAAACCGGGAAACGTTTTGAAAGTGGACAGTTTTCTGAATCATCAGATGGATATTGAACTGTTTGGCGAGATGGGCAGGGAATTCCAGAGACTGTTTGCAGATAAACCCATTAATAAGATACTTACGATTGAAGCGTCCGGCATCGGAATTGCATGCATTGCGGCACAGTATTTTCATGTTCCGGTCGTCTTTGCCAAGAAGAGCCAGAGCATCAATCTGGATGGCGATGTGTATTGCACCAAAATAGAGTCTTTCACGCACAAACGGATCTATGATGTGATCGTATCGAAAAAATATCTGAAGCCGGAGGATCATATTCTCATCATTGACGATTTTCTTGCCAACGGCTGCGCTGTAAACGGGCTGATCGACCTGATCGAAAGTGCAGGAGCAACGGTGGAGGGGATTGGAATTGCCATCGAGAAAGGGCAGCAGGCCGGAGGAAAACTTCTGCGTGAAAAAGGGTACCGCGTAGAGTCGCTGGCAGTGATCGAAAGCATGAATGATGAGACCGGAGAGATTGTTTTCCGCTGAACGCTTCGACAGACGACGAAACAGGGAATATTTCCATGATGCAACATGGAAGTATTCCCTGTTATTGGTATATTTAAGAATATACAGAGTCCTAAACGGTAATATCAATGGAACCCATATCTCCTGACGCGGCAGACAGGTCCATGCCGCCTGCCCCTGCCAATGCGGACAGATACAGGGAGCCGGAGTCCATGCCGAGACCTGCCATCACGGAACTGAGCAGTTCGCCGGTCTGCTGCTTTTGATCCTCATTCAGTTCCTTCATGGCGTATTCCCGTTCATCTCTGCGGCGCTTCCTCCGCCTGCTGCGCAGTTCTTCGCGGATTTGTTTCGCCTTTTGTTCCTGCTGCTGTTTTTCCGCCCGTTTCTGATCGTTTGTCATCTGCTCTTCCTTGTTCAGATGTTTCATCTTTTTCTGTATACGCTTGATCAGTTTTTCCATGCGCTTGATCATCTGACGGGCTTTTTTGGCATCCTCTCCTTCACCGACGTAAGCGGACATCTTCAGATTGGCCAGCGCTTTCATTGCCTTGGACATGACCTGCTGAACATCAAGCCTTGTCTCTGCCCGGGCCAGTTCTGCCGCAAGCTGTCCCACCGAATCTTTGGGAGCGGAAGATTTCATCCGGAAACTGGAATCTTTTTCTTCGGATTTCAGACCGGCAAGTGCTTCAGCTGTGCGGTCAAGGGTATCAGTATCAGGAAGCTTTGAAGCTTCCGTGGATTTTTCGGAATCTTCTTTCAGATTCAGGGCTCTATAAGCAACGTTGGCATCTGTCTGCCAGTTGTTCGATGTGACTTTCATGGACATCCCTCCTTTGCTTCCGGGAAAGTGTGAAAAAATTGTGAACTTCTTTTTATAATATATCGACAGTTTTTCTGGAAAGAAAATACATTTTACCGGAAAAAGCAAACGGATACTGAAATCTTTCTTTCAATAATTCCTCTGTCATAACTTTGCACGTCTCTTTAAATGTGTTATAGTTAAAAAACAGAAAGCATGGGAAAGGAAAACAGAGAATTTACATGAACAGTCAGTTTATTCAGAGCATATCCATCAACTGGGACCGGATCGGCCGGGACAGTTATCTAAGAGACATTGAGGCCATCCGGGGGATGGAGCAGATGGTATTCAAAAGTCCCATTGCTTTTTTCGTGGGGGAGAACGGGAGTGGAAAGTCCACGCTTCTGGAGGCCATCGCCATAGCGGAAGGATTCAATCCGGAAGGCGGGACGAAAAACTACCGGTTTTCCACCTATGATTCCCATTCAGAACTTTATGACGCGCTTCGGGTTTCCAGAGGGATTCATAAACCTGGATGGGGATATTTTCTCCGGGCGGAGAGCTTCTACAATGTAGCAACCATGGAGATGGATTATGCGGATGAGCGCCATCCGTCGGAGCGGTATCATGAAAAGTCCCACGGGGAAAGCTTTCTCGCCATCGCCCAGAGACATTTAAGGCCCAACGGCCTGTATCTGCTGGATGAGCCGGAAGCGGCGCTGTCTCCCCAGCGGCAGCTGACGCTTCTGATGGAGATCTGGGAATGTGCCAGGCAGGAATCGCAGTTCTTCATCGTCACTCATTCGCCGATCCTTCTGGGCATTCCGGACGCGGAGATCTGGACCTTTGACGACGGTCCGGTACACCGGTGCAGTTATGAGGAAACCGACAGCTATCAGGTGACGGAGATGTTCATCAACAGCCGGGACTATCTGCTGAAAAGGCTGCTGAACTGAAGAAGCACAGACCGAGAAGCCTTTGAAGCCGCCGCGGCAGTCCGCGTATTTAAATAGCCCGAAGAAAATTTAAGGAGCCTGCCGGATTTTCCGTCCCCTTTTCCAGAAGTGAAATAAGTCCGAGAATCGTGTCTTCGGTCTCTTCCGGGGTGGAAGGCACCAGGGCGTTGTCCAGTTTGACGGCCAGGACAACGAGCACGATCTCCGCCAGAGCGGCGGGGCGGTCAAAATGGATCTCTCCGGTGTCGATGCCCTGCCGGATGATATCCGTCAATACCGGTTTCAGTTCCATAATCAAATAGGTCAGATACTTCTGGTGGATAAACGCCTGTTCCGGAGCGCTGGCGGATGCGGGTGCGTTTCTGCGGGCGCGGAACTGCGCAGAAGAGTTGCGGCATGCCTGAAAGATCATGGCCATGCGGGTGAAGGGCGGAATGTCGGTTCTGGAAGCCAGATTTTTGGCAGTGTGAAGCGGCTGCGCATAATCCCGTTCCACCAGAGCCTCCAGGATAGCCTCCTTGGAGGGAAAATAATAATAGAGGCTCCCCTTTCCCATATCTGCCGCGCGGGCGATCTCACTGACCGAGATATTCCGTATGTCTTTTGCTTCCAGCAGCGTCTGGAGCGCGTCCAGGATCTTTGTATATTTCGTGTCATTTGGCATAAAGGAACCACCTTTCTGTTTCATCCCATTATACACAAATCAAACGGTCTGTACAATCTTTTTTCAAAGAGCGACGTCCCTTTTCACGGTGTCCGATACACTCCATACGAGCGCAGAGCACACAGGCCCATGGCGCGAACCACCTTCCACCCCGTGAAAGGTAACGAAGCGGCAGGCGTTTTTTGCATATTTCACGGAGAACTTCTTTTTCCTGTCTGTATTTTTGGACAAAATACAGTTGACCAGCGGTCGAAAAGATGATAAAGTACAGGGGAATCAGATCGACCGACGGTCGAAAAAGACAAAATGCGACATTGCGGAGGGTGAGAAGATGACATATGCGGATTTTTTCGCAGAGATAAAAGGAAGGTTTATGGAAGCGGATGTGAGTGACATTACGGAGCATCTGGCCTATCAGTTCAACATTACAGGAGAGGCGTCCGGCATCTTTTATGTGGAAGTGAAAGACGGAAAGCTGTTTGTGGAACCCTATGAATATTTTGACCGGGACGCCCTGTTTATCTGCAGCGCGCAGACGCTTCGGGATCTGGCGGACGGTAAACTGGATCCGGTCCTGGCGTTTACGATCCAGAAACTGAAAGTGGAAGGAAACATTGACAAGGCGCTGCGTTTTAAGGAACTGGCGGACCGCAGCAGGGCCTGAACGTAAAAAGAGACAGAGAAAGAAGGAACAGGTATGAAGAAAAAAGCGGGAGCCATAGCCATATTCCTCGGGCTTCTGACCGTGGCGGAAGCAGGCGGATCGGCTTATTTTTACCGCAGGACCATGAAGCGCGGCAACGCGAAGAAGGAACGTACCATGAAGATGGCCGGGACGGACTGGAACCAGTATCTGCCGCTGATCGAAAAGAGAAAAGAGCATATGATGGCGCAGCCCCATGAGGACGTATACCGTCTGTCCGACGACGGACTGAAGCTGCACGCCACCTGGTTTCCGGCAGGAGATCAGAAAAAGACCGTTATTTGTTTTCACGGCTATACCAGCCAGGGGATGAGCGATTATATCGGACTTTCGGATTACTATATGAAGCGGGGATTTTCCATGCTTCTGGTGGACGAACGGTCTCACGGAGACAGCGAAGGGGAGTATATCGGTTTTGGATGCCTGGATCGGATGGACGCCCTTGGATGGATCGAATGGCTGGTCGGCAGATGCGGGGAGGATATGGAGATCCTGCTGCACGGAACGTCCATGGGAGGCGCTACCGTACTGATGGCCAGCGGGCTGGAACTGCCCGGGCAGGTGAAGGGGATCGTATCGGACTGCGGATTTACGTCCGCCAAAGAGGTATTTACCCATGTGCTCCATTCCATGTACCATCTGCCGGCATTTCCCATGATCCAGATTGCCAGTCTGGTAAATAAGAAAAAGGCAGGCTACGGGCTGGACGAGTGCAATTCTGTCAGAGAGGTCAGAAAGGCGGAGGTGCCGATTCTTCTGATCCATGGAAGCGCGGATACGTTCGTGCCCTGCAGCATGTGTGAAAAGATCTATGAAAATGTGGCGTCGGAAAAGAAGATGCTGATTGTGGAAGGCGCGGCTCATGCGGAGAGCTATTATAAGGATATGGAAGCTTACGAGCAGGCGCTGGACGAGTTTATTGGAGGTTTGATGAAAAAATGATGAAGAAAAGAAAAGGATATCCGGTATATCCGCTGACTGCTGCACAGAAGTTCCACTTTTTTTACCAGAATTTCTGTCCGAAAAAGGAAGTGCTCAATGTGGGTACCAGCCTGACCATCGAGGCGGAGCTTGATTGGGAGGTGCTGAAAGCCTCCATCTGCAAGGCATACGAGCGGTGCGAGTGCCTGCGTGTCCGTTTCGCGGCGGACAAGGAGGGAACCTGGTACCAGTATGTGGTGAACACAGAGGAAGGCCGTCCGGATGTGGAGTTTATGGATTTTACCGCCGGCACCATGGAAGAGGCGGAGAAAATCATGACGGAGTGGACGGCAGTGCCTTTCAAGCCCCAGGATTCTCCCATGAGCCGGATTGTCATGATCAAGATGCCGGACGGTTTCCAGGGCGTGTATCTGCTGGTGGATCACCGGATTATGGACGCCCAGTCGCTGATCTGTTTCCTGCGGGACGTGATCGAACTGTACTGCAATACCATGTATGAGGGAGTAGACTATCCGAAGGATATGGCGTCCTATATCGAGCAGCTGCAGAAGGATCTGGCCTATGAGGCGGGAAGCAAAGCGAAGGAACGGGACGAGGCGTATTTCCAGAATCTTATCGACAGCATGCCGGAACCGATTTATAATGGGGTTGACGGTACCAGGGCGCTGGAGGAAGAGCGGGAGCGAAGCGGCGATCCCAATGCCAGAGCGGCCATTAACGTATCGGATTCCGTGGATTCCGCGCTGGATATCTTCCATCTGGAAGAGGAGCCGACGAAGCGTCTGATGGATTTCTGCGAGAAATATCATGTGTCGCTGGTATGCCTGCTGCTCATGGGACTCAGGACCTATTTCCAGAAGATGAACGGAAACGACGACGTGTCCATCAACACGGCCATTGCCAGAAGAGCGACTTTGAAAGAGAAGAAATCCGGCGGTACCAGGATCCATTCCTTCCCGTTCCGGACCATTATTTCAGAGGATAAGACATTCCTTCAGGGGATTCATGAGATCCGCGATCTGCAGAATGAATATTTCCGGCATGCGAATTTTGATCCGGTGGCGTATTTTGCATACAGAGGACGGAAATATCCCCATCCGAACGGACAGACGTATGAGCCCATGGCGCTGACCTATCAGCCGATGACCTTGAAGGAGAAGGGCTTGGAGAAGCTTGGAGATATCAAGTATAAGACGAAGTGGTATCCCAACGGAGCAACCACTCAGGCCATGTATCTGACGGTTATGCACCGGCCGGATGACAACGGACTGGACTTCAACTTTGAACATCAGGTTAAGGCGGTATCCAGAGAGAAGCTGGAATACCTGTACTATTACCTGTGTAAGATTATGTTCAAGGGCGTGGAAAATCCGAACCTGAGCGTGGGGGATATTATCAAACTGGTTTAAGAGGAGAAGAAAAATGTTTGAGAAATTAGCAGAAATCATTTGTAATTATGTGGAAGTGGAGCCGGGGGATGTGCATCCGGAATCCCGTTTTATGGAGGACCTGGGATTTACCTCCTTTGACTTTATGAGCATGCTCGGCGAACTGGAAGACGAATTCGATGTGGAGATCGATCAGCAGGAAGCGTCGGAGATCCGTACGGTGCAGGAGGCTGTGGACTATCTGGCAAAGCTGTCAGCAGAATAGATGAGGTGGAGAGATGACGATAAGTACGATTCGTGAGATACTGGTACAGGCGGAACAGAACTACGGCGCGGAGGATGCCATCCGCTATAAGATCGGAAAGGATGCCATCGAGGCAAAGTCCTATACGGACCTGAAACGGGACAGTGAAAGCTTTTCCAGAGTGCTGGAGGCGCTGGGCGTACAGAGCGGCCATGTTGCGCTGACCGGTATGACGTCCTATCCCTGGCTGGTGACGTATCTGGGAACCGTGAACAGCGGGAACGTGTGCGTACCCCTGGATGTGTCCCTTCCGCTGGAAGAGATGTGCGAGCTCATCGACCGGTCGGATGCCGCCGTGCTGGTGGTGGACGAGGTCCGCAAAGACGTGATGCTGGCGGCGAAGGCAAAATGTCCGAAACTGAAATCCGTCATTTCCATGCAGAAGACGGCGGAAGACGGGGAGGCGCTGTCTTTTGGGCAGCTTCTGAAAACCCATGAAGGTGCGTGTTCGTATGAGCCGAAGCCGGAGGATCTGGCGACCATCATGTTTACCTCGGGAACGACCGGGAAGAGCAAGGGCGTCATGCTGACCCACCGGAATCTGGCGGAGAACGCCACCTGCCTGGATATGAAATTTCCGGAGCGGACGGTGCTTTTATCCGTGCTGCCCGTTCATCACGCGTACTGCCTCAGCATGGACATCCTGAAAGGGCTGTCCCTTGGCAGCATCATCTGCATCAACGATTCTCTGATCCGCATGGCGAAGAACATCAAGCTCTTCAGGCCCAATGTGATCCTGATGGTGCCGCTGATGATCGAGACCATGGCGAAGAAGCTTCAGGAGGCGGCAGCGCTGCCGCCGGAAATCGTGAAGCGGGAGGTGTTCGGAGAGCAGTTCCATACCATCTGCAGCGGAGGCGCGTATATGCCGCCCGCCATGCTGGACCTGTTCGGAAAATACGGCATTACGATCCTGCAGGGATACGGCATGACCGAGTGTGCGCCGGTCATCAGCACCACCGTAAGCTGGAACATCCGCAAAGGCTCCGTGGGACAGCTTATGCCCAACTGCGAGGCGAAGGTCGTAGATGAGGAGCTGTGGGTCCGGGGCAGCAGCGTCATGCAGGGATACTACCAGATGCCGAAGGAGACGGAAGAGACGCTGGTGGACGGATGGCTCCGGACCGGCGACCTGGGCTATGTGGACGAAGAGGGATTTGTCTATCTGACCGGAAGAAAAAAGAACCTGATCATCACGAAAAACGGCGAGAATGTCTCTCCGGAGGAGCTGGAGAACCGTCTGTCCGAGGCTCCGATTATTCAGGAAGTGCTGGTTCGCGAAAGCGAGGGCGTCATCGAGGCGGAGATCTTCCCGGATGCGGAGTATGTGGAGAAAAAAGGCGTGCAGGATGTACGCGCCGCGCTGCAGGAGCTTATCGACGACTGGAACAAAAACGCTCCGGCCTATAAGAAGATCTATCGTCTGAAGGTGCGGGAGACCGAGTTCCCCAAAACGCCGTCGAAGAAGATTAAGAGATATTAAGCGTTTTTCCGAACGTTTGACAGGAAACAGATTTATAAAACCACCGGAAAAGAAATCCGTATCTCGAAGCCTTCTCCCCACCGGGAGCGGGCTTCCAGCGTCAGGTTCAGTTCTCTGGCCATTTCGTCTGCGAGATACAGGCCCATTCCGGTGGCTTTTTTTCTCCCTTCACCGGAATCGCCGGTAAATCCCTTTTCAAAGATCCATGGAAGGTCGCAGCTTCGCACGCCGATGCCGTTGTCCCGGATACAGAGGAGGAAGCGGTCGTCCTGCCGGAGAGAGAAAATGTGCAGTTCCGGTTCCCGGCTGCAGTATTTGACGGAGTTGCTGATGATCTGTCCCAGAAGGAAGCGCAGCCCTCTCCGGTCCGAATAGGCCATGTGATCGGACAGCTCGAGCCGGACCCGGAACTGCTTTTCCTGAAGCAGCGGACGGTAATCGTCCAGTACCTCGTCCAGACAGGCGCGGACCGATAGATGTTCAAACAGGTAATCCTTCCGAACCCCCTTCAGCCGTGCGTAGAACAGCATCTGATCCACGGATTCCTGCAGGCGGTTCCGGATATGGTCCAGTTTAAAACTCAGATCGTCGGACAGTTCATCCCGGCGGTTGTCCAGAAGCAGAGTCAGCAGAGAAAGCGGGGTCTTTGCTTCATGCGCCCACGCCTCCACATATTCTTCCTGGTCGCCGATCTGCGTCTGAAGACGGGCATAGTCGTCCTGCATGCCGCGCAGAATCCTGCCCAGCAGCCGGATCGACGCACGGTGCGACGGGCCGACGGTGTGAAACAGGGTTTCTTCGCTGCACAGATCCGGATTGTGAAGAAAATCGGAGAACGCCTGCGTTCTTTTCTGCTCCCGGCGGATCAGCACCATGCATACGGCGGAGAAAAACAGGAGTGTGGCCAGCAGGATCACGGAAGCAAGGGAGTAAAATGCCTGTACATCCGCGATCCACAGAAGCAGCGCTGCAAATGCATCGGCTCCAAGCAGCAGAAGCAGCCACGGCACATACTGCAGGAGCGTGTTGGGCCATTGTTTCATAAGGAGCCTCCTTCCGGCAGAAGCCGGTAGCCGATTCCGCGGACCGGGACGATCTGCTGCGGCATTCCGAGTTTTGCCATGTTCTTTTTCAATCGGGTCAGATTGACCTGAAGGGCGTTTTCGTCAATAAACTCCGTAGTTTCCCAGAGGGCGAGGCAGAGCGCGTCCCTGGAGACGGTTTCGCCGCCGTGATTGACGAATACTTCCAGAAGCTTTCCCTGATTTTTGGGAAGGACTACGGAGCGGTTATGGATGTACAGGGTGTAGGTCTGCCGGTCCAGCAGGAACCCGGGGCCTTCCAGCAGATTGGGCCGGCCCTCGTAGCGTTTCAGTACATTGGCCACCCGGGCGAGCAGACGTTCCTTCCGGCATGGTTTTGTCAGGTATTCGTCCGCCCCAAGCTCCAGAGCGTGCAGTTCGTCCCGCATCTGGTCCCGGGAGGTGAGCACAAGCACAGGGATGGCGCTTTTCTGCTTGATCTCCCGGCAGATCGGAAATCCGCCCGTCTGGGGCAGGTTTAGATCCAGCAGGACCAGGTCGGGAGAGAGCGCAAGAAGCTGATCGGCCGCCTGATGAAATTCCGTGATTTCCAGAACGCGGTAGCCGGCCTTTTGCAGAATGTCGGATAATTCCTCCCGCATAAAAATCTCATCTTCTACAACGGCAATCTGTTTCATACAGTTCTCCTTCCCTTTTTACAATGGAAATGGTCAGCCGGGGGCTATTCTTCCCGCATCGGTACCATCAGCGTCAGCAGATAACGGTCGCTGGCGCGTTTCACTGCCATGATATAGATCAATTCTATCACAGAAAGCACCAGAATCATAGCGGCAGAAATCAGCAGCATTTCAGAATGGCTGTTTCTGACGGAGGAGGGCAGGATCCCGGTCAGCAGAGACCAGACCCCGAACAGGCTGCTGCATACGGCGACAACGGCGGGAATGCCGAAATACCAGTGGATCTGTTTCCCGGCGGACCTGCACAGTGTCTCATATGCGGCTCCGAGTCGAACTAATGTTCTGTATCGGCGGCCGGATTTCTGCTGTCCCATGAGAAACTGTACGCCGATGACCGTATTGGCGATGAGCAGAAAGATGACCGCCAGATAAAGAGTGATGTAGCTGGCAGCTACCATGTAGAAGAGCTGCCGTCCCATATTCTGCAGATAGCTTTCATAGGAGAGGCCGGTCCGGTCGAACTTATCGTTCAGATCTGAGATGACCGCCAGAAGGCCGGCCTGTGCTTCTGTTTCCTCTGCAAGGACGCCGTTGAGATAGATGCTGCAGGTTCCCTGGGTATAGTATTCGAATCTGTCATCCGGCAGGATCAGTGCAAAGGACAGGGTGATGGAGCGGTCTGCGACCAGATTGACTGTCTGGATGGTTCTGGTCAGACGGATCGTCTCCTGGTCCAGCACCGCTTCCGGTTCGGATTCCAGAATACGGTCAAGCAGTTCGATCTGTGCGGGAGTCGTAAAGCCGCGGTTCATGTAGACGGCGGCTTCTCCCTGCGCCAGAGTAAGCTCCTGCATACCGGCGGCGGACAGAAGCCGGTTGTAGCTGTCAAGGGAGATCAGATACGGGCAGGTTGCATAGCTAAGATTGTTGAGCAGTACTTCCGTATCGGTGGAAGGGGGCATATTCCGCAGTGCGGACATGACCGGCTCCATCTGAAACGCATGCTCATAATCCTCTGTTGTACGGATATGGCCGATTCTCATCTCGAACAGATCCGAGAACGGCGCGTCCAGACCGTAAGCGGTCAGCGTCTGCCGGACCGTCTCCGCGTCCTTTTCGCTGTCCATGCCGGTAAACGTATAAGCCAGGACATAAGGCTCCGACTGTCCGTAATATCGGAAGATGGACACGCCGGCTCCGAAACAGCACAGGGCGGCAAGGATCAGCAGAGAACAGACGGCAAGGGTATTCGAGCGGCGGATCACCGTCTCCTGAATCTGACGCATGTGGAAGACATGGAGCCTGCGGTCTTTTCTTCTTCCGGACTTTAGGACAAGTTCCATGGGAAAACGTAGTCCCCGGAAGAAAAGAAAGGTTCCCAGAAGTCCGAAGGCGACGGTCGTTCCCATGGTTCGGACGCCGGACCAGGCCGTTCCGCTAATCGCCAGCCCATAGGCGGCGGCCAGGCAGAGAACGCCGGCCAGGATGGCGGCTGCATGAAGAGGGGAAGCCGTCTGCTTTTCGGCGTCCTCCGGGGCGTCAGCCAGAAGGGAGTCGATCTCCTGACGGCTGATCCTTCCGCTGAGTATGAGAAAGGCGGCCAGACGGATCAAAAGAAACCCGGCGGCTGTCCACAGCACTGCTTTCCAGGAAAGGGTCGTCTGATGCCCGATGATTCCGATGCCGGTCAGTCTGACCGTGACCAGGCTGACCAACTCTGATAACAGGACGGCGGCAGGCAGCCCGACGGCCAGAGAGAGGAGGCTGCTGCCCAGTTCCTCCAGAAGGAGCATGGCAAACAGCCTGCCGCGGCGCATACCCAGCATCAGGCAGACGCCGAATTCATGCCTGCGCCGTTCCAGCTGGTATCTGCCGGCATAATAGATGAGGAAGAACAGGAGGAACAGGGTTACGCCATATAAGATGGGGATCATGGACAGCAGCCGGTCTATGGCGTAGGATTCCATCCGGTTCAGAAAAAGCATGACATCCTGCTGCGGCAGTGACAGAATCATGTAGAACGCCAGGACCGAGATCAGAAGAGAACTGAAAAACAGTCCGTTTTCCTTCCGGCTCCGGCGGCTGTTCAAAGAGACCAGTTTAAAGAACATTTGCACTGCCACCTCCCAACTGCGCCATGACATTTAAAATCCGGGAATAGAACTCCTGTCTGGACTCCTCCGGAATGCATCTGCGGAGTTCATGGAAAATCACGCCGTCCTGAATGAAAAGAATTCGCCTGCAGTAGCTGGCGGCGCCGGAATCGTGGGTTACTATCAAAATGGCGGCGTTTTCCTTCTGGTTCAGGCAGGAGAGCTTTTCCATCAGTGCTTTGGCGTTTCCGGAATCCAGAGCGCCGGTCGGTTCATCCGCAAGGATGAGTCCCGGGTTCAGGATCAGCGCCCGGGCGGCTGCGATCCGCTGTTTCTGGCCGCCGGACATCTGGGCGGGGAATTTTGGCAGAACATCGGTCACTCCCAGATAAGACGCCAGATGTTCCAGACGCTTCCGGCTTTCCCTCTCCGGTACTCCGTGCAGAGACGGCGGGAGCAGAATGTTTTCCCGTCCGGTCAGATTATCCAGCAGTTCAAAATTCTGAAACAGGTATCCAATCTCCTTTCCCCGATAGTCGGCCAGCTCTGCTCCTTTCAGCGTCTGGATCTGCCTGCCGTTCATGGTGATGCTGCCGCTGTCCGGCCTGGTCACGGTGGCGATACAGTTCAGCAGGGTGGATTTGCCGGAGCCGCTGCTCCCCATGATGCCCAGAAATTCTCCGGGCATGACCTGAAACGAGATGCCGTCCAGGGCTTTCGTCTGATTTTTCGATCTGCCGTAATATTTCTTTAAAGATTCAATCTTTAGAACAGGTTCCATTTTCGTTTTACCTCCTTTGCTTCTGGAACTATCATAGCATAAGGAAAGAAAGAAGAACACTTACAGCCGCTGAAAGGAAAATGGAAAAAGAATTGTAAAAACCCTTGACCTTATACCAGGTATATCCTTTATAGTGGGGTTATCAGAAGCCGGGAGGTGCGCAGGATGAACATTCAGGAACTGGAAAAAAGAACTGGTATCACAAAACAGAACATACGTTTCTATGAGAAAAAGGGGCTGCTCCATCCAAAGCGGAACGATTCGAACAACTATCGGGAATATACGGAAGAAGACGAAAAGACCCTGAAGACGATCCGGATGCTTCGGAAGCTGGACGTCTCCATCGAAGAGATCCGGGAAATACTGGAGGAGAGAATTTCTCTGGAAGAACAGATGAGGAGACATCTGGAACAACTGGAGAAGCGTCAGAAAGAACTGAAGGCAGGAATCAGTATCTGCAGAAAACTGGTCCATACCGAACTGTCTGCTCTGGATACGGAAGCTGTTCTCGAAGAAATGGAAAAAATGGAAGCACAGGGGGGAAGATTTATGATGATTGTGGACGATTACAAAAAACTGGCGAAGGCAGAGAGAAAAAGGAAGTTCTCTTTCGTTCCGAACAATATGGCGCTGACGCCCGCGGAATTTTCCGAGGCGCTGTTCGAATATGCACGTGAAAACAACCTGGATCTTGTGATTACAAAAGAAAGCATGTATCCAATATTTGAGATCGACGGGGTGGAATATACCGCTGTGCGCAGGTTTGGCCGTTTTGGCGCATGTATCCGGTGTACGATGACCCATCCGGAGGAGCTGGAGGAAGAACTGAAGGGCGTACCGGAAGGAAGAAGAAAATGGTTCCGTATATGCGGGGCCTGCCTGATACCTGCAGCGTTGTTTTTATATTTTATTGCAGTCAGCGGCAGCGTCACGCTCGGGCTGCTCATGGGAGTATGCCTGATTCCGCTGTTTGCGTGGAATTTTCTCCGGTAGACAGGCGAAGAAACCGAACCACAACCGCACGCATGGGATGGAAAGCCCGGAAAACAGCGGAAAGCCTGTTTTTCCGGGCTTTTCTGCCGCACAAAAATGACCGGTGTCACTGGTAAAAATTTTTTACAAAAAAATATATATTTTCACTGGAAAATATGGTGAATCTGTATTATACTGAAAGCGGTGTTAAATACAAAGCTGACTTATTTGCCGGTTGTTGTTTTTTCTTCAAAGTGCAGAGGATGAAAAAAGGACAAAAACGAATGAGTATCGGTTTTGCAAATAAAGATAAGGAAGGTGAGCAATTGGAAAACTATACTAAGTATAAGTTGAAAAGCAGCGACGAACTGGTGTCATTACTGGCTGATGTTGACAACCTGTTCATCATTGCCTGCAACAAGTGCTTCAAGGAATTCGAAACCATTGACGAACCAGAATGCGGTGAGCTTGAAAAGCTTGTCACTGAACAGGGAAAGACCGTTACAGGTACTGCAAGAGTTGATTTTCTGTGCAACAGTACCCAGACAGCGAGAAAGTTACAGGATATGATCCCGGAGGGGACCGAACATATTCTGGTGGCGTCCTGCGGACTGGGCATTCAGACGGTTGCGGATCTGACAGGAAAATCCGTTTACGCAGCCAGCGATTCCCTGAACTATACAGGACATCACGGCATGGCTCTGACGAAGAAAAGCTGTGATGCATGCGCACAGTGTTATCTGAACGTGACCGGCGGCATCTGTCCCATCGTGGACTGTTCCAAGAGCCTGGTCAACGGCCAGTGCGGCGGCGCGAAGAACGGCAAATGCGAAGTGGATCCCAACAAGGACTGCGCATGGGAGAAAATCTACAAAAGACTGGAAAAACAGGGACGCCTTTCCGAGTTCCTGGATCAGCCCGTCCAGCTTCGTGACTATTCCAAAGTTGACTTTAAGTTTGTAAACGATTATGTAAAGTCCATCCGCGAGAACAGGCTGGAAGGCTATTACGGCGGCATCCATCCGTCGGAGCGGAAGGAATTTACCGAGCATATTCCGCTGGAAAGATTTCCGGATCCGAAGACCGTGGTCATTCCGCTGTCCATGCACGCGGGCGCTCCGGCCAATCCTGTGGTGCAGGTGGGCGATACCGTGAAAGTCGGTCAGGTGATCGGCGAGCAGGCAGGATTTATCAGCGCTCCGGTTCATTCCAGTGTCAGCGGAACAGTGACGGCCATCGAGAACCATCCGCATGCAACAAGAGGCGAATGCCTGTCTGTTGTGATTGAGTCTGATGGAAAAAATACTCTGCACGAATCTGTAAAATCCCATAAGGATCTTGACAGCCTGACTCCGGACGAGATTATCGATATTGTCCGTGAAAGCGGAATCGTCGGTATGGGCGGAGCGGGATTCCCGACTTCTGTCAAGTTAAAACCCAACAAGCCCATCGATGCCGTGCTGCTGAACGGATGCGAGTGCGAACCGCTTCTGACCGCGGACCACAGAGTGCTTCTGGAGTTTGCAGACGACGTAATCTTCGGCCTGAAGGCAATTGTCAAGACGGTAGACGCGAAAAAAGGAATTATCGTGATTGAAGATAACAAGCCGGATGCCATCGAACTGATGAAGGCAAAGACTGCGGACTGCGAAAACCTGGAAGTGGTAGTGGCAAAGACGAAATATCCGCAGGGCGCTGAGAAGATGCTGATCAAACGCGTGATGGGAAGACAGGTTCCGCGCGGGGGGCTTCCCGCAGACGTAGGCTGCGTGGTGAGCAACATCAGTACCACGAAAGCGATCTCTGACGCGATTCAGAAAGGCATGCCGCTTGTGGAGCGTGTGACGACCGTAACCGGCGAGAATCTGAAGAAGCCGGGCAATTATATTGTGAAGATCGGTACCATTACCCAGGAGCTGATCGACCACTGCGGCGGTATCACAGGCGAGGATGTTACGATCAAGGCAGGCGGCCCCATGATGGGATTCGTCATGAACGATACGAACGCGCCGATCATGAAGGGCTCCAACGGTATCATCGTGGTAGATACGGACCATACAGCGGAGCAGCCGTGTATCAAGTGCGGACGCTGCGCGGATGTCTGTCCGATGGAACTGTCTCCGCTGTATTTCGCAAAATTTGCGGATGAGGAGAACTGGCAGGGCGATAAGGACATGAACATCATGGATTGTATCGAGTGCAGATGCTGTGAGTACATCTGTTCCTCCAAGATCCCGTTAGTCACCAAGATCAAAGCCGGAAAAAATGCAGTAAGGGGGATGAAGTGATATGCTAATTACCCAGTTAAAATCGAAAGAAACCATCACATCTCTGGTGAATGGAAAGAAATTTTTCATCATCAACTGCCAGGGATGCAAGGAAGTTCATTTCCCGGAAAAAGAAGCTGCAGAACTCCAGAAAGAGCTGGGAGCTTCCGGGAACGTGACAGGAACCATAACGACAGACTACATATGCAATCCGGAAAATATGAAGCTGCGTCTTGAGAAACACATGGATGAGATCAAAGCTGCTGATCTGGTGCTTGTATTCTCCTGCGGTGTCGGCGTGCAGACCATCGCAGAGTACCTGGACGACAAGATGGTATGCGCAGCCTGCGATTCCTGCCGCCTGCCCGGATTCCAGGGCGTAACGCCGCTGGAATACGACTGCGGACAGTGCGGAGAGTGCTACCTGAACCTGACCGGAGGGATCTGCCCGATCACAGCCTGTTCCAAGAGTCTGCTGAACGGACAGTGCGGCGGCGCGAAGAACGGAAAATGCGAGGTGGACCCCAATATGGAGTGCGGCTGGGAACGGATCTACAGACGGCTTGAGAAGATCGGGCGTCTGGATGCGTTAAAGAGTCCGGTACAGATACGCAATTACGCAACGGATGACGAAGTATAAGAGATACAGACTGTCAAAAAATATAAGGATTGGAGCGATATAGAATGAAAATTACAGAGTTATTTGAACGCGGCGAATTTGTTGTTTCTGCGGAAGTGGGACCGCCCAAAGGAATCCATATCGAGCATCTTCTGGAAGAGGCGAAGACGTATTTAAAGGGCGTCACGGCAGTGAACGTGACCGATAATCAGTCTTCCGTCATGCGTCTCGGCTCTCTGGCGACCTGTAAGGCGCTCAAGGACGAGGGGCTGCTGCCCATCTATCAGCTGACCTGCCGCGACAGGAACCGGATCGCCCTGCAGTCGGATCTTCTGAGTGCGGCGATGCTGGGCATTGAAAATGTGCTGGCTCTGACCGGCGACCATATCAAGCTGGGCGACCATAAGGGAGCAAAACCGGTCTTTGACCTGGATTCCGTCTCTCTGCTTCACACGATGTGCAGGTTGGAAGCGGGCGAAGACCTGGGCGGCAACAAGCTGGTAGGCGAGCCGCCGAAGTTTGCCAAAGGCGCAGTGGTATCTCCCTGCAGCGATTCCGTTGATTCGCAGCTGGCGAAGATGGAGCGCAAGGTCAATGCGGGTGCAGAGTATTTCCAGACTCAGGCGGTCTATGAGCCGGAGAAATTCATCGAGTTCATGGAGAAGGCAAAACAGTTTGGTAAACCGGTACAGCTTGGTATCGTAATCCTGAAATCAGCAGGAATGGCGAAATTCATGAACGACAACGTAGCCGGCATCCATGTACCGCAGGATATGATTGATGAGCTCAAGGCGGACAAGGAAAAGGCAAAAGCAGGCATCACCGGCGTGGAGATTGCCGCACGCATCATCAAAGAGTGTAAGCCGTACTGCCAGGGCCTCCATATCATGGCGCTTGGATGGGAATCCAAGGTACCGTCGCTTCTGGAGCAGGCAGGAATCTAATTCTTCTGTATATTCAGGCAGCCGAAAGCAGCTTCTGCTTTCGGCTGCTTTTCTGAGCCTGTGAAACGGACAGATGTCTGTTTGCGGCAGACGCACCGGAAAACGGATATCTGTTTTCCGATGCGTTTTGGCTGTGAAAAAATATTTTCCATATATTTGTAGAAAATATACAGAAATCCACTTGCTAAATATCCCCCCATGGGGTATAATGCTAATAAACAATGACAAAAAAATAACATATCGGAAATTCTGGTGTGTTTTTTCTTGAAAAGGAGGGGAATAGATGCATTTAACCAATGAAGAGCATACGCACTGTGGATGCGGGTGCGGCGGGCATGAGCACACCCACGAGCATGCACATGGTGATACGACTCATACGCATGCGCACAGCCATGAAGAAGGCCATGAGCACGAACACGATCATGACCACTGCGGCGGATGCGACGGTCATACCCATGACCACTGCGGACATGATCACGGAGATCATCCGAAGGATGAGGATACGGCGGTTCTGGCCTATATGCTGGACCACAACAAACACCATGCACAGGAGCTTGCTGTCATTGCGAAGCACTTGAGAGAGCAGGGCAAAGAGGAAGCTGCCGCTCAGATTGAGAAAGGCGTGGAGGATTTCGAGAAAGGCAATATGAGACTGTCCATCGCGCTTTCGCTGGTATAGCGGGCCATTGTCTCTTCGGACGGTGGACTGCAGAATTTGAAGCAGGAGGTATGGGCCAATGTGTCTTGCAACCGTATATGGTAAAAAGAAGGAGAGCGAAAGCATCCTGATAAAAAATGCGAGCCGCCTTGACGTGGAGGGGAATGTAATCCGGATCCGCGATATTATGGGCGGCGAAATCACGGTGGAGGGAACCATATCCATGGTTGACCTTGCGAATTCAGTTGTAAAGATCAACTGTACAGAGGAATAGGTTTCAATTGCAAATTTAATATAGAATGGAGGTAGATAACGGAGAGGCTGTCAGGTGCAATGAAACAGAAAGCGCCGTTTATTTTGAAGTTTTCCACCAAAGACGGAGAAAGGCGCAGCGATTCTTCAGACAGCCGCCACCAGCATGATGATGTTCGCAGCGGCAGCGCAATGCCGCACAGACTCTGCGAGATCAGGTTCCGGAGCTGTATCTTCCGTAAAGAAAAGCACGTTCGGCAGAAAGCCATTTGCTGCGGACGGAGCGGGAGAAAGACCGGTCGGAGATCATGGACAGATCCGGAACACACACTCTTGTATGGTTGAAAAGATTTTTAGAATGTAGGAGATGACGATATGCCGCAAACGATAGCAGTGGCAGGCAAGGGCGGTGTGGGAAAGACCACATTGACCGGCATGCTGATTCAGTATTTAGCAGAACAGAAAAAAGGACCGATCCTGGCGGTCGACGCAGACGCGAATTCCAATCTGAATGAAGTGCTCGGCGTGGAGGTGGATATGACGCTTGGCGATATCCGTGAAGAGATCGCAAAGGCGGAGATGGCGGATGTAAGTCCCATCCCTCCGGGAATGTCCAAACAGGACTATGCGGAGTTTAAGTTTGACTCTTCTCTGGTGGAGGAAGATGACTACGACCTGCTGGTCATGGGACATACACAGGGAAAAGGCTGTTACTGTTTTGTCAACGGCCTGTTGTCAACTCAGGTTGCCAGACGCGCACAGCACTACAATTACGTTGTCGTTGACAACGAGGCGGGTATGGAGCATATCAGCCGCGGGATTCTTCCCGGTGTGGATGTTGTGATCCTGGTAAGCGACTGTTCCCGCAGAGGGGTCCAGGCCGTGGGCAGGATTGCCCGGCTGATTCCGGAATGCGGACTGAAGCCGAAGAAAGTCGGCTTGATTGTGAACCGGGCACCCGGGGGTGTACTGAATGAAGGCATTCAGGAAGAGGTTCAGAAACAGGAACTGACGCTTCTTGGGGTAGTGCCCCAGGATGATGGTGTATATGAGTTTGACAGCGCCGGTACTCCGACGACCGAGCTTCCGTCAGACAATCCTGTAAGACAGGCATTATACAAGATTATTGACAGTCTGGAACTCTAATCCAGAACTGCAAAAAAGGAGATTTATATGGGAGACTTTAAATTAACAACAGTTGAAGAGTTCGAAGCCGCTACTGACAGACTGCTGGAAACAGGCGCTAAGGTTGGCGCTGACGCCTGGCAGATCCGCGTAAAGAACCAGACACCTCATTGCAAATTCGGTGAGCAGGGTATCTGCTGCCGTATCTGTGCTATGGGACCGTGCCGTATTACTCCGAAGGCTCCGAGAGGAATCTGCGGATGCGACGCTCATGGTATCGTAGGACGTAATTATCTGAAATTTACTGCAGGCGGCGCAGCAACTCACTCCGATCACGGCCGTGAGATCTGTCATACCCTGTATGCATCTGCTCCCGACGGAGCTTATAAAGTAAAAGATCCTGAGAAACTCATCCGCATCGCAAAAGAGTGGGGCGTTGAGACCGAAGGAAAAGATATCTATGATCTGGCTCATGAAGTGGCAGAGCTGGCACTTCTGGAGTATGGTAAACCGTTTGGCTTCCAGCGCTGGGTTGCACGTGCACCGAAGCACACTCAGGAGCTGTGGGAGAAAGCAGAGATTACGCCGAGAGCAATCGACCGTGAGGTATCCTGTTCTCTGCATATGTCCCATATGGGATGTTCCTCCAAGCCGGAGGCTCTGGTTCGTCAGTCCTTCCGCGCGGGCCTTGGCGACGGCTGGGGCGGTTCCATGTGCGGTACGGAGTTCTCCGATGTCCTGTTTGGTACTCCAAAGCCCATTGAGACCGAGGCAAACCTCGGTGTCATGAACGCAGACAACGTCAACATCGTCGTTCATGGACATGATCCGTCACTTTCCGAGATGGTATGCGAGTATGCGGATGATCCGGAGATGATCGCTTATGCGAAAGCGCAGGGCGCAAAAGGTATTACCGTATCCGGCGTCTGCTGTACTTCCAACGAAGTGGCTATGCGCCGCGGTATCCCGATGGCGGGTAACTTCCTGCAGCAGGAGAACGTAGTCCTGACCGGTGCCTGCGAGGCGATCGTTGTGGACGTACAGTGTATCTTCCCGGCGCTTGGACCTCTGAGCAAATGCTTCCATACCAAATTCATCACGACTTCCGCAATCGCTCAGATGCCGGATTCCGAGTACATTCATTTTACCGTAGGAACCGCAGCAGAGAAGGCTAAGCAGATCGTGAAGATGGCGTGTGACAACTTCAAGAACAGGAAGCCAGAGCTGGTACATATCCCGGATATGAAACAGAAGGCAACGGTTGGATATTCCGTAGAGGCTCTTGTAAAAGTGCTTGACGGCGTTACCAATTCTCAGGTAGACGTTCTTGGAACGACCAAACCGCTCATCGAGTGTATTACCTCCGGCGTACTCCGCGGCGCGGTGGCTATGGTTGGATGTAACAACCCGAAGATTCGCCCGGATACTGCTCATATCGAGCTGATGAAGAAGCTGCTTGCAAATGATATCGTAGTTGTAGCATCCGGCTGTGCAGCTCAGGCGGCGGCAAAAGCTGGTCTGATGGACAAGAGAGCAAAAGATCTGTGCGGCGCAGGCCTGAAGCGCGTGTGCGAACTGGCAGACATTCCGCCGGTATTACATATGGGTTCCTGTGTGGATATCAGCCGTATGATGATCTTGGTAGCAGAACTTGCAAAAGACTCCGGTCTGAATATCTCCCAGCTTCCGGTTGTGGGCTGCGCTCCGGAATGGATGTCTGAGAAGGCAGTATCCATTGGTAACTACGTAGTTTCCACCGGTATCGATACCTTCCTTGGTGTAGATCCGTATGTGAGCGGTTCCACCCAGATGCAGGAACTTCTGACCAGCGGCGTTCGCGACTGGGTAGAGGCTGCGTATACCGTAGAAACCGATATCGAGAAACTGGTTGATCTGATGATCGAGAGAATCGAAGAGAAGAGAACCGCAATCGGTATCTAATTATCAGGATTATATAAAGAAAAGTAAATTTTTTGACCGGAGGGCAAGACATTGAAGATAGCAATTACCGGAAAGGGCGGAGTCGGAAAGACCACCTTTGCAGCAACGCTTGCACGATTATATGCAGAGGAGGGACGGACGGTTCTCGCCGCGGATGTGGACCCGGATGCCAATCTGGGGCTGGCGCTTGGATTTCCGGAGGATGTGCTGGATTCCATCATTCCCATCAGCAAGATGAGGAAACTGGTGGAAGAGCGTACCGGGGCCGGTGAGGACAATCAGTTCTATAAGCTGAATCCGAAAGTGGACGACATTCCGGATACGTACAGTAAAACCTGCAACGGCGTTAAGCTTCTCCTTCTGGGCACGGTGGAGACGGGCGGGGGCGGATGCGTTTGTCCGGAGCATGTGATGCTCAGACGGATCATCAACCATCTGATCCTCAGAAGCAATGATGTGGTCATTATGGATATGGAGGCCGGCCTGGAGCATCTGGGGCGGGGAACCTGTGAATCCATGGAACAGTTCATCGTTGTGATCGAACCCGGAGCAAGGAGCGTACAGACGTATAAGAATGTCAAGCGCCTTGCCGATGATCTCGGGGTCCGGCAGGTGCGGGTAGTTGCCAACAAGATTCGGGGCCCGGAAGACGAAGAGTTCATCCGCTCCAAAATACCGGCGGAAGATTTGCTTGGATTTATCCACTATAACACGGAAGTGATCGATGCGGACCGTCAGGGGAAATCCCCCTACGACTTCAGCGAGTCCGCAACGGAGGAGATCCGGAAGATCAAGGAGATCCTCGATCAATCAAACTGATTTTTAAATTTGGAGGTATAATACCGTGACATTATTTGATAGAGTATTCGGCGGAAACGACGCAGTCTATGGCCTTACCGAGGCTGCCATCGACAAAGCCATCGCAGAGCATGGTGCTGACAAGGCAGTAGCCTTCCCGCATACCGCGTACAGCCTGCCCTGCTACTATGCAGTAACCGGAACGAAAGTTGCCAATCTGGGTGAGTTAAAGACCGCGCTCGGCGTTGTCAAGACACTCATGACCAGAGAAAAGAGACTGAACGACGCATTCATGAGCGGTGTTGCTACGGCTCTGTGCGCAGAGTTCATTGAAGTGCTTAAATACATCGACGGGGCAACTCCGTACGAAGAGCCCCTTTACGGACATCTGGCAGACGCGACGATCCGTGAGCTGGGCGTGCCGCTGGTTACCGGCGATATCCCGGGTGTGGCTGTTATCCTCGGAAGCGCTCCGACCAAAGAAGACGCAGTGGCTCTGGTGAAGAGCTATCAGGCACAGGGTATTCTTGTGACTCTGGTAGGCGGCATCATCGACCAGTGCGTAGAGGCAGGCCTGAACATGGGCTATGCAGTACGTATCGTGCCGCTTGGCAAAGACGTAACGTCTGTGATCCACGTGGTATCCGTTGCACTCCGTGCGGCTCTGATCTTCGGTAACGTAACACCGGGCGATGCTGCGAACCTGATGAAGTACACCTTCGAGCGTGTACCGGCGTTCGTCAACGCATTCAAACCGCTGGACGACGTGATCGTGGCATGTGGCGCAGGCGCAATCGCACTTGGCTTCC
Organism: uncultured Lachnospiraceae bacterium; assembly: GCA_910583615.1. Classification (GTDB taxonomy): domain Bacteria; phylum Bacillota; class Clostridia; order Lachnospirales; family Lachnospiraceae; genus Hominiventricola. Next base: position 44,153 of record CAJTXP010000004.1, on the reverse strand, counting down.
CGGTTGTCACCAACGAGACCGAGAACATCTTCCGCGTACCGAAGAGCCTGATCGTTCAGGAGGATGTGGACAAATTCAACGCCACCTCTCTCGAAGCGCGTGATATCAAGATCAAGATCACGAAGATCGACATCCCGGTATCCTTCGCATCCGCATTCGAGGGCGAGATCATCCGCAAGGGCGACATGCAGGTGGAGTTCGACGGTTCCAGAAAAGACTGCTTCGAGCTGGTACAGACCAAAGAGCTGACGGCAATCGAAGACCACAAGTTCACCCTGATCGGAAAAGACTTCGACGAGTTCGAGGTTGGAAGCAAGAATTCCATTTCCTATATTGTAGACGTGGCAGGAAAGAACATGCAGTCCGACTTTGAGCCGGTGTTCGAGCGTAAGTTCCACAGCTATGTGAACTGCATCGAGGGCGTCATGCATACCGGACAGCGTGACATGATCCGTGTGCGTATCAGCAAGGCAACCTTTGAGGCAGGCTTCCGCGCGAAAGACCTGGCAGAGGTTCTGTACGCAAACATCAAGAATGAATTTGACGCAGTGGTTGATAAATGTGCAGTGACGATCATCACCGATGACGCAGAATGTACGAAACTCCGCCATGAGCTGGCAATCCCGGCTTATGACCGCCGTGACGAGCGTCTGACGACTCTGACCGACGAGGCGGTTCCGGTATACTACAGCTGTATCATGTGCCAGGCATTCTCCCCGAGCCACGTATGCGTGGTAACACCGGAGAGACTTGGACTGTGCGGCGCCGTGTCATGGCTGGATGCGAAAGCAACCAACGAGCTTGACCCGCAGGGACCGTGCCAGGTGATCACGAAGGAAAGAGTCATCGATGAGAACCTCGGACGTTACGAGGACGTGGATGAGGCAGTTGCAAAATTCTCCCAGGGCGCTCTGGAGCACGTTACCCTGTACTCCATCATGGAAGATCCCATGACCTCCTGCGGATGCTTCGAGTGTATCTGCGGTATCGAGCCGTGCTCCAACGGTGTGGCGATCACCAACCGTGAGTATGCAGGCATGACTCCTCTTGGAATGACCTTCGGCGAGCTGGCGTCCATGACCGGCGGCGGTGTGCAGACACCTGGTTTCATGGGACACGGCAAGCACTTCATCGCTTCCAAGAAGTTCATGAAGGCAGAGGGCGGCTTTGAGCGTATCGTATGGATGCCGAAGGATCTGAAGGATACCGTTGCTGAGAGACTGAACAAGGCTGCAAAGGAAGTCTATGACATCGACAACTTCACGGATATGATCGGTGACGAGACTATCGCAACGGATCCGGAAACTCTGCTTGAGTTCCTGACTGAGAAAGGACATCCGGCACTGAACCTGGAGCCGCTTATGTAAGATTTTCGGAAGCTGTGTAACGGATTCCTGTGGCAGCTTCGGTTGATCCATCAGGGCACCCTGTTTTTTTACAGGGTTGCCCTTTTGGAATGCATAAAAGCTTTTCTTGTGGAAGATTTTATGGTATAATATTACTGTTCGGAGGTGCTTTTGGCCCAGAAAGCGCCAATCGGACGGATTTTACATAATTAAGGAGGATATAACCAATGCCATTCAATGGAAAATCAGGAAAATTCAATGCTTCCATAGGCGCAGTCGAAGTTGGCTGTGGCGAGAAAGCGATCAAGATCGGCGGCGAGAACGTATTACCGTTCTACACCTTTGACGCTCCGATTGAGAATTCACCGAAAGTCGGCGTAATGATCACAGACCTTGGTCTGGAGAATGAGCCGGAAGGCGTGAAAGCGTATTACGAAGGATGCGCAAGCATGGCTGATATTGCGAAGAAAGCAGCAGCGATGCCGGGAGCAGATTTCGTATGTCTGAAGCTGGAGGGCGCAGATCCCAACGGTGAGGACAAGTCCGTGGAAGACTGCATGGCAGTTCTCAGAGAAGTAGTTGACGCCATCGACGTACCTCTGGTTATTGCAGGCTGCAAGAACGTGGCAAAAGATGCAGAGCTTCTGACGAAGGCTTCCGAAGTTGCACAGGGTAAGAACGCCATCATCCTTGCTGCAAAAGAAGAAGATTACAAAGGTATCGGCGCGGCTGCGGGCCTTGCATACAACCAGAAGGTCGGTGCAGAATCTGCAGTAGATATCAACCTTGCAAAACAGCTCAATGTATTGATCTCCCAGCTGGGCGTAGCTCCGGCCAACATCGTTATGAACGTTGGTACCGCTACTGTCGGCTATGGTTTTGAGTACGTGGTTTCCACCATGGACCGTATCAAAGCCGCAGCTCTTTCCCAGGACGACAAACAGTTACAGATGCCGATCATCACTCCGATCGCTGACGAGGCATGGAATGTAAAAGAGGCTATGGCTTCTGAAGAGGATATGCCGGAGTGGGGCGCTCAGGAAGCCCGCGGCATTGGCATGGAAGTGTCCACGGCTGCTTCTGTACTGGCATCCGGTTCCAACGCAGTCATTCTGAAACATCCGACTTCCGTTGCAACCATTTCTAAAATGATCAAAGAACTGATGTAATCGGGGAAGGAGGAAAATACAATGGCATTAAAAGGTTTAGACATTTTTAAATTGACACCGAAAACAAACTGTAAGGAGTGCGGAAGCCCCACCTGTATGGCTTTCTCCATGAAAGTTGCGCAGGGGGCAGTGGAGCTTTCCAAGTGTCCGCATATGTCCGAGGAGGCTCTGGCAACCTTATCTGAGGCTACCGCTCCGCCTATGAAGACCATCAAGGTTGGTACCGGCGATGCTGAGTACACGCTTGGCGGCGAGACCGTACTGGCAAGACATGAGAAGACTTTCGTCAGCAAACCGAGATTCGCAGTACATGTAACTCCGGATATGGATGTGGACGCAGTCCTTGCCGAGGCTGATAAGGTTGATTATGACCGTATCGGCGAAAGAATGCACGCAGAGATGGTATATGTGGAGTGCAACGGTGACGCTGACGCATTTGTGGAAACAGTGAAGAAAGTAACCGGAAAAGGCAAGGTTCTTGTGCTGTCCTGCAAGAATGCGGACGCAGTGAAAAATGCTCTGGACGTATGCAAGGATGAGAAGCCGATCATAAACAGTGCAGACGCTTCCAATTACGCAGAGATGGTTGAGATTGCAAAAGCGGCAGGCGTTGTCCTGGGCGTATCCGGCGCAGACATCAACGAACTGTACGATACTACCGCAGCGATCGAGAAGCTGGGCTTCAAGGATCTGGTACTGGATACCACAGGCGCTACCGTCAAGGAGACATTCGCAACGACCGTACAGGTAAGACGCGCATGTCTGGCAAAGGATCCCGACAGAACATTCGGATATCCGTCCATCGTGAACCTTTCCAAGGTTGCTCCGAATGATGAGGCGATGCAGATCGCGCTTGCTTCCGTATTCATCCTGAAATACGGTTCCATCATCGTTATGGATACCATGAACTATGCAAGAGGCCTTGCGCTCTTCGGTCTGAGACAGAACGTCTACACCGACCCGCAGAAGCCGATGAAGGTAGAGCCGGGTATCTATCCGATCAATGGCGGAGACGAGAATTCCGTGGTTCTGACGACCGTTGACTTTGCGCTTACATACTTTGTCGTATCCGGCGAGCTGGAGCGCTCCGGCGTACCGTGTAATCTGGCGATCAGCGATGCAGGCGGACTTTCCGTTCTGACTTCCTGGGCTGCAGGCAAACTGTCCTCTACTTCCGTATCCAAATTCATTAAGGAAGAAGTAGAGCCGAAGATCAAGAGCAGAAAGCTGATCATCCCGGGCAAGGTTGCTGTCCTGAAGGGCGACATCGAAGCGAAGCTGGAAGGATGGCAGGTAATCGTTGCTCCGAACGAGGCGGTTCAGCTTGTGAAATTCCTGAAAGATCTGCAGGCAAACGGCGAGATTTAAACGATAGAATCCACGCTTCGCGAGTCTTCTATTGTCATGGATCATTGATGACCGGGCTGTATCAGTGATGCAGCCCGGCCATACAAAAAGTATAAAGGAGAATAGTAGTATGGGAAAATTCATTGTTATTGGGGAGAGATTATCTGCAACCGCTCCGTCCGTGAATAAGGCTTTCACAGAGAGAGATCCGCAGCCGATCCTTCAGCGTGCAAAACAGCAGCTGGATGCAGGCGCATTTTATCTGGATGTGAACATCGGACCGGCTGAGAACGATGGACCGGAGCTGATGAAATGGGCAGTTCAGCTTCTTCAGAGCGAGTTCGACAATGTTCCGCTGGCTCTTGATACGGCGAACAAGGCTGCCATCGAGGCAGGTATCTCTGTTTACAACCGTTCCAAGGGAAAACCGATCGTAAACTCTGCAGACGCAGCAGGAAGAATTGAGTACATTGACCTTGCAGCGGCAAATGACGCGATTGTTATCGCACTCTGCAACGGCGAAGGCATTGCAGCGAACAATGACGAGCGTATGATGTATTGCCAGACCATGCTTGAGAGAGGTCTGGAGCATGGCATGGAAGAGACCGATCTCTGGTTCGATCCGCTGTTCCTGGTCATCAAGGGCATGCAGGATAAGCAGATGCAGATTCTGGAGTGCATCAAGATGCTTTCCGATATGGGTCTGAACTCCACCGGCGGACTTTCCAATAACTCCAACGGTATGCCGAAGCATATCCGTCCGATTATGGATTCCGCTATGGTTGCTATGTGTATGACCTGCGGTCTGACTTCCGCAATCGTCAACCCCAACGACCTGCGCCTCATGGAGACTATCAAGTCCTGCGATATCATCAAGGACAATACGCTGTATGCTGACTCTTATCTGGAGATCTGATACATATCATACAGTTATATAAAACAATACTGCCGGCATTTTACGATGCTGGCAGTATTTTAATAAAAACGTCTTTTTGTTATGACCTGAATATATGTAAGGAGTGTGTATTGGAATGAAGAAAAGCTGGTCTTTTACGGATACGTATGGAAAAGAACACAGCATTGTATACAAGGCTGGATTTGGATTAAAGTTGATTGTAGACGGAACTACATATAAATTAAAATCACAGAGCTGGTGGGTTAATGTAATTGATTACTCCATCGAGATCGCCGGTACCGATATTCGTCTGGTTGCCATCGGCACAAAGGTGGATGTGGCGATCAACGGGGTCTATATCGGAAGCGGACAGCCATATGTCCCGGTTCAGGCGAATACGCCCGCATGGGTATGGGTTCTTGTAGGTATCAGTGCAGTTGTGGGATTTTTTTGCAACAGTGCACTGGGGGTCGTTGTCGGCGTGGCGTTCGGCACCCTGTATATCAATTCTGCGATTTCCGGGAAAAAGGGAAAAGTAGTCATCATGTTTATCATATGGGCGGTGCTCCAGACCATTATGGCAGTTTTGGCCGTCATGGCACAAACTGCACTGTATTATATGTAACAAGCTATATATCCGGTATTTAAAATTACCGGAAAAGTATGATAAACGGCGCTGGGGAAGAGAAACTGTGAGTGCAGGAATTTAGTGCTGTTTATATAAAGGAGATGCTTTATGGATTATAATAATAATGGACCGGACCTTCGGAATGATCCTTCCATGCAGCCCGGAGGCTATCCGCCTTATCCGCAGCAGTATCCGCCTGGAAATTCTCAGGTAGTACTCCGGGAAGTAGGACAGCAGAAGGAAAACAGGATGGCCGTCACATCGCTGGTTCTTGGTATTGTGACACTGATTTTTTTCTGGATACCATTCATATCTGTGATTACCGGAATCGCCGGTATGGTAATTGCGATCATCAGTCTGATAAAAGAAGATTCCAGGGTAATGCCGATCACGGGAATGGTTCTTTCCATCATTGGCCTGGCTCTGGGTTCTCTGGTAGTTCTGGGGTTTATTGCTGAGTATCTGATGGGGATTACGCGTTATTGACACCAGAGCGGGTTCTGTAAAAGAGATCTGTCTGATATAAAATGAAGCCTGGTCTGCCGGTGTTTTCTTGAAAGCATCCGCAGTTAACCGAATGTATAAGAAGAGAATATGGAGAAAAACTTATGCCAAATGTAACATTCAGATTTGAAGATGGCACTGCGAATGTAGTTGCGGTGACTGCCGGGGAGAACCTGTTGGAGGTGGCGCGTAAAGCAAATGTAGCTATTGACGCACCTTGCTCAGGCAACGGTTCCTGTGGAAAATGCAGAGTAAAATATATCAGTGGAGAACTTGAAAGCGAAAAAACAAGGCATATCACGGATCAGGACTATGCGGAAGGGTGGAGACTTTCCTGTGTCAGCACGATTACCGGAGATGTAGAAGTGATGGTACCGGATATTGCGTCCGCCTATAAGAGCAGAATGAAGGTAGCCGATCTGAGTTCCAAAGAAGAGATTGCCATTTTTGATAGAGCGAAAAAAGACGTGGAAGAATCCGGGATCACGTTTGAAAATGATTTTTCAGTGGTGGAGCTTCAGATGGAGGAGCCGACGCTGGATGATACGATGCCGGACAACGAGCGGCTGATTTGGGCCATTCAGGCAGCGGCAGGAGCGGAGAAGGTAAAGCTGACGTATCAGGTACTGAAGAAACTGCCGGATGTACTTCGGGAAAATGGATTTCATATCAATGCGGTGCTGAAGAAGAGCGGACACGGCGTTCTTGTCTATGATGTACTGCCGCCGGCAGACAAAAAAATATGCGCGGCTGCCATTGATATCGGCACAACAACCGTATCCGCTGTGATTCTTGATATGGAAAGCGGGGAACTGCTTGCAAAGGCGTCCGCCGGAAACGGACAGATCCGCTATGGCGCGGATGTCATCAACCGTATTATTGAATCTACAAAGGACGGCGGAAGAGTGAAACTTCAGAAAGCGATCATTGAAGAGACCATCAACCCCATGCTTCAGAATATGTGCCGTGCGGCAGGAATCACGGGTGATCGCATTTATCATATGTGCGTGGCGTCCAATACGACCATGAATCATCTGTTTGCAGGTGTGAATGCAGATCCGCTCCGTATGGAGCCGTATATTCCGGCGTTTTTCGAGACCGACAATCTGCACGCCTACGATCTGGGGCTTTGTGTGCACCGGGATGCCAGGATCGTGATCGCACCCAACATCGGAAGCTATGTGGGCGGCGATATCACAGCCGGCACGCTGGTCAGCATGATCTGGAACCGGCCGGAATTCAATCTCTTTATCGATCTTGGAACTAACGGAGAGATCGTATTCGGCAATTCTGATTTTATGATGAGCTGCGCCTGCTCTGCGGGACCGGCCTTCGAGGGCGGAGATATCAGCTGCGGTATGCGTGCCACTGACGGAGCCATTGAGGCATGTACTATTGATGCGAAGACGATGGAACCTTCCTTCACCATCGTGGGGGATGAAGGACAGAAACCGGTGGGTCTGTGCGGATCCGGTATCATTGATGTAATTGCTGAACTGTTCCGCTGCAGAATCATCAGCCCCAAGGGAAAATTTGTTCGGGAAGGCGAGAGAGTGCGTCATGACGAATATGGAATCGGAAGCTATGTGCTGGCATTCAAAGAGGATGCTGCAGGACATAAGGACGTAGTTATCAATGAAGTGGATATTGATAATTTCATTCGTGCAAAAGGTGCAATTTTTTCTGCGATCTGTACAATGATCCGCTCTCTGGATTTTGACGTATCCATGATCGAGAATGTCTATGTGGCAGGCGGAATCGGAAGCGGGATCAATATGAAAAATGCCGTGACCATCGGCATGTTCCCGGATATTGAGATCGAGAAATTCCATTATATCGGTAATTCCTCTTTGACAGGAGCATATAATATGGTGCTTTCCAGAGAGGCGGAAGAAAAGGTATATGAGCTTTCCCATAATATGACCTATATGGAACTGAGCACAGATCCGGGTTATATGGATGAATTTGTGGCAGCATGTTTCCTGCCTCATACAGATACGACGCTGTTTCCGGGCGTTGTTCAGGAGGATATATAATTTGGAAATTGAAAATCATAAAGAAGAGGTGCCGTTTGAGCACTATCTGGAAAAATATGAGTCACTTGATCCGGAAGAAGCAGCACAAAGATTGAACATATTGTATGATGCATCAGCGGGAGCGTTTCAGCTTCGTTTTATGGGCAGGGAATACAGGGTGGATTATCCTGTATTTGCGGTTCATTCTGTGAATCCAGAAGAAGAAACAGATCTGTTTCAGAGCAGTATTCCGGCTCAGACTTTCCTTCTGCGTTACCTTCTGGAAGGACAGTATATAAAGAGCAGCGGAAGATTCATGACGTTCCGGGAAGTCCCGACCTATGGTGAACTTTATATCCAGCCCTTTACCGGAAGATGCCTGAAACGACTGACATACGGTTTCGGTTATAAGCTGAAGGCGTTTTCAGAAGCCATGGAGCGTATACCGGGAGTAAAAAGAATCTCCATGGGAGATGTGTCATACGAGTTCGAACTGATAAACGGGTATTACATGCGGTTTATTTTCTGGGAGGGAGATGATGAATTTCCACCCTCGGCACAGATCCTGTACAGCGATAATTTCCAGTTTGGCTTTCATCCGGAAGACATGGTTGTGGCAGGAGATCTGTCGATTACAACGGTAAAGATGCTGTGTATCTCCTGATTGGACATATTGCCGATGAGTGTCGTGAATATATTGACAATATGACCAATGTTGCACATAGTACAGTATGTAGGATGCTGGAAAACTGGTAATATTATATAATTTAGTTATGTTCAAAGGACCGACAATCCTTTGTTAAAAATTAAACAAGCGCACATGATGCGTACCCTGGAGGGAAAGTCACTCCAACGGGAAGAAAGGAGTAATTCTTATGGGATTCAAATCCGACATCGAGATCGCACAGGAATGTGAGATGAGACCGATCACTGAGATCGCAGCAAAAGCAGGGATCGACGACAAGTATCTGGAGCAGTACGGAAAGTACAAGGCAAAGATCGACTACAACCTGCTGAAAGAGTCTGACGCTCCCAACGGCAAGCTGATTCTTGTTACCGCAATCAACCCGACTCCGGCAGGAGAAGGCAAGACCACCACGACCGTAGGTCTGGCAGACGGTATGCAGAAGCTGGGCAAGAAGGTTATGGTTGCTCTTCGCGAGCCGTCCCTTGGACCGGTCTTCGGTGTAAAAGGAGGCGCTGCAGGCGGCGGATATGCACAGGTCGTTCCTATGGAAGATATCAACCTTCACTTCACGGGTGACTTCCATGCCATCGGCGCAGCAAACAACCTGCTGGCAGCCATGCTCGACAACCATATCTTCCAGGGCAATGAGCTGAACATCGACCCAAGAAAGATCACCTGGAGAAGATGCGTGGATATGAACGACCGTCAGCTCCGTAACGTGGTGGACGGCCTGGGCGGAAAGACCAACGGTATGCCGAGAGAAGACGGCTACGACATCACGGTTGCATCCGAGATCATGGCAGTTCTGTGTCTGGCAAGCGATATCCTTGACCTGAAGAAGAGACTGGCAAGAATCATCGTTGGCTATACAAGAGGCAAGGCATCCGAGCAGAAGCCGGTTACCGCAGGCGACCTGCACGCAGAAGGCGCTATGGCTGCACTTCTGAAGGACGCTCTGAAGCCGAACCTGGTTCAGACTCTGGAAGGCGTTCCGGCAATCGTTCACGGCGGACCGTTCGCGAATATCGCTCATGGCTGCAACTCCGTAACCGCTACGAAGATGGCTCTGAAATTATCCGATTACACCATCACAGAAGCAGGCTTCGGCGCTGACCTGGGTGCTGAGAAGTTCCTGGATATCAAGTGCCGTATGGCTGGCCTGAAACCCAACGCAGTTGTTGTTGTTGCTACTGTACGTGCTCTGAAGTACAACGGCGGCGTTCCGAAGGCAGATCTCAACAATGAGAACCTGGAAGCACTGGAGAAGGGTCTTCCGAACCTTCTGAAACATGTGAGCAACATTACCAACGTATACAAACTTCCGTGCGTGGTTGCAATCAATGCGTTCCCGACCGATACCAAGGCAGAGCTTGACCTGGTAGAGGCAAAATGTAAAGAACTCGGCGTTAACGTTGCTCTGTCCGAAGTATGGGCAAAAGGCGGCGAAGGCGGCGTGAAACTGGCAGAAGAGGTTCTTCGCCTGGTTGAGCAGCCCAACGACTTCACCTTCTCCTATGAGCTGGAAGGCACCTCCATCGAAGACAAGCTGAACGCAATCGTTCAGAAGATCTACGGCGGAAGCAAGGTCGTCCTGACTGCCAATGCACAGAAACAGGCGAAAGAGCTGGAAGCGCTTGGATTCGGCAACTGCCCGATCTGTGTGGCTAAGACCCAGTACAGCCTGACCGACGACCAGACGAAGCTTGGCGCTCCGACCGGATTCGAAGTAACCGTACGTAACCTGAAGATTTCCGCAGGTGCAGGCTTTATCGTAGCTCTGACCGGCGAAATCATGACCATGCCTGGTCTTCCGAAGGTTCCGGCTGCTGAGAGAATCGACGTGGACGAGACCGGCAAGATCACCGGACTGTTCTAATCAGATTTCGATCAATGAGTAAGACAGCAAGCAGGGAATGTATGTTCCCTGCTCACTGTCATGTATATGGAGGTAATGTATGGGATTCACAAAAGGCACTTGTGAAGAATTTGTAGATGTGCTTGCATCAAAAGCTCCGGTTCCGGGCGGCGGCGGCGCGTCTGCGCTGGTGGGCGCCATCGGTATGGCGCTTGGCAACATGGTCGGAAGCCTGACCGTAGGCAAGAAGAAATACGCGGATGTGGAAGCGGACATCGTTGCGTTGAAAGAGAAAGCAACGGCGCTCCAGGCAGATTTCCTTCGCCTTGTGGAAGCGGACGCGGAAGCATTTGAGCCGCTGGCAAAAGCGTACGGCATGCCGAGAGAGACCGAGGAAGAGAAGGCGGAGAAGGCGCGCGTCATGGCCATCGTTCTGAAGGACGCATGCGCGGTTCCCATGGAGATTATGGAGAAATGCTGCGAAGCCATCGACGTAATCGAAGAATTTGCTGCAAAAGGATCGGCACTTGCGATCTCTGATGCGGGTGTGGGCGTGGTGTTCTGTAAGGCGGCGCTTCTGGGCGCATCCCTGAATGTATTTATTAATACAAAATCCATGGCAGATAAAGAGTATGCGGCATCCCTGAATGAAAAAGCTGACAAAATGATTGCAGATTACAGCAAAAAGGCGGATGAGATCTTCGCTGCAGTTAATGCAAGACTGAGATAGTCCGGATAAAACAAATCCGTAATCAATCAAATAATTAGGAGAACAAGCATGGCAAAACAGTTATTAGGTAAAGAAGTAACTGCCGCACTGAACGAGAGAATCAAAGCAGATGTGGCAACCCTGAATGCAAAAGGGGTAAAACCGACCCTCGGTATCATCCGTGTAGGCGAGAGACCGGATGATCTTTCCTATGAGAGAGGCGCAACCAAGCGCTGCGAGACGCTCGGTGTGGAATATAAGAAATATCTTCTTCCGGCAGATGTGAGCCAGGAAGAGCTTTTAAAGGTAGTAGATGAAGTGAACAACGACGACAATATCCACGGCGTTCTCATGTTCCGTCCGCTTCCGAAGCACATCGACCAGACGCTGGTTGAGAATGCACTGGCTGCAGAGAAGGACGTGGACTGCCAGACGGATGCGTCCCTGGGCGGCGTGTTCACCGGCAAAAAGGTCGGCTTCCCGCCCTGTACGCCGCAGGCATGTATGGAGATTCTGGATCATTACGGAATCGACTGCACCGGTAAAAAGGCGGTCGTGATCGGACGTTCTCTGGTCGTTGGAAAGCCGGCGGCTCAGATGCTGATCAAGAAGAACGCCACGGTTACTACCTGCCATACCAGAACCATCGACATGCCGTCCGTAGCGAGAGAAGCGGAGATCCTGATCGTAGCGGCAGGCCGTGCAGGCGTGGTTGGAGCAGAGTATGTATCTCCGGGCCAGATCGTCATCGACGTAGGCATTAATGTAAATGCAGAAGGCAAGCTCTGCGGCGATGTGGACTATGCGGCGGTAGAGCCGATCGTAGATTCCATCACTCCGGTACCGGGCGGAGTTGGAAGCGTTACCACTTCCGTTCTTGTAGGACACGTAGTGGAAGCGGCTATGAGAAAATTTGCATAATCATTTATAAAAAAACACTCTCCTGTACAGAATCGGCAGGAGAGTGTTTTTTTGAAAGGATTGTTGAGGAAGGTATGAAAAGAAGGACGTATGCGATGGTCCTGGTCCTGCTGCTGGCAGCTGTATGTCTCATGGCTGCATGCAGTCAGAAGCTGGCGGTACAGTATTATGCGGAAGAGACGGACAAGGTGACGGAGCCGGTGCGGCTGGCGGTGCTGACGGACCTGCACAGTACATTTTACGGGAAGGGGCAGGAGGAACTGATCCATACTCTTGACAGGCAGGAGCCGGATGTGGTGCTTCTGGTGGGGGATATTGCGGATGACGAGGTGCCTCATGACGGAACAAAAGCACTGCTTTCGGCCATTGGCGGCCGGTATCCCTGTTTTTATGTCACGGGAAATCACGAGTACTGGTCGGGGGAGGCGGAAGAGATCAAGGAGATGATCGCTTCTTACGGAGTGACGGTCCTGGAAGGGGAGAGCCGCTTTCTAAACGCAGGAGAGCAGAAGATCCAGATCTGCGGAGTCGACGATCCGGATGGATTCGGGCGCTGGTTCGGACTGGATTCAGGAACCACGGCAGGGTGGGAGAAACAGCTGGAGGACTGCAGGCTTGCGCTGGATGGAGAATTTTATTCGGTATTGTTGTCCCACCGGCCGGAACGGGTCTCCTGTTATGCTCATCAGCCGGGAGAGGAAACGGCGGGGTTCGACCTGGTCGTGGCGGGCCATGCCCATGGAGGGCAGGTGCGGGTTCCGGGGATCTTAAACGGCCTGCTGGCGCCGAATCAGGGATGGTTTCCCAGATACGCAGGCGGACGTTACGAGCTGGGGGATACCGTCATGATCGTAAGCCGGGGACTGTGCCGGAATCTGCTGCCGCGGATCTTCAACCGTCCGGAGCTGGTGGTGGTGGATCTGGTACCTGCTGATGTGCCGGTTTCTTTGAAATGAACTATATTTGAAAACGGGGAAAGTATGAAAAAACCCTGAAAAAATGTAATAAAATCGGAAATCAGACTTGACAGGCCGTCTTTTTTGATGTAGTCTTTATGTAGAGTGTTACTGGTAGAGCAGGCATGACTGAAAGGATGTACGTGGTACATGTTTTTTGTCGTGCTTTTTTTGTACACAGAATGAGAGATCGAGGGAGAGAAGATGGCCATGAAACTGCTCAAGGCACTGAACAACAATGTGGCGCTGGTGCTGGATGATAAGAAAAGAGAATCGGTGGTTATGGGACGGGGTGTGGCATTCAACATAAAGCCTGGAGGCTCCGTGAACACTTCTCTGGTTGAGAAACATTTTGTTCTGGATGGCAAAGGAGGCAAAAAGGATTTCGACAGCCTGTTGAAACGGATCACCGTGGAAGATATCGAACTGGCCAGCGGTATCATCAGACGGGGAGAAGAGAGACTGGGCTATCGCTGTCATGACAGCATCCTTCTGACTCTGTCAGATCACCTGGGGATGATGATGGAACGCGCGAAGGAGGGGCTTTATTTCGGGACACCTCTGGAGTGGGACATTAAACTGATTTATCCAAAAGAATATCAATATGCAAAGGAAGTTGTGACGGATCTTCGCAGGAAGAGCGGTTATGAGATTCCGGATCAGGAAGCGGCATTTATCGCACTGCATTTTATCAATTCCAATTTCAGCGGGAGCGGGATGCAGGAAACGATGATGTGTACAAAGATCATTCAGAATATTCTGAATATCAGCAAGCTTTTTTATGGCAGAGAATTCCGGGAGGACAATTTTGATGTGAACCGTTTTATCACGCATGTCCGGTATTTCGTCCGGAGACAGATCAGCGGCGAGACATTGAAAGTGGATCTGGAGATCGCCCGGGTTGTTGCGGAAAAGTGTCCCAATGACTACAAATGCGCCATGAAGATCGCCGGTTTTCTGGATCGGACATACGGATGGAATGTGAGCGAAGGGGAGGTCCTGTATCTGACGCTCCATCTGAACCGCATCAATCTGAATGAAAGATAACTACATAACGGTGTTACTGATTCGATCAGGCATGACCCAGGACAGCAGGTGAGACAAATCTGCTGTAATGGGTCATTTTATTTTTAAATGAAGGAGGAAGTAAACGTGAAGTATGAAAACGAAGCAAAAAGGATCGTGGAACTGGTAGGAGGCGAGAAAAATATCAGCAGCCTCGTACACTGCGCCACCAGACTGAGGTTCGAGCTGAAGGATGAAGGGAAAGCAGACAAGGCGGGGCTGACAAAGCTTCCGTATGTCCTGCAGGTGGTCATCAGCGGCGGACAGTACCAGGTGGTCATCGGGCCGGCAGTCAATGATTATTTTAATGCGATCCTGTCAGTGGCAAAGATCGGCGGATCAGGTTCCAAAGATCAGGAGGCGGGAGCAAAGAAGGGGACTGTGATGGACCGGGTTATGAAAGTGATATCCAGCGCGTTTTCGCCCTTGATTCCGCTGCTGGCGGGGGCCGGTATGATGAAGGCGCTTTTGACAGTATTTACGGAATTCGGACTGATGGGCTATGAGGATCCCACATATTTGATCCTGTCGGCAGCGGGCAATGCCGTGTTCTATTTCCTTCCGATTTTCCTTGGCATCACACTGGCAAAACAGTTCGGCGCCAATGCTTATGTGGGCGGCGGCATTGGAGCTGCGCTGCTGGAACCGAATTTTACCGGTCTTTTAGGAACAGAAGGAGTAAACTTTCTTGGAATCAGCGTAACGCCCATTGATTATGCTTCCACAATTTTTCCGATTTTTATTGCAGTCATCGTATACAGTTATCTGGACAAAGGGCTGAAAAAGATCATTAAGAAGGAGCTCCAGTTGTTTCTTGTACCCATGCTGTGTCTGATGCTGATGGTGCCCTTTACGGTGATTGTTTTCGGACCTTTTGGAACAACGCTGGCAGAGAAAGTTTCGGATGTGGTCATGTGGCTGTTTAATTTCAACCGGATTATCGCAGGAATGCTTCTGGGAGCATCCTATCCGTTCCTGACCCTTCTGGGACTGCACTGGGGATTCACGCCGATCACGCTCCAGAACCTGAATGATTTTGGAGGAGATATGATCGAGGGTGTCTGTGTCTGCGCGGTATTTGCGGAGATTGGAATTGCCATCGGCGCATATCTGAAAGCAAAGAAGCATTCCCGGATGAGAGATATTGCGGGACCGACCATTCTGACCGGTATTCTGGCAGGTGTAACAGAGCCGATTCTCTATGGTATTATTATGAATTATAAACGTATGCTGGCAGTTGTTTCAGTTGCCAGCGGAATCGGCGGAGCAATTAACGGTGCTTTTCATGTAACCTGTGATGCGTATGTGTTCCACAATATATTTTCGCTTGCCATGAGGACGTATTCTCCGTTTATCGGTTATCTGGCTGGAATTGCAGCGGCGCTGATAAGCGGTGCGCTTCTAACGTACTTCTGGGCGGTGACGCCGGAGGATAAAAAAGATTTTGAACCGGATCATGAGAAAAAAGCTGTAGATGAGGTGGAAACCGAAAAGAATCCATCGGCGGCTGCAGGAACCATGCTGGAGATCCATGCTCCGCTGACGGGGGAAACCGTAGCGCTTAACGATGTGCCGGATGAAGTATTTGCAAGCGGTGTGGCAGGTCTTGGAATGGCGGTCCTTCCTTCTGAAGGAGAGGTGTTTTCGCCCTGCGACGCAGAAGTATCCGTTGTTTTCCCGTCCAGGCATGCGATCGGGCTTGCCACAGAACAGGGGGCGGATCTGCTGATCCATATTGGTTTGAATACAGTCATGATGAATGGAGAAGGTTTTGAAGTGCTGGTAAAAGAAGGCGACAGGGTACATACCGGCCAGCCGCTCCTGAAATTTGATATGGATCTGATCCGGGAAAAAGGATATTCCCTGATCTCTCCGGTATTGGTGTCCAATGCGGATGAATTTGCAGATATTCATCTGGTGGCGGACGGATCAGTGAAGGCAGGAGAGACGTTGTATCAGGTGGTAAAGTAAAAGCAGATTCAGAATACAGATTTTAGTCTGAAGATGTTCCTTTTCAGGGAGGGATGCCTGCGTCCTGGGACTGTATGCTCTGCGCTCGTATGGAGTGTATCGGACACCAAAGCCGTTTTGTCCGTCTCATCCGGACAGATCTGTTCGTCTGTGACGGACAAAACGACTTCGCTGTCCGCTCCAGTCCACACAGCGCTGCAGAGCATACAGTCCCAGGACGCAGATCCCCCCGTGGAAAGGAACCTGAAGACGGATGCAGAATTTTCGGGAAAGGATAGAATGAGGATGAGAAATGATTTTCTGTGGGGCGGCGCAGTGGCTGCCCATCAGGTGGAAGGAGCCTGGCAGACAGGCGGGAAAGGCTTAAGTATCGCAGACGTGATGACGGCGGGGAGCCGCAGTCAGGCACGCAGGATCACGGAAGGCGTTTTGAAGGATGAATATTATCCAAACCATGAAGGAATTCGGTTTTATGAGCATTACAAAGAAGATATTCGTCTGTTCGCAGAGATGGGATTTAAATGTTTCCGGACCAGTATCGCATGGAGCCGGATCTTCCCGAACGGAGAGGAAGAAACGCCCAATGAAGAGGGCCTGCGGTTTTATGACGCGCTTTTTGATGAACTGCATAAATATGGGATCGAACCAGTCATCACGTTGTCTCATTTTGAGATGCCCTATGGACTGGTAAAAAAATACGGCGGGTGGAGAAGCAGGGAAATGATCGGACATTTCACCCGGTTCGCACAGACGGTGATGGAGCGGTATCAGGACAAAGTGAAATACTGGATGACTTTTAACGAGATCAATAACCAGATGATCCTGAGCAACAATATTTATGCATTCACTAACTCCGGGATTCTTTTTGAAGAAGGGGAAGACCGGCTTAAGACTGTCTATCAGGCGGCGCACTATGAGTTTGTAGCCAGTGCGCTGGCAGTCAGAAAAGGGCATGAGATCAACCCGGATTTCCGGATCGGATGTATGGTGGCGGCTACGCCGGTCTATGCGTACAGCTGCAATCCGGAAGATGTGCTGCTGGCACAAAAGGAGGACAGGAAAAATCTGTTCTTCACAGATGTCCATGTCAGAGGGCATTACCCGGTTTATGTAAAGAAAGAATGGGAGCGTCTGGGATACCAGCTGGATATGACAGAAGAGGATCTGGAGATTATAAGGAATGGCTGTGTGGACTATATTGGTTTCAGCTATTATCTGAGCAGTGCAGTCAGTGCAGATTCGGATGTAAAAAAACTGGGAAATGATCTGGCAGCCGGAGCGGACACCGTGGAGAATCCGTATCTGCAGATGACGCCCTGGGGCTGGTCCATTGATCCCAAAGGACTCCGCTATATCCTGAACCAGTATTATGACCGGTATGAAGTGCCTTTGTTTATTGTGGAAAATGGATTTGGATACGAGGATGTACTGGAAGACGGGCAGATCCATGACCGGAACCGGATCGAATATCTGGGCGATCATATCCGGGAGATGGTAAAGGCGGTGGAAGAGGACGGCGTGGATCTTCTGGGTTATACGGTGTGGGGCTGCATCGACCCGGTGTCTTTCACCACCGGAGAAATGCGTAAGCGTTACGGTTTTATCTATGTGGATAAAAAAGACGACGGCAGCGGAACATATGAACGGGTCCGCAAAGACAGTTTCTACTGGTATCAGGATGTAATTGAGAAAAACGGACAGATCTGATCGGAGAACATCAGAAGCAAATGGAAAACGGGCCTGGAAGGGGAAACTTTATTCCCCTCCAGGCCCGTCTTTTCTCGGCACTTCGTCGGGAATGACCTCCTGAGGTACATCCTCCGGCGGAATGTTTCCGTCATCGTAACGATTCCGGCTTTCGGATGCGGTGTTGTTTTTGGTCTCGTCTTTCATATGCTGCACCATCCTTTCGGAAACAGTATGGGCAGATCTGCGGAAATTATGCACCAGGGCAGCAAATATCCGGAAGATTATATGTGAACGATCTTATGTATCTTCATTAATTCTATCAATGTATCCATTCCGTCCTGTAATTTATGGAGGTCTCTTTTCATATCCCTTTCCAGAATCTTTACATCAATCTGCAGATCATCCAGCTTTTTGGATGTACGTTCCTGTTTGTATTCCAGTATGTCCAGCCGGTGATCTACTTTGTCCAGGCGTTTATCAATGCCGTCAAAACGTTCATCCATGACATCAAGCCGGTTGTCGATACCGTCGAATCTCCTGTCCATAGCAGCTGCACATATGAAAATTTGTGTAAAAATATTAACATAAAAATATTATGTTAATATTGGAGATTGATCTTAACATTCAAGATTCGAACTGGAAGGAATCAATCAAACAGTACAGTTCCAACTGCACTTTCAGTTTTTCTTAAGAAATATTATGAATTGCTTCAGACATAAAAGTCTGCAATTATGATATGCTATGCAATATCAGACGTGTAAAAATGACAACAAAACAGACAATATACATAAGAAGGGATGGGAAACAGATGGAACGTCGGCATAATATGACAGAACGGGAGCGAATGAGACGGAGAGAGCAGATGCGCAGGAAGAAAAAACGCAGGCTCCGCAGAAAGATCCGACGGATCTGCCGACTGATCATAATACTGGCATTAATGCTTGCAGCAGCGTGGATAACAGTTTTTGTGCTGAAAAAAATAAACGTGATACCTGGTCATAAAAATTACGAAATGGAAAAGCCAGTCCAGAGAACAGAAGAGGAAGTGCGGAAAAAGCTGGAGGAAATGTCCAAAAAAAACAAAGGCTATAAAGATATCCTCGAACATTATGAGGACTACCCAGAGACATATCTGGCGGCGCTTGCCAATAATCCGGAGATGCTGGACTACGTGAAAGGCTATCCGGACAATCAGGGTGTATCAGATGCCAGGCTTACCAAAGCGGAGAAAAAAGAAGATTATCCTTTGTTTATTCAATGGGACAGCCGTTGGGGGTACGCCTCTTATGGTTCCAGCAGTATCGGAATCTCCGGATGCGGCCCCACCTGTCTGTCCATGGTCATTTATGGGTTGACGGATAACGAACTTGCTACTCCGGACAAAGTTTCCCGTTATTCAGAGGAACAGGGTTATTATATCGAAGGAACCGGAACTTCCTGGGAGTTGATGACAGAGGGAGCAGCCGCTTTCGGCATAAACGGAACCGAGCTTTCCCTGAATGAAAGTTCGATGAAACAGGCGCTGGATGCAGGACATCCGATCATCTGTGCCATGAGGGCAGGAGATTTTACAGCCGCAGGCCATTTTATCGTAATTTGCGGGTACAGTAAAAAAGGATTTATTGTCAATGATCCAAACTCCAGAACCAGAAGTGAAAAACGCTGGACTTATGAAGAACTGAGCGGACAGATCAAAAATCTCTGGTTCTATCAGTGACAGAAGGGACTGTTATAAAACGTCCCTTCCTGTATACGCATCCTGTTTTTCTCTCAACTGGATTACTCTGGCCGCCTTTCGTTTGTTGTCTTCTTTCATTGCAGCATAATGTTTTCTGGTTGTATTGACATTTTGGTGTCCCAGTACGTCTGCAACCAGATAGATATCACCGGTCTCCTGGTACAGGGACGTTCCGTAGGTGCTTCGGAGTTTGTGAGGCGTAATTTTCTTGGCAGTCGCTGTGGAAGCGTATTTTTTGACCAGGCGCTCCACAGACCGGACTGTGATCCTGGTGTTTTTCTGAGAGATAAACAGGGCATTCTCATGTCCAGACTCCGGTTCCATGGTCAGACGTTCATCCAGATAATTTCGGAGCATTTCTTCCGTCTCTTCTCCAAAATAAACGATGTCTTCGTTACCGCCTTTTCGGATTACCCGTATGGCGCCATTGTCAAAATCCAGATCGGAAATATCCAGTCCTACCAGTTCCGTTACCCGAACGCCCGTTCCAAGAAGAGTGACAACAATCGCCAGATCCCGGAGTTTATTTTTGTTATGCCATATTTTCTGAGTTTTGGACAGTTTCTCTCCGGATTCTATATTGTCAATCAGCTGTGCAACTTCATTGGCATCCATACGGATAATATTCTTTTCCTTGATTTTAGGCACATCCACCACGGACGGAGCATTTTTCTGAATCATTTCCTTCTTATGGAAATAACCAAAAAAAGTATTCAATGTTGCCAGTTTGCGGGCTTTTCCTTCCTCATGGTTCCGAAAGACATGTCCGTCCTTCTCATATAAGGTAAGGAAAGACAGATATTCTTCAATATCCACCGGCTGCAGGTCGTCCAGAATGGAGACTGGCAGAGTGCGAATATCCTTATCTTTGAAATAAGGATTCTGAGATTTTAGAAAATAGAAAAATGTACTCAGATCATAAGCATAATTCCGCCTGGTATTTGTTGCTTTTTTGATCTCCATGGCACGAAAAAAATCTCCTGCAAATGCTGGAAGATCTTTCTGAAGTTCACGTAATTTTTTTATGTTAATCTGATCCATCTGTTCATGATAAGACATTGTAGCCATGTTTGTTGCCTCCTTATAAAATAATTAAGAAACAGTACTGTTTCTCCATAAAGTCCCATATCATGTCGTAAAACTGCCATTTTGCGACATGATAGATTGCGCTTATTATACCACTCTCTTGCAGGAATAACAAGTCTTATTCCTGATTTTTCATAACGAGACATTTAATCGTTATTTTTCACAGTGTGGATGATGGTCTGCGCCCTGGACCTCTGTACTCTGCAGCGCTGTGTGGACTGGAGCGGACAGCGGAGCCGTTTTGTCCGTCTCAGGCGAACCGGCACCTGTCCGAATGAGACGGACAAAACGGCTTCGGTGTCCGATACACTCCATACGAGCGCAGATCACAGAGGTTCAGGGCGCAGACCACCCACCCCTGTCCCTGCAAAAATCAGTAATAAAAAACCTCCACCTGATGCATACCTGGAACCGGACTGTGCAGGATCAGCGAACCATTTATTTTTTTACCATCCAAAACCAGATTCACTTTTTCAGAGGAACCTGCCCGGCATGTTTTCTTAAACAAAATATGATAACGGCTTCCGCGAAAATCCCTGCATACAGAAAAATCGCCAAAATTCTGCGGCAGACATGGCTGAATACGAAGTCCTTCCAGTTCCGGATAGATTCCAAGCATATACTGGGTGACGCTTACGAAACTCCAGGCAGCCGTTCCGGTGAGCCAGGAGTTTCTGGCTGAACCATACAGCGGAGAATCCTTTCCTGCCACTGTCTGTGAGTAAATATAAGGTTCCGTCTTGTGAATCTCGCTTTTTTCTTCTAACATGGATGGGCAAAGCTGTCCATAGTATTCCATGGCCTGTTCTCCATGTCCGATCATTGTTTCCGCAATTACAACCCAGGGATTACTGTGGCAGAAAATGGATCCGTTTTCCTTTTGCCCCGGCGGATAGGAAGTAATCTCTCCCAGTTCCGGGTGATAAGAGGTATACGGCGGCTGTACCAGCATGATCCCATAAGGAGTAGACAGATATTTTTTTACCGAATCCAGAGCTTTTTGAGCCCTGCCGTTGTCCACACCGATTCCGCCCATGATACAGAAGCCCTGCGGTTCAATAAAAATTTTTCCTTCTTCACAGGAGGAAGATCCCACTTTCTCTCCTGCAGCGTCATATGCTCTCAAGAACCACTGTCCATCCCAGCCGAACGTATTGACAGCCTCATCCATGGCCCGAACTTTTTTCCGTACTTCATCCGCTTCTTTTTCTTCTCCCAGATATTGAAGCACATGCGCATATTCTGCCCCGTATTTCACATACATTCCTGCAATATATACAGATTCTGCAATCTTCCCTTCGGATGGACCGGTCACCTGAAAGCTTTCACCTGGTTCCATGGAGAAACAGTTCAGATTCAGACAGTCATTCCAGTCTGCCCTTCCGATCTGCGGAAGTCCGTGAGGACCAAGATGCCTGGAAGAATATGAAAAAGCGCGCCGCATATGATCCAGAATGTTTTCCGTCTCTGTGCTGTCTGCATAAGTCACCATCTCTTTCAGTATCGTAAAATCTCCCGTTTCCCTTAAATAGGCGCTGACGGTGGCCAGAAGCCACAGGGGATCATCATTGAACCCGCCGCCCACATCCAGGTTTCCTTTTTTGGTAAGGGGCTGATATTGATGATAAGCGCTTCCGTCCGCTTTCTGAATCGCTGCAATATTTAGAATCCGCTCTCTCGCTTCTTCTGGTACAATATGTACAAAGCCCAGCAGGTCCTGGCAGGAATCGCGGAATCCGATCTGCCGTCCAAGGCCGGATTCGTAGTAGGAAGCCGTTCGACATACGCGAAAAGTTATAATACACTGATACTGATTCCAGATATTAACCATACGGTTTATATGAGGATTTCCGCTTATCACCTGATAATGCGACAATAATTCTCTCCAGTTTTTCTGAAGCTTTTCAAACTCTTCCTGTACCCGTCCCGGAGCAAAATACTCATGGATCAACTGTCTGGCCAGACTGATATTGGCTTTTCCTCCCCTCTCCCATTTTTTATCCGGTTCATTTTCTATATAACCAAGCATGAACAGAAATGTCTTTTTCTCTCCCGGCATTAAATGCAGGTGAATCTGATGTGCGGCAATGGGATAACCATCCGCCGAATTTGAATTGCTGCACGCGCCCCTCTCCACAGCAGCCGGTACGGCAATGGAGCGGTAAGGTCCCACAAAGCTGTCCCGATTTACATCATAGCCGTCAACAGCCGCATTCACAGCGTAGAAACTGTAGTGTCTTCTTCTCTCCCTGTATTCTGTAAGATGACAGATCATGGAATCCTCTGCCAGTACTTCTGCAATATTCAAATTACGCTGATAATTACTCATATCATCCATGGCATTCCACAGACACCATTCTGCATAGGAAAAAAGCTCCAGATCTTTTTCCCTGTCACTCTGGTTGGTAATTGTGATTTCCTGCAGCTCGCATGGCGCGTCCCAGGGTACAAAATCTCTCACGCGGGCCTCCACCCTGTTTTTCACAGACCGGAAGAGATTATAACCTGTCCCAATCCGGCACTCATAACGGTCCAGTTCTGTCTGAGACGGCTTAAATGTGGGATTCCAGACCGTATCCTGGTCCTTGATAAAGAGATATTTTCCATCCATATCCAGCGGCAGACTGTTATAGCGGTATCTGGTAATGCGCATAAATTTGGCATCACAGAAATAAGAATAGCCTCCGCCTGTATTGGAAATCAGTGAATAAAAAGACTGATTTCCCAGATAATTGATCCATGGCGTTGGTGTTTTGGGAGTTGTAATCACATACTCCAGATTTTTGTCATCAAAATATCCATATTTCATATGGTTCCTCCTGATATTATTTTGTGCGTTCGCCCCCTTTTTTGGGGTCACGCTGCTGCTTCTACAAGATATACGTATAAGTTCCGCTTCCCACTTCTTTATTAAAAACATTCCCTTCTCTGTCAGCAAGAGAAAGCTCTGCCGTCATATTGGGAGGAATCACAATGTGATAATGCAGTTTCTCTCCTTCTTTTTTCCATTCCGATATGACCATTCCCCGGATGGAATGGTAAGATGCCTTCACCTCTTCCAGATCTTCCGGCACATACGGACAGATCTTTATCCGATCCATTCCAACCGCATCTTCCGGCCAGTTGATTCCTGCCAGGAGTTCGTAAAGAAACTCGCCGTTGGAAGCATGCATCGGATGGTTCAGAGAATTCATCGTGCTCTCAGAGTCCATCTCCCACCGTTCCTGCAAAGTCGTTGCTCCATTCAAAATCATGGGAAGGAAACCAGGATATGTTTTCTGCGTCAAAAGCCGGTAAGTAAGATCCGGACGGCCAAACCGGATCAGCGTATCCAGAAGAATCCTGGTACCCAAATTGCCTGTGGTCACATGATAATCATGTCTCTGAATGTCTTTGACCAGATTGTCCAGAACCTTTGCCTCGTCCTGCGCAGGCACCAGCCCGAACAACAGTGCGGACGCATTGGAAGTCTGGCTTCCATGATCATAGTTCCCGGTCTCCGGATGATAAAACTGTTCATTCGTATATCCTTTAAAGATCTCAAACTTTTCCTGATAGTATTGTCTGTCTTCCGGAAGCTGCAGAATATCTGCGATTTCCGTCATCCAGGAAAGGCTTCGGCACAGATTCGCCATGGATATAAAAGCGCCGGAAGTTACGGAAGACTGCGCGCCGGAATCGGTATCGCTTCCGCACTCCGCCCGGGGAGACGCCCAGTCCCCATAATAGCTCGGAACAATCCGATGGTCTTTCTCTGTGGAAAGCTGATACGCTACCCATCCTTTCATATGCCTGTAATGCACAGACAGATTTTCCTTATCTCCATAGAGCCGGTACAGCAGAAGCCCCAGCAGAATATAGGCATTGGAAGCGGTGTCTGCCGGCCTGAATCCCCAGAAATAGGGCGCTGTATCCGCATAGGCCCCGGTCTTCTCATCTACAGTATCTGCAATATCCTGCATCCATTTTTTATAAAAACGAACCATGTCAAAGTTGAAAAAGGATTCCAGGCTTCTGCTGGTAGCATCATTCAGCCATCCCATTCGCTCGTCTCTCTGAGGGCAGTCTGTGGGAATTCCATGCTGATTCGACTTTTCTGTCCAGAGTACACATTCCTGAAAACGGTTTAACAGCTCATCCGAACAGGTAAAATGTCCGATCTGCTGAATGTCATTATGGACCACTTCGACAGACACATGATCGACTCTGGCATCCCCTTCTGTACGGATTTCAAAATACCGGAACCCATGACAGGTAAAGCGTGGGCGATAACTGCCGCTTTTTCCGGAACAGCGGATGATATTTCTTGATTTGGCAAATCTAAGATTTCTCTGATCCAATGCAGTCCGGTCCTTGTTCAGGCTTTCTGCGTACCGGACAGTAATCCGGCTCCCGGTACTGCCTTCGTAATTCAGATGAACCCAGCCGCTCAGGTTCTGTCCGGTATCATACAGTGCAGAACCTTCCCGATAACTTCCAAGACAGACAGGTGTGCGAACCTGTGTGACGCGGACAGGCTCTGCCAGCTCCGATCGCAGAATTCCACCTGGAGCTTCTTTTACTCCCAGCTGAATAAATCCTTCCGGTCTTTCATAATATGTCTCAATATCATACTCCGGAAGCATCCAGCCTTCTGTCTCTTCTTCCGAATTCAGCACTTCTCCGCCGTAGAGCGACTGGCGGACAGGTCCTGGCCGTCCGGTCCATCCTTTCGCCCATCCTGTGGACAGAATCTCTTCCTCTCCGTCTTCATAAGTAAGATAAATCTGCGCCCAGAATTTCAGAGAATCGGACCAGCCGTTTCCAAGCGCTGCTGCAATTGTGTTGTCTCCTTCCCGTATCAGCGCAGTCAGATCATTTCTGTTATAATAAATGCTTTTTGTCACTGTGGAACACGTCGGCCGGAGCACCGCATCCGACGCGTTTCTTCCATTGACGTACAGTTCATATATGCCAAGCCCGGAAGTATATGCAATGGCTCTTTTTAATTTTTTACAGATTCTGAAATCTTTCCGGATATACAGGCAGTTCCCTTCCAGCGCCGGACCAAACCCTACCCAGTCAGCAAAGAAGTCTTCCGGATACAGCAGGGAAGTCTCAAAATCCTGGATCTCTCCTGTAATCATCTCTGCTGCCTTATTGATCCAGATCTGAATCCGCCAGTAATACATCGTCCGGCTTTGAAAAGCGTTGCCTTCATAGGCAACGCCGGCAGAACAGCCGGACTGTACTCTCCCGCTGTCCCAGCAGTCGCAATTTCCTGTTTTCAGCGCTTCTTTCGAGGAAGCTACCTGAATCCGATAAGCCTCCTGGCGGATTCCCTGTTCCTCTCCCTGGATCTTCCAGGAAAACAGAGGACGCTGATGATCAATTCCTCTTGGATTTTTTATATAATCGCAGGTCATATCATACAGTATGTACATGGTTTTATCCTTTCTCGGCACCGGCTACGATGCCGCCGATAATATGTTTGGAAAATATCAGGTAAATCACCATGATCGGTAATATGGAGATCGTGATAACCGAAAAAAGAATGCTCATTTTGGAATAGTCGGTATGCTCTCCCAGGCTGTATCTCATAATTGCAATGGGAAGCGTCTTCTTCGCATCTTCCGTTAAAAAGACAAGCGGCACAAAGAAATCATTCCAGTAGTTTACCGACAGCATGGGAATCAATGCACCCAGCGCCGGTTTGAGCAATGGCAGGACAATCCTTGAAAAAATTGTAAATTCGCCCGCTCCGTCAATTCTTGCCGCTTCCATGATACTGTCCGGAATCGATTTCAGATACCCGGTCAGAACCAGAACCGCCATGGAGAGGCTGGAAGCATAGACGAGAATCACCCCCCAGAGAGAGTTGGTCAAATGCAGTGTTTTCACCAGCTGATACAGATTTACGATTCCCAGCTGAATCGGAAACATAATTCCAATAATAAAATAGACTTTAAGAAAATTCCTTCCGCGGAACTGAAATTTTTCAATTCCGTATGAAACGGTGGTCGCAAACAACAGTGTCAGCGTAAGAGAACAGATCAGCACGATCAGGCTGTTGAGGATATAAGTTCCAAAGTGATCTTCGATCAGTATTTTCTTAAAGTTGTCCAGGCAGAGTCCTTTGGGAAGGGACCATACACTGGTAAGCAGTTCTTCATTGGTTTTCACAGATCCCAGAAAGATTGCAGCAAAAAGAAGCAACGTGACTGCACAGAAAATACCAATGACTGCTGACACTGACGTTTTGAATATTTTTTCTCTCATCGTATCCAAATCCTCCCATCAGTCATATTTTCTGCTGCCGGTCGCCAGTAAAAAAGCGCTGGCTCCAATCAGAACAACAAAAAAAACACATACAGAGATCGCAGAGCCTATCCCCACATAGTTACCTGCAAATCCGCTGGTGGCGCTGAACGTTACCCGGTAGAAAAAGGTTTCCAGCACGTCCATACACCGGTTGATGCCGCCTTCCCGTCCTGCGATCACATAGGGAAGATCGAAAAGCGTAATACACCAGATATAAGTAAGCACCAGCACATTCGACAAAGTAGGCCGAATCATGGGAAGATAGATTTTGAAAAAAAGCTGCAGCGAGTTGGCGCCGTCAATTCTGGCAGCGTCTTCATAGTCTTTCGAAACCATCGTAAAACCTGCCAGATATAAAAGCATCGTGTAGCCGATTCCTTTCCAGGTACATACAATCAGCAAAAGCGGAATTCCCATATCCGGATCGGACAGCCATGGAAACGTGCGGAAGCTTTCCAGACCGATCAGAGTCATAAATCTGGAATAAAGACCAATGGTAGGGTCAAAAAACAGTGTATACAAAAATCCAATCGCAGTCGGATACAGAAAATGCGGAGAAAAAATAATTACCTTATATGGTTTGTGTCCCGGAATTCCTTTAAACAGCAGATACGCCAGAAGGATGGAAAGCGTGTTAACGACCACAAGGTTCAGAACCAGATAATACAGGGTATTTTGAGCTGCATTAAAAAACTGAGGCGCCAGCTGCGGGTGCGTAAACAGACTGATATAATTGCCAAGTCCAACCCATTGTTTCTTTCCAATGCCGCCCCACTTTACAAAACTGTTTGGAACTGCGCTCAAAATGGGATAAATAGAAAACAATGTATAAATGATAAAACCTGGAAGAATGAACCAGATACAGGTTTTTTTCTTTTTCAAACTTCATCACTCCTCTCTTTCCAGAACGGGGGCCGTCGCAAAACTTCTTCCACAACAGCCCCTGTAGATCATAACATGCAGCAGATATTATTTTTCATATTTTGCTGGATCCAGCATGTCAATCATGGCTGCCTGAACTTCTTCCGGGGTTTGAATTTCAAACAAAATATTCTGCAGACTGTCATTCAACAGACTGAACGCATCATATCCTTCTTTTGCATACAGAGCGTCTTTATCAATAAAGCCTTTCACGCGGACGTCTGCCTGTGCAAATTTATTCATCAGAGGGTCCGGAGAAGACAGTTCCTCCAAACCCGGGATGCCAAGAATCGGAACATTGTTGCCAAGATTCGCAACTTCCTGCGTCGCTTCATAGGTCATCAGATAATTCAGCAGAAGCAGGCTTTCTTCTTTATGTCTGGTTTCTGCATAGATACTGAATCCGGTTTCCGTTGACGGGGCGTCATACTGAACGATCCTGCCGTCTTTGGACGGCCAGTGAAACATATCAATGTTGACATCATCCATGGCAGAGAAAGTGCCCGCCATCCAGGAACCATCGCACATCATGGCCGCATTGCCGGAAGAAAAATACATATAGGCGCCATTGGCATCCATATCATCATAGTCCTCTCCAAAATAACCTTTATCCCTGAAATCTTCATAAGTTTTCAGACTTTCCAGAAAAATCTCATCCTCAAAATCGTTCCTGCCTTCGTTCAGGAAGTTATTATTCCACTCAGGAGCAAGCGCAATCATCATCGTCACATAAAACCACTGATTTGTATTGGCATCCAGCCCCGGCAGAGAAAAGGGAACCACGCCGTTGGCTTTTAATGTTTCACAGATCTCCATCAGTTCATCCCAGCTCTGAGGCTCGCTTAAACCATACTGAGCGAAGATATCTTTGTTATAATAAACACCATAATCGTCGCCAAGAGCCGCCGGACTCATATAAGTAACACCATCAATCTGGCCCCAGGACAGTTGATCCTCTGTATAGGAAGAGAAATCCACAAGATCATCCAGCGGCATGCAGGCTCCCATATCCACATAATTCTGGAAAACAATTTTCTTGGTTCCGCTTGTGGCAAACAGATCCGGCGCTTCCCCAGACTGGATCGACGTCGACAGCATACTGTAATACTGATCATCATCATATGCGATATAGTTTACCGTGATATTCGGATACTTTTCATGGAATCTGGAAAAGATGCTTTCATATACTTCCGCTCTCTCTGTATGCCAGTTGTATACATTTAAAGTAACTTCCTCTGAGGAACTGTACTCCCCTGATACTTCTTCCCCGCCGGTATCAGCTGATTCATCGGCCGCAGCAGCATTTTCCCCGGCAGTCTGTCCGGAACCGCATCCAGCCAGTAAACTGCCGGCCATAGCAGCTGAAACAATCGTAACCAACATTCTTCTTTTCACTTTTTTACCTCCGTACATGATTGATTCTTTGTTTTTTACTACAATTACATTCTAAAACATTATCTGATTATTTCCAGTCACTTCCCTTTGAAATTTGTGCATTATTATTTGTTTTTCTGATTTTACAGAAAATTCAAAAATACATAAATGTGTATTTTTTTTGGATAGCTTCCATTTATTTGGCAGTTTTAGACATTTTTCATGTTTTTGGTGCGTTTTTTTCAGAGGTATGTTATATTTATTAAAAAATCAGAACAAGGAGATGATCGTCATGCGTACAAAACTGTCTTCCATATTGGAATTTTTATTGTTAAAGAAAAGTACTTTGAAAGTGCGTCTTGCCCTCATCTTTTCTATTCTGTGTATTTTCTCCATGAGTATTCTTCTGCGGATTACGATCAGGACCTATTCTGCACAGATTATTGGACATATCTATGAGAACGAACGGAATCTATTGAAAACCGGAAGCGCCCTGCTGGATGCAAATCTGGAAAAATATGCCAAAATGTCCAGACAGATCTTTGCCAACAGCAAGATTCGCGCTCTTCTGGATTCCAGCGGACAGAATACGGTTTCCGGGCAGAAAAACAGGGAACTTCGTCAGGTAAAGGAAGTTTTCACGGAGACCATCTATAACCTGGATACTTTTGATATCACCTCCATAGTCATATGTTCCAAAGACGGGAAAATCTTTTCCTCCTATGATCTGGCCGGAGAGATTGACAGTTACGACAATTTTTTCTATCAGACCATTAAAAATTCCGACAGTTCCTTTGTGATCTTTCCCACAGACAGCTACCGCTATCTGAAAACCAAAACCCGTGACTCTTTTGCCATTGGGAGGCTGATACGTAACGATTTTTTAGAGGAAACAGGGTATCTTCTGATATTTATTTCCCTGGATTTTTTTGAGCAGAGTCTTTCCAAAAGCAATCTGAAAGATTCTACTTCCTATTATGTCATCACAGATCAAACACAGATTATGTACAGAGAAAATCATCTGGAGCTTGATTCTGACACGGAATCTGTATTGCTGAACGCAGTGCAGAATCATCATACGGACTCTTTCATTCTCCCGATCGACGGTCAGCAGTATCTGATCACAAAATATGATTCTGATTATTCAGGGTGGACCATGGTCAGTGTATCTGATCTGTCGGAAATAACCCTGGCTGTTCATACGTCCTTTCGGCGCTCGCTTATCATCTTCGGACTGATTGTGATTGCGATCTTCTGCGCTGCATGGCCTATTGCCAGGAGTTTTACAAAACCATTATCGGAGATTCAGCAGGTTATGTCGGAGATCTCCTCCGGTAATCTGGCTTTACGCGTTTCACAATACCCTTCTCCGGATATCAACAATCTGGCCACTCAGTTTAATAAAATGCTGAACAGAATTGATATTCTGATGGAAGAAAACCGTCAAAAACAAACGGAGTTAATTGAAACAGAACTTCAGATGCTCCGGGCCCAGATCAACCCTCATTTTATATACAACACGCTGAATTCCATCAGCTGGCTGGCTGTCTTTAATGGCCAGACCCAGATCAAAACACAGCTGTCCAATCTGACCACTCTGCTTCGAAGCGCTTATTCCAACCCGGATCAGTTAATCACAATTGCAGATGAGAAAGAGATTCTGACCTGTTATACAAGTATTATGAAGCTGCGTTATGATAATTTTTCTCTGATCTTCGATCATGAAGAATGTGTGGAACAATATATGATTCCCAAATGCACCCTGCAGCCGATCGTAGAAAATTCTATCATTCATGGCTTTCCGGATCTGGACCGCCCCTGCAGAATACAGATCCTGTTTCGTAGAGACCTCCCCTCCGGCCTCATGAAAATCACCATAGAAGACAACGGCGTGGGCATGAGCCAGGAGCAGCAGGAACAGTGTCTGAAGGACTCCGGTTCCGGTACGCATTTTAATAATATCGGCATTCACAACGTGGATCAGAGAATCAAACTGAAATTCGGAACCAGCTATGGGCTTCATATTTCTTCCCGGGAAGGAGACGGAACAAGAGTCCTGATCTGCATTCCATTGATGACGCAAGGAGGCGAACTGACATATGATTAAAATAATCATTGTAGAAGATGAAAATATTGTCCGTCTGGGCCTTTCTACCATTCTCCCCTGGTCCGATTATTGCTTTGAGCTGTGCGGACTGTTCAAAAACGGCCAGGAGGCTCTTCAGTATATGCTGGAACACCCGGTTGACATTGTCATTACAGATATCAAAATGCCTGTGATGAGCGGCGATCAGCTTGTTCAGAAGCTTCGGGAACATCAGCTTACCCCCTATATTATCATTCTGAGCAACTATGATGACTATGAACTGGTACGCCGGTGCTTTCAGCATGGAGCCACGGATTATCTTCTGAAACAGGATCTGGAAAAAGAAAATCTTCTCGACCTCCTTCAGAAAATTTCTGATAAAATAGGACAGCCGGAAGAAGAGCCGGAAGAGCCGGCCGTATCTGCCTATGAATTCTTCAGTGTACTGGTAAAGACAGATTTTCAGGAAGACATTGCCCGGATGGATGAAACATATCTGAAGATATGGGAGCAGATGCAGAGCCGTTCCATCTGTATCTGTATTGCAGATCTGATCTACAGTGAGACACATAAAAGATACACCGGAATCAATCCCGCCTACTCTGTTCTGGAAAGTCTTCTGAAGGAAACACTGAATAAATACTGCAAAAACTATATATTCCTGTATACAGACAAGTCTCTTTTAATGGTGCTGTGTCCCGAGGCAGAACATACATCCGATTTTTATCCGGTCTTTTCTGATGCGGTCGGCGAGATTAATACAAGAATGATGACTTTTTTTAACATCTCTCTCCGTGCAGGACTGTCCGGTCTGTTCCATCATACAACAAGGCTGAAGGCTGCCCTGGGACAGGCAAAGCTCTGCCATACCGCCCTGTTCTATACGGATCAGACGATCATTTCATATGAACTGAACCGTCCTGCATGTAAGGCTTATATTGCCTCGCCGATCAGCTGCCTGCCCATCCGCGATGCCCTCCAGATTGGAAATCTTTCTCTTTTGCAGCAGCTTTGTGAAAATCAGTTTCAAGACCTGCAGAAGACCCGGACTTATCTTCCGGAAAAAGTAATTGACTATGTACGGTTTATTCTTATCACTCTGGATCAGTTTCTGAATGAAACACTCCATATTCCGCTGTCGCAGTTTGAAAATGAATGGGACATTTTTCATACCAGATATCATTTTACCCTGTGTGAACTGAAGTTTTATCTCTTTTCCATTTTAGGCAAAGTCAGTGAATTCATGCAGTCAAAAGAAAATTACAATGAGATTATTCTTCTGGCAAAACAGTATATCAATGAACACTATCAGGAAAATATCACATTATCTTCCGTTGCAGACTACCTTCACATGAACGCCTCCTATGTCAGCTCGCTGTTTAAAATGAAAACCGACGTATCATTTACCCGGTATCTGACAGAGATCCGCATTCAAAACGCGCTTCTTCTGGTAACAACGACTCAAAAAAGCGCTGCTCAGATCAGTGAACTGGTTGGCTACTCCAATCCGAATTATTTTATTAAAGTGTTCAAAAAAGTAACTGGAAGCACTATATCGGAATATCGAAACCGACGCTGATTTTCTCATTGACGAGTCAAAAGAGAAATTGCTATACTAATGAATAAGCGGCCGCCGAACAGACATGCCGTCATGCCCGCCGGATTCGCTGCCCGTGAAAACAAATATTCAGTAAAAAGGAGTATTCAAGACGATGAAAACATCCAGTGAACTGCGCACTTTACTGCGCTCCATTGATCATAAAAGCTATCCTGCCTATAAATCTCTGGCAGGTATCTATCAGTTTCCAAAATTTTCCCTGTCCATCGATCACGTGCAGGGGGACCCTTTTGCATCTCCATCCAGTCTTCATGTGGAGATTTCTCACAAAGGAGCCGCATTTCCGGCTTTCTGTTATGAAAAGGACTGCTCTCGTATTGCTCTGCAGGATTTTCTGACCCGGCAGTTCGCTTCTCAGTTCGAAGAATATAATTTTAAAGCGAAAGGTTCCGGGAAAAGCGGGTTGCTGTCGATTTCCCACTGCGGGCAGGAAGTGCTGGATCGAAGCGCCTGTCAGATCACAGATACAAAGATCACAGCCCGTTTTCACGCAGGGTTTCCTGCTTTTGGACGGACGATTAACGCAGGGGAACTGGAGAAAATCCTCTTTGACTTTCTTCCCGCATGTGTGGAAAACAGTTTTTTCTACGCAAAATTGGATAAGAAAAAGGTGGAAGCAGCCGTATTCTTATCAGAAGATCAGGAAGCACTCAGAAAGATTTTAAAGGAAGAAAATCTGACGGCTTTCGTTGCCAACGGTTCCATTCTTCCCAGAAAAAGCGGGGTCTCCGACCTGCCCATGAAAGACAGCGTTCCCTTTTGCTCTCCCGCTTCCATGGAACGCACCTTTACGTTACCTCATAAAGGAACCATCAGCGGAATGGCCATTCCCCGCGGAATTACATTGATTGTAGGCGGCGGTTATCATGGAAAATCCACGCTTTTAGAGGCGCTGCAGACAGGCGTTTACAACCATATTGCCGGGGACGGACGGGAATATGTCATTACGGATGATACGGCGGTAAAACTGCGCGCCGAAGACGGACGTTCTATCCGGGGAGTGAATATATCCCTTTTCATCAACGATCTGCCAAACAAGAAGGATACCTCCTCTTTCTCCACGCCGGACGCCAGCGGAAGCACCTCTCAGGCGGCTGGAGTCATGGAACATATGGAGGCAGGAACCCGCCTGTTTCTTATCGATGAAGATACTTCCGCCACCAACTTCATGCTGCGGGATGATTTTATGCAGCAGGTAATCAGCAGAGAGAAAGAACCGATCACTCCATTTCTGGAACGTGCCCGGGATCTGTATGAAAAGGAAGGAATCTCCACAATCCTGGTAGCCGGAAGCTCCGGTGCATTCTTCTATATTGCAGACAAAATTCTGCAGATGGACTGCTACTGTCCCGTTGACATTACAGAACATGTAAAAACACTCTGCAAGGAACACAAAGCGCCCCGGATTCAGGCTCCCGGTTTCCAGACGCCCGATTTTCAGCGAACTTTACCTGCATATAACCGCGGCAAAAACCGCAGCGGAAGGGATTACAGAGGGAATCGTTCCGGCGGCGGAAACCGTCATGAACACATGAAAGTAAAGACTTTGGGCAGAGATTCCTTTTCTTTGGACAGGGAAACCATTGATTTACGTTATGTGGAACAGCTTGTAGATTCAGAACAGACTGCCGCTCTGGCATATATGCTGCGTTATGCTCTGGAACAGGTGATAGACGGAAAACGTACCGTCAGACAGACAGCGCAGATTCTCTGTGATACGCTGGAGAAAAAAGGATGGGATCCATTCTGCAGCTCCTATATTCCCTGCGGACTGGCAGTCCCCCGGAAGCAGGAACTCTTTGCATGCCTGAATCGTTTTCGCGGCTGATGGTAATTCCAACCGGATGAATCCTGCGGCAGCGGGCCAGACAGACATGCAGACATGTCCATTCGGCGGCTGCCGCAGGAAAATGATCGTTTTTTATTCCTGATTCAGCACTTCCGTAATCTTATTGATCATCTCATCTTCTTTTAACCGGAATTTGATCTCTACACGTCTGGACGCCGCCATATCAACCTCTGCAGAATCCGCTTTGTAGATGGGGCGGCTGAAAGAACGTCCGTTCACAGTCAATACTTTCTGCAGCTGTTCGATCTGGCTTTCTGTCAGGCCGTTTGCATCATCCAGGCAGAATCTCGCTACAGAATTCGCCCGGTTATAAGATAAAGTCATATTGCTTTCATAACCGCCGTCTGTATCCGTATGGCCTTCTATAATGATCTCGGCAATATACGGCCGGAAACTGCTTTGCAGAAGAACTCCAAGATACATGGGAATGATCTCTTTCAAAGTATCTTTGCTCTCTGCTGTCAGCGTCGCACTGTTGTAACGGAATAATACATCTGAGGAAAATGTAATGGAACCCGTCTGCGCGTCTACTTTCATGGAAGAATTGCTGAAACGCGTCTGCAGCTCACCGATAATATCCGTCCGGATACCGACGATATCCCGCAGTTCGTTTTTCGTTGCGCTCAATTCTGCACGCGCTTCGTCAATTTCCAGATAGGCTGCGTCCAGTTCCTCCTGTGTCATAGTCGCTTTTGCATAGGCCTCTTCCAGTTCTTTTAAGGAATTCCGAAGTTCTTCTTCCGACGCCTCCAGCTCCGCCTTCGATGCTTCCAGATCTGCTTCCGACGCTTCCAGCTCCGTCCTGGTTGCATTCAGCTGAAGCTGTGCCTCCTCCAGATCAGTCCTTTTCTGTTTATATATGGCAAGGGTAATTGCTATGATCAGGATAAAGATCAAAAGCAGTGCAGCCATCATGTCCGAATAAGACTGCCAGTAGCCGGGTTCTGTAAATACAGCCTTTGTTTTTTTCTTATTTTTCATACATATCCCTCATCTGATGATACGTGTATAATTCACTGCTCAGGCTGTCACAGGTATCCGAAAGCTTCTCCTCTATCTCCCTTTGGCGTTCCAGAGCAAGGTTCATGGTATCATTCATCGTATGGCTTGCTTCCAGCAAAAGGCGGGTGCTCTCCTCCAGCCGCTGGAAGTTTCTTGCATAAGTTCCCTGTGCCTCGCCGGCCTGGTTCAAAGCTTTTCCGATCTTTTCAAAATCGGCACTCATCGCGCCGGACAGACGGTCCATGAACTGTTCTATGATCTGTTCCATGCCTTTGGTCTGTTCCCGGGCATTTCCGCGCATAAGTTCCATCATCGTCTTAAGAGAATTCGCCATATTCGACTGATAGATCAGCATGGCGCTTGTATTTTCATCTTTATTACTGACCGGCGGAGCCACGCATTCATGAAAAGTCGATAAAAAATCCTGAAGCTTTTCGTATGCGTCAGACATCAGGCTCCGGTACACAAACGTAAAGACCAGAGAAAAGAAGATACCATAAACAGAAGTATGGAAAGCGACTTTCATTCCGTCAAGCAGCGGAGCAATGTTATCTGATATGGTAAAAATATCATTTCCCGAAAAAGAACTCATTCCCATACTGAGTCCAAGGAAAGTTCCAAGAATGCCAAGCCCGGTAAGCGTTCCGGAAACAGCCGAATTAAAATAGGTCATGCCGGCCTGATCCAGCAGTTCTTCATTTATGTATTCTTCAATCGGACACTCTTCCGTGACAAATCCTTTCGAAGTAGTATGAGCCTGAATCCGCTTCTGGTATTTTCCGAACTGCATGTTCAGCGCAGGGCTTGGAAACAGGTCCCGCTTCTGGCGGTACTCCTGCCACAGATTCTTCTGGGTTGCACTGTATCGGTCCCGAATCTCTTCTTCTGCAAGTACCAGCGAATCTGTAACATGATTCAGTCTTGCGAAGCTTATAAACGAAACACCGAACAGAATGCCGATCACCAGAAGAAATCCCACATTGATCAGCAGATTGCTCATGGAGACGGTGGTTCCTGTAAACACGCCGTTTATGTACAGAATAAATCCAAACATCAGAATATACAGGAATGCCAAAATATAATACAGTTTGTTTTTCATGACGGACCTCCTTTATATGCCATGTATACAATCTATCACATTTTCTGAAAACCTACAAGAAACCGCAGGTAATCTTAAATGAATCTTTATGATTTCTTAAAAAAGAAGCCCGCATTCTCAAAATCCCCCTGCTTACTCCGCAAAATAAGGGACAATGAGTTTTTCCCCTGCGGTCAGATGACTGTCTGTCATATGATTCATACGCATAACCTCCAGAATATATTCCTGCCTGCTCTCATAATGCCCGTCATCCATATATTCATCTGCAATCTCCCATAAAGTATCGCCCTTTTGAATCTGGATATTTGCGTAATATTTATGCATCTGTTCCATTTCTGTCTCTTCGGCTCTGGCAAGAAGCGATCCAAAGACAACCCCCATACAGAACATCAGAACCAGTGTCACACAGAAGATCAGGATACGCTTTCTCATGGTATTCTGTTCTTTTTGGACCTGTTCCCTCCTTGCTTTTCTGAATTCTTCTCTTGTCATCGTTCCTTCTGCATACATATCACACACTCCTCCTGTATCCGAACATTTGTTCCTTCTTGTATCCCGATTATACAACCCGAACATTTGTTTGTCAATTATAAAATCGAAAATTTGTTCGATTTTATGAGGAAAGTTTCAGAAATTCTTAAGAAACCATCTTGCCTTATATATGGTTTTTCGATATAATTTTTACTGTATGACGCCAGAGAACTGTATCAAAACAGCCTGTTTTGATACAGTTCCTGATGTGGTGCAAAAATGCAGGGAATCCTGCAGTACCAGCGTCTTCCGGTACATCAATAAAACCGGTCAGGAGGAATTTATTTTATGAACATCGGAATTTTAAAGGACATCAAGAATGGCGAAAACCGCGTGATCGCCACGCCGGCCGAGGTGGCGACACTGACGGCAGACGGCAATATCGTCAAAGTGCAGAAAGGCGCCGGCGCAAAGGCCGGTTTTGAGGACGAAGCATATGCAGCTGCCGGCGCGGTTCTGTCAGATACAGCGGAAGAGATCTATGCAGGCTGTGATCTGGTGGCGAAAGTGAAAGAATTCGAACCGTCGGAATACGGTCTGCTGAGAGAAAACCAGATCGTATTCACCTGTATCCATCCGGCGGCGCACCCGCAGGAGGTACAGGCTCTTCTGGACAAAAAAGTGATTGCATTTACAGCGGAGGACTCCCACCGCTACGGCTCGCCCAACTGCGAAGCGGCAGGAAAGCAGGGAGCGCTCTTCGGTCTGGAATCCATGCTGACGATCAACGGCGGCAAAGGCAAGTTCGTCAGCGGACTGGGCGGCGCGCCCGGCATGAAGGTACTGATCCTGGGCGGAGGTATTGTAGGCCAGGCCGCCCTGTCCGTTCTTCATGCCCTCGGCGCATGGTGTACGGTCATGGACATTAACATCGGCACCCTGCGCTCCATCAGCCGACAGTATCACGAGCAGGTCAACACCATGATTTCCACAAAGGAAAATATCAAAAAACTGCTGCCGGAGACCGACCTCGTACTGAACTGCGTGAAATGGCCCAAGGGCTGTAAAGATTACCTGATCGACAGACCCATGCTGAAGCTGATGGAAAAGGGCTCTGTGATCGTAGATATCAGCAATGACGATCAGGGCGCCATTGAATCCTTCCATGAGACGACACATGAGAATCCGCGTTATGTTGAGGAAGGCATCGTCCATTACTGCGTGGGCAATATTCCCGGCGCCATCGCCCATTCCACCTCCATTGCCTATGCGGCGTCCGTACTGCCCCATTTCCGCAGTCTTGCAAAATACGGAGTGGCACAGGCCTGTGTCCTGGACGGCTATCTGAGAAGAAGCCTGACGACATACAAGGGCTATCTGACCCATGAAGAAACCAGTGCACTACAGAACCGGCCATGGATCCGGCCGGAGGAAATCCTGAAGATCACAGAGAAAGCTCTGGATCCGGCTCCTCCCGCCACTGTGACCCGTTCTGACAATTATATCAGGCTGTAGCTTCTGCCATATTACAGCCTGACAGAGATATCCGCTCATACCGGAGCCCTCTGCATGCAGACAATTTACAGAAGGAGGACTTTCAGACATGGAAGCAGAAATTATCAACATGGGATTTATATCCGTCATCCCTGCACTTATTGCCATCGTACTCTCATTCGTCACAAGAAATACGATCGTATCCCTGGTAGCTGCCTGTATTACCGGTACGCTGCTGGCAGGACAGGGAGCGCTGGGCTTTCCGACCCTTTTAAAAGAAAGCCTCGGAACAACCAGCTTTTCCTGGGTTATGCTGCTCAACACGTTTATCGCAATCATCGTGGCATATTTTCAGAAGACCGGCGCGATTCAGAGCTTTTCACAGATGATCCATGATAAAAACCTAAGCCGCCGGGGCGCTCAGCTTATGGCGTGGATACTTGGAATCTTTGTCTATTTCAGTGATTCTTTCAGCCCTCTGTTCGTAGGGAGTACCATGAGAAGCATCACAGACAAGGCGAAAATCTCCCGGGAGAAACTGGCGTATATTGCAGACTCCACTTCCGCACCGGTCAGCGTGCTCGTGCCGATCACCGGATGGGCAGCGTACCTCAGCGGCCTTGCCGTCGGCATCGGCTGCATTGTAACAGACGAAGATGCAGCGTCTTTGTTCCTGCATGCGATTCCTTTTAATTTCTATGCGCTCCTGGCAGTTGCCATGGTCGGACTGATCGGTTCGGGGATTCTGAAAGATTTTGGCCCCATGGCAAAAGCGGAAAAACGTGCCATGGAGGAAGGAAAGGTACTGCGTGACGGAGCAGTTCCCCTGATTGGAAAAGAACTGACCGAAATGAAGGCATATGAAGGAATCCGCCCGCGGGTATTTCTGAACTTCCTGCTGCCTGTACTGATGATCGTCACCATCGCTCTTGGCACCTACATAACGCTTGGCTCCGCCAAAACCATGGAAGCATTTCTGTTCGTTATCATTTTCATGAGTATCAGCATGCTGGTGCAGGGCATCCCGTTCCGGGAAATTATGGACACGCTGACAGACGGCATCAAAGGAGCCGTTCCGGCTGTTACGCTTCTGGCGCTGGCCTATTCCATCAATGCGCTGAGCAAATCCATGGGTACGGCCAATTATATCGTATCGCTCAGTGAAGATTTTCTGACGCCGGCGCTGCTTCCGGCCATTATCTTCCTTATCTCGGCGATCATGGCCTTTGCCACCGGCTCGTCCTGGGGTACTTTTGCCATCTGTATGCCCATCGCTCTTCCGCTGGCGTTTACCTTTACCGGCGGCACCTTAAGCCCGCTGATTTATGCATGTTTTGCGGCAGTGGCAGGCGGCGGCGTATTCGGTGATCACTGTTCTCCGCTTTCGGATACAACGGTATTGTCATCCACCGGTTCGGCAGCGGATCATATCGACCATGTGCAGACTCAGCTTCCCTATGCGCTCTGCTGCGGAGCACTGGCGGTCATTTTGTACCTGGTGATCGGATTTGTGTTTATCTGAATTATCTGTCGCGGGAGGATCGAACTATGACATTTCCGGAAAATTTTGCAAAACGCATTGTCATGACGACGGCCGGCGTAACGTTCTGCGCCATCGCAGTGGGCTTTTTTAAATGCTCGCAGTTCG
Organism: uncultured Lachnospiraceae bacterium; assembly: GCA_910583615.1. Taxonomy (GTDB): domain Bacteria; phylum Bacillota; class Clostridia; order Lachnospirales; family Lachnospiraceae; genus Hominiventricola. The sequence continues at coordinate 3,709 of CAJTXP010000004.1, read as the reverse complement.
GCGTGGACCCGTTCCAGTGCCTTGCACAGGGAGTCTGGGGCCGTTTCTTTGAGCAGCATGTTTCCTACGGATCCTATTATACAGCGCTGAGCGGCATCCTGCTGCTTCTGGATCTGTTCATTGCCAGAAGGTATATGGGAGCCGCCACTCTGGTGAATATGTTCCTGACCGGATATATTGTGGACTTTACCTGTCTGGTAATTAACCGCTTCTCTCCGGCGCCCCCGCCGGTCCTGCGAATTTTGTTTCTGACCGTTGCCGTTCTAGTCATGTGCTTTGCTTCCTCGTTGTATATGACCTCCAGCCTGGGAGTGTCCGTATACGACGCCATTCCCATCGTGATCGCCGACCGCCGGAAACTTCCGTTCCGGTTTGTCCGGATCGGCTGCGATCTGGTCTGCGTTGTGATCGGAACGATATCCGGCCTGCTGCCCGGCATCGGCACGCTGATTACCGCATTCTTTATGGGACCGCTGATCGAATACTTCAATCACAGCTTTTCCGAGCCGTTCCTGTCCGGATCAAAGAACGGTCTTCGTTCTTCATAACTTCATTCATCCCGGGATTCTGACGGGGTTGCTGCAAAAACATGTTCCAGACTGTATACTCAGCAGTACTGTATGGGCTGAGCGCACAGGCAGACGTTTTGCAGCAGCCCCTTTTTTCTGTGACCCGGATGTGACGACTCACAATATTTGTACCAAATGTCAAAATATCCGTTCTGTTACCAGCCTGTTTCAGACATATTGCATTTCTTTTTCACCACTGCTATCATGAGTTCAACACGAAATACCAGTCATGTACTTCATCCCGGGAGAATGGTTTTCGTAGGATATGTTTTTACTAGTCTAAATGCTAATCATAAAGAAGGGAAGTGTTGTTTCAATGATGCAAAAAATTCAGAAGTTCGGCGGCACCATGTTCACACCGGTCCTGCTGTTTGCGTTCGCGGGTGTCATGGTCGGCATCGGTACCCTGTGTACGACCGAAGCAGTCCTTGGACCGCTGGCCGCTCCTACGAGCATGTGGTACCTGGTATGGAACGTCGTCCTTCAGGGCGCGTGGTGCGTATTCAATCAGCTGCCCCTGCTGTTCGTCATCGGCCTCCCGATCGGCCTGGCGAAGAAGCAGGCTGCACGCTGCTGTATGGAAGCACTGGTCTTATATCTGACTTTCCATTATTTCGTCAGTACGATCCTCTCCCAGTGGGGAAGCGTATTCGGAGTCGATTTTGCGGCGGAGACCGGCGGTTCCAGCGGACTGACCATGATCGCAAACATCAAAACCATGGATATGGGTATGTTCGGAGCACTGCTGGTATCCGGACTTGTCATCTACTTACATAACAAATATTTTGACACGGAGCTTCCGGACTGGCTGGGATCCTTCAACGGATCGACCTTTATCTTCATGATCGGCTTCTTCGTCATGCTTCCGGTAGCGCTGCTGTCCGTTGTGATCTGGCCCAATATTCAGCATGGCATGCAGCTTTTCCAGAATTTCGTCATGTCGAGCGGTGTGCTGGGCGTATGGGTGTTCATCCTGCTGGAACGTCTGCTGATCCCCTTCGGACTGCACCACCTGCTGTACAGCCCGTTCTACTATGACAACCTTGTGTGTCCGGGCGGCATCTACGCCTACTGGGCGACGCAGCTTCCGACGCTGGCAGCTTCCACGGCTTCTCTGAAGTCCCTGTGTCCGGAAGCGGCGTTTACGGCCACCGGCTTCTCCAAGATCTTCGGATGCCCGGGTATCGCGCTTGCGTTCTACTCCACCGCGAAGAAGGAGAAGAAAACACAGCTGAAAGCGCTGCTGATCCCCATCGTGCTGACCGTATCGTCTGCGGCGTTACCGAGCCCATCGAGTTCACGTTCCTGTTCATGGCTCCGGCGCTGTTCGTGGTACACTGTATCCTGGCGGCATGCCTGTCCACGACCATGAACCTGTTCGGCATCGTCGGCGTGTTCTCCGGCGGCCTGATCGAGATGAGTTCCTTAAACTTCATCCCGCTTATGACTTCTCACTGGAAACAGTACCTGCTGCTGCTGGTCATCGGTCTTGTGTACACCGGTATCTGGTTCGTGGTCTTCCGCTTCCTGATCGTGAAATTTGATTTCAAGACGCCGGGACGCGAGGATACCGACGAGACCAAATTCTATTCCAAAGCGGAGTTCCGCGCAAAACAGGCCGGCGGCCAGGAGATGGACAAAAAGACCATGCTGGCGGCGCTGACAACATCGTGGACGTGACCAACTGCGCGACCCGTCTGCGCGTCAATGTCAAGGATGCTGCTCCGGTAAAAGAGGATGCGTATTTCAAAGGCATCGGCACGCACGGCATCTCCAAAAACGGCAAGGCCATGCAGGTCATCGTCGGCATGAGCGTACCGAGCGTCCGTGAGAAATTTGAAAACATTCTGGCAAATCCGTCCGCATACGTACTGAATCTGGACGATGCGACCGATCAGCAGGAGACAAAGCCGACGGCGGAGAAGGCGGCGGATACGGCCAACCTGCCGGTGCACGAGATCAAGGCGGCAGCGAACGGCAAAGCCATGCCGGTCAGCGAAGTACCGGATGAGGTATTTGCTTCCAAAGCGCTGGGAGACGGCGTGGCAGTGATCGTAACCGACGGAAAAGTCTATGCGCCTGCAGACGGCACCATCTCCATGATTGCAGAGACGCTGCACGCATACGGCATCAGCACTCCGGACGGACTGGAGCTTCTTGTCCACATCGGTATCAATACCGTGGAGCTGAACGGCGAAGGCTTCTCTCCGAAGGTCAGGGAAGGCGACCAGGTCAAAGCAGGCCAGCTGCTCTGCGAGATCGATATGAAGCTCATGAAGGAAAAGGGCTATCCGACCCACACTCCGATCCTGATGACCAACGGTGACGAGTGCGCGGACGTCAAACTTCTCCCGGGCGAAAATGTCAAGGCTGGAGAGACAACCGTTATTACCTATAAAAAATAACCCTATGAAGTCAAACAGATCATAAATCAACAGGAGGAATTTATCATGTCCAAAAAATCATTTGCAGTTACTGTTGCCGGAGGAGGCAGCACCTTTACACCGGGAATCGCACTTATGCTGCTGGAGGAGCGTGACCGTTTTCCGATCCTTCGAGGCGGACGCGCACGCCACCTACATCGTAGACCTTGCATGCGCCATCGCGGAAAACACCCAGGAGAGATTTCTTCTGATCGTACCCAATGAGGGCGCGGTGGAGAACTTTGACCGGACCGCCATGGTGGAAATCCCCTGCATCGTCGGTTCCAACGGCTATGAGCGCATCTGCCAAGGTGCGATCCCGCAGTTCCAGAAAGGTCTGATGGAGCAGCAGGTCAGCGTGGAGAAACTGGTGGTGGAAGCATGGATCAAGGGCAGCTATCAGAAGATGTGGCAGGCGCTGACCCTTTCCAAGATCGTACCCAGCGCACGCGTGGCGAAACTGATCCTGGACGATCTCATCGAGGCCAACAAGGATTACTGGCCGGAGCTGAAATAAACAGACCGATAACCCGTAAACCCGTTTCTTTCTGAACCGGATTCCGTAAATGTGCTCTGAATCTTTTCCGTTCGGAGCGCATTTACGGACCATATATCCTGACAGAGAGAGAAACCAGACCGGAACAGGAGCATGATATGACGAAATGATGTGGTATAAAAAAAGTTGACAGCCCATTCTCAAGGATTTGAGATATAATC